>JAILHK010000027.1 GCA_024695815.1 Prevotella sp.
CTTCGCTCGTCCTTCGGACAGGAGTTATGCCAAATGTCTAAGGCAGAAAAGAGGAGCTGTGATGGGAGCTATATTTGGAGAAGCAGAGTATTGGCTTAACTCCATAACTCCTTAACTCCTTAACTACTTCCGAAAGTTGAATTATGAATATTATCAGTAAATTAGAAAATATATGAAACATCAGAGGAAATTTAGTATCTTGCTTTTTTGCTTCTTTGCTTGTTTGTCAGTATCCGCCCGCGACTACGTGCAGATAGAGGGCGACATGATGCATACCCGCATCTATACACTCGACAACGGGCTGAAAGTGTATCTTTCGGTGAATCCGGAGAAACCGCGCATCCAGACTTACATTGCCGTCAGGACGGGTTCGAAGAACGACCCGGCAGAGACCACCGGACTGGCCCACTATCTGGAGCATATCATGTTCAAGGGCACCAAGTCGTTTGGTACTAACAATGCGGTAGCCGAGGCACCCCTGCTCGACGAGATAGAACAGCGCTATGAGGCATACCGCAAACTCAAGGACCCGGCAGCCCGCAGGCAGGCTTACCACGAGATCGACAGCGTCAGTCAGCTGGCAGCCCAGTATTTCATCCCCAACGAATACGACAAGCTGATGGCCACCATCGGGGCCGATGGCACCAACGCCTACACCTCTAACGATGTCACCTGCTATACCGAGGACATCCCCTCGAACGAGATAGAGAACTGGGCGAAGATACAGTCGGACCGCTTCCAGAACATGGTGATACGCGGCTTCCACACCGAACTCGAGGCCGTGTACGAGGAGTATAATATCGGCTTGACCAGCGACTCGCGTAAGCTCTTCGCCACGCTCTGTAAGATGCTCTATCCCAACCACCCCTACGGGCTGCAGACCACCATCGGCACGCAGGAGCACCTGAAGAACCCCTCCATCACGAATATCAAGAACTATTTCCATAAGTGGTATGTGCCCAACAACGTGGCCATCTGCATGGCCGGCGACTTCGACCCCGACAAGACGATAGCCATCATCGAGAAATATTTTGCTTCGTGGAAGCCCGGCAAGGATGTGGCGCAGCCGACCTTCGCCCCGCTGCCTCCGCTGACATCGCCTAAGGACACGACGATCGTCGGTCAGGAAGCAGAGCGGATCTGGGTGGCGTGGCGCGCCAAGCAGGCCAGTTCGCTGCAGGCCGACACCCTCGAGCTGATGGAGGACGTGCTGAGCAATGGCCGCGCCGGGCTGTTCGACCTGAACCTCAACCAGACGATGAAGGTGCAGCAGGCCTCCGGCGGCAGCGAAATCATGCACGATCACGGCGGCTTCTTCCTCATCGGCGTGCCGAAAGAGGGTCAGAGCCTCGACGAGGTGAAGTCGCTCATGCTCGCTGAGATTGACAAGCTGAAGCGCGGCGAGTTCCCCGACAACCTGCTGCCGAGCATCATCAACAACAAGAAGCGCAGTTACTACCAGCTGCTCGAGAGCAACGAGGGTAGGGCGGACATGTTTGTCAATGCCTTTATCAACGAGGTGCCCTGGGAGCAGGAGGTGGGAAAGATTGACCGTATATCCAGGATCACCAAGCAGGAGATAGTCGACTTTGCCAACAGGTTCTTTACCGACGGCTACGTGACGGTGTATAAGAAACTCGGCGTCGACTCCACCCAGAAGAAGATCGACAAGCCCGCCATCACGCCCATACCCGCTAACCGCGACCAGATGAGCCAGTTTGTCAAGGATATCCAGAGCAGTCGGGTGGAGCCCATCCAGCCCCGCTTCGTCGACTTCCAGAAGGATATGACCGTGCTCAAGACGAAGAAGAACCTGCCCGTATACTATGTCAAGAACCAGACTAACGGCCTCTTCAACCTGACTTTCTATTACGACTTCGGACAGAGTGCCGACAACCGTTATGAGATAGCTGCCGAATACCTGAAATACCTCGGGACCGACAAGTATACAGCGGCCGACCTGCGGCAGAAGTTCTACGAGCTGGCCTGTGTGTGGAATGTAGGTGTGGGCAGCGAGAATCTCACGGTGAACCTCTCTGGCTTGAGCGAGAACATGCCGGCAGCACTGGCACTGCTCGAGGAGGTGCTGCATCACCCCAAGGCCGACAGCCAGGCCTACGACCAGCTCGTGGGACTGACCATGAAGCAGCGCAGCGACCTGAAGAAGAACCAGCGCACCTGCTACCAGTACCTGTATGAATATGTCACCGTCGGCGAGCGTAACGCCCTGACGGATGTGATGACTGAGCAGCAGCTGAAGTCGACTGCCCCCCAGGTGCTGGTCGACCTGATCAAGGGCCTGGCAGACTATCAGCACCAGGTGGTCTACTACGGTCCTGCCTCTGAACAGGAGCTGCTGGGGCTTGTCGAGAAATGCCACCCGACGGCTGACAGGCTGGCAGCTGTCCCGCAGAACAAACCCTACCTGAGGAAACTGGCTACGGAGAATGTGGTGTATATCGCCCCTTACGAGGCCAAGAATATCTACATGCGGATGTACAACAACTCCGGACGCTCCTGGAACCCCGAGGAGACTGCCGTCCTCGACATCTTCAACGAGTACTTCGGTGGCGGCATGAACGGCATCGTGTTCCAGGAGATGCGCGAAGCCCGCGGACTGGCCTATAACGCCAGTGCCTGGTATTCCAGACCCGCGTGGAAGGACCGTAAGGAGATGTTCTCTACGCATATCATCACCCAGAACGACAAGATGGCCGACTGTATCAATCATTTCCAGGAGATACTGAACCGGATGCCTGCCAGCGACAATGGCTTCGCCATCGCCAAGGATGCCGTCACCAAGCGCATCGCCAGTGAGCGTACCACGAAGCTCAGCATCTTCTATGCATATCTCGCAGCCCAGCGCCTGGGACTGTCGGGCAGCCTGAATGAGATTGTCTACCGCCATCTGCCCAAGGTGACGCTGCAGGATATCGTGCAGTTTGAGAAGAGCACCATCGCCAACCGTCCTTACAACTACATGATTCTGGGCGACGAGAAGCAGCTCGACATGCAGTTCCTGGAGAAAATTGGTCCTGTGAAACGGCTCACCACGGAGCAGATCTTCGGATTCTGATAAAGGCGGTGCAGGGAAAGTGAATGTGTTTACATCTAATGATTGTTTACATCTAATGATTGTTTATATCTAATGATTGTTTGATTGTTTTACATCTAATGATTGTTTATATCTAATGATTGTTTGATTGTTTTACATCTAATGATTGTTTACATCTAATGATTGTTTATATCTAATGATTGATTTTTGCATCTTGTGAATGTGTTTTTTACATCTTATGAATATCATAACTAAATAATCAAATGCGACTATGGCAAATGTAGAATTTAAGTATGCCCCGATGTTTCAGTTGGGCGAAGACAAGACAGAGTATCGCCTTTTGACCAAGGACGGTGTGACCACCGCAGAGTTTGAAGGAAAAACGATTGTGAAGGTTTCGAAAGAGGCACTGACGCTGCTGGCCCAGCAGGCTTTCCACGATGTGGAGTTCATGCTCCGTCGTGAGCACAATGAACAGGTGGCCAAGATCCTTACTGATCCCGAAGCCTCCGAGAATGATAAGTATGTGGCCCTCCAGTTCCTCCGCAATGCCGAGGTGGCCTGTAAGGGTATCCTCCCGTTCTGCCAGGACACGGGCACTGCCATCATTCATGGTGAGAAGGGACAGCAGGTATGGACGGGTTTCGAGGATGAAGAGGCCCTCTCGCTGGGTGTGTTCAACACCTATACCCAGGACAACCTGCGCTATTCACAGAATGCACCGCTGAACATGTACGTCGAGGTGAACACCCGTTGTAACCTCCCCGCCCAGATTGATATCGAGGCCTGCGAGGGTGCTGAGTATAAGTTCGTGATGGTGGCCAAGGGTGGCGGCTCTGCCAACAAGACTTACTTCTATCCGATGACCAAGGCCACCATCCAGAATGAGGGTACGCTGATTCCCTTCCTCGTAGAGAAGATGAAGAGTCTGGGTACAGCGGCTTGTCCGCCTTACCACATCGCCTTCGTTATCGGTGGTACCTCGGCTGAGAAGAACCTGCTCACCGTGAAAATGGCTTCTATCAAATACTACGACGGGCTGCCTACTACCGGCGACGAGACTGGCCGTGCCTTCCGTGATGTCGACCTTGAGCAGAAGCTGCTGGTCGAGGCTCAGAAGATTGGTCTCGGTGCCCAGTTCGGCGGAAAGTATCTGGCCCACGATATCCGTGTGGTCCGTCTGCCTCGTCATGGTGCCTCTTGTCCTATCGGTATGGGTGTCAGTTGTTCTGCAGACCGTAATATCAAGGCCAAGATCAATGCTGATGGTATCTGGCTGGAGAAGATGGATGCCAACCCTACAGAACTCATTCCCGAGGAGCTGCGTAAACCGGGTGAGGGTGGCAAGGGTATTGAGATCGACCTCAACGAGGGTATCGATGCCGTGCGCAAGGAACTCTCCAAGTATCCCGTCTCTACCCGTGTCAATCTGAAGGGTACTATCATCGTGGCTCGTGACATCGCTCACGCTAAGTTGAAGGCCCGTCTCGATGCTGGTGAGGGTATGACCGACTATTTCAAGAAGTATCCTGTGCTTTATGCCGGACCGGCCAAGACACCGGAGGGCTATCCCTGTGGTTCGATGGGTCCCACCACTGCCAATCGTATGGATCCTTATGTAGATGAGTTCCAGGCCAACGGTGCTTCACTGGTGATGATTGCCAAGGGCAACCGTTCGCAGGTGGTCACTGATGCCTGTCAGAAGTATGGCGGTTTCTATCTGGGTACCATCGGTGGTGTAGCTGCCGTTCTCTCTCAGTCGAGCATCAAGAGTATCGAGTGCGTAGAGTATCCTGAACTCGGTATGGAGGCTGTATGGAAGATTGATGTGGAGGACTTCCCTGCATTTATCCTTGTAGACGATAAGGGCAATGACTTCTTCAAGACGCTGAAGCCCTGGACACCATGTGCTAAATAAGATGATTAAAAGACTGACGATATATGCGATATTGGCCTTGACTGCTCTGGCGGTCAGGGCTCAATATCATCGTATTCCTTGTGATAGGGGGAGTAAGCATGCTACTCGGGCTGCATCTACCACGCGTAGCGTACTGTCTGGAACGTTTCATTACCCTGTGGTATTGGCGGCCTTTCCTGACAGGGCGTTTGTTAGTTCTGAGGAAGAAACCGTCAACAGATGGAATGCCATGCTCAATGAGGAAGGTTACTCGGAGAATGGTGCGAAGGGGTGTGCCTCAGAGTATTTCCAGTATCAGAGTGGTGGTCAGTTCCAGCCTATCTTCGATATCCTCGGACTGGTGGTCCTGCCTCAGGAGATGGCATACTATGGTGCCAATAAGGTGGATAAACAAGGACAAGAAAAAGCAGGAGAAGACAAGCGCGCTCAAGAGATGATACGGGATGCCTGTCAGGCCCTGGATGTAGACTTCTCACCTTACGACCATGACGGTGACGGAGAGGTGGATATCGTTATGGTGCTCTTTGCTGGTGCAGGTGAGCATATGGGTGGAGGCTCTGATGCTATCTGGCCTCATAAATGGTACACAAGTGGAAAAGTTGGCTCGGTGTCGCTCTTTGATTATACTTGTATCAGTGAACTGCGCGGTAATGAACTCGATGGCTACGGTACCTTCATCCATGAGTTCTCCCATTACCTCGGACTGCCTGACCTCTACCCTGTCTCTGGCAGTACCTATTCCATTTTCGACGAGTGGGACCTGATGGACGGCGGCAACTATTCCAACGGTGGCTTCTCTCCGCCTAATTACTCCGCGTTTGAGCGCAGCCTCTGCGGGTGGACCACCATCGAAGAACTGACGGGGACCACCTCTGTCTTTGGTATGCCTGCCTGGAATGACATACCGGTAGCCTATAAGATAACGTGTCCTACGGATTCAAAGGATTACTATATTCTTGAAAACCGCCAGCAGACGGGCTGGGACAGCTTTGTGCCCGGGAATGGTTTGCTGGTGACTCACGTCTCCCATTATAGCGGCTCGCTCGCGCCGAATACGAGTAGTTCGATATCAGTCGACCTCGTACCCGCCGATAACCGTCCATACCATGCCAGTGAAAATTATTTCGGGTCTTCCATGTTCGACGAGAACGGGCGTAACCGTTACCTCAGTCTGGCTGCCTATCCTTATGTGGCAGGCGACTCTGCTAACAATTGCCTGACGGACTCTTCTGCTCCCGCCATGAAATTTTCGGGCAGACCTGTGACCAATATCCAGATGGATGCCGGCGGACTGGTATCTTTCGACTTTATGAAAGAGTCAACGGCTCTCTTCGGCGTCCTGACAAGGACGGAGGAGTCCGTAACTTACTACGACCTGCAGGGGCATGCCCTCCCTGCTATCCCCTCGAAGAGGGGTGTCTTCATCATCCGCTATCCCGACGGTACCACGCGTAAGATAGTCAGATAACTCAGAATTCGTATCCCAGGTTCAACAGGAAGTGGACCGAATTCGTGTGGTTGCTGTAACCTAAGCTGGCACCGAGGGGTCCGAACATCGTGTTGTAATAGTAGGCTATCTGACCTCCCAGCAGTGTGTGGGTATCGAGCAGGTTCTTGACCTCTGCTGCCTTTTGTGCCCCGGCCACGCGGAACAGCACATAGTTGTTCTTGCCAATCCGCTGTTGTGCCTGTAGCTGTACGGCCACGAAGTGATGGTCGGCGTATTCCATGTGTCCCACGCCGGCAAAGGGCATCTGCTGCTCGATATAATGTCCGAACCATTCACCACCGATGACATTCCTGAATACTGGCGGTACGGTACTGCCGAATAGCATCCGGCCATACAGCATTGGCTGCAGGGTGAAGCGGCTGCCGATGGTGAACGACGTACGCCAGTTGGCACTGACCTCACTCATGCCGGGCTTGTCGTCGAGCTGGGTGAAGTTGTCGGTCAGGTAGGCGTATACGGCCTTGAAACTGGAACCGCGGGTGGGGAAGATCCAGTTGTCCTCGCTGTTGTAGTTCATCTGGGCGCGATAGCTGAAGAAGTGCTCGTTCTCCAGGGAGAAGTCCTTCATCGTGCCTCGTCCCAGCTGACTGCGGTAGTGCATGTAGTCCCAGCGCACACCCATCATGAAATTGACATGCTTCCAGTCGAAGTTAATGGGGGTCAGCTCTGCCTGACTCTGGTTGAAGAGGATGGTATAGTCGCGCTCGCCTTCAAAGTAGAGGTCCATATCGTTGCGGAAGAATGTATAGCTGATGGTAGGCCGGGTGAAACTGCGGGGGTGGACGGTCAGGGCGGCCTTGGCCTTCATGCGCTTGCCGAGTCTGATGGTGACGTCGGTATTCATGGGGATGGCTGTGTTCAACGGCAGCTCGAGACCCAGCTGCAGGGCCACGTATTCTTCAGTGTCGAAGCGTACACCGGCATGGAGCATGACGGATTTGCGGCTGCTGGCAGAGAGGATGACCCGTACACCGTCACCCTCGGGTTCAAGGCGGCATTCGGCCGTGTTGTAAAACAGGTCCACGCGCATCGAGGTGGTCAGCTCTTGTTCCAGCTGGGCATCGATGCTGTCGGTCTTGGCCAGCTGGAATTTCTGCTTGAGGAAGCGCTCTGCCTGGGGCGTCATGTTCTCAAAGGTGAAACCGGTGACGCGCTGGCGCTCGGTCAGGACTCTCGGGCGCAGGGGTTGATGTATTTCGGGCTTGAAGTCGTCACCGACGCCAATCTGCTGTTTCAGGGCCATGATCTGGTCCCAGTGCTTCATCGCCTCCTCCTCTCCGTATCGGATGAGTGAGTCGATGGCCTCGGCCGAGAAGCTGGCGGTGGAGTAGCCATGTGAGTCCACGTTCATATGGAGGTCGGTATTGGCGATGTTCTCCTTGTATTTGTTCACGCAGTTCACGTCGATAATCTGTCCCACGATACTCATGGTATTGGTGATGTCTTCTGCCGTCTTGGGCTTGCCTGTGAGGGTGACGCCAATCACGATGTCGGCTCCCATCTCACGGGCCACGTCCACAGGATAGTTGTTGCGCAGACCACCGTCGACGAGCACCCGGTTACCCATTCTGACGGGGGCGAAGGCGGCTGGTATGGCCATCGAGGCGCGCATGGCCTGGGGCAGACGGCCACTGTGGAACACAATCTCGCTGTTGTCCATGATATCGGTTGCCACGCAGGCGAAGGGGATGCGAAGGTCGTTGGTGAAGTCTATCGAGTCGGTATAGCCGGTACAGAGCCGCTGGAACAGCTCGGCCAGGTTCTTGCCCTTGATGATACCGCCCGGACTCTTCTCTCCCTTACCGATGGCACGCCCTGTGGAGTAGAGGTAGGTGTATTGCTTCTTCCGGTCGCTCAGGCTCTGTTTCTCCATGCTCTCCTTGTCGGTGATGACGTAGCTCCAGTCCTGGTTGCGCACCAGCGAGTCGAGGGCGCTGGCATTGTAGCCGATGGCATAGAGGCCACCGACGATGCTGCCCATCGATGTGCCTGTGATGATGTCGACGGGGATACCGGCTTTCTCCAGCACTTTCAGCACTCCGATATGCGCCATGCCCTTGGCACCTCCGCCACTGAGTACGACTCCTACTTTCTTCCTGCCTGCGGGCTGTTCACTCGATATACTGTCCTGCTGGGCACTCATGGCGGCACTCATAAGCACTCCGGCGAGCATCATCATCACTTTTCTCATTGTTGATTGTTTATTGTTGTTTTGCCTGCAAAATTAATGATTATTTCATAATTATCGTGCCATTTAAACAAAAAAGTGCCAAAAGGCACTTTTTCGTTCATATTCTGAGAACATCAGGCAGGGTTAATGTCCTGATATCCGGTAGTATCGTTGCGTCTGAGCTCTATGCAGCAGTTTGGCTGTACTTAAATCCTGTATGTCAGTTGCGGAACACCAGACCGTCTCCGAACTCGTCGATGATAATGGGTTTGTCGCGGTCTACTTCGTCGGCCAGCAGCTTCTTCGAGAGGTCGTTGAGCACATACTGCTGGATGGCACGCTTCACCGGACGGGCACCGAAGTCGGGGTCATAGCCGGCCTCTGCCAGGTAGGCAATGGCAGCATCGGTGGTCTCCAGATGGATGCCCTGGGGCTCGAGCATGTCGGTCACCTTCTTCATCTGCAGGCGTACCACGTCGCTGATCTGCGCCTTCGTCAACGGGGTGAAGGTGATGATCTCGTCGATACGGTTCAGGAATTCCGGTCGCATCGTGGCCCTGAGCTGTTCGCGCGTGGCATTCGAGGTCATGATGATGATGGTGTTCTTGAAGTTGGCGGTACGTCCCTTGTTGTCGGTCAGACGCCCGTCGTCAAGCACCTGCAGCAGGATGTTGAACACGTCGGGGTGGGCTTTCTCAATCTCGTCGAAGAGCACCACCGAGTAGGGCTTCCTGCGCACGGCCTCGGTCAGCTGGCCTCCCTCGTCATAGCCCACGTAGCCCGGAGGGGCACCGATCAGACGTGAGACACTGTACTTCTCCTGGTATTCACTCATATCGATTCGCGTCATCATCGTCTCGTCGTTAAAGAGATAGTCGGCCAGTGTCTTGGCCAGCTCGGTCTTACCGACACCTGTCGTTCCGAGGAAGATGAAACTGGCTATCGGTCGCTTCGGATCCTGAAGTCCGGCACGTGAGCGGCGCACGGCATCAGAGACGGCGGTGATGGCCTCTTCCTGACCGATGACCCGCTTGTGGAGCTCCTCCTCCAGATGGAGCAGCTTTTCGCGCTCGCTCTGCATCATACGGTTCACGGGGATACCTGTCCAGCGGCTCACCACCTCGGCGATATCATCAGCGGTCACTTCCTCCCTCACGAGAGAGTCGCCATTCTGTGCGTTGGCCAGTTGCTGTTGGATGGACTTGATGTCATCCTCCAGGACCTTCAGCTTCGAGTAGCGGATCTCGGCCACCTTGCCATAGTCGCCTTCGCGCTCGGCACGCTCGGCCTCGTATTTCAGGTTCTCCATCTCCTGCTTGTCCTGCTGGATCTTATTCACCAGTTGGCGCTCTCCTTCCCATTTGGCACGGAACTGGGTCTCCTGTTCACGCAGTTCGGCGATGTCCTTGTCAAGCTGGGCTATCTTCACCTCGTCGCCCTCGCGCTTGATGGCCTCACGCTCAATCTCCAGCTGGGCCAGTCTCCGGGTGATCTCGTCGAGCTCCTCTGGCACGGAGTCACGCTCCATACGCAGTTTGGCAGCGGCCTCGTCCATCAGGTCGATGGCCTTGTCGGGCAGGAACCGCTCTGAGATATAGCGCTCTGAGAGCTGGACGGCAGCGATACAGGCGTCATCCTGTATACGTACCTTGTGGTGGTTCTCGTAGCGCTCCTTCAGACCTCGGAGGATGGAGATGGCCGAGAGTTCATCGGGTTCGTCCACCATGACGGTCTGGAAACGGCGCTCCAGGGCCTTGTCCTTCTCGAAATACTTCTGGTATTCGTTGAGGGTCGTGGCACCGATGGCCCTGAGCTCTCCTCGGGCCAGGGCAGGCTTCAGGATGTTGGCGGCGTCCATGGCCCCCTCACCACCACCGGCTCCTACCAGCGTGTGGATCTCGTCGATGAAGAGGATGATGCGGCCTTCGGCTTTCGTCACCTCGTTGATGACACTCTTCAGCCGTTCCTCAAACTCGCCTTTGTACTTGGCACCAGCCACCAGTGCACCCATGTCGAGCGAGTACAACTGCTTGTCCTTCAGGTTCTCAGGCACGTCGCCACGGACGATACGACCTGCCAGCCCTTCCACGATGGCGGTCTTACCCGTACCGGGTTCTCCAATCAGTATCGGGTTGTTCTTCGTACGGCGGGAGAGAATCTGCAGCAGACGGCGTATTTCATCGTCACGACCAATCACCGGGTCGAGCTTCCCGCTCCGCGCCAGGTCCACCAGGTTCTTGGCGTATTTCTCCAGACTCTGGTAGTTGTCGTCGGCACTCTGCGACTGCACCTTCTGACCCTGGCGCAGTTCCTGGATGGCTGCCTGCATCTCTTTCTCGTTGCAGCCAGCATCCTTGAGAATGCGTGAGGCTGTAGAGCTGACACTGAGTAGGGCCAGCAGGATGGGCTCGACACTCACAAAGGCATCGCCCGCTTTCTGGGCCTGCTCTTGTGCGCGCACGAGTACCTTATTACTATCGGATGAGAGGTAAGGCTGACTGCCTCCCTGCACCTTGGGCAGGTGCTGGATCTCCTGATCGACGAGCAGGGCTATCTGTTGGGCGTTGACGCCCGACTTCTGGAACACGAAGGTGGTGATGTCCTTCGCCTGTTCGATGACACCTTTCAAGAGGTGCACAGGTTCGATGACCTGCTGGTTGTTCAGCTGGGCCATATTCACCGCCTGCTGAATCGCCTCTTGTGCTTTAATTGTAAACTTTTCAAAATTCATATCTTATCCTCCTATTATTTTAAAGACATAATAACATATTAACTATTCCCCCCTCCGCGGTCCCTGAGTGGTTGCTGAGCGGTCCCTGAGCCTGTCGAAGGGTCAAAGGGCAACCTTCAATCATCATGCCCAAGGAGGAAACGTGTCATTTTGGCATTGATGTATGTCTATTTGTCGCATATTTTTGAAAAATCCATATAAATGGGGATTGTTGAAGCCAATAATAAGTTGTACCTTTGCACTCGAAATTGAATGAAACATAAGTTGTAAATGAATAAAAAGATTGTTTTTGTTTTTTTGACTCTGGGAGGCTGTCTTACCACGATGGCCTCCTCTTTTGTTAATATAGACACGAAGAGCGTGAGCGATTCGAGTAAGGTGGTTGACCTGGACGAGATTGTGGTGGTGGCGCAGCCTAAAGAGCAGGTGCGCCTGCGCTTGCAGCCCGTGAGCAGTAACGTGTTGGGTAGTAAGCAGCTGCAGCAGTTGCATGTAACCGACCTGAGTGAGGTGTCGCAGTATGTGCCCTCGTTCGTGATGCCTGCCTATGGCTCGCGACTCACCTCGTCGATGTATATGCGAGGTATCGGTTCACGTATCAACAACCCCGCAGTGGGCGTGTATTACGATAACATCCCCCTGATGTCGAAGGCCGCTTTTAATCATCATTTCTATATGTTAGACCGTGTAGATATTCTGCGTGGTCCACAGGGTACACTCTACGGACAGAATACCGAGGGTGGACTGGTGCGTATCTATACCAAACGGCCTACGAACTACCATTATCAGGGTACCGACGTGCACCTGGGACTGGCTACTGGCTTACAGAGTAAGGTAGAGGTGGCGCATCACCAGCAACCCAGTGAGCACTTGGCTTTTACGGTGGCTGGATTCTACCAGGGACTGAAGGGTTTTATTAACAACCAGAATTTTGACGAGAAGAACGACCTGACCAACGAGGCTGGTGGAAGAGTGCGACTGGAGTGGCGCCCTACAGAGCAGCTGACCTTTGACTGGCTGGCCGACTACCAATATGTGAACCAGAATGGCTTTGGCTATGGTGAGATGAGCAGCGACTACAAGGATGTG
Source organism: Prevotella sp. (assembly GCA_024695815.1). Lineage (GTDB taxonomy): Bacteria > Bacteroidota > Bacteroidia > Bacteroidales > Bacteroidaceae > Prevotella. The sequence goes on from JAILHK010000027.1 coordinate 12,474, forward strand.
GACGACCCTGCTACCACCATCATGAACGGCTATAAGCGTAACCTGTTTACCACTGGACTGAATATCGGGTATGAGACCGACAACCTGATGCTGACCTCGACGACCAGCTACCAGTTTATGAAAGACCAGATGCAGATGGACCAGGATTATATGACGCCCGACTACCTGCAGCTGAACCAACGACAGAAGATGAACGCCATCACCCAGGAGTTGGTGTTGCGCAGTAAGAATAAAGGACTGATACGCCAGATATTTCCACAACGCTGGCAGCATGCTACCGGTTTGTTTGCCGCCTACCAGTGGTTGAACACCAATGCACCGGTATATTTCGGCGATGCGATAACAGGACCTATCGGCAATGCCATCACCAAGTCGATGCAGAGCGCCATGCAAGGTTCGATGTATCCCCGCATGTATCAGCAGATGCTGAACTCGATGCTGGCTCAGGGTATGCCGCAGAGCGTGGCAGAACAACAGGCAGCTGCCGCTGCACAACAGGCCGTGAATGCCGCTATCGCCGGTGTGACGATGGAGGCAGAGATGGCCGTGCCTGAGACCTTTAAGACACCTACACTGAATCTGGCTGCCTACCACGAGAGCAACTTCTTGTTGGGCTATGACTGGAAGCTGACACTGGGGCTGCGTTTCAATGTGGATGAAGTGAAAGTGGCCTATGATGCCCTGGCTTATATGAATATGACCGGAGGAACAGCAGAACGCAAGGCAACCTATCACCTCACATCGCATGTGGTGGATAGCAGAAAGAAAACCTACACCCAGCTACTGCCGAAAATAGGACTGACCTACAGTCTGGATGGCAACCTGGGTAATATCTATGCTGTGGTGGCGAAAGGCTATCGCGCGGGAGGTTATAACATCCAGATGTTCAGCGACGTGTTGCAGACTGAGTTGAATGCCAACCAGCAGAACGCCATGCGTGGTGATTATGACGTGCCACATAGCGATGCCGACTACGATGCTATCGAGGAGACCATCGCCTATAAGCCCGAGGAGAGCTGGAACTATGAGGTGGGTACCCATCTGAATCTGTTTGGCGGTAGCACCCATTTCGACCTGGCTATCTACTATATGCAGATTCGTAACCAGCAGCTGTCGATCATGGCCCCAGAGAGTAACTACGGACGTATCATGGTGAACGCAGGAAAAAGTCATTCGTGTGGTCTCGAGGCTACGCTGCGAGGCAGAGCGTTAGACAATGCGATGGACTGGGGACTGAGCTATGCCTTTACCAACGCCAAGTTTGAGGAGTATGATACCTATGAAGACAACTACGTGCCTTTTGTGCCGCAGCACACCATGAGTGCGATGGTTGACTATCGACTGGGGGCGCTAACCATTGGTGCCAACCTGCATGGACAGGGAAAGATTTGGTGGGACGAGGCCAATACCTACAGTCAGAAATTCTATGCCGTGCTGGGTGCACATGCCGACTACCAGTTTAAGTACTGGCAGCTGTCGCTCTGGGCACGCAACCTGACCAACACCCACTACAACACGTTTGCTGTGGCCAGCAGTGCTGCAGGCGGTAAGCGCTATTTTGCCCAGCGTGCTACACCCATACAGGTGGGCGTGGATATGAGCTTCCACTTCTAAGAAAAAGAGAATAACAAAAAACCCCTGCCGATTGGCAGGGGCTTATTGTTTATATGTATCATCAAATTACTTACGGAGACCGAGAGCTTTGATGATAGCACGATAACGATTGATGTCGTTAACGTAGAGGTACTTCAGCAACTTACGACGCTTACCTACCATCTTGGTGAGTGAACGTGCGGTGTTGTAATCCTTGTGA
>JAILHK010000044.1 GCA_024695815.1 Prevotella sp.
GCAGGACATTTGTCGGCAACATGCAATGATATCAAGCGCACCAATAAGGCTATTATATAAAAAGTAGCTATTGCGCCAATATGAATGTTCTTATAACTTAAGTTTTGTTTCATGATAAAGTCCATATTATAATGCCATTTCTCAGAGTTTATCTTCTCTGATAATCTTTGGAGTAGCCTTCCCTGCCAGCACAAGCACCTTCTTACCATTGCGGTAGATATGAAGCTGTCTGGAGCGGACTACAGCTGTCAGCTCAGCATCATCCAGCATGGCCATCCACAGAGGATGATAGATGCCATCATCTTCAAACAGTTTCTTCTGCAGATGTGAGCACATGTTGGTTGTATCAATCGTCAGCATACTCAATCAAACAGTTTCTTCCAAATCCACAATACAGTTACGGCCCCTGCCACACAGAACACGAAGTTGGAAAGATAACCCTTGCCAAACAGTTCGATGTTCAGCAAATGACTGATGAAAGTACCTGCATAACTGCCTACGATGCCTACAACAAAGTTCATGCAGCATCCCTTGCCCTCACCGCTCATAATGCGGTTGGCAACATAGCCAATACATATTCCTGTCAATATCGGCCAAGCCGTAAAATCTGCGATGTGTTCTAACATATCTATCACAATTCTTCTTAAATGCTATTGCAAAGTTAGTCAAAATCCCCTATAATTTTGTATCTTTGCCGCGATAATTACAATACTTTAGTATTTAGAGGATAAAATACAATGGGATATTTCACGAATAAGGTAGTCGTTGTGGCTGGAGGTGCTCAGGGCATAGGCCGCTGCATCGACGGTGGAATGACACGCCAGATGATCTATCACGGGGATAATGGTTGGAAATTAGAATTATAACAGAATTATGACACAAGAACAATTAAAAGAATTACTACGTAGTCAGCAGGGCGAACTTAATGCCGTACTGATGTATCAGCGTCTGGCTAAGGTGGTCAAGACGGATAAGGAACGTGAGGCGTTCCTGCAATTAGCAAAGGAAGAAGGCAGGCACGCAAGCGTGTTCCATGCCTATACAAAGCAGGTATTGAAACCAAAGAAGACGATGGCCCGCATCATGCCCATACTCTATTATCTGTTGGGCAAGAAGCAACTATACAAAATCATCGCTAAAGGGGAATACGACGCAGCCGTAGCCTATGAGCATCTGATTGCCGACTTCCCCGAGGTTGAAAGCGTAAAGAATGACGAGCATCGTCATGGTGATATCGTATCAGGGCTGCTATGACACTCCGCGAACTCATCAACTCTGTAGATTCTGAACAGTATAGCGACAATCCACTATACCAGAAGCTCTGTAACACGATACCCGAATATGGCACAACCCGCCATATTCAGGTAAACGTTGCAAACGGTGACATTGCCGTTACGAACTGCCACGTAGGCTCGTTGGGTGACATCCTCACTTACCCCATCGACGTAGCCCCAAGCCTGTACATCTCCAAAACACAGTTGCTGGATGCCATCTTGAAAGAAATGGAGAACGATGGTTTCACCGCTTCCGAACAAGAGGACTTCTGGGACGATTTCGACAACCTTCAGAAAGCAAAAATCATTAGATAGATATGGAAAAGAACTGGTATAGCCGCACAGAAATTAGCCCAGAAGTACAGAAGATAATGGCCAAGACTTCGGTTTCAATCAAACAGATGAATAGTCTAACACTGATAGACTTCAAGGAGAAAGAAACACTCATTCGTGAGCTATTTGGATCTGTAGGAAACGCTCCCTTTGTGGGCGATAATTTCCATTGCGATTTCGGACAGAATATTCATGTGGGTGATAACTTCCATGCCGACTATAATTGTACGATGCTTGACCTGGCGGAAATACGTATTGGAGACAACTGTCTGATAGGCCCAGATGTTGGTATCTATACCGCGGGACACCGTCTGGAGCCTGAGGGGCGTGTGCTTGATGTTTACGGTAGCCCTATTACAATTGGTAACGATGTTTGGATTGGCGGACATTCCACTATTTTATCGGGTGTCACTATCGGCGACGGTGCTGTTATAGCTGCAGGTTCTGTGGTGACAAATGACGTGGCTCCCAGAACACTCGTAGCTGGCAACCCCGCCATATTCAAGAAGAATATAAAATAATGAATTGAATGAATCTCCCAAAGTTTATTATCACAATTGACGGCGTTTTCCGTCTGGGCATGGTTGACCAGCACAAGCACCTATTGAAGCCAGGCGACCAGTGCATTGGTGGTGGCTACTACGCTTTCGACTTTGTATCAAACCGCATTATCCTAGATAGAGAGTCGTACGACTTCGGACGTCCCAAGTGGCACCTGTTGGACACGCTGAAGGTGCCATCGACGTATCGCGGCCTTCGTATCGTCTACAAATACGATGATGGTTTTCATGACGATCTCAATGTGAGTGAGCTGCTGAAAATAGAATATTATGACTGACTTCGACTCCATCTGGCGCACGCAGGACGAGATAAGGACGGTAGTGAACGCCGTTCTCGGAGAGTGTATCTGGGACCTCAGGTATAACGACCAACGCATGGCCATCGAGCTAGAGCTTTCCATTGCACTGGATGACGAACAGGCCAGCGACCTCTGTTGCCAGTTCCCCCTCTTCGCTGACCATGAAGGCATTGGCAGCAAGGGCTCGAAATTTTCCTTCTACTTATAGGAGCAATCACGCAATATCAAGGCGACTCAAACATGTAGATAATAACTAAATAGGATACCGCTAAAATAATCGAAAAGGTTACCATGTAGAGCAGAGTTTTACGTAATAATTAAGGTGACTCATAAGAGCAAATTTGTTAGCGCTACATCACAGAGTAGGAGGCACAGGTACCGTCTGATCCTAAAGAAAAAAACTATATCAGCAATAAGTGATGTATAACAAACTTTTTGTATCTTTGCAGCACTAACTTTTGAATTATTTTTTTTGTATACTGTAACGTTATCATTTACAATCAGTCCTAAACCTCCGCGACTTCCTGGCTGATAACATCGGCCAGTCATTCGTCGGAGTTGTAGCCAAAGCCCTTGATGATAACTATCGTCGTTACAACCACTAAAAAAACGAAGCATTTTTTGCTTCGCTTATTCATTCTATCTATTCTTTTATATCGAAGTCATACAATTTTAAGGGGACTCCATTTCCATAATTGTAAAATATTCCATAATGACCTGCTGGAATAGCGTCATCAGAAAAGATTTTGTAACACTCTTCATTAAGTTCCTCCATATTAAGAATCTGAGATTTAGCACCAGTTCTTGCTCCAAATACAGAAACTGATATTGTATTCAGCCTTCTTTGACCTTTCTTTGAAGTAAGTGTTACAAGCCTAAATTGCTTAGCGTTAATTCTGTTTTTATACATATTAGGAATGTATATATAAAATACAGGTTTATTACCCAAAACATTTTCACTATTCTCACCTTCATATACCATAGATCCTTTAGCAGAAAAAGGACTTGAACTTACTTTTGTTCTCTCCTGCATAATAGGAACGATTTGGACTAAGGTATCATTACGCAAATAATATACTCCTAATTCTTTCATCTGCGAAATAGCAATTGAATCGTTTTGCGCCTGCACTGAAAGGCCAAACAAAACTAAACTAAATAATACAAAAATTCTTCTCATAGCAAAAAGTTATTTTATTATATATTTGTCGCAAAGATACGAAATTATTCTATTTGGACAAATAAATAAAGAAAAAAGTGTCTTTTGTTAATCATAAATCAACTTTTACCTTTGCACCATCAACTTTTAAACCAACACAACATGACCAAAGAAACTAGGACTGACATCCAAATCTACTCCGCTATCGCCATGCTCTTTGCAGGTGTATCACTTGCAACAGCGGGCTTCATCGTAGCCCCCACTGGCGCAATCTCTGACTCTGTGCTGCTTTCCTTCGCACAGTGTCTGATATACGCTGGTTCAATATTCGGTGTGAGTATCTATATTCACACCAAATTCGCAGAACTCAAGTCTGTTATCAATCAGAAAGAGGAAGGAGGGTAGGCATGAGATATTTTACCAAAATCATCCACTCCCTGCAGTCCTACGAACTTCAGCTGCTAAACGACATTCAGGTCCATCCCCAATTATTGGTTCTAAGCTGAGGAGTCTTCAATATAATCAATTTCTACAATCAATTGCAATAGTACCTCCTTGATTGCGATAAACCTTATTCACACTATTGTCACCTGAGTAATGAGATTCTAAAGCTTCTCTTAAGTTCTCATATTCTTGATCATCAGCTTCTCGTTCTATCTTTACAATTATCAAACGGCCTATAGGAGTTACACTATACTCTTTATCAGCGGTAGATTTGGAATTATACTTAATATCAAAAAGGCCATAACTATCATATGTCGTTCGTAGCTTTTCTACATATTCATCAGTAATTCCATAAAGTTCACGATATTTAATACCATTGCAGCTGCATAAAAGAACAGCCAGCAAGAAAAATAAAAATAACTTTTTCATAGGGCTAATGATTGTTACAATAATTTATATTTATTCTGTTCTCCATACAAGTGGCTCATCAACATGGAAAGTAAACACAGGCCGTCCACCTTTGTAAAGTGGAAGGTCAATCTTAATGTCTTTAGCTTTTTTACATCTTCTAATAAAATCAGATTTATTACGTATAAATACTATTTCAGAGCTTCCGTCTGAAGCCTCATTGAAATGATATTTTTGGGGAGCCCCATCATCAAATCGAGCAGTTATATAATCTGTTCCACGATATTCACTACCACTTATTTGGCCTTTAGTTATTTCAATAATAACATCATAGCCATATTTTTTCATATATCTAACAGTTATCGAGGCATAAGTATATCCTTCGTATGGAAACTCCTGAGATATATAATTTTCACTTGTTATCTTGGCCCAGATATTTTTTGTATCTGTCATATCATCTTTGCTGATAGAAAAATCCCAGGTCTTTTTTGAAACCTCAGCGATAGCAGAAGAAGGTGCTGTAATAGTATCAACAACTTCCGCTATTTCTTCATCTTCTACTAATTCTGTAGAAGATTGTTTGTTAGAAGTTATACCAATCATAAAAAGAAAAAGAAGAAATATAACAGCTATAGCTCCAACAAATATAATACACCCATTATTACTAGTTTTTGGTTCTGGGTCAGAGCTTGTATCTTGATGTTTTACCACATTGTCACTCTCAATGTTATTAAGAGTTTCATCCTTCGTTTCAAAATTTACGGGCTGAACCTCGAACTGATTCGTAGATTTTTCTCTTTTTTCCTTTTCTTTCTTCCACTGCAAAAAATCCTCAAACTCTTTTTTCTCTTCTTCTGTCATAATTTAATTGATTTAAAATATTTATAATCTGTTGCAAAAATAGAAATAATTACTAAAAATCCAAAGAAAAACTTGTTTTTTCCCCTTCAAGTATATAATTATTCACTCTTTCACTAAATATCATTGTCAATTAATGAATTCATTCTGAATCATAGAAATGTTCATTCTTTGATTTTTCAATTATGTAGAAGCTTATTTGATTAGTCATAAAGTAAATTTCTAAAGCCGTTAGCATTTTAAGCAATACCTAGCGTACTTAAATAATTTTTCGAAAATCTCAAAATCCTTATGATAGTATATTTAATGCACATAGATTCACTCCTTTAATATGTCTTTTCCATTCAACCATAGTTTCCATATATTTGCACCATGAAAACATTCAATATCACATTGCCCACAAGTTGGGCCGAACTATCCGACAAGCAGCTCCTGATGGTCAATAGTCTCTTCAGCCGTGACTTGTCTGCAGCAGTGGCCAAGACGCTCTGCCTCATGAAGTTGAACGGCCTGAAGGTGCTGGCCACTCTGCCTCGCCACCGTTTCCTCAGAATCACGCTCATCATGAGCCAGCAGAAAGGCTTCAAGTGACTTGTCAAGAAGAAACTGCCAGGAGAAAAAATTGACAGCAGTTTTAGAATCAGAAATAATAAACTAAAGAATAAATTATGAACAACAAGATGACTGTTAATGAAGAGTTGGAGCTCGTTAGAGCTATCAAGAGTTACAAAAAGCAAAAAAATAACGAGCTAAAGTAATACTTTGCTCGCTATTCCTTGCTTTTTGTGATTCCGGCGGGATTCAAACCCACAACCTTCTGATCCGTAGTCAGATGCTCTATTCAGTTGAGCTACGGAACCAACGTTCCATTGAACTAGTGCAAAACTAAAGAAGTGATTCCGGCGGGATTCAAACCCACAACCTTCTGATCCGTAGTCAGATGCTCTATTCAGTTGAGCTACGGAACCCTGTTCCTTATTTGCGGGTGCAAAGGTAAGCACTTTTTTTGGCATTACCAAATGTTTTGCCGAACTTTTTTCAAAAAAGTGCTATTTTTTTAGAAAACGGGTAAATTCACTCTCGAAATTGGGGGTTAAGACGCCTTTTCCTATGGATTTCTCGATTTCTTCGATGCTCCAAAAACGTCCTCCATCTAGCTCGGATGCCGATGGGGTGATGGGACCATCGTATGTGGTGCTGTTCACATATACTAATTCGCGCTCTCGGCTGCTTTCGAACACATACTGTCCGATGCGCTTAGGAATAAAGTCGTTGATGCCCAGTTCTTCGCTGACTTCACGCTTCAATGCTTGCTCGGGTGTCTCACCGTAGTCTATATGCCCTCCGACGGCAGTATCCCATTTGTTGGGTTGAATATCTTTCCAGGCAGGTCTTTTCTGCAGGTAAAGTTCACCTTTGGAGTTGAACACATGCAGATGCACCACGGGGTGCAACATTTTTGTCCCACTATGGCACTCGCCACGGGTGGCTTTTCCTATTACTGTTCCGTTCTCGTCGACCAGCGGGAACAGTTCTTTACTGTTATCCATAAATTCTTGTTGTTTATGAGAAGCTAAGTTTTGCAAGTCGCTGTCGCAACTGTTCGGCCTCAGATTGTCGGATGGACAATTTAATCTGGCAGGTGTTCTCGTAGGTCTGCGAGATGATGTGCGGCTGCATGTCTTTGACGATGCGCATCACATCGTTCATCATGACGTAGGGGAAGTCGTAGGTAATGACCTCTTCCACCTGTTTCGTCTCCACTTCGGCATGGGCAAGCGCATCGGCAGCAGCCTCGCGATAGGCAATAATGAGTCCGCTGGTGCCTAGATTGACGCCACCGTAGTAGCGGACCACCACAATCAGGATGTCGGTCAACTCGTTGGAGTTTATCTGTCCTAGGATAGGCTTTCCGGCAGTGCTTGATGGCTCTCCGTCGTCGTTGGCGCGAAAATCCTCTCTGGCAGCGCCCAACATGTAGGCGTAGCAGACGTGGCGAGCATCGTAGTATTTCTTGCGATATTGTGCAACTAGTTCCTTGACATCATCGACAGATTCTACGTGATGTGCAAAAGCGAGGAATTTGCTCCGCTTCTCAGAGTAAAATCCCTCGCTCGTATTTTTTATTGTCTTGAATTCGTCTGTCATAGAAATACAGGACAATCTAAGAGTGACTTAAGAAAGTTTGTGGATGACCAGACCCGAGCGCAACTTAGGTTCGAACCATGTAGCCTTGGGAGGCATAATCTTGCCAGAGTCGGCGATGTCCATGATTTGTTTCATAGAAACGGGGTAGAGGGCCAATGCTGCACGCATCTCGCCAGAGTCCACGCGACGTTTCAGTTCGCCCAGTCCGCGCAGACCACCTACGAAGTCGATACGCTGTGAAGAGCGTAGGTCGCCAATGTTCAAAATCTCGTCGAGAATCAGTCGGCTCGAGATATCTACGTCGAGCACGCCGATGGGGTCGTTGTTGTCGTAGGTACCCTCCTTAGCTTTCAGGCTGTACCAATGTTCGTCCAAATAGAGAGAGAACTCATGGATTTCTGCGGGCTTGTAGATGTCTGTGCCTTTGTCTTCTACGATGAAGTTCTTCTGGAGCGCAGCGAGGAACTGCTCGCTGGTGAGACCATTGAGATCCTTTACCACACGGTTGTAGTCAAGGATGGTGAGCTGCGAAGCCTGGAAGCATACAGCCATGAAGAAGTTGTACTCCTCGTCGCCACGATGGTTGGGGTTCTGCTTCTGCTTCTCCTGTCCAACCAGGGCAGCTGCAGCTGAACGATGGTGACCGTCAGCAATATACATAGAAGGCATCTTGGCAAACTCGTCGGTGATGGTCTGCATATCCTTCTCGTCGCTAATCACCCAGAACTGATGGCGGAAACCATCGATAGGAGCCACGAAGTCGTATTCTGGTTTGGTGGCAGCATAGCGCATGATCAGCTCGTTGAGCACGGCATTGTCGGGATAGGCAAAGAACACGGGCTCTATGTTTGCATTGTTCACGCGAACGTGCTTCATGCGGTCTTCCTCTTTGTCGCGTCTAGTCAGCTCGTGCTTCTTGATGCGACCAGCCATGTAGTCGTCGGTATGAGCGCACACCACCAGTCCGTACTGCGTCTTGCTGTTAGCAGAATCAGGATTCATGGTTTGCGCATAAATATAATAATGTTCCTGTTCATCTTGTACCAGCCATCCTTTGTCCTGGAACTTTTGGAAGTTCTCGGCAGCCTTTTCATAGACTTTTGGATCGTACTCACTGGTACCTGCGGGGAAGTCAATCTCGGGTTTGATGATATGGTAGAGGCTCTTCTCGTTGTCGCCAGCCTCGGCGCGTGCTTCTTCTGAATCCAGCACGTCGTATGGGCGGCTCTCAACTTGCTCTACAAGTTCTTTTGGTGGACGGATGCCACGAAATGGTTTTACTGTTGCCATAGGTTTAATTTTGAAGTTTGGTTATGGACTGCAAAGGTAAGCATAAAAAACGAAAATGCCAAGAAAACACTCATTTCTTTCCTTTGTTTATCAAATAGATTCCTATTGTGGTCAGGGTAGCTGCAACCGCATATTTCCATTTGAATTCCTCGTTGAGGCAAAGGCACGATGTGACGGCGCCAACCACGGGTATCAGCGAGTTCCAAATGGCAATCTTGCCCACGGGATTGCACGTCAGCAGCTTGTTGTAGAGTGCGAATCCAATGGTAGATATGCCAATGAGCATCAGTAAGTAGAGCAGTCCCAGTAGGGTAGTGTGGGGCAGTGTGCCACCCATCAGCAGTCCTGGTATCACCAACAAGGCTCCGCCAATGCCCAGACTCAAGCCAGTGCCTACAAACACATCGATGCGCTTGGCCACGCCTCTGGTCATCAGGGCAGCAAAGGCACTGCAAAGGGCATTGAGGATAATCATACCGTCGCCCAGCAGTGTGAACGACCCACTGGCTTCGCCTCCAAGGTTCAGTGAAAGGATACCGCTGAAACCAATAGTGCAGCCCATCACCTTCTGTAGGTTCAGTTTGTCGCTTTTGAAAAATGCGCAAGCCAACAGCACGAGGGTGAAGACACTTAGCGAATTGAGAATGGCTGCACGACTGCCTTGACTGTGGGACAAACCGATATAGAAAGCAGCATAGTGGAGGGTAGTGTTGAGCAGCGCGAATACCAGTAGGAATAGGTGTGTGCTGGCCCGATGTCCCATGGTGATCTCTTTCAGGCGAAACGACCTGTTAGTCATCTTGGCTACCAACAGGATGATGGCTCCAGAAATAGAAAAACGAATGCCGGCAAACAGCATCTTGCTGCCTGTCATATCGGGCGTGATCTGCAGTTCCTCAAAGCCCAACTTGATGAGTGGATAAGCCCATCCCCACAGGAAAGCAGCGATGAAAGCCAGAAAGGCTGCCCATACTGGGCGCTGAAAGATAGATGGTTTCATATTAGCACCCTCTGCCATCGATGCTACATGCGGCTCCGTCAGTCTGTGGGCGAGGCTCCAGTCCTACCTCTTTAGAATAGAGTGTCACAGTGCCGTCTTCCAGTATGTAGCAGGGTATGCCAAGGTCATCCACCGCTTTAGCTTCGTCGAATGCGGGGTTGGTGTCGCGCAGTTTGATAAACTCCTTCAGGTTTCTCACATGTTTACCGATGTCTATCACCTGAAAATTGGGGTTACCTACCACCTGCTTCTCTACATACTCGCAGTCGGGGCAGGTTTCCATAACGTACATTTTAATCATGATCTTTTCCCTTTCTTTGTTTTTATCCCTTTTTTATTCTGTGGCCTCTCTGATGTAACTATCCACCATTACTTATCGTTGATAAACGATTTGGTGGTCATGTCATAGTATAGAGCTTCCAGCTCTGCCAAAGTCAGTTGCTCTACAGAGTGCTCAATGATGCGAATAAGCTCGTCGCGACGTCCTTCGTCCGACTGCTTGAAGCGGTTCATGTATCCCATATAATTATACTACTTCTCCAATTTTTTCGCAAAGATAGTTAATATTTGGCAATTGGATGCAATATCTGGCGTAATTATACGTATTAAAGGTGTAATCTACCTAAAAGCATACGATTATGATACTAACAACCACACCTCAGATTGAAGGTTGCACCATCCGCGAGTACAAGGGTGTTGTGACAGGCGAAACGATTATTGGTGCCAACGTGTTCAAAGACTTCTTTGCAGGAATACGCGATATTGTAGGCGGACGAGCCTCCAGCTATGAGCATGTGCTGATTCAGGCCAAGGATGCTTCTATGCAGGAGATGATGAAACGCGCCGAGGCTCTCGGAGCCAATGCTATCGTAGGTATAGACATCGACTACGAGACGGTGGGTTCCACTAGCTCGATGCTGATGGTTGCCACAAGCGGAACAGCAGTAGTAATCTGATATTCCTTTTTTGCTTCTTTGTTTTCTCTTTGTTTAAGTACCACTACTTGGTAGTATGACTACCTGCGTTTGGTGGTACGAGTACCTTCGTTTGGTAGTATGAGTACCTGCATTTGGTAGTATGAGTACCTGCATTTGGTAGTACGAGTACCTGCATTTGGTAGTATGACTACCTGCATTTGGTAGTACGAGTACCTGCATTTGGTAGCGTGACTACCAGCCTTTGGTAGTGTGGCTACCGCGGCTTGGTAGCCTCAATACCAGCCGTTGGTACGGTCAGTACCAAATGGTGGTACTGATTTTGGTATTGTAGTTTAACAATATTACTTTTCGTCGGTGGGGGTGACGATAGGCTTCTGCGCTTCAGTCCATGCAATGATACCACCTTTTAGGTTCACCAGCTTGAAGCCCTTGCTGGTCAATAGTGTGGCTGCACCTGCCGAGCGCCTACCGCTACGACAATAGATGGCAATGGTCTTGTCGGCGGGTAGGGTAGATGTAGCCTTCTCTACAAAATCCTTCTTTTTAAAGTCAATGTTGATAGCTTTTTCGATGTGGCCTTCAACGTATTCACTATCGGTTCTGACGTCCAAAACGACCACGTCGCTATTGGCTATCAGTCTTGCAAAACCCTCAACGTCGGTATTCTCAAAAGCCTGTTGACCCCATGCGTAGTTCATTCCCAGCATGGCCAGCATGCATGCATAAATCTTGTTCATCTGTTGTGTATTTATTCCCAATGTTTTCTTTTTCGTTGCAAAGTTACTGTTTTTCTGCTGTTTACCGTATCAGCCAGACTCTAATAAAAGTTAATTGGTCGAAACGAATGTTGTAGTGTCGCAGATTATTAGTACCTTTGCACCTCGTACAATGCAGCGAAAAACCACCCGTTTTCGCACCGATGCGAAGACCGATGCCGTTGCCATTTTATCAGATTACAACATATGAATAGGATAATCAGAGAAGCTAAACCGACGGATATACCAGAGATTATGCAAGTGATGGCAGCTGCCAAGACAATTATGCGACAGTCGGGCAATATGCACCAGTGGGGCGAAGGTTACCCCTCAGAGTCAACCATCACATCCGACATGGCGCATCATGGAGCCTTTGTTATAGAAGAAGGAGAGCGCCTGGTGGGTTATTTCGCCTTTCTGCCTTCGCCCGATCCTACCTATTTGAAAATATACGAAGGAGAGTGGCTCGACGACACCTTGCCCTATCATGTGGTTCACCGCATTGCCAGTCTTCCCGATGTTCACGGCATCTTTGCCAGCATGATGGACTTTTGTCTGTCGCACGACAAAAACATACGTGTGGATACACATCGTGACAACTTGATTATGCAGCACAACCTGCAGAAGTACGGCTTCGCCTATTGTGGCATCATTTATATATTGTCGGGCGATGAGCGATTGGCCTACCAACTTTTAATACCATAAACTTCGAGAAAATGAAGCACAAACTGTTATTGTTCGTATTTCTGCTGCTGTCTGTTGTGACGTGGGGAAAAACGAAAATCACCAACGAGCAACAAGCAAGGCAGATATTCGATAAAGCCTACAATCAGGTATTTGGCCCGCAAGGAGCCACACTCCATTACGATGTTGATATCATTGGTATTTACAAGACCAAAGGCACCATTTGGTATAAAGGAAAAAAACAGCGCTTTAGCGATGAGCGTGTTGACACTTGGAATGATGGCGTGACAGCTTATATGGCCTATCGTAAGCGTCGTGTGGTGGAAGTACATGATGCGATGTCCGACAAGAAAGATAAGTATTCTGGAAAGTTTAAGTTCTCCTTGGACGACTTTTCGTATCGTGTTGAGAAACAGGGAAGTAATCTTTTGCTGACGTTGAAGCAAAAGAAGGGCGCAAAGGGCACGATAAAAGAAGTGAAAGCTACTGTGACCCAGGGCACTTATCATCCCATTAGCCTAAAGATTAAGGTTGCATTCATTTGGGCAAAGATTAAAATCAGCAACTTCAGGTCAGGCGGAATAGATGATAAGATGTTTACATTCCCACGCGAGAGGTATAATGATTGGAAATTCGACGACAAGCGCTAATTGTCAAGCTGAACCATTGTTCCATCAATCAAGATTTCTTCGTTCCTAGCCATCTTACGCAGCGCATTCTGGATGACCTCGGTATCGAAAGGCAGGCGCATCAGTTCCTCGCAGTCGTGGGGTAGCTTGTCTGCCAGAACAGCCCTGATAGCGTCGGAAGCCGTTTTCGTATCAGCTCTGAAAGCTGCCTTGTTGTTGTGTGAAAGGCATACGTCACATTGTCCGCAAGGTTGGCTGTTTGTCTCGCCAAAATATCGCAATAACATCTGACTGCGACACTGATTGCCAGTAGAGATGTAGTGAATCACATGGTTTATGCGCTCAGCAAAATGCTCCTTCAGTGTCTTATAGACGGCAGGTGGGAAAGACAGATACTTAGAGTCTTCGCGTCGCTGTCGATAACGGATGACTGGCGTCTTCTTCTGTGGTATGAACTGAATGATGTTTTTCTGTGCCAACCCCTTTAGTAAGAGATAGACCATTGGAACTGTCATGTTGGCCTGCTGAGCCACGAAAGCCTCGTCGATATACTGGAAGTCGTTGAATAATCCGCTATAGTTGCGCAGTAACGCGATGATCAGTGTGTCTTCCTCCTTGCTATTTCCGCGAAGTCGATACAGATCGTCTCGCTCCAGTATGAACCTTATGCGTGCCTTGCTTTCCTCTTCTTCGCGATATTCGATATAGCCAGCGCGATCCAGAATCTTCAATGCTGCTTCTGCTGCGATAGGGTAGTGCTTGAATCTGTAGCAGAACTTGTCGATTGGGAATTCGAATGCTGCATTATAGCCTGAGCCAACGCCTATCTGGTAGAAATAAGCTAGATGATCGTAAACCTTACGGATATACTCAATTTCAGGGAACGTAGCTGTGATGCGGTTCTTTAGCTTCATGTCTTCCATCTTGTCGTGCAGCAGCACAGCGTAAGACTTCTTCCCGTCGCGTCCGGCACGACCAGCCTCTTGGAAATAAGCCTCAAGACTGTCAGGACAGTCAATATGCACCACCACGCGGACATCAGGCTTGTCGATACCCATGCCGAAGGCGTTGGTAGCCACGATGATACGCACCTTTCCCTCTTGCCAGTCCTTCTGTCGCTGGTCCTTTACGGTATAATCCAATCCGGCGTGAAAGAAAGTCGCGTCCAATCCGTTCTTGCATAGCAGTTCTGCTGTCTCCTTCGTGCGTTGTCGGCTGTGCGCATAGACGATGGCCGCCCCCGAAGTCTTGCTCAAAATATGGATGAGCTGTGCTTCCTTATCGACAGCCTCCCTGACAACATACACCAAGTTCTTGCGTTCAAAACTCATGCGGAACACATTCTTCTGTTTGAACAGCAGCTTCTCCTGAATATCATCGACAACAGCTGGAGTGGCCGTAGCCGTGAGAGCCAATATCGGTTTGTCTGGCAACATCTTACGTATGTTGCCGATAGCTAGGTAGGAAGGTCGGAAATCGTAGCCCCATTGACATATGCAATGGGCTTCATCAATACAGATGAAGCTCACTTTCATGTGACTAAGTTTCTGTTGAAATAGTTCCGTTGACAAACGCTCGGGCGATACATATAGCAACTTTACCGCTCCGAAAACAGCATTCTCCAACGTCTTGATGATGTCGTCGTGCGACATACCAGAATAAATAGCAGCTGCACGAATGCCCCTTTTGCGCAGGTTCAGTACCTGATCCTTCATTAGCGCCACCAGAGGGCTGATGACAATGCACGTGCCCTCTTGCGCCAATGCCGGCACCTGAAACGTGATACTTTTGCCTCCGCCAGTGGGCATTAGTCCCAAGGTATCCTTGCCTTGGCCTATAGATTCGATAATCTCCCGCTGAATGCCGCGAAAGTCATCATAGCCCCAGTATTTCTTGAGTATGTCCCTGTAGATGCTCACCTTGCTTATTCGTCTTCAGAAGGACGTATGTCTTCAATCTGTAGCTGAACCTCGTTGCGCTTGTAGATATTCTCTTCGATGGTATAGGCAATGTCGAACGAACGCTTAGACTTGATGTAGCGTGCGGCAGCACTCTGTCCGAAGGCAATGCCATTCATCACGTTGCTCGACCTCGAGTCAACCAGTTCCAGCTTGATGTGCTCCTGCTGTTTGCCAACCACCTTCGATGTGCCATAGTCATAGACGTTGCGTGTACAGAAGATGGGTTTAGGGTTCTCAGGACCGTGTGGCGCAAACTTCTTCAGGTCGTTGTGCAACTTCTTAGTGATGTCTTTAAAGTCTATCTCGGCTTCTACGTCGAGCATCGCCTCTGTCTGTTCTGGTAAGATGTGCTGACTGACGTACTGCTGGAAGCGTCTGCGAAATTCTGGGATATTCTCTACCTTCAGCGACAGGCCTACAGCATAAGTATGTCCACCGAAGTTTTCCAGCAAGTCTCTGCAATCCTTGATAGCATCGTAAATATCATAGCCAGCCACACTGCGTGCTGAGCCCGTAGCCATTCCGTCGTTGCACGACAGAACCACCGTTGGACGATAGTATATTTCCGTGAGTCGCGAGGCGACGATGCCAACCACACCTTTTTTCCATCCCTCGTCGTAGAGTACGATGGCCGATTGGTGCTCCTGGCTCTCCAGACGTTCCACGATTTGGTTAGCCTCCTCGGTCATCTGCTTATCGATGTCCTTGCGCTGCTCGTTGTATTCGTTGATATGTGTAGCCTCCATCAGCGCCTTCTGGAAGTCGCGCTCCACAAGTAAGTCCACCGTCTCCGTGCCGTTCTGCACGCGTCCGCTGGCATTGATGCGTGGACCAATCTTGAAAATAATGTCGCTCATGGTGATCTCACGACCAGTAAGTCCGCATATCTCGATGATAGACTTCAAGCCCACCGACGGATTCTGGTTCAGCTGCTTCAATCCATGAAATGCCAGGATACGGTTCTCGCCCGTTACCGGCACGATATCCGCAGCGATGCTTACGGCGCAGAACTCCAGCAACGGCACTAGTTGCGAGAAGGCAATGCCGTTGTTCTTGGCAAAAGCCTGCATGAACTTAAATCCCACACCACACCCACAAAGATGCTTGAAGGGGTAGGTAGAGTTGGCACGCTTAGGGTTCAGGATAGCCACGGCACATGGCAACTCATCGTCTGGCACGTGGTGGTCGCAGATGATGAAGTCGATGCCCAGGCTCTTGGCATAGGCAATCTCGTCGATAGCCTTGATGCCGCAGTCCAGTACGATAATCAGCTTCACGCCAGCTTGCGCTGCATAGTCGAGAGCCTTGATGCTGATACCGTATCCCTCGTCGTATCGGTCGGGGATATAGTACTCGATGTTTGAGTAGAACTGCTGCAAGAACTTATACACCAAAGCCACCGCTGTGCATCCGTCCACGTCGTAGTCGCCATACACCATGATGCGTTCCTTGCGTCCCATGGCATCGTTTAGTCTGTCCACGGCGATGTCCATATCGTTCATCAAGAACGGATCGATGAGCTCGCTGAGCATTGGACGGAAGAATCGCTTGGCTGCCGACTCTGTGCGAATGCCACGCTTGATGAGCAGTTCGGCCAGAACTGGACTCATATTGATTTTGTCTGCCAGTTCTTTCGCCGCCAACTGTCGTTCAGGCGTAGGAAGTTCGTAATTCCATTTAGAATTCATTATATCGTTTTTTTATCTTCGTTTCAGGTGCCATAGGTGCCTATTAAGGCAAAATAGCACACAAAGGTAACGATAAAAAACGAAAAAGCGGCATATCCTGTTTAAAAATTAACAGAATATGCCGTATTTTGTAGAAAACAGCCTACGTTGGCTTAGATGCCCAACTTCTTACGTATGTTCTTGGGAATGGCGTTCTTGTTCACCAGGAAGTCCATTGTGTTGGCAGCAATAAAGGTCTTGGTCATGTACCAAATACCCTTATAGTCGCCTGTCTCGCCCCATGAATTCTTCACCATGTAGTACTCCTTGCCATTCTGGTCCTTTGCCACGCCGTAGATCAACATGCCGTGGTCGTCGGTCAGTTCCCAGTTGTCGAAGCGCTCCTGACGCAGCTCCTGTGTAGCAGTGATTTCAGGCACGGTGCAACCCAGCGAATCGATAAGGTTGCGCTTCTTTGTGGCCGTCATTTTCAACCAACGGGCCATGTCGCTACCAGCCAGACTCTCAGTCTTCTTGGTGTCGATGGCGTAGGCCAGACCCTGACGTGTGAAGCCGTCTTCAGAAACGTCGCCGCCCCATGCGATGGTGTAGCCTTTTTCGATAGCGTTGTCGATGATCTGCATCATTTCGTCCATAGGCAGGTTGTAGCTCAGCGGCGCACGCCAGTTGTCCTGCACCTCAACAGCAAAGCCTGTATAGAAGGGGTGGTGCGTATAGCTGGTGATAGACACATAGTCGTCCAGGTTGATGCCCAAGCTTTTGACGAAGCTTTCTGGTGTGTACTTCTTGCCCTCGTAGGTGAAACTCTCAGGGCACTTGCCGAGGTAGGCATCCAGGATGCCCTGCAGTCCCACCTTCCACTGGCTTGAAATCTTTTTAGCGTCGCTCTTGGCAATGGCAGCCACATAAGGCTCCATCAACGAGAAGAACTCGTTGAAGTTGTTCAGCGAGTCGCCGTAGAGTGAACCAGGGAAAGGCATGGCTCCCTCAGGACATATGCCGAACTTCTTCATTGTGGCCAGCACATCTTCAGCCGAGCCGCCCTGTGAGAACTGGCAGTCGCCGTGGTAGCGAACCACCTGGATGGCGCGGTCCATGTAAGTCTTGTTGGCAACGAAGCTCTCGCAGAGGTCGTAGGTCTTGCCAGTAGCCTTCAGAATTTCAGCCTCGAAGAACGAAAGTGTTGAGTAGTCCCAGCAGGTACCACTGCGGTTTTGGTCCTTGATGCTGGTGATGGGATTCTCTTTAATGGTGGTAAACACAGGCTTGTTGCACTTGGCAGAGTCTTTCTCTTCAGCCTGTACGCCCAAGGCCATTGCGGCCAGAAGCATGATTGATAGTAATTTTTTCATTTTCAACTAGTTATTATTCATAAATGATTCTAATTCTTTAGGGTGGTAAGGGATGCGTTTTGAACCCAGGAACCGGCATCCGTCTTTGGTAATCAGGATATCGTCTTCGATGCGGATACCGCCAAAATCCTTGTACGTTTCCAGCAGGTCAAAGTTCAGGAACTCTTTGCAATGTCCCTCCTTGCGCCACAGGTCGATGAGGTGGGGAATGAAGTATATACCTGGCTCATCGGTTACCACGAACCCCTCCTGCAGTTGTCGTCCCATGCGCAGACAATTGGTGCCAAACTGCTCCAGGTTGGGACGTGTCTCATTGTCAAAGCCTACGTAGATTTGTCCCAGTCCTTCCATATCGTGTACATCCATACCCATCATGTGTCCTAATCCGTGAGGCAGGAACATGGCGTGAGCACCAGCGCGAACAGCCTCTTCGGTGTCGCCCTTCATTAGTCCCAGTTCCTTCAGTCGGTCGGTCATTAGACGGCAAACAGCAAAGTGCACATCCTGATACTTTACACCAGGCTTGGCTACCTCGAGTACATAGTCATGACAAGCCTCTACGATAGAGTATATTTCCAACTGCTTCTGTGTGAAATGTCCGCTGACAGGCATGGTGCGTGTGTTGTCTGAACAGTAGTCATCCAGTTCGCATCCTGCGTCGCACAGCGCCAGACGTCCAGCTTCCAGTTGGGCACCACTGGGGCTTCCGTGCATAATCTCCCCATGCTGCGAGAAGATAGTAGCAAAGCTGACGCCCTGTGCTAAACTGCGAGCTATGCCGTCCACCTGTCCGCCAATGAAGCGCTCTGTGACGCCAGGCTTGATCAGCAGTTGTGCTGTGGTATGCATGGCATAGCCCACGTCGCAAGCTCGTTCGATGGCGTCAATCTCTTGTGGCTCCTTGGTAGAGCGCATCTTCACCACTGCTTTGATAAGTTTCAGTGAAGCTGCTTCCTTCTGTGCAGAAGGATGGATGCCCAGCAGGTCCATAATCTGAATCTTAGTGTCGTGGCGATAAGGTGGCAGGAAGTGCTTCTCTGCGTCTGCCCAGGTACCTTTCAGCCTGTTGGTCAGTTCTTTCATGGGGGCCGTCTTGCAGACGCCCACCTCTGCTGCCAGGTCGGCCACAGACGGTACGAAGCCCATCCACACAATGTCTTCGATATCGATATCGTCGCCAAAGAGCCATTCCTCATCGTTGTCCACATCGATCACTCCCACCAGCCCGTCGCGGTGCTGGCCGAAATAATAGATAAAGGAAGAGTCTTGACGGAAAGGAGCGTAGCTGTTGGCAGGATAGTTGGCAGGTGCTTCGTTGTTACCGAAAAGTACGATAACACCGTTGCCAACCAGCTTTTTCAGTTCTGCTCTGCGACGTGTGTAAGTGTCTTTTTGAAACATGTTAGTGAAAATTTCCTGCAAAGTTACTCATTATTTATTAATTTGTGTGGATTTCAATGTGAAAAAACGAAAAAATGTGTACCTTTGCAACGAAAACGCATGGAATGTTTAGGTAAAGACACGGGATTGGTGCTAGAAGGCGGCGGAATGCGTGGCGTCTTCACCAGTGGCGTACTTGATGCGCTGATGAAGTACGACTATCGTTTTCCTTATGTAGTGGCTGTCTCGGCTGGTGCCTGCAACGGGCTCAGCTATATGAGCAATCAGCCGCGTCGTGCGCGCTATTCGAACATAGACATGCTGAAGAAGTATGACTACATCTCGCTGAAGTCGCTCATTATCGATGGCAGCATCTTCAATCCTGAGGTGCTCTACGAGCGTTTTCCAAACGAGATACTGCCTTTCGACTACGAGGCATATCGTAGTAATCCCTCCATCTTCGAGGCCGTAACCACCAACTGCCTGACCGGCAGGGCCGAATATCTGAGTGAGCGCATCGATGCCGCACGTCTCACCGCCATTGCTAAAGCCAGCAGTTCGCTGCCATTCGTGGCTCAGATTACAATGGTAGATGGCATCCCGATGCTCGATGGCGGCATAGTCGATTCCATCCCCGTGCTGCGCTCAATTGAACAAGGTCATTCGTTCAACGTGGTAGTGATGACGCGCAATCGTGGTTATCGTTCAACCGAGCGCGATATTGATATCCCCAAGATGATTTATCGAGACTATCCCCGCCTGCGTGTAGCGCTCAGTCGGCGCGTGCGTGTTTACAACGAGCAGCTTGACCTGATTGAGCGCATGGAGGACTGGGGTGAGGTGCTTGTCATCCGTCCTCAGCGACCTATGGACGTGGGGCGCATGTGTCAGGATGTTGTCAAGCTTGAACGGCTCTATGAAGAAGGCTTTGCCGAGGGTGAAAAATTTGTAAAGAACTATCAATTATAAGTCTATGAAATATATGGCGCAGGCATTGTTCCTGCTTTTCTGGGTGATGGCGGCCTGTACAGGAATGGGTGGTCAGTCGCCGTTTTCTGTACAGGTAGCTGACAGCGATACGGTGGCACACGTACCCACCTTGGAAGAGCTGACGCTACCCGACACCATGCTGCCCTCGGCTCAGGTCATCGACTACGTGGTGGAAACTGCCGACTCCATGCCGCATTTCCTGAGCGACTATGTCGATCGTTATGATCGTACGGATCGTGTGATGACCTTCCGCAAGAATCTGCTTCGCGATGCCGACTTTGGGGGCACGGTGAAGGGCACGCCCGATACCATTGAGACAGTATGGACCTACCACACGCCTTACCGAACCGACTCTACACGTTTCGGTTCGTGGGGTGGAGGCACCGGATGGACAGGACAGCCACTTTACGCGCATTGGAGCGAAGCCGAGATCAAGCAGTTCCGCCAGCAGTCAAAGGCACTCACTGCCGATTTTGGTGCCGAAGAGGTGATGGTAGGCTCACTTTGTGGCAAGGCTTTCTTCCTGAACTTCATGACAGGAAAGCCCTCGCGCCAGCCGTTAGACCTCTATAATGTAGTGAAGGGCACCATGTCGCTCGACCCAGAACTGATGAACCTCTACTCTGGTCAGGGCGTCAGCATTGCTAATCCGTTGGGTTGCCAGGCCTTCGATTTGTTGACCCACCAGCGCACCTTCTTTTTCAACGACCAACGCGCATGGCGTGGATGGCACGCTTTCGATTCGTCGCCTATAGTGGCAGGCGGATATCTTTTCTGGCCTGGCGAGAACGGGTCTCTCTATAAGTTCGAGCGCAAGGCTGGCGGACTGTTGCATCGTGTCGAGACGTTGCGCTATCGCGTGCATGGAGCTGCACCTGGCATCGAGTCGTGTATCTGCGTGTATCGCAACTATGGCTTCTTCAGCGATAACCACGGCAACGTGATCTGCGTGAACCTGAACACGATGAAGCCTGTATGGCACTACGACAACCACGATGACAGCGATGGAACCGTGGTGTGTCGCGTGGAAGACGGTACACCTTATATATATACCGCGTGCGAGGTCGATAAGCAGGGCGACAGCGGTACTTGCCATTTCGTTAAGTTGAAAGCCCTGACCGGACAGCGCATCTGGGAGCGCCAGATAGCCTGTCAGCGGGTGAATCTGCCTGGCAAGACGCTTGATGGCGGCATGTACTCAACACCACTGCTGGGGTCGGGCGATTGCAAGGATATGATTTTTGCCAACATCTGTCGTAACGGTGCATCGGCAAGTCGTGGCGAATTGACAGCCCTGTCCACAGTTGATGGCAGCGTGAAGTACACCGTGCCCTATGGCAACTTCTGCTGGTCGTCGCCTGTCAAACTGCTCAACGAACGCGGCCAGATGTTTATCTTTACAGGCGATGCCAGTGGCTATGCCCGATTGATTGAAGGCAAGACTGGACGTGTGCTCTGCAAGAAGCTGGTGGGAGCCAACTTCGAGTCGTCGCCCATCATTGTCGGCAATGCTGTGGTGGTGGGCTGTCGTGGTACCATGATTAATAAGTTTGTCATTAAAAAGAAAGGAGAATAAGCCTATGTTGAAGCGATATGCGTTATTTTGCCTATTTGCCCTGAATACCCTGCTGGGCTATGCCCAGTATGACCTGCTCTCGGCCAAGAAGAACGTAATTCCTGGCGGCTACAACTTCTGGTTGTACACCCCCGAGGACTATTATTATTCTCAGGAGTCAACACCGCTCCTTGTCTTCCTTCATGGTGCCAGCCTCTGTGGGCGCAATCTTGACCGTGTGCTGCGCTATGGCACCATTGACGCCATCAAACGCGGACTTGACGTGCCTGCACTCGTCGTGGCACCTCAGAACCCTGGAGGCGCCTGGAGCCCCCGCAAGCTGAACGACATACTGGATTGGCTCGACGCCAACGATTATACCTACAACCATCAGCGCGTCTATGTTATTGGCATGAGCCTTGGCGGCTATGGCACCATGGACTTCGTAGGCAGCTATCCAGAGAAGATTGCTGCCGGCATGGCCCTCTGTGGCGGATGCTCGCTGAAAGACCAGACGAAGCTGGGTGAGGTGCCGCTATGGATTATACACGGCACAGGCGACCGAGCCGTGTCGGTACGCGAGTCGCAGAAGGTGGTAGATGGGTTGAAACGTAACCATCTGACGCAGCGCCTGCGCTATGACTGGATTCGCGGTGCCTCGCACGGAGCCTTGTCGCGCTATTTCTATTCGCAGAAGACCTACGAGTGGCTCTTCTCCCACCGTCTGGACGATGTGGGGCGCCACGTGGATCGTAGCATCAATATCACGCAGGGCGACCTGCAAGAGGCCTACCGCAAGATGCAGAAGCGCGTGGATCAACTGGAATTCGAATAGCTTACTTTACTGCTATAGAATGCAAAAGAGCAAATATAAAACTTAATCAATAGAATAAAAATGGGAAAAGTAATTTTGACGGGCGACCGCCCTACAGGAAAACTACACTTGGGCCACTTCGTTGGCTCGCTTCGCCGACGCGTGGAACTGCAGAACGCTGGCGACTACGACCGCATGTTTGTATTTATGGCCGATGTGCAGGCCCTGACAGATAATGCTGACAACCCAGAGAAGATTCGCAACAGCGTCACACAGGTGGCTCTGGACTATCTCTCAGCAGGTCTTGACCCCAACAAGTGCACGCTCTTTATCCAGAGCGGTGTGCCCGAGTTGGCTGAGTTGACCACCTATCTGATGAACCTCATCACCGTGAGCCGTGTGCAGCGAAATCCTACCGTGAAGACTGAAATTAAAATGCGTGGCTTCAGTGGCGAGAGCATCCCTTTGGGCTTTTTCTGTTACCCCGTGTCGCAGGCTGCCGACATCACCCTCTTTAAGGCTACTACCGTGCCTGCTGGCGAAGACCAGGAACCGATGCTTGAGGTCACACGCGAGCTGGTGAACCGTTTCAACAATACCTACGGCCCTGTGCTGGTAGAGCCCAATATCATGTTGCCAGAGAACCTCACGGCACGTCGCCTTCCTGGCACCGACGGCAAGGAGAAAATGTCTAAGTCGCTGGGCAACTGCATCTACCTCTCAGACTCTGCCGACGAGGTATGGCAGAAGGTGCGCTCTATGTACACCGACCCCACACACCTTAACGTCAGTGACCCTGGTCATGTAGAGGGCAACGCCGTATTCACTTATCTTGATGCCTTCTCTACCGATGAGGATTTCAAGAACTTCTGGCCAGAGTATCAGAATCTCGACGAACTGAAAGAGCACTACACTCGTGGCGGATTGGGCGATATGAAGTGCAAGAAGTTCCTCAACGAGGTTATCAACAAGTTCCTGGAGCCTATGCGTCAGCGCCGTGCTGAACTGGAGAAGGATATCCCTGAGATCTACAACATCCTGCGCAAGGGTACCGATGCCGCCCGTGAGGTGGGTGCTCAGACCATGAGCGAGGTTCGCAAGGCTATGCAGATCGACTATTTCGGATAAAACCGACCCCTCTAAATCTCCCCAAGGGGGAGACTTAACTTCCTCCCTCGGGAGGGTCGGGGAGGGGTTGTTGGGTTGTTGGCAAGGGGATGTTGTGTTGTGTTGTTTTCCCCTCCCATGTAGGGGAGGGGTCGGGGGTGGGGTCTTGGATAGGGGTTAGTCCTCATTCTCCCCCTGACTCGCGATCTCAATTCCCGCCAACTCCTTCACGTTGAGGAGCGAGGCACGCTTCTTCAGCGACTTCGACGTCAGGTCGTTCAAGTCCATGCGACAGCCCCTAAATCCAGCATGCAGCTTGCTGCGGGCATGGATTTGGGAGCTGTCGCTTTCAATTTGTTAGTATTCTTGTGCGTTTTATATCAAAGTGTAAATAATCGTCATTTTGTAGCTGAAAAAAGCCGTCTGTAGGGACGTTAATCTGTCGTTTTGCCATAATTTTGCAATCCAAATGTAGGAATTGTAAAAATAATAAGAACAATGAAAATTAAAAAACGCTGGATTATTCTGATGTCAGCTATGACGCTGATTGCCTTTGCAGGATTGTTTGTTGGTGAACCCACTTTTGAGTGTGACTGGTCGGTTATCTCTGCAGCGGATGTAGCCTGGCTGATTACGGCCACCATCTTTGTACTGATGATGACCCCAGGTCTCTCTTTTTTCTATGGTGGTATGGTAGGTGCTAAGAATGTCATCTCCACCATGCTGCAGTCATTTATCGCCATGGGCCTTATCTCCGTGCTATGGGTCGTAGTAGGTTTCTCGCTCTGCTTTGGCGACGACATAGGTGGCGTGATAGGCAATCCTCTGACCTTCTTCATGTTCCAACACGTTGGTGCCGATGTGTATACCACTCCCACGGGCTATGTGTTGGGTGGCGCTACCATTCCTCTAGCACTCTTTGCCCTGTTTCAGATGAAATTTGCCATCATCACCCCTTCGCTGATCACCGGCTCGTTTGCCGAGCGCGTGCGCTTCTCGGCCTATATGTTCTTTATGATGTTCTTCTTCTTTGTCATCTACTGTCCGCTGGCTCACATGACGTGGCATCCCGAAGGCCTTTTCATGAAGTGGGGCGTCATTGACTTTGCCGGTGGTATCGTGGTGCACGCTTCTTCGGGCGTGGCAGCGCTGGCAGGTGCCATCTATCTTGGACGCCGTAAGGCTGAGACGCGCAAGAGTGAACCCGCCAACATACCCTTCGTGCTGCTGGGTGCCGCCATGCTGTGGCTCGGATGGTTTGGCTTCAATGCCGGTTCGTCGCTCCATGCCGATGGTGTGGCTATCAAGGCCTTCCTCAACACCAACACCGCCTCTGCAACGGCTATGATGACCTGGATCTTCTTCGACTGTCTGCGTGGTCGCAAGCCCTCGGCTATGGGTGCCGCTGTAGGTTGCGTTGTGGGCTTGGTAGCCATCACCCCCTCAGCCGGTTATGTCACCGTGGGTCAGAGCATCTTTATCGCCTTTGTCATCACGATGATCTGTAACATCGCCGTTTATTGGCGTTCGCACACCAGCATCGATGATGCCCTCGATGTATTTCCCACCCACGGAACAGGTGGTATCTTCGGCACCGTGCTCACAGGCATCTTCATTCAGGAGGGCCTTATCGCTGGCACGTGGGAGGGCTTTGTAGTCTTCCTCTATCATCTGCTGGCCATTGTCATTGTCTTTGCCTACACCTTCGCTATGAGTTGGCTCGGCTATCGTCTGATAGACCTTATGATTCCCATGCGTGTCTCTGCCTACAGCGAGAAGGTGGGTCTCGACTTCTCTCAGCATGACGAGCACTACGGTCTTGCCCACATCGGTGAGCGCGAACTGGCTGAGTACGAGGAACATATTAGGGAAAAGATGAAGTAACTCGGATAAAACAACCTATCTAATAAAAAAGTTCCCCTCCTTTTTCGGGAGGGGATTTTTGTTTAATTCATACAACTTGCCACGCCGAGGCTGGTGGCGATCGCCGTAAGGATGGCGATGATGGTCTGCACGATAAATATCCAAGTTTCAATTTTGTTTTTCATGGTATTATTCGGTTAATTTGGTTGATTACGATTTTGTTCTTGACAAAAGGTGAAAAACAGGGACCCCCTCCCCTCCCATGTAGGGGAGGGGTCGGGGGTGGGGTCAGTGTTGTTCTAACTGCCAATGGAGATACAGACCCCACCCCTAGCCCCTCCCCTTGAAGGGAGGGGAGTTCTGCGGAAGGGAGGGGTTTGGTTTGTTTTCCTCCCTCCCCTTGGGAGGGTCGGGGAGGGGTCCTAGTCCTCATTCTCCCCCTGACTCGCGGTCTCACTAGCATCTGGTTCAATCTCGAAGCGAGCGTTCTTCATGAACGTAGGACTAGCGTACTCAGAGAACTTCTTCTTGTCGCCGTTGAACTTCACCTGCAGTTTTCTGATGTTCTGCACTCCGAACTCCTCCGCCGATCCAGCACCTATGGTACTCATCTTCAGCGAGAACGTGCCCAGACCGTCGAGCTTGATCTTGTAGCCCTCGTGCAGCAGCTCCTCGAAGCAGAGCACGAAGCGCTCGATGACACCCTTCACCACATCGGAGGTGTAGATGGTACCGTGCTTGGAGATGTGGCGGCACAGGTCGTCGGTA
>JAILHK010000034.1 GCA_024695815.1 Prevotella sp.
GTGAAGGTTACCGCAGTAGGTCAGCTTCATGTTCACAGTTCTTTCAATAATATTATTGTATCTTTGGCAAATGACGAGGGTCAGGTAATCTCTTGGTCATCTGCTGGTAAGATGGGTTTCCGTGGTTCTAAGAAGAATACTCCTTATGCTGCTCAGATGGCTGCAGAGGATTGCGCTAAGGTCGCTTTCGACTTGGGTCTGCGTAAGGTTAAGGCCTTTGTAAAGGGTCCCGGTAATGGTCGTGAATCAGCTATTCGTGCTATCCATGGTGCCGGTATCGAGGTTATGGAGATCGTTGATGTTACTCCATTGCCACACAATGGTTGTCGTCCTCCAAAGCGTCGTCGCGTATAATTATTCGGTTTCGACTTTCTACGCTTGAAGAACAGAGTCAAACCTATCATTTATTATTTAAAGAAAATTATCTAAGATATTATGGCAAAGTATATTGGACCGAAATCTAAAATTGCCCGCCGTTTTGGCGAAGCCATCTACGGACCGGACAAAGTTTTGTCTAGGAGAAACTTCCCTCCTGGACAGCATGGCAATAACCGCCGCCGCAAGCAGTCGGAGTATGCAGTCATGCTGGCAGAGAAGCAGAAGGCTAAGTACACTTATGGTGTGCTCGAGCGCCAGTTCCGCATCATGTTTGAGAAGGCCGCTAAGGCTGAGGGTATCACCGGTGAGGTGCTGCTTCAGAACCTCGAGAGTCGTCTTGACAATGTGGTATTCCGTATGGGACTCGCTCCTACACGTGCAGCCGCTCGTCAGTTGGTAGGCCATCGTCATATTGTTGTTGACGGAAAGGTAGTTAATATTCCTTCATTTGCTGTTAAGCCTGGTATGGTAGTTGGCGTTCGTGAGAAGGCTAAGTCTCTCGAGGTTATTGCTGACGCATTGGCTGGCTTCAATCACAGCAAGTACCCCTGGATCGAGTGGGACGAGCAGCAGAAGGCAGGTAAGTTCCTTCACAAGCCTGAGCGTGCTGACATCCCCGAGAATATTAAGGAGCAGTTAATCGTTGAGTTGTACTCTAAGAACTAATAAAAATCATTAAGTTAATGGCGATATTAGCATTTCAAAAACCCGATAAAGTGGTAATGTTGGAAGCCAACGATCGATTCGGCAAGTTCGAATTTCGTCCGTTGGAGCCTGGCTTCGGTGTAACCATTGGTAACGCCTTGCGCCGCATACTCCTTTCATCGCTCGAGGGTTATGCTATCAACACAATCCGTATTACGGGTGTTGAGCATGAGTTCTCGTCAGTTCCTGGTGTTAAGGAAGATGTAACCAATATTATCCTGAACCTGAAGCAAGTAAGGTTCCGTCAAGTAGTAGAAGAATTCGAGAACGAAAAAGTCAGCATCACCGTTGAGAATTCTACTGAATTTAAGGCTGGTGATATAGGCAAGTATCTGACTGGATTTGAAGTGTTAAATCCCGATTTGGTGATTTGTCATCTCGACGCTAAAGCTTCAATGCAGATAGATTTGACCATTAATAAAGGTCGTGGCTATGTTCCTTCTGAAGAGAATCGAGAGTTCTGCACAGATGTCAACGTAATCCCCATCGATTCTATCTACACCCCCATCCGTAACGTTAAGTTCGCTGTTGAGCCCTATCGTGTTGAGCAGAAGACCGACTACGATAAGCTCGTACTCGAAGTAACAACGGACGGTTCCATTCACCCAAAGGAGGCTCTGAAAGAGGCTGCTAAAATCCTTATCTATCACTTTATGCTCTTCTCTGATGAGAAGATTACACTCGAGAATAACGAGAGTGAGGTTAATCAGGAGTTTGATGAGGAAGTACTTCATATGCGTCAGTTGCTGAAGACTAAGCTTGTTGACATGAACCTTAGTGTTCGTGCTCTTAACTGTCTGAAGGCTGCTGATGTAGAGACACTCGGTGATCTTGTTCAGTACAACAAGACTGACCTCTTGAAGTTCCGTAACTTTGGTAAGAAATCGCTCACTGAGCTTGATGATTTGCTAGAGAGTCTGAATCTGTCGTTTGGAACCGAAATTACCAAGTATAAACTGGACAAAGAATAATTCTGTTGACAATTAACTGTTAACAAACCAGAATTGGAATTGCCCAATAAAAAGTAAAAACAACAATGAGACATAATAAGAAATTCAATCATCTCGGTCGTACTGCATCTCACCGCAGTGCCATGCTTGCTAACATGGCTATCTCGCTGATCATGCACAAAAGAATCACTACGACCGTGGCAAAGGCTAAGGCCCTCAAGAAGTATGTTGAGCCCCTTATCACTAAGGCTAAGGAGGATTCAACTAATTCTCGTCGTGTAGTTTTCAGCTACCTTCAGAACAAGGAAGCTATCAAGGAGCTCTTCTCTACGGTAGCTGAGAAGGTAGGCGATCGTCCCGGTGGATATACCCGCATCATCAAGTTGGGTGCTCGTCAGGGTGACGCTGCTCAGATCTGCTTCATCGAGCTCGTTGACTTCGATCCCGAAATGGCAAAGACTGAGACCAAGAAGAAGACTACTCGTCGCTCACGCAAGTCTGCTAAGGCTGAAGCTCCCGCACAGGAGGCTCCTGTTGCTGAGGAGGCTAAGGCTGAGGAAGCACCTGCTGCAGAGGCTCCCGCTGCTGAAGAGGCAAAGGCTGAGTAAGACTCCGTTAAACGAGTTTTATGATGTAAATATATTAAGTGCTCCCATCGTGAAGGTGGGGGCACTTTTTTTATTCTACTAATTATTTGAATTATGAGATTCGTTGTCTTCAGCATTCTTATTTATATAATTATACCATTTACATGTTTTGCCCAGGAGTCTAAGGTGCAGACTCCCGAGAGCTATTATTTAATAGGATGGCTCAACGATTGGGATCAACAAAACAAGGATTATCCCTTTGTTTTGCAAGATGATGGTGTGACTTGGAAGATAACGGTCTCCTGTAATACAGATGAAGGTTGGTTTAAGATTGTGCCTTCTTCTGTTTTTGGACGGAGTGATTTCTGGAAGAATCTTTTATGTGCTCCCTATGATGGCTGCCAGGAGCTGTCGGGAGAAATGGTCGTAGATGGCGGAGCTTGGTATCTAGCGCGTACTTCAGGTACTTATACCATTGAAATAGTTCCGTCTGAGTTCCGTTATCATATTACCTTGAATGAGTCAATAGCGCAATCCTTCTCCGGTACATTACCAGTTCTGTATATCAATACCGAGAATCCTGTCGATTCCAAGGATAACTATGTTCATGGCTCTTGTTTCTTGAATGTTCCAAACGGTAGCGCGTATAGCCCGTTGGGCAGTGAAGAAGGTCCATTGTCGTTATGGATTAAAGGACGTGGAAACTATACATGGTCTGCCTTTGAGAAAAAGCCATATCGACTGAAGTTTGAAGAGAAAGTGACACCCATGGGCTTGACCCAAAGCCGTCATTTTGTATTGATGGCCAATGCAGATGACGACTATGCAACGCTACGCAATACAGTCGGCTTTGAACTGAGTCGCCTTATGGGGCTTGACTATACCCCTTCTCAGCGTCCCGTAGAATTGGTCATCAATGGCGATTACAAGGGACTATATATGCTTACAGAAAAGATTCGTGTTGCCCATGATAGAGTGAATATTGTGGAGCAAGACAATCGTGAATCTGATCCTTATAACATCACAGGTGGTTGGCTGATAGAGATTGACAACTACGATGATGATCAACAAATACGTTTCTATGAGTCTAATGGTGAAATGCTTCGTTTCACATACCACTCTCCTGATACACTTTCAGAAAAGCAATATGACTATCTGTCCGATTACCTGAAAGCTACAGATGCCGCCATCTATCAGACTGATAAGAGTTCTACGGAATGGGAGGAAAAAATAGATATGGACGTCCTTGCACGTTATTATATCGTTCAAGAAATCATGGATGATTGTGAGTCGTTTCATGGCAGTTGTTTTATCAGTAAGGACAGAGGCTTTGACAGTAAACTAAAGTTTGGTCCAGTATGGGACTTTGGTAATGCCTTCCGTCGTGATCATCTGCGTTTTATTTATGATAAGCCCAGCTTCTCGCAGAGCTGGATAGGGGAGATAGCCCGTTATCCTCGTTTCCAAGAACGTGTAAAACAACTATGGTGGCACTTCTTGTCTGTTAATTACTCACAAGTAGATACCTATATTGACGAGTTTATTAATCAGATAGCAGAAGCCAGCCAGTGTGATGGTATTCGCTGGCCACAGTATAATCAAGATAACATCAACGGAAGAAAAGATAGTTTCAAGTGGAATCTGAGTCGCAAAGTCCAATTCCTCACAGAGCAATGGGACGCCTATGATACAGGTATCAAACAAAGCACAGACAACCATGCGCAGGAAGAGTGGTTCACTCTCGATGGCCGTCAGTTAGGAGAAAGACCTGCTAAATCAGGAATCTATCTGTATAAGGGTAGGAAAGTGGTGGTTAAATAACTATTTTCGCTGTTGCTTTCTTGGCTTCTTTCCACATTGGAAAGTGCTGGTCCATCAGTGCATAGAAACGAGACCCATGGTTAGCTTCCTTCAGATGAGCCAACTCGTGGACCACCACATGCTCTATGCACCAGTCTGGCAGCAACAAAAGATATAAACTGAAGCAAATTTGTTTTGTACGGACGTCACACATACCCCATCGCGACTTGGTGGCCTTGTATGTTATCTCCGAAGGTTTTACGCCCATTTTAGGAGCGTGGAAGGCGAGAAGCGCCTTCACCTTAAAGTCCAGTCGCTGAATGGATTCTTCGCGCTCAGAACGCTTTTTAAGGGGTAATTGCGCATAAAACATTTTTCTTTTCTCTTCTGCTGCTAATTTCCTATTACGCGCTTTCTCTATCCATTCTTGATGATCATTTACGAATTTCTCTACTTCCGAACGCGGGAAAAGGCGTGGAGCAGAAACATGCACATCGCCATTCTTAACGATGCTCATGGTTAGATGACTCGTACGTCGGAATGTAATAACGACTTTTATTCCAGACATTTTATGCAATGTAGGCGCTTCGCATTCTTAGAACTTTACGCTTCGAGAACCATCAGCGTTCTCTTCGATGGTGACGCGAACAGCATCTTCAGGCAGGACCTCCTCTATCAGCTCTGGCCATTCAATGAAACATAAGCTGCCACTATAGAAATACTCTTCATACCCCATGTCGTAAACCTCTTCCAGTTTCTTGATGCGATAGAAGTCAAAGTGGTAGATAGATGAAGAATGAAGAGAGAGAAGTTCTGCATTATTTATCTCATACTCATTTACAATAGCGAAAGTAGGACTCGTGATAACATCCTCTACGCCCAGCTCCTCGCAGATAGCCTTTACGAAAGTAGTCTTTCCGGCTCCCATCTTGCCGTAGAAAGCAAATACACGGCGTTCGCCTATGTTGTTAATAAACTCGCGAGCAGCCTCACGAATTGTTTCTAAGT
Organism: Prevotella sp.; assembly: GCA_024695815.1. Lineage (GTDB taxonomy): Bacteria > Bacteroidota > Bacteroidia > Bacteroidales > Bacteroidaceae > Prevotella. The sequence continues at coordinate 5,429 of JAILHK010000034.1, forward strand.
TCTGAATCTTGATTTCCATAGTTGTCCTTTTATCTTTTCTTTCCCGTCATAGTGATGAGCGGGATAATCATTTCTTCCATAGAGATGCCTCCGTGCTGGAATGTGTCACGATAGTAGGAGACATAGTAATTATAGTTGTTTGGATAAGCGAAGAACGAGTCGCCGGTGGCGAAAACGTAACTTGTAGAAAGGTTGGGTGAAGGCAGTTGAGCTTTCTCCGGTTCTTTGATGACGAACAGTTCCTTCGAGTCGTACGACAGGTTCTTACCCAGTTTATAGCGCAGGTTAGTGTTTGTATTGCGGTCGCCCACTATTTTCACCGGCTTTGTACAGCGTATGCTGCCGTGGTCGGTGGTCACAATCACCTTGTAGTCCGTTTGTGCCAACCATCTGAAGAACTCGGCAATCACCGAGTGGCGGAACCACGACAGTGTGATGCTGCGGTAAGCTGACTCACTGTTAGCCAGCTCTCGTACCATTCTCGACTCTGTCCTAGCATGGCTTAACATGTCGATAAAGTTGAATACCACTACGTTCAGCTGGTTTTTGTCAAGTGTGTTCAGCTGTTGCATGAATCGCTCAGCCTCTGCCGATGTGTTAATCTTATGATATGAGAAAGTCTCGTGTCGTCTATAGCGCTCAAGTTGTGTTTGGATGAGCGGTCCCTCGTTCAGGTTTTTCCCTTCCTCCTCGTCTTCGTCCACCCACAAGTCAGGGAACATCTTTGCAATTTTGTTGGGCATTAGTCCGCTAAAGATGGCGTTACGTGCATATTGTGTAGCTGTGGGTAGTATTGAAGAATAGACATTCTCGTCGATGTCGAACTGGTCACCAATCTCCTGTGCCAGCATGCGCCACTGGTCATATCGGAAATTGTCGAGAACCACCATGAATACCTTCTCCTTTTGGTCGAGTAGGGGGAACACGCACTCCTTAAAGATACGATGCGACATCAGTGGTGCTGGCTTACTATCGGTTATCCAGTCCATGTAGTTCTTCTTTACAAATTTCGAGAAGCCCAGGTTGGCCTCCTCCTTCTGCATGGCTAGCATCTCCGACATCTGCGAGTCCGTACTGCTCAGTTCCAGTTCCCAATGTACCAGTCGTTTATACACCTCAACCCAATCGTCCCAAGTATTACAATCCATGATTTGCATGGCAATCTGTTGGAACTGCTGTTGGTATTGTGTCTGTGTTACCTCCGTCTCAATTTCCCGTCGGTGGATATTTTTTTTCAGCGTCAGCAGGATTTGGTTGGGGTTCACCGGTTTTATCAGGTAGTCGGCAATTTTTTGTCCGATAGCCTGGTTCATGATGTTCTCCTCCTCGCTTTTGGTAACCATTACAACGGGTGTTGCTGGTGCAATCTCTTTGATACGTTGCAGTGTTTCCAGTCCCGATAGTCCAGGCATTTGTTCGTCTAGTATCACCAAGTCGAACGAACGCTCTTCGCACAAGTCGATGGCATCAGTACCGTTCGACACTGTTGTCACCGAGTATCCCTTTTTCTCGAGAAAGATGATGTAGGCCTTCAGCAGTTCCATCTCATCATCCACCCATAGCAATTGTCCGTTTGTCATATCGTTACCATAAGTCTTCTAAATCAAACTCCTCATCATCCTCGCTGTTCTCCTCCGTTTTTGGAGTCACCTCATCCTCGGCATCTATCACAGGCTGCTCGTAGTCGGGCTGCTGTAGCAAGTTCTCGTTGGTGATGGGTAGTGGCAAGAACGTTTTCTCGTAGAATGTATCGTAGTCCTTGTAGCTGTAGCGCGTGCCTATCATTCCTAGGTTGTGCTCGCTGATGATTAGCGTGCGACATCTCTTTAGTATGTCGTTCATGGGCTGTGCGCTATGTAATTGTCGAGCATACTGCAGTGCTTCGTCGAAGTTCAGGAAACCACGTATCAGCATGCGGTTGATGCCGTTGTTGTGTTCTATCTCCATGTCGAAGTTGCGCACCAGGAAGTTGGAGAAGTTAAATCGCGCCATCTCGAACAGCAGTTGGTTCTCGTTCAACGAGTCCGTCTGATAAATCAAGATGAAGTGGAATGGCACGTTACGCTCTGCCGACAGTGTGTCGGTTGCCACCGAGTCATTGCTTGCCGTGATGTCGCGTCTCGACCAAATATCGTCCAGATCAAATTTGCCGCCATGCAGTGTGCGTCCCTCCTGTACGCCCTTGACAATCATGCCAGCCATCCCCGAAACCTCGCTTTGCGGATATTTTTCTACCACCGTCTTCAGGTTTTCCACACAACCTGTGGCATCGCCCTGGTTTAGCAGACTCAGTCCGTTGATGAACAAAAACTTAGCCCTGTTCTCGCCCAAGGGGAAACGTTCTGCCGACAACTTAGCATTTGCCTGAATCATCTCGTGCTTGCTCGCCTTGAAGGCCTCGTAGGTAGCCCCGTAAATAGAATCCTCTAGATGTTCGCCAAAGCGGGCGTTCTCCTCAAAGTACGGGTCGCTCAGCAGAATGGTCCATTCGCTCTCGGGGTAGTCGGTCTGCATTCTTGTCAGACAATTGTTAGCCATCAGTGTGTCGCCCCTTAGCGAGTACAACAAGAACAGATGATACCAAGCCTTGTCGTTCTGTTCATATTCAGGATATTGCGATGTCAGTCTCAGTAACTGTTTCTCCGAAAGTTTCAGGTTCTCCAGCTTATCTTTGAAGATAACGCCCGAGTTAAACAGTCCGTCCATAATGGCAGCATTGCTCTCGGCCTGTTGCTCCTCGGTGAAAGGAATCTGAGCCAAATAGTATTCACGGTTGTGCGGGTCGTTAGCCAGCGAGTCGGCCTCTGTGTTCTTTGTCTCATTCTCCGTTTCATCATTCACACCGTTGTCAGCCAAGTCCAGACTATCGGCTGCTTCCCCGCTTTCAGCCTCTCCCTGCAGGTTTACCACCGTCTTATTTGCACGTTGCCAGTCGTCCACGTTCTCACGTTTTCCCCATTGTCGCTGGAACTGCTGTTTACCCTGGTTCACTGCCATTTGGTTGTAGAAGTACCACTTACCATCCTTTCCCGTTTTGTTGCCTTGCTGCGGTGTCGTGTTACGCATGTTTCGTCCGCCAGTGGCACTCGCTTTCTGTTGCAGTTTCTCCACCTCGGCCTCTAACTCCTTGTCGCGTTCCTCCTTCTCCTTTTTCTTCAAAGCATCAATCACCCGGTCAATGGCAGCCAGTCGTTCCTTTTCCGGCAACTTAGCCAGCGCCTGCAGCGAGTCTTGCAGATAGACAGCGTCAGTGTGTGGCACCAGCTCGTCCAGCACCTTTGAACGCTGTGACAGACTCTCGTAGTCGTCGCGGTCCTTATCCAGCAGGCCTATCGCCTCGCCATAGCAGCGCTGTGCATCGTTGTATTTCTCTTTTTCCCAGTATAGGTTACCCAGTTTCAGTAGTAGCACACCTTTCTCTATGCCGCTGCGAGTAGCCTTCTCGTTGCCTGTTTCGTAGGCCCCGATAGCCTTTGCTGTATCCTTCTGCATCAGGTAGATGTTTCCGATGGCATAGTACACCTGGTCTAGGTATTCCTTGTTGTTGTCCGATGCCGCCATGCGCTTCAGTCGGCCAATCATCTTCTTGGCATTAGCCTTGGCCATTACCTCCGTCTGTGCTATCCGCGCATTAAACTCCAGTTCGTAGGGCGGGTTTAGTCTCACCACCTTTTGGTAAGCCTTGTACGACAGTTCTTTATGGTTCAGTGCCGCCTCCACCTGTCCTGTCAAGTACCATATGCGTGCCTTCTGTGTTGTGCGCTTCTCGTGTTTAGCCGTCTTGCGCAGGTAGGGTAGCGCCTTTTCCAGTTCCCTGTTCCTCAGATAGTAGTCGGCCAGCGTGGCATCCCAGGTCTTCTGCGCCTTGTAATGGATGCTGTCGCGGTTCATGTTTCTAATCACGTCCTCCGCATCATACAGCCAGTCTAGCTCCGTGTAGCAGCGAGCCAGCCAAGCCCTTGCCATACCGTTGATGGCAGGCTGTCCTTGGTATAGTCTGCTGACATATGAGAACGTGGCGGCTGCTTCGTCGAAGGCACCCTTCTGAAACTGTGCCTGTCCCATTAGCAGCCATGCCTTCCATAAGAACGGGTTGTACTCTCCGCGCGACAGCCATTCCCTGTCGCGAGCCGTCTTCCTCCTCGTCTTGTTCCATTCCGGCTTCGCCTTGATAGAGTGCAACTTGATGGTCTTTTCCATTTTCTCTATCGTGCGGTCGTATTTCCCTTTTCCCAGGTCACGGCTTCCCTTATTGCCCACGGCATATAGGGGCAACATCTCCGTGAAGTTGTCCTTGTTGCCTTTTTCTTTCTCCTCGTCACCTTCTATGTACGCCAGAGATCCGTTGTAATAAGTGTTGTATTTTGCTGTAAAAGAATGCCAGAATCGGCTCTTTCCCGTATTTTTTTGCGTAGAGCAAGCTGTCATCAGCAGGAAGCTGATGACGCTACCTATACCAATATGTAATAATCTACGCATCTAAAAGAAAAACTCCTAAATTGCCGTTTTATTGCTTTCTCGGCGTTTTTTCTCTTCCATTAGGCATGCAATCTTACAGTCGCCCGATGCTTTGCTGCTGCATGTGGCACAGTCCTCGCCCTCTACAACAGGAGCGTCAGTGCCACCTTTCGTCAGCATTGACGACAGTGCTGCCACAATGCCCAGCACTGCCAGTGATATGATACAAATTAGTGCAAACTGCATACGCTTTTATTGCTTATTGATTATGAATCCAGTTTTCTCCAGGTCGTCCCAATACATGGGGTACGACTTGCTCACCACCTGTGGGTTGTTGATGCAGACAGGCATGCGTAAGGCCATTGGTGCAAATGCCAGTGCCATGCGGTGGTCTTCGTATGTGTCAATAGAGTAGGGAATGTCGTCGGCTACGGATGCGCGTTTGCCGTCCCACATCAGCTCGCAGTCGTTAGCGCTCTTCAGCTCGATGCCCATTTTCTGCATCTCGGTAGTCAGCGCAGCGATGCGGTCGGTCTCCTTGATTTTCAGCGTCTGTAGTCCAGTAAAATGGAAGGGAACTCCCAGCGCGCAACAAGTGCAGACGAATGTCTGCGCCAGGTCGGGCATGTTCACAAAGTCATATTCCAATCTGGGCACGTGGCGTCCGCTCTTCCTCAGCGTCACCGTGGTGGGTACACCAGCTTCTTTTGTCTCAAAGATAGTCTTCACGCCCAATAGACTGAACAGATAGCGTACACCAGAGTCGCCCTGTTTCGAACCATCCATCAGTCCGCTCAGCTTCACCTCGGCATCCTCGTCCTTGCTCAGCGCTACCATCTCGTACCAGTAGCTGGCACCACTCCAGTCATTTTCTATCAGGTAGGGGCGTGCCACGTAGGGCTTAGGCTGCACGGTGATGGTATCTATCGATGTCCATTCGGCATCGGCGCCAAACTCGCGCATCGTCCATAGCGTTAGGTCTATGTATGGACGCGAGATGATCTCACCGGTCAGTCGCAGCGTCAGTCCCTTCTTTAGTACAGGACCAATCATCAGCAGGGCCGAAGTGTATTGCGACGACATGTTACCGGCAATCTCCAATTCGCCGCCTTCCAGTTGCTGTCCGTTGATTCTCAGCGGTGGAAAACCGTTCTCCCCCACGTATTCTATATCGGCCCCCAAGTGTCGCAGCGCGTCTACCAGCAGTTTGATGGGTCTGTGTTTCATACGGTCTGTGCCCGTAAGGATGTGTTCGCCACGTTCGGTAGCCGACAGGAATGCAGTCATGAAGCGCATGGCAGTGCCAGCCGCTTTGATGTCGATGACGTGTGGCATCTGTTCCAGTGCTCGAATAATCACCTCCGTGTCGTCGCAGTCGCTCAGGTTGTCAGGCAGCACATTGCCTCCCGTCAGTGCATGTATGATGAGTGCACGGTTGGAAATGCTCTTCGAGGCAGGCAGTTTGATGGTTGCCTTCAGCCTCTCCGGTGCTATGATGTTGTAAGTCTCCATAATTGACGGCAAAGTTACAAAATAAATGTCAAAATGCTACTATCGCCCCTTAATAATTAAAGATTTTTGGAAAAACGTGAAAAAGATGCAGAAAAATTTGGCAGTTTCAGAAAAAGTCAGTACCTTTGCATCCGCAATTCGAGAGAAGCGCGTTATGATCGGGATTTAGCGCAGTTGGTAGCGCACACGTCTGGGGGGCGCGAGGTCGCTGGTTCGAGTCCAGTAATCCCGACCAAATGAGAATCCAAATTACCAATTTTGGTGGTTTGGATTTTTTTTATCTTTTGTTCACGATGTTATTGACCGTCAAATACAACACAGAGGGTATGCTGATGAAGAGCATACCCTCTGTGCTTATATCGCGTGTGGTGTAGTTACCAAATCAGTTCACCTTTATAGAAATACACGATTGAGAGACGATAGCGAGGCTGGTTGTCGTCTGGGCGGTGTAGCTCGCCTGTGTTTGCGTCAAGAAACTGCAGCTGCTTCTGGAACAACAGGTTGCGCTTTGTGTCCTTCACCCAGAACGTAGAGGATGGTCTTACGCGCATAGATGCCTCTTCAAGCAAGTTTATTAGTTTTGGATTGTTGCGAAGAATACTGTTTACTTCGTCCGTTTCTTCTTTTGAGGGGTAGGGATAACTAAAGTAGATGGTGTTGTAGAACTGCTGATCTATGTCATCCTGGCTGTACGGCTCGCCATTACATATTTTTATGTGCTTGGGTGTTGTCTTGCCAAGCACTTTCAGCAGTATGCCACGTTCTGTGTTGCTCTCCTCTCGTATGCACAAGTAGCGAGAGCTTACATACTGTTTATATGTCGTTTTGCCGTTTTTTTTCAAGAGTCTCTCTTGTCTCGGGATTACGGCAATTTCTCCCAAAGTCCAGTTGTTTGTGTTCGTTGCCATCTTATTGATTGTAATTTATATTATTTCAGAACGTTGTAGTCTTTTTCCTATATTTATCTTCCGTTGTTTTAAAACATTCGACATGATGTCGAGTTATTGTTGATTTTAAGATTTGTTATAGTAGAAATTCCGTGCAAAGGTAAGATTTTTTTTCGAAATACCAAATTGTTTGCAATAAAAATTAATTGCCGTTAAATTTTTCTTCACGTTTTTTTTACATAATCATAGTGCCACTTTCATACAGTTAAAGTGCAATTTTTATGAAACCGAACGATAGCTAGTGCCTGCCATTAGTATTTCTGTAGGAAGGCCACGAGGTTATCGCCCTGGTCCAGCGAGAGCTTTTTACGTAGGCGATATCGGGCGGTCTCGATGCTGCGTTCGCTGCAGTTCATGAGCGAGGCAATCTCTTTCGACGACAAGTTCATGCGAAGGTAGGCGCACAACTTACGGTCGTTCATCTTCAGGTCAGGGAATTGCTCGGTCAGTTTCTGCATGAAGTTATCATAGACCAGGTTGAAGTTCTCCTCGAATTTCTGCCAGTTAGAGTCGTCGCTCATGTTCATGTCGATGCCTCGTCGTATGTCCTTGATGCGCTTCTGTATGGCAGGTTTTGCTTCGTCGTGCTTCACACCCTCCGACAGTTCGAACATCGACTGGTCTATCTCTTGCAGCATCTCGTTTTTGCGCACCAGGTTGATGGTAGAGTCTGCCAGTTGGCTAGCTTTGTGTTTCAGTTGAATGTTTAGCTGTTCGTTGCGCAGCAGGGCCAGTTCCTTTTCCTGTTGAGCCTGCTGTATCTGGAACTCACGTTCCTGTTCGCGCAGTTGTCGTTCCTGTTCCTTCTTGACCCGTAGCAGCTTGTCGTTGTAGCGCATCTTCAGATATTTAGCCAGTGCATAGACAGTCAGTCCCAACAATATAATATATATAAGGTAGGCCCACCACGTCTCGTACCATGCCGGCAAAATCTCAATGATTTGTTGGAATTCATCCTCCTGTCCTGTCAGTCGGTTGAGTGCTTTGACGTGGAAGGTGTAGATACCCTTGGGCAGGTGAGTGTACTCCTTGTTGTTGACCACCTGTGGCGAACTCCATGCCTTGTCGTAGCCCTCCAGCCAGTAAGAGTAGGTCACAGCCTGAGGGTCGCGGTATTCAGGCATGATGAACTCTATGCGCAGTGAGTTCTGACTGTGGGCCACCTGCAGGGGCTGTTGCTCCTTCTTTGGAAAGTACATGTACACCAAAGAGTCGCCCTCGTTGGTGCTGTAGATGCGTCGCACGTAAACCATCGACTCATACTTCACGGGGCGCTCGTCGTGGAAGGCCACGTAGAACCCATCCAGTCCGTTGAAGATGGTCTGCTTGTCCAAAAAACTCGGTGCCCCCATCGACATTTGCAGGTTGTCTATAATACCATTATACGACACATTGTCCACCACGTAGCCTTTGTCCTTGCGCTGAGCCAGCGCCATGAAGCCCGTCGTGTAGGCCCAAAGGTCGCCCTCAGGTGTCTCGTGGATGGTCAGCGGACTGCCATACTTATTAAATATACTGCTAATCTCCTTGTTCAGTTCCAACTGTCGTTTCTTAGCATTATAGTGATGCAGCCCGTCCACCGACGAAATGTACACCCGATTCCGAATCTTACAGATCGTGTTCAGGTTGTTCACCAGCAAGCCATTGCCTTCATGGAAGAACTCCATATGCTCAGCTTTCATCATGTCGCTGCTCAGCCGGAAGTGATAGATACCCTTCTGCCAGTGCGACACCCATATGCTGCCATCTGTATCCTCTAGTATCTGTCCGCTAATCTCCGGAAAGCCCTTCAGTCGGTGAGCCAGCGTCACACGTGCCCCCGTCTGGTTCAGAATGAAGAATCCCTCATAGTCGCATCCCAGCAGATATCCAGGATGATGCACCAGTGGCACCATCTGCAGCGTGCCCAGTACCCCCTTGATGCGCTGCGACTTCCCGTTGTCGATGACAAAAGCCCCGTGGTCGGTGCCACAGAGCAGGTAGCCGTTGGAGGGCATCAAGCACCACACCTGTCCGTTCATACCGTCCACCAGTCGCACCTCCTCCTGTGTCGGACCGTTAGACAGCGGATAGGCTGCTACGAAAAGTCCCTGGCTAGTGCCCAGATACAGCCTGTTGCCCATCAGCGCCGAGGCGCATCCCGAGCCCAGGTGGTTGTTCAGCAGCTTGTAGTAGCTGCCCGAAGTCAGCGCATAGGCAATACCGTTGTTCAGTCCCATCCATATGTTGTGTTGTCGGTCGAAGCCGATGCTCAGCACCGTGTTCTCTTCCAATCCATGAGCACTGTTCACATAGTCGGTGCGTCCAGACTTCAGATTTCTTACCACCAGTCCGTTGCGGATGGTGCCAATGGCCAGCGTCTCGTCGAGGATGGCCGCGCAGAAAATCTGGTTCTTCTTCAGAAATGAGTTGAAGTCCAGTTCGAAAGGCACAGTCCGTTGCTCTTTGGTCAGGTAGAGAAACAGCCCATCCTCCTCTGTAGCCAGCAGGTAATTGCCGTGATAGGGCAGGGCAGACCGGATGTTCTTGCCGTAGAGCGGTTCCATGCCAGCCATTTTGATCAGGTGGTTGCCCTGGTAGATATAAGCCATCTCATTGCATGCAATCAGTATTCCCCGTTCGTCGATGGCTATCGACTCGATGCGATGAGGCACTTTCACCACCTTCATCTGGTCCTTGAAGTCCCACAGCAGGATGGAAGTCTTGTTCTGAAACACCGCATAGCCGTTCCATCGACTGATGTTCCACACCTCCACCTCGTTCAGGTCGTTGTTGCTCAGCAAGTGCTTCAGACTGTAATATGCCAGCTTGTTCTCTTGGCTGTTGCCTTGAAAGTAGCCCAGTTCCTTGGTACCACCCACCAGAATCCGGTTCCCCTCTTGGTCGAAATACACCGCACGCACATCACTATAGTTGCCATTCGGGTACACGTTCCACTGTCCCCCGTCGAAAGTGAGCAGTCCCGATGCGTTGCCAAACAGCATGCGCCCGTCGGCCCCCTGTGAGATGCTCCAGTTCTGTGTGCCAGCATGATACACATGGCGGTCGAAGTTACGCAAGGTCAGGTGCTGTGCTCCCACCAGCATGGGTGCCGAAATCATGAAGATAGCCAATAGCAAAGAAAATGCAGTTCTCATGTTGTGTCGTCTTAAGTTTTTAGTTGCCGCAAAGATAATACAAATAAAATAATACTGCATCATTTTTCAACCTTTTTTGTGCTGAGGTGATTTTTTTTAGGTATTTTATAAAAATCGCCCATTTCTTCGATGTTTTGACGCTATTATTAAAAGCAAAAAAAAGCCAAAAAGTGAGTTTTTTATGTGGCATTTTTTTTGGGCTGATAGTCTAATCGACCTATCTTTGCAACCAGATTTTCGAATCAATAACCAAAAACCAAAGTAATAATGAAGAAACAACTATTTACCTTAGCGCTGCTGATGCTACCACTTTTGATGGCAGCACAAAGCATCAAACTGCAAGGAACGGTAGTAGATGATCAAGATGGCGAACCGCTGGTTGGCGTCACTGTCATGATTACTGGTACCCAGCAAGCCACCATCACAGACCTTGATGGCCACTTCACACTCTCGGCTTCGAAGGCCGGTACGGTCACCTTTTCTTATATAGGTTATAAGACCGCCCAACGCCCTTTCAGCAAGTCGGCAACGATGAATGTCCGTATGGCCAGCGACTCTAAGCTTCTCGACGAGGTGGTGGCCATCGGCTACGGCACCATGAAGAAAAGCGACCTGACCGGTTCGGTGGCCACGGTCAATACCGATCAGATGAAAAAGGTGCCAGCCGTCAGTATAGACCAGGCGTTGCAAGGTCGTGCAGCCGGTGTATCGGTGAATCTCAACTCCGGTCAGCCCGGATCTGGTGCCACCGTTCGCATCCGTGGTATCGGCACCGTCAATGATGCCAACCCCATCTACGTGGTCGATGGCGTCATCACCGATAATATCGCCTTTCTGTCGCCCAACGATATCGTCTCTATGGAAGTACTGAAAGATGCCTCTTCCACCGCCATCTATGGTTCGCGCGGTGCTAACGGCGTCATCCTGGTCACCACCAAGAACGGCACCGGCAAGGCCGGCCATAGCGAGATATCCTACGACGGTTACTACGGCTGGCAGAGTGCCACCAAGATGCTCGACGTGATGAAGTCTAAGGACTTCCTGGAGACCCAACTCTCGATGACAGGTGTTGCCCGCTCAAAACACAACTATTATTATAATAATGGTTTCAATGCCTTCATCAATCGCTATGTCACCTCCACCAGCGAATACTTTCCCGCCGTGCTGGGTTGGAATGCTGCCAACCCCACTGCCGGTTTTGATTATTCCGCTGTGGATACCGACTGGCAAAGCGAAGTGTTCCGTTCGGGTGCAGCCATGCAAAACCACCACGTGTCTATTGACGGCGCTTCTGAGAAGAGCACCTATTCTATCAGTGGCAGCTACTACGACCAGGACGGAACCATCATCGGTAGCGACTATCAGCGCTACACCCTGCGTATAAATACTTCGTACCAGATGAAACCTTGGCTGAAGGTCGGCGAGAACGCCACCTACATGACCAGTCATGGTCGTACGGTGATGAACAACAATGCCTCGGCAGGTGCTTCCATCATCTCTGCCGCACTGGCCATGGCGCCATGGGATCCCACCCACTATCCAGCAGGTTCGCTCACCCGCAAGGGCAAGGACCTGAGCGGTCAGATTGCCGCCGGCAGCAACTTTAAGAACGTCACCAACCCCTTCTCTATGGTTGAGCATTCGCATCCTAAGAATGTCAACGAGCGCTTTGTGACCAACGTCTATGCCGAGATTACCCCGTTCAAAGGTCTCACTTTCCGCACCGACGTCAGCGCCGACATGACCTGGAACCGTGGCCGCGGCTATGGCGAGAAGTATCAGCACTCCGACTACGACTATTCAACGAAAGACGGTGTTTCTTCAAGCATCTATCGCTATAGCTCAGTGATTTGGAACAACATCCTGACCTATGCCAACAAGATTCACGACCACAACTTCTCTATCATGGCCGGTCAGACTGGCGAGGAATATAACATGTATGGTCTGTCGGCATCGGGCAACTACGTCCAGGACGGCAGTAACCAGAACCACTGGTATATTAACTACACCGACCAGGCCACCCGTCTGGCTGGCGACGACGTCACCCGTTCGCGTCGCTTCTCATGGCTGGGTCGCGTGTTCTACAGCTATAAGGACCGCTACCTCTTCACCTTCAATGTACGTGCCGATGGCACCAACAAGTTCCCAGAGAACAAGTGGGGCTACTTCCCCTCGCTGGCGCTAGGATGGCGTGCCAGCGAAGAGAACTTCCTGAAGAAAGTGGATTGGCTTGACAACATGAAGGTGCGCTTCGGTTGGGGTCGCATCGGTAACGATAAGATTGGCAACGATGCCTTTAATCAGACCGTTCAGTCCACAGCTCCCACTTTCGTGAGCTACGTACTGGGACAGACTCAGGCGCTGACTGGCGGTGCCACGGTCATCACATGGAAGAATCAGGGCGGCCGATGGGAGCTCACCGAGACCTGGAACCTGGGTGTTGATTTCAGCTTGTGGAACAAGAAACTCTACGGAAGCATTGAAGGCTTTGTCCGCGACACTAAGGACATGTTGCTCACGGTGAAAGGTCCTGCTTGGATTGGCAACCTCTATGATGCACAAGCCAATGTCGGCAAGGTGCGCAACCTGGGCGTGGAAATCCAGTTAGGTCATTTCAATAGCATTGGCAAGGTGAACTATTCAGTCGATGCCAACGTGTCGTTCATCAAGAACGAACTCTCTTCGCTGAATGGTGGCGACATCGTTCGCAACAGCGACGGTATCCGCATCTGCGACCAGGGTTATCCCCTCTATACCTTCATGGGCTACAAATACTTAGGTGTCTATCAAACCGACGAAGAGGCTGCATCGGCTATGTGGGGCTATGGTGCTGCACAGCCCTATCATGCCGGCGATGCTAAATATGAAGATGTGTCAGGTCCTGCTGGACAGCCCGACGGCAAGATTGACGAGTACGATAAGGTGGACATCGGCAATCCCTTCCCCACGGTGACCTATGGTCTGAACCTCACGGCCGACTATCAGGGCATTGATTTCTCTATGTTCTTCTCGGGTCAGGCCGGCAACAATATCTATAACGATATGCGCCGCCGTCTGGAAGGCACCGGCACCGAGTGTGCCTTGGCCGACTATATGGGTAATGTGTGGCACAACGTCTATGACGACAATGGCAACATCGTGGGCCAGGAGGGTAGCATCCCCAATCCCTACAACTCTATCAACAACGCCATCTCCGACCGCTTTGTTGAAAACGGCAGTTTCCTGCGCCTGAAGAACATCCAGCTGGGCTACTCGCTGCCTAAGAACCTCATCTCGAAGGCAGGCATCAGCCGTCTGAGAATCTATGCTTCATGCAGCAATCTCTTTACCATTACCGGCTACAAAGGCTACGACCCCGAGGTTGGCAGCGGCGTGGACTATGGTAACTATCCTCAGGCTCGCACGTTCCTCATGGGTGCACAGCTGACTTTCTAACACTAGCGTAAGATTAATAAAGCATAAACATCATGAATACCAAATACTTTAAATATCTCTTCATGGGTCTGTCCATGGCCACGCTGACCGGTTGTAATGACTGGCTCGAAGAAGAAACACCAGGCATCACGCGCATCGACGACTATTTCAACACGGGTTCACAGTCGGCTGCCGAGAATATCGTCAACGCAGCCTACACTCCATTGCAGTGGGACTTCGGTTCTACCTATTGCGCTGAATGGTTCATTGGCGACATCGCTTCCGATGATGCCTTGAAAGGGGGCCAGAATATAGCCGACGGCGGCGACTACTACGACATAGACAACTTCAAGGTGCAGGCCGACAACGATATGCTACTGAACTACTGGCGCGCCCAGTGGACAGGCATATCGCGTGCCAACCTGGCCATTAATAAACTGCCAGAGCTGAAGGCCGACGACCTGACCGAAGCGTTGCGCACCCGCCTGTTGGCCGAGGCTCACTTCCTGCGCGCCTTCTATTATTTCCGTCTAGTACGCGTCTTTGGCGGCATGCCTATCGTCGACTATATCGTTGACAGCAGCAACAAGTGGTATCCCGTACGTGCCAGTGTTGACGACTGCTACGACTTTATCGTAAAAGACCTCGAAGAGGCCGAGAAAGGCTTGGCTTTGAAAAGCGCCATGGGCCCCGACGACCTCGGTCGTGCCACCAAAGGTGCTGCACAGGCCATGCTGATGAAGGTGGCACTCTATCGCAAGGACTATCCCACGGCTAAGTCCTGGGGCGAGAAAGTGGTCAAATCGGGCGAATACGATCTGTTTGACGACTATTATGACAACTTTACCTTGCCTGGCGAGAATGGCATCGAGAGCGTTTTCGAGATTCAGTATATGGAAGACGATATGAGCGACTATGGTGGTTTCGGTTTTACCCGTGGCACCTTCACCCAGATTCTGACCCGCTCGCGTTCAAACAACCTTGGCGGCGGATGGGGATTCAACCGTCCCACTCAGAACCTCTATGACGAGTATGAGCCAACAGACCCCCGTCGCGAGATGACCATCCTGACACCTTCGCCTGCCGACATGACCAACGAGGCCGAAGAGACCTACTGCGGCAATACATACATCTCGAAGAAGCATGGCTGGTATAACAAAGACAACACCTTCTCTGCACTGGCTCACCATTCGCGTGGACCGCTCAACAGTCGTCAGATTCGTTATTCCGACGTCCTGCTGATGTATGCTGAGGCTTTGACCGAGGTTGGAACCGCTGCCGACCTGGCCACCGCCAAGACTCTGCTCAACAAGGTCCGCGCACGTGTCGGTCTGGCTCCCTTCCCCTATAGCACCACCATCCAGAAGTCCACCACGGCTTTCACCGACACCCAGGCCGATCTCCGTGCAGCCATCCGCCACGAGCGTCGTGTGGAGCTGGGCATGGAAGGCCACCGCTGGTTCGACCTAGTTCGTTGGGGCATTGCCAAGCAGACCATGGATGCCTATATTGCTCAAGAGAGCGAAGAAGCCCGGCAGCAGTGGGGCACCTTCGTCGAGGGCAAGAACGAAGTGTTCCCCATTCCTACCCAGGAACTACAGCTGGGCAAGCTCACCCAAAATCCGAATTATTAATCCATTAGCTATTTTAATAACTTAAAATCAAAAACTATTATGAAGAAATTTTATCTGATGGCAGCCGCAGTGCTGTGTGGTATCTCAGCAATGGCACAGGAAGTATCTGTTACTATGGCAGAAGAACATCCTTTCGCATTCTCAAACAGTGAGTCGTATGTCTGCATCTACATGGGCGAGGAGACTCAGAAGAGCAACATTCCCGATGATAACTACATCTATATCGGTCCTGACGAAAATGCAGGTCGCAACCTCTGGATATGGGAAAACACCTTCAATGGTATTACGGCCAGCGACTTGAACTCTTTTGGTGTTCCCGGTGAGTATATGGCTATGGAGGTAGGTAATGTGGGCTGGAGCGGACTCGGCTACAATATTGCTGCCGCCAATCCTATCGACCTCAGCTATATCGACAGCAACTGGTCGTTACATTTCGCCGTTAAGATGACCTCTACACAGACCGTTAGCTTCCAGCTGACCGATGGCAACGGAAAAGAAGCCAAGATTGTGCTTGGTAAGGACCCCATCGATGGCGTACAGCCTGTAGCCGACTTCCCCCGCGACGGTGAGTGGTACAACATCGATATTCCCATGACCTGGTTCGAGGATAAAGCTGAGTTTACGTTTGCCGACGCTTCAGCTTATGCCGACAAGAACTACTTCGTACTGCTGGCCGGCGGCGTTCAGGGCACTGTCGTCAACTACGATGCGGTGTTCTTCCATGGTCCCAAGGTTGCCAATGGCATCAACACGGTGAAGGAAAACAAGAAGGGCGCCAACGGTTTCTATAACCTGAATGGCCAGCGTGTTGCGAAGCGCAAGGGACTCGTTATCACTAAGTGTGGTGACAAAGTAAAGAAAATGTTTGTAAAGTAACAACACATGAGGAAGACATTCGTCATTATTACTATTTTGATGCTTCATGCTGTGCTGGGCCTGCAGGCTCAGCGCAGCTACAAGCGAGGCTTTGGCGAGAATAATCTGGGCTATCTCCAGGACCTGAGAGTACTGGCCCAAGGTTGCACATGGTGGTATAACTGGGGCGGCGCTTCAAATAATACGCACGAGAACTTCCTGGCCGAGGGTGGCAAGATGGAGTTCATCCCGATGGCATGGAACGGCAACTATAATATCGACAACCTGCGTGCGTACTATCAAAGTCATCCGCAAGACAAGTTCCTGCTGGGCTTCAACGAACCAAACTTCCGGGCGCAGGCCAACATGACACCTGCACAGGCCGCCGAGAAATGGGTCGCCTTGGAACAGTTGGCCGAAGAGCTAGACCTGAAGCTCGTGGCACCTGCCTTGAACTATCCCGATGGTGCCATCAACGATGGTGTGACCTATCAACCCAAAGCGTGGATGAATGGCTTCATCAATGCTTATAAGGAGCAAAACGACGGTCGTGAGCCTCGCATCGATTTCATGGCGCTTCACTGCTACATGGATAATCCGCAGGCAATGATCGGATTTGTAGAGGACTTTGCCCAGACCTATGGTAAGAAAGTGTGGCTCACGGAGTTCTGCGCATGGGAAAACAAAAGCCTGACGGCCGAGACCCAGCAGCAGACCATGGTCCAGAAGCTGGTGTTGCTGGAGCGCAGTCAGTGGGTGGAACGCTATGCTTGGTTCAAAGCGCGCAACGGCAACAGCTATCCTTATTATAACCTGGTGGAATATCCCAATGTGTCGAAACAGATTCCTGCTGGTACACTCACTAATCTGGGCTTTGCCTACATCCACATGTCGGCCTGCGACACGCTGAAGTATTATAAGCCGGGCGACACCATCCCCGTCAATGCCTTTGTGGATGCCGCCAACCTGAAAGACATCCAGTGGGGCCTTGACCCCCAGACGCGCGATAGCGTGGAGATTGGTATGGGAGCCAGCGTGTCGTTGACCTACCAGATTGACGTGCCCGAAGACGGGCAGTATCAGTTGCTCATCCGTGCCGCTCGTGCCGAGGGCAGCGCTACCCTGACACCACGTCTTAACATTCTGGATGCCAACGGCCAGGCACTGGTCAGCAAGTATGTATTGGAACCGGGAGAGACGGCTCTGACCTACGTACCCTACGTCTTCGACCTCCAGTTGAAGGCCGGTCGTCAAACCATCACGCTGCAGAAAGACAATGCCCGCGCTTGCAACCTGTCGATCATCCGACTGGAGAAAGCCTTCAGTGCAGACGATGCAGACCTGAAACCTGCCATAGGACTGCCCCGAGGCAGCAAGGTGTCTGCCATTCATGGCACCGGTCTTCAGACGTCGGCCGGCATCACCTATTACGATCTGAAAGGCGTGCAGATAGATGCTCCAAAGAAAAGCGGACTGTACGTTGTCCGTACAGAATCAGGAACCAAGAAATTTTTCATTAAGTAAATGAAACAACTTATCATGATGATGACGCTGGCTGCTGCAGTCGCTGTCAATGCGCAGGCCGGCAATGATACAACAGACGAATATCAGTTGGTGTGGAGCGATGAGTTCAATGGCACCACCCTCGACGAAAACGCATGGAATGTAGAGGTGAACGGCAATGGTGGCGGCAACCAGGAGTTGCAGTACTACACCCGCGAAAACGTCACCATCGAGACAGAACCCACCAGCGGTGCCAGTTGTCTGACACTGACGGCCGCCCGCAAGAACTATCTGGGCAAATCGTTTGTGTCGGGGCGCCTGAACAGTCAAGACAAACTGTTCTTTACCTACGGACGTGTGGAGGCACGCATCATGCTGCCGAAGACTGCCAACGGTCTGTGGCCCGCATTCTGGATGCTGGGTAACGACTTCCAACAGGTGGGGTGGCCACGCTGCGGCGAGGTTGACATCCTGGAGATGGGCGACGGCACAGGCATCAGTCAGCGCAAACAGGAATACCGTTTTAATGGCGCCTGCCATTGGGGCTACTACAACAGCCAGGGCCAGTATCCCAATTACGCCCGCAGTTCGAATGCACCCTATAGTTTGCAGGATGGCGAGTTCCATTTGTTCACCGCCGTCTGGGACGAACATAAAATCAGCATGTATCTGGACCTTGACCGTCACCCGGATGCCTCTCCTTATTATGAGATAGGTGTGGAAGGCTTCGAAGACGACTGGGGCACGGGGCATTACTTCAACAAAGACTTCTTCATAGTCTTCGACCTGGCAGTAGGCGGTCTTTATACAGGCATACTTCAACCCAACAAGATCACGGCCTTGCCGAACAGCGGCGATGAAGCCAAGATGTACATAGACTATGTGCGGGTCTATCAGAAGAACGACAACTCGTCGTTTATCACCGTACCGGAAGGATACAGCACACGCATCTCGGAAGTAGCCCCAGGCTGCACTTCCGAGGTGTCTGCCGTTTTTGACCTGATGGGCCGCCAGCTCAGTCGCCTGCCCAAGCATCGCATCTGTCTGGTGCGCACCGACAAGGGCGTTGTCAAGGTGATGACCAAGTAGTAGGGGGCAGATAAAACAAAAGCAATACCATAAAACCATCTATATTTATTAATCACTAACAGTAAGAAGTATGAAAAAGGTATTTTTACTCTTGTTTGCCGCAATGGCAACCTTGACCAGCTTCGCCGACAATCTGGCGTCGGGAAAAGCAACATTGGCCACTTCTGGAAATGCTGCTCTGGCAGCCGATGGCAATACCAACACACGCTGGGAATCCGTACAGGAAGACCCTCAGCTGTGGCAGGTTGACCTGGGCGAAACTACGGCGTTCAACACCATCTCTATCCTGTGGGAAGGAGCCTATGCAAAGTCATTCACGATTGAGGCAGGAAACACGCTGGGCGGTGATGGCTACCTGACCGGAGGTACTGCCCTGGTCAGCGTCGCAGACCAGTCGTTGAGCGGCTTTCCCTACATGCAGAACTTCTCTTTTGCGGAAACAACAGCTCGTTATATCTTGTTCAGAGGAACTGCCCGCGGCACCAACTATGGCTATAGCTTCTGGGAGTTCGGCGTGTATAACCTCGATAAGAGTCTTACGTTGTCAAGCCTGAACATCGCTGCGGCCGGCAATCAGACCACGGTAGGTAGCACCATTGCCATTTCGGCAGTAGGAAAAGACCAGTTGGGTGGCGCCATCGAAACGGGCACCCTGAGCTGGCAGAGCACGAATCCTACGGTGGGAACTGTCGAAAATGGTGTGTTCACCGCTCTTGCAGCCGGTACCACCACCATCACGGCTACTTCCGGACAGATCACCTCTAACCAGGTAGAGATCACCGTTGCAGCTGGCGAGAAGATTGACCTGATGAACAACTGGCAGTATCGCATCTATCCTTTGGGCAGCGCCACGGAGACAACCTCGCTTGTAGGCGCCTTCGATGACAATGATGGCAGTCTTTGGGAGTTGCATAAGACAACCTCTGCCGATGAGGCTGCCCGTAGTTATGAGACGGGTTTCATAGCAGACCTGGGTGCCATCTACGATGTCAACACCATCTCTATCCACTTCGAAGGAGCTTGTTCTGAAGCCTTCACCCTGTCGTTTGCTGGCAATGACGGCGTTTTTGGCGATGCCGTCTATAATGGTGGCGCCACTGGTATCAGTAACCACACCGAGAAGTTCTCGGGCGAGAACGTGACTGGCGCACGCTATGTGAAGTTCCTGAGCACAAAGGCTTCCAGTGAGTGGGGAGTTAAAATCTACGACTTCTCTGTTGTTGGCGTGAAGACTGCCGACGTACAGTTCTCGAATCCTGAAATTACTGCCGGCGCTGTCAGCGAAACAGGCGAGGAGAGTGTGGCTTTCAGTCTGACTGCCACCAATGCTAATTCTGCCTTTGTGATGTACGAGATCGCTGCTAATGGTGTTGCAGCTCGCTACTTCAAGGGCGATAGTGGCAAGGCTTCCACCATCGTCGTTGATGGATTGACAAGTGGTACAACATACAACTTTGCTATCTTTGCTATCAATGCTAACGGTGGTCGTTCTGCCATTAAGGAACTGTCTGCCACAACCTCAGGCAATGTATTCGTGCTGACTGCTGCTCCTGCTCCTGCAGAGCGTCGTGCCATTGATGTTGTTTCTGTCTATAGCAATGCTTATCAGCCTGCCACTACTTATAATTATGGTGGTTGGGGACAGAGTACTGTTGTTGAGACCGTCACCGTGGATGAGGACGAGATGCTGAAGTTGACAAACTTCAACTATCTTGGTTTTGAGTACCAGACTCAACTTGATCTCAGTGCTATGCAGTATCTGCACATTGACGTCTTGCCAATGCAGGAAATGGAACTAGGCATGACACCTATCCTTGTTGCAGGTTCTCCCACAGAGAACTCTCAACTGGTAGGAACGTTGAAGGTGAAAGAGTGGAACAGCTTCGATATTCCTCTATCAAGTTACAATATGGACTTCTCTAACCTGAGCCACCAGCTTAAGATAGACCGCGGTAATGGCGTGGTTTATGTGGATAATATTTACTTCTGGAAGGAACCATCTACTGTTGAGGATACCGAGGCACCCGTTATGACCAAGGCTGAGGCTTCTAACGTGAGAGCCAACAAGGCAGTCATTACTGTTTGTGCTACCGATAATATCGAGGGCAACTTGCTCTATAGCGTGAAGAATGGTGACGTTGAACTTGCTACCCGCAGTGGTAAGGCAGGCGAGGATCTGACCATCCAGCTCACAGGTCTTACTGGTGAGACGGAGTACACACTCTCAGTTACTGCCAAGGATGACAAGGATAATGTCTCTGAACCCATGACCGTGACGTTCACCACACAGAAGGATTTCGTTCTGACTGCCGCTCCAGCTCCTCAGTTGAGCACAGAGGAGTATGACATCTACTCCATCTATTCTGATGCTTATGAGACAAGTGCTCCTGCCGGTCACTTTGCAGACTGGGGTGGTGGTAGCCCCGTAGGCGTGCAGGTTAGCGAGACAGACCAAGTTACCAAGGTAGATAACTTCAACTATGTGGGTCATCAGTTTGGGGAAAATCCCGATCTAACGGGTTATACTCTTCACGTAGATGTGCTTTCTACCGAACAGAACACCGTAGGTATCACACCTATCACGCAGTCTGGTGAGAAGAGCAAGACGTTTAGTATCACCGAGGGTCAGTGGACCAGTCTTGATATCGCCGCCAGTGAATGGGAATCACCCATCAATCTGGTGAACACCTTCCAGATAAAGTTTGATGGCGGTGACAGAAGCACTACGCTCTATATCGACAATATCTACTTCTATCAGAAGAAGGTTGCTGACCAGATTAAGGAGGTGTCTGCAAAGGCTGATAATGCTATTTACACCCTGCAGGGCGTGCGTGTAGATAAACCAAAGGCCGGAATCTATATCTTTAATGGCAGAAAAGTAGTAGTAAAGTGAGGCTAAAGTTAAGGTTTTAAGTCGTAAAAGTTTAACTATTATCGTTGGTCCAGGGGCTAGAAGAGTGCTTTCTAGCCCCTGGATTTGTTTTCTCCAGCCTCTGGAATTGGTCCGTTCAGGGGCTGGAATTTTGTCGTCCAGGGCCTGGACGATTTTTGAAATTCGAACTATTGAACGACTATTCTTTTTGTTTTGTGCCGTAAATGAGGTAAAATTGTGCTACAATACCGATAAACAGGGAGTGTCAGAGTTCGAAAGTGAGTTTTTTACGTAGTAATTTTCATGGCTGATTTGCGCAATTCTCCTACTTTTGCAGCGGAAACCAGAACTAAAAAATCTCAATAACTTAAAATATCAATAACTCTAATTTAAAACGAAGAATTATGAAACCAAAACTATTATTAATCATCTTCGCACTTTTGGGTGTGGGAGGAGCATGGGCTCAACCAACAACTAACCCAACAAATCCTACTGATGTGACAGCAAGAGTCATCGCTGTTTTTAGTGATTACTATAACAAGGAACTTACAGAAAGTAATAACGGATGGGGTGGTGGACCTAATCCGAAATACACTTCTTTTAATGTACCTGTTATTCAAGATGGACATAAGGTTGTTCATGTGAACGGAACGGCTATCAATGGTCGTGCTTCAGGCTCTCTGAATGCAGAATATTCTAACCTTCACGTTGTCGTATATCCAACGACGGCTACAAGCCTTAAGGTATGGGATGATAATAAGTACTCGAGCGCCACAATATATACTCCTCTGACACCAGGTGAGTGGAATTATGTGGTGGTTGAGAATGTAAGCTTCTCTACCAATTATATAGGTATAGAGCTCTTTAACGGCGACACTCCTGAAACGGAGTTTTGGATGGATCACTTCTATTTTGCGAAACCGCCAGTTATTGATACAACAGCGCCCGTTCTTAATACAGCAACGCTTAAGTCTGTAAATAGCACCAGTGCAACCTTAACACTTCAAGGTACAGATGAGAATAGTCCGAACGTTACTTTTAAGATTGTAGACACGGCTACATCAGCCGTATATCAGACAACAGCATCAAGTGGTGCCGAGACCGATTTCGTTATTGCGCCTCTCTCTCCCAGTACGACTTATGAGTTCAGCGTAAAGGCCGTTGATGAGAATGGTAACGAGAGTGCAGCACAGACTGTAAATGCAACGACAACAACATTCCCTGCTTTACCTGCAGTGACAACTTCCTATGATGAATTGCATGTCTTGTGGAATGGTGCAGAAGGTGGGTCAAAAGGACTAGCTTTCTATGACTGGGGAGGTGGAACAGGTTCTGCCCAGACTGTAGGTGGGAATAATCTTTATCTGATTAGTAATTTCAAATGGTTTGGTTCTCAATTCGGAATAGTAGATGTCCACACGATGGATTACCTTCATTTTGACGTTTTACCAACGTCGGATATGAGCTTAGCTATCGTTCCTATCAATAGAAATTCAGAAGACACCGCAAACGAGCCAGAAAAGGGACTTGGATATAATCTGACTGGTGGTGAATGGAATGCTATCAATGTTCCTATTGCAACCCTGATGGAACAAGGTATATCGATGGAACGTCTTTACCAAATAAAGTTTGTGGGTAGTATCTCAAACAAGACTGCCAATGGACAGAATGATGGAATGAGTAATGGCGACGGAACACAGAATTTCTATATAGGAAATATATATGCATATAAGGAAGCTTCTAATGATGCAGTGAACCCCGTGATGGTTTCTGCAACATTAGCAAGTAAGACTCATAATAGCGCAACACTTACGTTGAATGCTACAGATAATAGCTCTCGTGTGAAATATCACATCGTGGATACAGCCAATGGTATTGACAAAACAACGGGATTGGCTAATCAAGGCGAGGATTTCGAATATACTGTTGTTGGGTTGACGGCCGAGACAACTTATAACTTTACGGTAACTGCAGAGGATGCTGCAGGTAATGTATCAGGCAATGATGTCGAGATGGCTGCATTTACTACTAATGAGGAACCTGTTGGACAGGAACTGACGCAAGGCGGTCATACTATTCTACTGCAACCATACCACTATGTTGGAACAAATGATTATGAACTGATCATTACCTCCGATGAGGTGATGAGTGGCCTGGGTGGCTCCTACTGGAATACAAGTGCTGGCGGCAAAGATCTTCGTGATAATATAACGATAAGCGGAGATGGAAAGACCATAACGATCACGGTTACTTCGACTTCTGCACCTCAACTGTATACACCTCTGTATGTGTTGATCCCTGGTGAGGTGAACTTCGGATCTCTGACTCTTAATTGGATAGAAAAGAACCCTGCGAATGTTTCTATTGCTATCAGTGCCGCAGGCTGGGCAACCTATTGCTCAGAGTTCGCTCTTGACTTCACTGATGTTACAGGTTTGACGGCTTATACAGCTTCCAAGGAAGGTTCTGTCGTGAAATTCAACAAGGTGACGGGTAAGGTTCCTGCCAATACTGGCTTGCTGGTAAGTGGTACAACTTCTGATGTTCCTGTTACTACAGGCGCAAGTGCGGTAGAGAACATTCTCAAAGGCGTTACGGCTGAGACTGTGAAAGCAGCAGGTTCTGTCTTTGTGTTGAAACAGGGTGCTAACGGACTTGGATTCTATAAGAATACGAGTGCATTCACACTTCGTGCAAACTCTGCTTATCTTGATGCATCCGATGTTGCAACTGCCCGTGTGTATATTGCGTTGGAGGATGAGGCTATGGGAATAGAAAACCTCACCCCAACCCTCTCCAAAGGCGAAGGAGTTGTGCTAGACCTCAGTGGTCGTCGTGTGGCTAAGCCTGCGAAGGGACTTTATATCGTGAACGGGAAAAAGGTAGTAATGAAATAGAAAAGTAAATTGAAAGAAGATATGAAAAAGATATATATGAAGCCTTCGATGGAGGTGATAACCATCCGCAACACTCAGATCCTGGCAGGTTCGCTCTTGGATACATCTAGTACAGATCCTCAGCAAACCGATTTCTCGGGTGAGACGTCAGATACAGAAGGTAATCTAAGCCGTACCTTTAGTCTCTGGGACGATGACGAAGAATAATTCTAGTGTTTAGTTAGTAATAGTAGTTAGTAGTTTTATTGTATTGACAGGAGCTAGACTCCGTGATGGACTCTAGCTCCTTTAATTTTGAAAAACTAAAACCAAAGTATGAAAAAGATAATCATCTTAGCGCTGCTGTTTTGGATGACTGGTAGTGTGCTCACTGTGGCGCAACAAGTCGTAAAGATAGGAAAAGGCAGTTATGCATCATATACGCCACTGTCTATGAGTCGTACCAATGAGCATGGGGGCGACCAAAGTCAGTATATGCAGTATCGTAGGCTCTATATCAACGAGAGCGCTGATACGCCCATTCCCACCAATAAATGGTGGACAGACCTGATCAATGCCGACCGTTATCGTACTGGTGATGAAGTGACAGGTCACTTGTGGGCATATCCAGGATATGTGCAGGGCATGAAATACGGTATGGATATCCACTATCCGAAATATTGGGTGGACAACGGTACTGAAATGAAGGCACAGTCGAAACTTGTCATCACGGGAACTGATTTCCATGCAGAGACACCATTGGCAGAAGCATGGAGCGATTGGACGGTGACATTTTCAGAATCAGATGGCAATAAGAAGTTGACCACCACGTTGATGCACGGCTCGCCCTTCACATGGATAGAGGTGGAAAACACCACACTGTCGTTGGCAGCGCAAAAGACGAATAACGATGGTGCTGATAATAAGCTGACAGGTGAAACCACAGTCAGTTTTATTGCAACGGATGGCTCTCCCATCAGCAATGGCAGCTATTCGCAGTTTATCATCAAGATAGCCAATAGCGAGACGGCTGATCTCTATGGCATCTATCTGCCTGTGAATACCACAGTGACCTTTGCCGATGGTTGGGCTATGTTGACAGCACCCTATATGGTGGTGGCTCTGCTGAAGAGTGAGGCAGACTTGGATACATATAGCACCTATGCATATAGCAAACCCACGAACACGCAAGTGAGTTGGAACTATGCGAGTGGCACGTTGACGACTAATTATCATGTTACTGCAAATGACCTTCGCACTGGTTCTCCCACAAACAGCGTACTTCAAGGATTCATTCCTCACCACTATCGTGAGCGCTATGCTACCCATTCCCTAACAGCCATCAGCAGTTATGACACACCTCGTGGCTTGTTGAAACTGGCTGCGGGCAGTAGTCAGAGCATCAGCTATAAGTTTGCAGGTATGTTGCCTTGGTATGCACTGCCCACTGATGGCGGCGAGCATGCGTTCGATAAGAATCGAATGCTGCAGTTGGTCAGTGAGTATGCCTCCGAGGGAACCTTTGGCGCAGATACTTACTGGGGCGGTAAAGGACTGACGCAGATGGCACTGAACATGACGTTCGCTCGTGAGTTGGGCGATGAGGCCTTGTTCGATCAGTGCCATGCCCGACTAAAGGAAACTCTGGTCAACTGGCTTACCTACACACCAGGTGAGGATAATTTCTTCTTCGCACGCGACAACCGATGGGGCGGACTCATCGGCTATGCCACCAGTTATGATAGTGATACTTATAATGACCATCATTTCCACTATGGCTATTTCACGCTGGCAGCAGCCTTGTTGGCAATGGTCGATGATGACTTCCGTGTGCATTATGGCGACATGATGAAACTGGTGGCTCGTGATTATGCCAACTATAAGCGCGACTCATGGGCCTGCTTCCTGCGTATGTATGATCCGTGGGAAGGACACTCTTATGCTGGTGGCATGGGCGATGGTGCCGGTAACGGACAGGAATCTACCTCGGAAGCTATGCAGGGGTGGGGTGGTCTCTACCTGCTTGGCGTGGCACTGGGTGATGATGAGATGCGCGATGCCGGTATCTTTGGTTGGGTGAATGAGAGTCGTGCTACAGCGGAATACTGGTTCGATCGCCATGGTGAGACAGTAGATGCCAATTTCCACACCACGAAGACAGAAGGGTATAACATTGATTACGACAAGTTCAAACACACGAATCCTGACTATACCATTCCTTACAACTCTAACCTGACTAGTCATGGTGTGGGGTGGTGGACCTGGTTTGGCGGTGACCCTGTGTTTATGCAGGGCATACAGTGGATGCCTGTCTCGCCGGCACTCGACTATCTGGGTGAAGACAAGGCTTTTGCTGCATGGGACTACCAGCGACTGATGGAACTGAAGGAACATAAAGGCTGGGACGGACAAGGCGGCATAGGAACTGCTGATCTGCGCGATTCGGACTGGGGAAACGTGGTACTCTCCTACCGACAGTTCAGCGACCCAGACGATGCTGCTGCTATCTTTGACCAGGGATGGGAAAACAACTGGCCCACCATGAAGACCAGTTCTACACGTGGCATCACTTATTATGTCACACATGCGCATCGTACCTATGGCGATATCGACTGGACAGTAACTGCTTCGATTCCTACGGCTCGAAGATATGCGAATGCTTATATTGCCTATAATCCAACGAATGCGCCGCTTACGGTGACGTTCAGTGACGGAACAAGCTTTGTGGTGCCCGCCCGTCAGATGAAAGTGAAGGACATGGATTATGTCAGCGTGACGAAGGTTTTCCCTGTAGATAACAGCGAACCCGACCTACGTGAGGAACTGGTGATGCCAAACTTGGCTTTGGGTAAGTCATGTACAGTGAGCAGTTGGGAGAATGCAGGTTGTGTGGCTCAAAATGCAATTGATGGTGACAAAGGCTCTCGTTGGGGCAGTGCCCATCAGGATGGAGAGTGGATATATGTGGACTTGGGAGAGTCTTGTAGTATATATAAGGTACGTATCGCATGGGAAACGGCTTATGCTTCTGAATATGACTTGTTTGTTTCTGACAATACAACGGACTGGACATTGGCGAAGGCTTGCGTGAGCAGCGGTGGACAGGACGAGGTGTTGCTGGATGATGTGAACGGACGCTATCTGAAACTTTTAGGAAAGAAACGTGCTACGCAGTATGGCATCTCACTCTATGAAATGGAAGTTTATGGCAAACCATCATCGGCAGCTAGTACGGAGTTGATGGGTGTGAAGATTAGTAGTCCGGTGGATGTGTTGAAACAAGGAGTTCCCACAACACTCAGCATCGTGGGCTATGACTACGCCAAGACTGAAAAAGAAGTGTCAGCGACATGGAGTAGCACCGATGGCTTGTTCGATGGAAGCATCTTTACACCATCGGTATATGGTAAAGTAAACGTTACTGCTTCGGTGGCTGGTATGACAGTTTCCAAACAACTTGTTGTGGAGGAGGCTCTAAGGGTGACTTCTATTTCGATGACTGCTGACAGTAAGACAACAAAGAACACAGCTGTGAGTATTGTGGTGGAGGCACAGAACCAATTTGGACAGGCCTCTTACCAGACTATTCAATATACGTTGCGCAAGTTGACAGCAACAGGTGTGGAGGAGACTACAGATGCAACACTGACCGAGGTGGATAATCACCACTTGACATTCCGTGCAACAAAGATGGGACAGTATGCTATCACAGCTACTTGCAGCGGTGTCTCTGAGACACATCGCATCTATGTGACAGACCCGGCACGAGAGAACCTGCTGTTCAGTTTAGGACAGATAGGTGGACTGAATGCTGAGGCTTCGGCACCACGTGCTGCCGTGTTAGAGAATACGGATGATTATGCCGAGAACTTCTTCTTGCGCAACGATACGCAGGAACGACAGCATGATACCTATTTTACTGTTGACCTTATCGACCTGTGCAATGTGGAGTTTGTGAATATTGCCTTTAGTCCCGCATTACCAGCCGACTATACCATTGCGGTTTCGGCTGATGGTACGCAGTGGACGCAAGTTTGTGCTGTTACAGACAATAGTCAGCAGTTGTGCGTTAGCAACCTGACGGGCGTAGCCAACGGTGTTCGCTACGTGAAGTTCCACAGTACTCGTGCTGCAACCGATTGGGGTGAGAAGGTAAGTCATATATGGGTATATGGCGATGTGGTGGCCAGTGGTGGTGATATTATGATGAGCAATCCCGATAATAATGGCCGTGTGGTGGTGACTACACGTGGTGGTGGTATTACCGATAGCAACAAAGCCGACTTTGTGAGTGCAGTGGCTGCACTGCCCAATAGTGTGACGGCACTTGACTTAAGTAGTGCAACCCTGAATTATTCGGGTACCATGACGCTGAACCTTAGCAATCCCAATGCGGTTATCTTGGTTAGTGGACAAGGCAACGATAATAATGCTACTTCTCCTATGCTGGATAAGATTGGTAATGATCATCACGTAGTGTTCGATAATAGCAATGGATGGGCTACTGTGCTGAATGGCGGTCATGAACTGACGTTCATTGATGGTTATGCCGTCTATCCGATTACCTATGGTGGAAGTACAATGTTTAACTATTCGCGTACGATTCCAGCTGGCAGCTACGCAACGGTTTGTCTGCCTGTAGCCTTCAATATTCCAAGCGGACTGATAGCCTACGAGTTGTCTAGCGTTTCTGCCAGTGAGATACAATTTGCAAGAGTGGAAAGTACAGTGGCGCATAAACCTTACCTTATTCATAATAATACAGGGACTTCGTCCGTTATTAGTATAAGTCATGTTGCTGGTAACGTGGTAATGCGCGATGGTGCAGGACGTACTCAGGCAGGTAACGTCACGATGGAAGGTAGCTACCGTCAGTTCTCAGTTGAAGGAACCGAGGGATATGCTTCTTTCGGAACCTCAGGTCAAATGGTCTGGTTGAGTAATAGTGGCACCACGATAGGTTCGTTCCATGCCTATTTAAAGGGCGTAAGTAACGAACAGATGAGTCGCGATACGATAGCTTCTGACGAAGTGCCAACGGTTATCAGCGATGAAAGATGTGAAACGAAAGAACACAAAAACAGAATCTTCAACCTACAAGGACGACAAATCAATAACCCCGCAAAGGGTATCTATGTAAAGAGTGGAAAGAAAATGGTTGTAAGATGAAAATGTGCTTAGCATCACGCAGGAACTTGTGGGATGATGAGCAAGAATTGTGTGATGATTACGAAGAATAATTTAGAAAAGAATATATGAAGAAAAAGATTTTTAGCCTCATTGCATTGGCATTCTTTGCACAGGTGCGGGCTCAACAGTTGCCTGTCTATCTGGACGAGACGAAACCTGTAGAACAACGCATAGAGGATGCGCTAAGATGCATGACGCTCGATGAGAAGATTGCGGTGATTCATGCGCAGTCGAAGTTCTCGGCTCCTGGTGTAAAACGATTAGGCTTTCCTGACCTGTGGACCACTGATGGTCCTCACGGCATTCGTCCAGATGTGTTGTGGGACGAGTGGGAGCAGGCCGGACAAACCAACGACTCGTGTGTGGCTTTCCCGGCGCTGACCTGTCTGGCTGCCTCGTGGAATCCTGCGATGGCCCGACTCTATGGCGAGAGCCTGAGTGAGGAGGCGCTTTACCGCGGAAAACATGTGCTGTTGGGACCTGGCGTCAACATCAACCGTACGCCTCTCAACGGTCGTAACTTCGAATATATGGGCGAGGACCCCTACCTGGCGTCGCAGATGGTGGCTCCCTACGTACAGGGGGTCCAGTCGAATGGTGTGGCATCGTGTGTGAAGCACTATGCACTGAACAACGACGAAGAGCATCGTTTCAACGTGAATGTGGTGGTGAGCGACCGTGCGCTGCACGAGATCTACCTGCCTGCCTTCAAGGCTGCTGTCCAGCAAGGCGGTGCCTGGGCCATCATGGGTTCTTATAACCTTTATAAGAATGAGCACTGTTGTCATAATGCGACGTTGCTGAACAAGATACTGAAGCACGACTGGCGTTTTGACGGGGTTGTTGTGTCTGACTGGGGTGGCACCCACGATACTGAACAGGCCATCAAGAATGGTCTTGACATGGAGTTCGGCTCGTGGACCAACGGACTGACCGAGGGCGCTTCAAATGCTTACGACAGCTATTATCTGGCATTGCCATATAAGAAGTTGATTCAACAGGGAAAATACTCTGTGAAGGAACTCGATGACAAGGTGCGTCGCGTGCTGCGCCTGTATTATCGTACCACGATGAAAAAGAACAAGCCCGTGGGCTTCCTGTGCTCGGAGAGTCACTACGATGCTGCACTCAGAATAGCAGAAGAGGGCATCGTACTGCTGAAGAATGAGCGTGGACTCTTGCCCCTGAAACAGGGCAAGCGTATCTTGGTGGTGGGCGAGAACGCCATCAAGATGATGACTGTTGGCGGTGGTTCTTCATCGTTGAAGGCGCAAAAAGAGATTCTGCCATTAGATGCTTTTGCTGCACAGTGTTCTACCGACTATGCCCGTGGCTATGTGGGCGATACGGTGCAGAGCTACAATGGTGTGAAGGTGGGCCGCAGTCTTTACGACATGCGTACACCGTCAGAGCTGATTGCTGAGGCTGTGGAGAAGGCAAAGCAGGCCGACTACGTGGTGTTCTTCGGCGGACTGAACAAGAGCGATTATCAGGACAGCGAGGGACATGACCGTAAGGACTATGCCTTGCCTTATGGACAGAACGCCGTCATTGAGGCCATCCTGAAGGTAAATTCCCGCCTGGTGTTTGTCAATATCTCGGGCAATGCCGTCGAGATGCCATGGGCCAGCAAGGTGCCTGCCATCGTTCAGGGATGGTTTATTGGTTCTGAGAGTGGCGAGGCCCTGGTCAACGTGCTGTTGGGAAAGGTAAACCCCAGTGGTAAGTTGCCTTTCTCTTGGTATAAACAACTGGCCGACTGTGGGGCGCATGCCCTCGGTACCTATCCCGGCACATGGCGCAGTGGTGTGCGTATCATTGACGAGGAATATAAAGAAGGTGTGTTCGTGGGCTATCGCTGGTTGGAGAAGCAGAACATCAAACCGCTGTTTGCCTTTGGTCATGGACTGAGCTATACGACGTTTGCCATGAACTGTCAGTCGTGGACAGACAAGGGCAACGGACAGTATCAGTTTGATGTCAAGGTGAAGAACACCGGTAAGTGTGCCGGCGCAGAGGTTGTTCAACTCTATATCGCTGACAAAGAATGCTCGGTAGAGCGCCCTAAAAAAGAACTGAAAGCCTTTGCAAAGGTGTTCCTACAGCCCGGCGAGAGCAAGGTGGTGACGCTGACCATCGGTCGCGAGGCGTTGAGCTTCTACGACGAAGCCGTTCACGACTGGCGTGCAGAGGCAGGCACCTTCGAGGCACTGATTGGTAATGCCTCAGACAATATATCGGATAAAATCACGTTTAAACTGAAAGATTGAACGTTAATATGAGAATAACACTTTTATCGGTAATGATGAGTATGCTGTGCCTGAACATGCAGGCACAGACCGGCGATATGAATGCGTTTGTCAGTGGGCTGATGAGCAAGATGACGCTGGAGGAGAAATTGGGACAGTTGAACCTGGCACCAGCCAGCGACGAGATTGTGACGGGTGGCGCCGTGAATACGGAAGTAGGACAGCGTATAGCCGATGGTCAACTGGGTGGCGTGTTCAACCTGAAGGGTGTCAGCAAGATCAAGGCCCTGCAGGATGTTGCCGTGAAGAAGTCACGATTGGGTATCCCGCTCATCGTGGGTATGGACGTGATTCATGGCTACGAGACCATCTTCCCCATACCACTGGCATTGGCATGCTCGTGGGACCTGAAAGCGATTGAGGAGATGGCGCGTATCTCTGCGCGCGAAGCTTCGGCCGACGGCATCAACTGGGTCTATTCGCCCATGGTGGATATCTGTGTGGATGCCCGTTGGGGACGTATTGCAGAGGGCGCCGGCGAGGATCCCTTCCTGGGCGGCGAGGTAGCGAAGGCCTATGTACGCGGCTATCAGGGCGACAGTTATACGCCAGACCATGTGATGGCCTGCGTGAAACACTATGCCCTCTATGGAGCAGTGGAGGCCGGACGCGACTATAACACGGTGGATATGAGCCGACTGCGTATGTACAACCAGTATTTCCCTCCCTATAAGGCAGCTGCCGAGGCCGGTGCAGGCTCGTATATGTCGAGCTTTAACATCGTTGACGGACAGCATGCCACGGCCAACCGCTGGCTGCTGACCGATGTGCTGCGCAATCAGTGGAAGTTTAATGGCTTTGTGGTGACAGACTATGGCTCTATTGGCGAGATGACCACCTGGGGCTTTGGCAACCTGAAGAGCAACTCGGCCAAGGCACTGAAGGCCGGAACAGATATGGACATGTGCTCGAATGGATTTATCAACACGCTGGCAGCATCGCTGAAAGACGGTTCGGTGACGATGGCCGACATAGACCAGGCTTGTCGTCGTGTGTTGGAAGCTAAATGGAAACTGGGACTGTTTGACAATCCTTACCGTCATCTGGATGCCAAGCGCAGAGCCAAGGATATCTTTACCGACGAACATCGTGCTGCTGCCAGACGCATCGCAACAGAGACTTTCGTGCTGTTGAAGAACCAGGATGAGCTGCTGCCTCTGACGATGGATAAGACCATTGCTCTGATAGGTCCGATGGCTAACGACCGTGCCAACATTGCTGGTACGTGGTGTGTGGCCTATACGCCAGAGCGCTATGCCACCATTAAAGAGGTTTTGGAGCGCCGCCTGCCCAAAGGCAAGTTGCTCTATGCACAAGGGTGTAACCTGACACGTGATGAGGCTCTGCAGAAAGCGGCCGAGTTTGGAAAGACCATCCCCCGTGTGGATGCCGTTCAGGCTAAGGCAGAGGCGTTGGCCATTGCTCAGAAGGCCGACGTCATCGTATGTGCCATGGGCGAGTGTGCCGATTTCTCGGGCGAGTCGTCGAGTCGTGCCACGTTGGAGATGCCCGACGAGCAGCGCGAACTGCTGGCAGAGCTGGTGAAGTTGGGCAAACCAGTCGTTCTGCTCCATTTCTCGGGTCGTCCCACGGTGCTGACCTGGGAACAGAAGCATGTTGATGCCATCTTGAATGTATGGTTTGCTGGTTCTGAGGCTGGCGATGCCATTGCCGATGTGCTGTTTGGCAAGGCTGCGCCCAGTGGTCGTCTGACGGTGACCATGCCGCAGGCCATCGGTCAGGTGCCTCTCTACTATAACCACCTGAACACTGGTCGTCCGGTGCCAGAGGGAGCTACCAATTACCGTAAGTACCAGAGCAACTACCTGGAGTTGCGCAACGACCCCCTCTATCCGTTTGGCTATGGTCTGACCTATACTACGTTCAACTACTCAGACCTGTCGCTCAGCAGTGCAGAGATGGCGGCCGACGGCAGCATAGAGGCCAGCGTGACGGTGACAAATACCGGTAAGCGCGATGGCGATGAAATTGTGCAGTTGTATATCCATCAGCAGGCAGCCTCTGTGGCACGTCCTGTGAAAGAGCTGAAAGGTTTCCAGAGAATACAACTGAAGGCTGGCGAGAAAAAGAAAGTTACTTTCCGCATCGGTCGTGAACAACTGCAGTATTACGATGCAGAAGGCAACAGCGTGTTGGAACCAGGAGTCTTCGATGTGATGATAGGTTCAGACAGTCGTCATGTGTCAACAGCTACACTTCGTGTAGAATAAAGTCTCATTCAGACTGTTCGTGTTTTCGCTCCGTTTCGGCAATGGCAGCCTCATAGCCTGTCAGTGCTGCAAACGGAGCGAATTGTGCAGCACGGTTCCACATCGACATCTGCGGATGTCGCTTAGACACGTGGTGTGGCAAATTTATAATATCGTCGTATGTATCCATAAAATAATAGAACTTCTCACTTCTCACCTCTCACTTTGCGACAAAGTCGCACCACCTCTCACTTCTCACCTCTCACCTCTCACCTTGCGCCAAAGGCGCACTACGCCTTATGCCCACCAATCTGGCTGTTGCGCTCTTTGGCGGTGGCCCCCTCTTTGAAGTTAAGACCGCGCAGGATGGCATTCTTGCCAAACCGTTGTTTGATTTTTAATTGCGCCTCCTGCAGTCTTCGTTCCTTTTCCAACTTATCTCGTTCCTCCTGTTGCTGCTGTTCAAGTGTGGTATAATCAGTGAAGAGGTCCAGTTGCTGGACCGTGGCTTGCGGTGGCTGTGCAGTCACCTCTGATGTGACATGATTGGTGGTCAGGTTCAGGCGCCGAATAAGCAGAATGGGGTTCACGCACCGATCGAAGATGCTGGTGGCCCCTTCCATAATCAGACGCGATGAAGACGTGGGTGTGGTGAACGAGTAAGAGCCGTGCGCATGCTTAGGCACCGGCTTGCCGTAATAGTTCAGGGTAATCTCGCCCTGGTACCTGTCGCGGATGTCAGAGCGTGTGAGACATTCCGTGTCGTAGCTCACGGTGAGCACCAGCTGGTCGGTGACAAGACGCTTGCGCACCAAGTCCAGTGCCATGCTTTCCGCCATCTCTTGCACCACCACGCGTGCTTGTTCGGCGCTGTAGGGCGACTGCAGAACCTGTCCGCTGCTGAAGGAGTTGCTCTCCGGCCTGTAGGCTTTGACCGCCTCTATGGTACACGGTTCCCAACCCCATGCATGGTCTATCAACAGTTCAGCATTGACCCCAAAGAGCTTGTAGAGCAGCTCTTCGCTGAGCACCGACTGGCGGGCCAACTGTCCCATTGTCTCGATGCCGTGCTTGGCCAGCTTCTCGGCGATACCCTTGCCCACACGCCAGAATTTCGTGATAGGGCGGTAGTCCCAGAGTTGGCGTCGGTAGCTCTGCTCATCGAGTTCGGCAATGCGCACACCATCCTTGTCGGCAGGCATCTTCTTGGCCACAATGTCCATCGCCACCTTACAGAGGTACAGGTTGGTGCCGATGCCGGCCGTGGCGGTGATGCCCGTTTGCTGCAACACATCGCGTATCATGGTCATGGCCAACTCGTGGGCCGTCATCTTGTAGGACCCGAGATAGGCCGTGACATCCATAAAGACCTCGTCGATAGAATAGACGTGGATATCCTCTGGTGCTACGTACTTCAGGTAGATATTGTAGATGTTGGCGCTGACCTCTATATAGTGCGCCATTCGTGGCTTGGCAATGATAAAGTCAATGCCCTTTGCCTTTTGGTAAACCTCGAACAAACGAGCTCTGCCACCGATGCCATAGGCTTTTAGCGATGGCGTCACAGCCAGGCAGATGGTCTTCTCGGTTCGACTCTCGTCGGCCACAACGAGGTTGGTGGTCAGGGGATCGAGTCCCCTGTCCACGCACTCTACTGAAGCGTAAAACGACTTCAGGTCAATGGCTATGTATGTTCGTTGTGACGACAAAACGGTCGAATACTCTTGTGGCAACGAAGAACGCCTTACTCAACAACGGTGATTCTCATCTCAATATCGTCCAGAGGTCTGTCGGCACGACCGGTCGCTGTGCCCTGGATCATCTCAACAACGTCGAGCCCTTGCTCTACCTCGCCAAACACCGTGTACTGACCGTCGAGATGAGGCGTGCCGCCAATGGTAGAGTAGAGCTTCATCTGCTCGTCGGTGAGTCCGTCCTTGCCAACCTTACCCTCGGCCTCTGCCACCAGCTTGTCTTGCAGCTCCTGCAGACCGGCACGGTTTCTGTCGCGTCGCATCTGCATAATCTCTGCGCGATGCTCGGCAGCCAGTGCGTTGAAGGCATCCTGAACCTTCTGCATGCGCAGCTGCTTGGAGAACTGGCGCAGTTGACCCTCGTTGTAAACCTGTCCCCAGACGATGTAGAACTGCGAACCGCTGCTACGGCGTTCGGGGTTCACCTCGTCACCCTGACGGGCTGCAGCCAGGGCACCGCGCTTATGAAACAGGTGGTCTTTGATCTCGGCTTCGAGCGTGTAGTCGGGACCGCCCACGCCCAGCATCTTGCCTGCGGGTGCACCTTTCGAATCGGGGTCGCCGCCCTGAATCATAAAGTCTTTAATCACACGGTGGAACAGGGTTCCGTCGTAGTAGCCCTCTTTCACCAACTTGATGAAATTGTCTCGGTGGATTGGGGTTTCGTCGTAGAGGCGAACAATGATGTCGCCCAGCATGGTTTGGATATTTACTTTCATAGTAATTGCTGATACTTAGTGGTTTTCTTATTATTTATCGGTGCAAAATTACAAAAAAATGAGAAAATATAGCTATCTTTGCAATTGGTTTTTAAAAGATAGACGATGAAACATCTGAAACTGTTCCTGCTAACGGGTATGTTGATGATAGGCGCCATTTCGCTGTATGCGATGATGTCCGCTCATGAAGAAAACATACCTGAACTGGCATTAGTGCCACAGGCACCCGACTACGACGACTCGTTGATGTGGGTGACGGTGGACGACGATAAGGACGGCAGCGGTGCAGACATATTTTATGTGGTGTCCACATGGGAGGAAGACTGGCAAAACGAGGCCGGGCGAACCAGTCATTATGCCGATGTATGGAACGAGCGTCATCGTAAACATATGGCTCGTGAGATTCATAAGGTGGCAGCCTATATGTCGCCTGGCAACCGCTTTTACGCGCCATTCTATCGTCATGCTACGATAGAGTCTTTTATGTTGAAGAGCGACAGCATCGAAAAGCGTGTGCAATTGTCGATGGACGATGTTTGCACGGCTTTCGATCATTTCCTCGTTCAGCGCGACTCAACGCGTCCGCTGATTATAGCCGGATTCAGTCAGGGCGGCTTGGCCGTTGTGAGACTGTTGAAACATATGAGCGATGAGACCTACGGGCAGTTGGCTGCAGCCTATGTGATGGGCTTCAAGGTGACACGAGAAGATACGCTGGAGAGCAAGCACCTCAAGGCTGCGCAAGGCGAAGACGATACGGGCGTTACCATCTGTTACAACACGGTGAAGGATGTGAAGTATGCACATCCTGTCATTGCTGCTACCTGCATGAGCATAAACCCAGTAAACTGGCGAACGGATGCCACGCCGGCTGTCCTGCACGACACCATCACCGTCACGCTGTCGCCCGAGTATCAAGTATTGGTGGTACAGGGTTATGATGGAAAAGAATATCCTCCCTACAAGGGATTCCTGAATGTGGGCGATATCCATAGTTGCGAGCCGTGGCTCTACAGCGAGTGTCTGCAGCGAAACTTCAAAGTGCGTGCCCAGGCTTGGCGCCATCGCAAGAGGTGATTTCAAAGTCTCTTTGTCAGACACTCATTTTATTTTATCTTTTTAAAATCTCCGCATAAGATCATGGAATACTTACCCAAGGACCCAGCGATACTGGTATCGAGCGTCAATATGTTGCTTCGCGACGAAGAGTTTGATACGTTAGAGTCGCTATGTTATAATTTCAATACCGAGCCGGAAGACCTGAAGAACTATCTGTTGGATAAAGGCTTTGTGTATAGCGAACAGCAACGACAGTTCCGACCAATTGGCTATGATGAAGTAAGACAATGACAAAAGATAGTATTGAGACAGCCTATAGCTTCCTACACCAGAAGCAGAGAATCTATGTCCATTCTACGCTCGACTGGCAGAAAGACGACATCGAGATGGCTATTGCCGACTATGCTGATTCTATGAACCAAGAGTTGTATGCGTTGATCAGCGATGGTAAGGAGGATTTCTTGCACGACCATGCGTGTTTTCTGGAAGATATCACCAAAGCTGTCGAGGTACTAGAACAGATGTTGTAACTCAGCATGCCGAAATGAGTGATTGGGTATTATATTATTTGCTTGGCGTAAACATCCTGACATTCCTTGTTTACGGCATAGACAAGTCTAAGGCAAAACGGAAGGCTTGGCGCATTTCGGAATGTACGCTACTGATGTTGGCGGTGATTGGTGGCAGCGTCGGTGCACTGTTCGCGATGAGGCTTTTCCATCATAAGACGTTGCATAAGAAGTTTAGGTATGGCGTTCCGCTCATCATGGCGCTACAAGTAGTGGTGGCTTTAATGCTTATTTAATCTTTCCCCACCTCGTCTATGTACTTTCCCCATCTGGTTCCTGCATTTTACTAACCCAACAACAACGCCTTACTAACCTAAAAGTGCCACTATTCTAATTTACGACTTAAGTCGAAAGATCTCACGACTTAAGTCAACAGTTCTCACGACTTAAGTCGAAAGATCTCACGACTGGAGTCAACAGATCTCACGACTTAAGTCGAAAGATAGCCAAAGTGCCACTATTGAGTTACAAAGGTGCTGCTATAACCCCATCAAAGTGCCGTTGTTGGATTTCAGATCCGCTTGGGGCTCTCGCTCGAGCTAGCTCGCTTTCACCAAGCATAGCGACTGAAAGATCCCTTGGGTGAGAGGCTCAAGCGTGAGAAAACAAAAAAAGAGGTCTTGTGACCTCTTCTTTTTGTGATCCGCTTGGGACTCCTTAATTATCTCGGTAACACGCTCATTTACAGACCAATACGAATACATCACTTATCCATGTGTAATAAAATGGTATATGATGTGATTTTTCAAAGTAGTTTACATTTTGTTATATTTTGTAATATTTCCGCTATTAATTATTATTAATAAATTTTTTTCGCTTATTTCCTTTGCGTATCTTTGCACTCGTCAAGTGACTGACAAGCTTGCATAGTTGTGTTGCATGCCATGTGAGGATATGAACCCGCCCGGGTCACTACAGGCGGGTTCTTTTTTACTCACCACAGCAAAAGCAAAGCATCAGAGTAAGAGACGCTATCCTCCACCACGCAACTCTGATTAGTCCAAGTGGGTAACGCATGGGACACAGGTAGGAACTAAGTCTGGAAGGCCTGCGAAGCGGAGTCCAACCTCCGAATACCAGATGGCAAAAGCATCGTTGGGATGGTGCTTAGCTGCTATATCGAACGACCGACAATCGGGTGCATGATATACGCATGGTTCTCTCCTATAAGGAGGAACTATGCAATCTCACTCCCTCTTCTCGTTGCATGATAAAATTTAAATATAATTTCAAAGAACGAATATTTATATAATTATTGAATAAATTGTATTTTCAATATAATTTTGTTATAATTTCTTTGTTTTAACTATAAAATCCGCAAAAATCCAACGCATTTGTAATAACCAAATATCATATCCTTGGGAATTATGAAATCGGGATATTCCTCTCTGTTGAAAGATACACACCTTATTCCACCCTTTTCTTCGTATATCTTCTTAAATTTCGGCCCCTCTGCGGTGTCTAGGAGATAGCAACTGCCCCACTCCAG
Source organism: Prevotella sp. (assembly GCA_024695815.1). Taxonomy (GTDB): domain Bacteria; phylum Bacteroidota; class Bacteroidia; order Bacteroidales; family Bacteroidaceae; genus Prevotella. The sequence goes on from JAILHK010000034.1 coordinate 45,025, forward strand.
GATTCTTGTCTTCTTGAAAAACAATTCATCACCTCGTCTATAGTTCGGACTCATACGATCCGTCTTAAGGAATAGAGAGAAGTCGTATTGCGGGATAAGTGTAACTATAGGCCTTTCCATGCACAACGCTCTCTTTGGGCCTTCTATATAGTCTGGTATATGTCCCTCCGACAATGTCCTTGGTAATCTAGGCTTGGTGTCTTGCGGAATTTCCGGTGTGTTGTCGTTTACATACATACTTCCCTCACCAAACATCAGCCAATCATGATTGATGTTCGGAAATGCATTAATGACATCTTGGATAAATCCCCTCGGGACTCGTCTTTCGCCTGTAAGTATCTGTGATATGTTTGACTGTTGTCGTTTTAGTTTTTCAGCTAACTCTCTCTGTGTGATATTCTCTCGGTGTATGAGGCTAAGTAGTCTCTCTCTTAATTGATCTTCTTTATACTCCATAATGTAAACTATTGTAAAATATACCAAAAATATTTTAAATAATTACCAAAAATTTCCCAGTTTGGTAATTATTGCATAACTTTGCCAGTGTTAAACAAACAAGTTTGTGTTCGGTCAAGCACTTGTCGGTTCTAAAATTCGCAAGGCTGCTGCAAAAATAACACATTTAATTGTTCGTTATACCAAAATAAACATTAATTAATATATAATTAGAAATATTAAACAATGAATGTAACAACGGAAAAAATTAAAGCTATTCCTGCCGGCAAGATTGCTTTCTTCCCTTGTGAAGATGGTGCCAAGATACGTTCAGCACGTTCTTTGGTCTCAATTATTAAGGAACAAGGGGCTTACCAGAAAGATGTGGTAGATTATGAAACGGCTAAATTGGTCATTAACAATAACTTGGTGTTCGTTGTATTCGCCATGCGCGATTGCGATGTTCCAACACTCCATAAACTGAACAAGAAATGATTAAGAGGGTAGATATAGTCGCTGAAAGGTATGATGATGGAATGACCTGTAAGTATGTTGGTTTCAACGAAGATGGTAAAGAAGCATACAAGGGTAAAGATCTCGCTCTTTCTGATAGTGAAGCAAATATGTTAGTACCTATCATAATTAATGACTTACGGCAGTTATTTGAAAAATCTGAAAATGTTCTCATTAAGATAGAATACGAACCAATATAAAAACAACACTATGAGTAATATTCAAATCTTCAACAGCCCCAGGTTTGGCGCAATAAGAACATCTGGCACACCACAGATGCCTATGTTCTGCCTTGCTGATGTCTGTAACGCCATCGGGATTGCCAACCCGAGAAACGTTAAGAGCAGACTTGATGAAGACGATGTCCATCTGGTGGACACCCCTACTAGTGGTGGAATGCAGCAAATAACGTATGTAACAGAAAGTGGACTGTATGACGTGATCATCCGCTCGGATAGCGAACAAGCTAAACCTTTCCGCAAGTGGGTAACATCGGAAGTCTTGCCATCAATACGAAAGCATGGTGCATACATGACCGGTACCACCATTGACTCCATTATTGCAGACCCAGATAATGGCATCCGCCTCTTGCAAGCGCTTAAAGAAGAGCGCGAGCAGAGAAAGCTCGTTGAAGATAAGGTATTACTCTTGGAAGAAGTGACAAAGATACAAGCACCGAAGGTAAGGTTTGCAGAAGCCGTTACGGGCACGGAAACGAATATACTCATACGCGACCTGGCCAAACTTATACAGCAGAATGGTTACAACATCGGCGAAAAGAGATTATACCAATGGTTGCGTGATAACGATTATCTGTGTAAGTACGGACAGAACTACAACCGACCAATGCAGAGATATGTCGAACAGGGACTGTTCTTTCTTAAGGAAGGTGTTCACTCTGAAAACGGCATCGTTAAGTCTAATTTCACGACAATGGTCACAGGCAAAGGGCAAGAATATTTCATTAATAAATTCATAGGCAATGAAAGCAAAATGGTATAATAACGACTGGGTCGTCTGCATACTAGCGGGAATAGTGCTTGTCCTGATGGTTGTCGCTAACTATTATTATCACAAAGGAATATTGGTATGGTGAAAGAATATTGCACAGCAGCAGAAGCAGCAGAGATACTTAGACTATCAGTTAGTCGTATATATCACCTCAAAGACAAGCTACCACACATTAAATGTGGTTCTAAGCAGCAGTCGCGAATCTTATTCATCCGAGATAGATTGTTGGAGGTTTACACCAATGATTAGACGACCTAAGAGTAGGTCATTGTTACCTTGATTTAAAGTCCGTGAGGATATAAAGTTTTCTTTATTTTTCGATTTTTTTACATCATTTTTTAATTACTTCGGTCCGTGAGGATAGAAGTTTTTCACAAGCGATTGTAGCTCAGTGGATAGAGCAACTGCCTCCTAAGCAGTAGGTCGTGAGTCCGATTCTCACCTTTCGCACTAAGTCCCTCGGGGCGAGTGGTCTTTGACATAATGGTACTGATGAACGTGGAAAAGGCCACGTATGGAAACTACCAATCTCCATAAACAGCAATAGTGCTTAAGGTGGGTAAAGGGTTGGCAAGTCCTATATTGTTACATTGTAATGCGGCCCCGCAAGAGAGCGGTGAGTGATTGCCCAAGCCACTAACGCAGAGGGCGATGTAATAACAATTATTATTTAAGTTCATAAATCTTATGTATTTCCCGGTCTCTTGTGAAAGCCACCGGTTTTAACTGAAAACAAATACCACCCATATGATAGTAATATCCACCAGAACTAGCCTTATCCGAAGGCGCGATGAGTTGTACGAGCAGATACACTCAGTTGTCGGATATGCCTCAGTACAACACGTTGAGGCTATCATGAGACGAATAAACATTATTAACCTCAAACTATTGTCTTACAAGTATGCTCAAAAGAACACCACTAAAGAGGAAGACACCTCTACGTACTAAGACCATCTTCGACAATACAGAGGTTAAAGTAAAAAAGCCATGCGAAGATCGTGCGAAACATATAAAAGAGCTAGATGCAGTCTTCCAATATTATATAAGGTTGCGTGACTCTAAACCTAATGGTATATGCCAATGCATTAGTTGCGGTAAGTATGTTCCATTCGCGAAGATACAAGCTGGTCACTTCAGGTCTCGCATGCATATGTCAACGCGATGGAACGAAATGAATGTAAATGGCGAATGTGAAACATGCAATCTAGAGCTACGCAACGGCGACCATCTACTTGACTATCGTAGAAATCTTGTTAAGAAGATAGGTAAAAAAAAGGTTGAATGGATAGAAGGCTACTGTAACACTCCCGTCAAATGGTGCGACTTTGAAATCGTACTTATGATTAAGGACTATTGTAAAAAGTGTAAGTCATTATCCGAGGAAAAAGGAATATCACTAAGCAAAACAGTACAACGAATAATTAAAAAGTATGAAACAGCCAGTATTACTAGATGTGATGATGGGAGATAACTTCATCTGCCAATTACGCTACAACAAGCGAGGTTTTCCTCAAATGGTTGATGGTAAAGTTGTTGAGGTTCACAAGGAGTCCGACTTAAAGGCATTCGTGGAGTCTCAGCGCCCATCATTGATAGGTAAAGATTATCATGTTGAATTATCTAATCAAAGTGTTTTTTCAAAATGTTAGGCATTAAAATTATCACAAGCAGAACCTATCGTAGTCTTATAGACGAGATAGATGGATTTAGGAAGGCAAACAAAAGCCTATTCTTCGCAAATAAGCAGCTTATGGTCGAAAACAATTCTCTTCGCGGTCAGATTAACGAAGAAATGAGAATTGAACAGGAGTTGCGGACACAGATTCGAAAATTGAATATTGACTTAAAAAGTTTATCGTCAAAAAAATGAAAATTAAAATCAAAAAAATCACCCTAACCAACTTCAAGTGCTTTCGCAACTTTGAGTTGAATATCGGAAATGATATTACTGTCATTAGTGGCAGAAATGGTTCCGGTAAGACAACTATTGCAGATGCCGTGCTATTTTGTTTCTTTGGCAAGAACTCTGCCGGCCAGTCTGATCTTGAACTATTCAAGACAAGGGAAAACGGGAAGGTTATTCCCAACCTAGACCACTCTGTTGAGATCGTCCTGGAAACATCTACCTCTGACGATATTACAACAGATTTTGTGCTCAAACGCTCAATTAAGGAAGTCTGGGTTAAAAAACGTGGTGCAGAACAGTCTGTTTTCAAGAATAATAATGTAGAGTACTACGTTAATGGTGAGGTGCTAACAAAAGCCGACTTTGATAAACAAATCAAAACCATTGTCGATGAAGAGGTGTTCCGGGCCATCACAAACCCAACTTACTTTCCATCACTTAAATGGCAGTTACAGCGTGAGTTCCTTACCAGACTCGTTGATATGTCGGACTTCTGTGCGACCAGAGCAGAATTAGACGGGGCGCTAGCTTCTATTCCTGCCGGTCAGTCAATCGAGGAATACATGAAGCATATCAAGTATCAGATTTCTGAAATCAAAAAGAAATTGGAAAGGATCCCTGTTCGTCTTGAAGAACAGAATAAGGCCTTACCGGATTGTCTCGACTGGGACGAGATAAAGAAGAAATCTGACCAGGTAACTAACGAATTGTCTGAGGTTGAAAACAAAATTATTGCTATTCGTTCTGGCAATGGCGGAGACGTAAAACGTGCCGAAATACGCGAGAAACTTAAAGAACATAGTAATAAACTATCGGCAATTGAAAGTCGTACCCGTGAACTTCTTGCGAAGAAGGAGATTGAACATCATTCTGCTATCTCTAAGGCAACAGCCAAATTCAATTCGTTAGTAATTACACAACGCGATATTGAGCAAGTACTGAAGTCGCATGAGCCTATGATGAAACGCTGCAAGGAAACCTTAGACGAGTGCGAGAAAGATGCCTGTTATATCAGGGAGGCATGGGCGGCTAACATCAAGAGGCAGCTTGATTTTAATGAAAACGACTGTGTATGCCCAACATGTGGCCAGTACCTCCCGCCAGAGCAGATACAAGAGAAGAAAAATACTGCTATCTCAAATCTCAACAAGTTAAAGGCGGACACTAAGGCTTCCCTTACCAACAAGGCGAACATAGTTAAGCAACTACGTGAAGACACTGAGCGGCATATGGCAGAACTCGACCAAAAGAAGGCTGAAATGGAACAGCGCCTTGCCAGCACCAAAGAGGCTATCAACGAAGCTTTTTCGGAAAAGGCTAAGGTTGAAAAAACCAAACTGCCAACATATGACGAACTTCTTGCACAAGATACTGAATATCAAAAACTTTTGCAAGTTGGTAAGTCACTCAACGAGGCCATGGATGCTACCTATACAGATGATGATTGTCAGCTCAAACAACAGCTTGAAGAACTTACATCGCGAAAAGATTCTCTAACAGAAGAAAACAAATCTCTCAGCGCACAGCTTGCTATTCGTCCTCATTATGAGAAAGGTTTGGCTCTCATTCAAGAAATTCGTAACGAAGAGAAGAATCTTATAAGTCAGCTATGCGAACTTGAAAAGAAAGAAGATGTAGTATTCGGTTATATCGAGCGTTACAACACGGTACTTGAAGAGCGCATTAATCAGCATTTTGACCTTGTTAAGTGGAGATTGTTCCGTACAATCAATAACGGAGGTGACTCATTCGACGAGCCATATTGCGAATGTCTTGTTAATGGCAACCCTTATGATAAGGGCTTGAACTCTGCCGATTGTCTTAACGCTGGGTTAGATATAATCAATACGTTATCTCGTCATTACGGAGTCTGTGCACCCATCGTTATTGATAATGCAGAGAGTTGTCTTAATATCATCAATACATCTGGGCAGCAGATAAGGTTATATGTTTCACCTAATGATTTAGTCGTAAAAAATGGATAATAGTGAACTAGGATTGCCGTATATGCCTCTATATACTAAATTTGAATTTCCGTGTAATCCGTTTGAGTGGATAGCACCTACGTTAGGTAATTTCGATAAGAGAGATAGAGACGATACAAGTCTGAAAATTTCTGTCAAGAAGAATAAACTTATTATTAACTTCAAAAATTAAAATTATGGAGAGATTATTAGCAGCCCTAATGGGTAAAGTGGAGAAACATCAAGTTGAAAGAAAAAAGAAGCGTGTTTACAGGGCAATCGAAATTGCCATTGACAATGCCAGTGATGAAATCGAGCGCATTGAAGACGCCAAGAAGAAAGTGGTGGGAACCATCGGTGAAGCGAACGATGTCAATCATGTCCTGGTTACACTGTGTAATCTTATTGGTGATCAGGAGGACCAGGAAGCCATTATTAAGCGTCTTGAAAAGTGCAAAGAGTATCTTACACAAGATGTAGAAACAGAAGGGGAAGGAGAGTAAGCAATGGCAGAAAATCAACTTCAAGTACAGGGGCAGAACACAACTGCCCTTTCCGCTCAACAACAGAGGGTTATGGGCTTCAAGAACATTCTCGATGGCAGCTTCGCTAAGGCACAACTTGAACAAGTCTTGAAGGAAAACGCAGGCTCGTTCGCTGTATCGCTCATGGAGGTCTATACCAACGACAAACAACTGCAGGCTTGTGACCCCAAAGCTGTATTCCAAGAGGCCGTGAAGGCAGCCTCGCTAAAGCTCCCTCTTAATAAGCAGTTGGGATATGGTTATCTTGTAGTATATAACAACTGGGATAAAGTCAATCGTGTTGCCGTTCCCACTCCAACATTCGTTCTTGGTTATCGTGGTTACATTCAGTTGGCTCAGCGCACCGGCTTTTACAAAAACATCAATGCCGGTGTTGTGTATGAGGGTGAACTTCGCTCTAAGGACAAACTGACAGGCGCAATAGATATTTCTGGTGAAGCAATATCTGATAAGGTGATTGGGTACTTCGCTTACTTTGAGCTACTAAATGGTTGTACGCACACCTTATACATGACAACTGAACAGATGGCTAACTTCGCGCTTAAATATGCTGCAACATATAAGCCAAGGAAGAATTACACACCACCAACCATAGGCCAGCTTTTGGAAATGGCTCAATCGCAGGCATCTAACGGCCCCACACAGGGCAAGGTTGGTTGGGATGGCGATTATAATGCAATGGCAACAAAGACCGTTCTTCGTCACCTCCTGTCAAAGTGGGGCTTGCTGTCAATCGAAATGATGAACGCTCTTGATGCTGACGAGCGCATAGACAACTATTCCGCCGAAGTTATCCGTGACGAGGATAATGCCAACGATAAACCGACATACAATGCAACTCAGATTTTGGATGCTGAGGTTGTTGAAACAAAACCGGAAGACGAAGCGGCACCAATTTAAATTCTCGGAGTGTGGAACGGCCACACTCCCTTTAATAATTTCTTAATTTTACAACCAATATGAAAAAATCATTTTTTTACATTCTGGCAGTAGCTTTGGTAAGCATTGCATTTACATCTTGTACTGTAGTAGATAGTGGTGAAGTTGGAATCAAATTCCACAAATGGTCTTCTGAAGAGACCTCATACGGCGGTGTCGAAGGTACCTGTAAGGGTATCGTAACATACAACCCATTCACAACGTCTGTCTTCACTTATCCAACGTTCACCCAGCGCAAGCAGTATGAGAACATTGAGGTCAATGCAAAGGATGCATCTACATTCCGTATGGACCCAACAATCGCTTATCATATAGACCCCGCAAAGGCATGTGACATATTTGTCAAATATCGCGTTGACGTTGAGGCACTGGAGAACGGATATATCCGAACATGCATCTATGAAGCTTATCGCACATGTGCCAATCAGTACACGTCTGACTCACTTATGGGTAATCGAGCTAACTTTGAACGAGATGTTCGTGCACGACTGGAGAAGTCTCTGGTAAAAGAGGGCTTTATCGTTGAAGAGTTTACATCAAAGATTACACCGCCTGCATCGCTCACTAAGATGATTGATGCGAAGAATGCTGCCATCCAGTCGGCGCTTAAGGCAGAGAACCAAGTTAAGGAGGCTGAGGCTAATGCTAAGATAGACGTTGCTAAAGCGGAAGGTGCCGCAAAAGCCATGCGTATTAAAGCCGATGCAGAAGCATATTACAACAAAACTATCGCAGCTTCGCTTAGTCCAATGATCGTGCAGGAAGATCTTATTGAGAAATGGGATGGTAAGATGCCTAAGATTGTTGGAGGTAATGGAATGATGTTTGACATTTCAAAGATTATCAACAAATGATGGGTCTTATTTTTTATTATCCGTGGATTCTCGTAGATCTTTACCTTATATACGTCTTGTTTGCTTGCTCGTATAAAGACGGGAAAAGGATAAAGAGTGAAATGTGGAAGCCACTATTGTTTATCGTTCTTTCCGTCATTCCTGGTTTAAATCTAATATGTCTGGCTTCTATCTTGGCAATGATGGTTGGTGCTGTTTGTGATGATGGCATTGAATTTAAGACGTTTTTGTTTAAAAAGGTATGAAGTTGATTGTTATTGGCTCAAATAGCCAAGGAAATTCTTACGCGCTTGATGCAGGGGGAGAAATCCTCCTGCTTGAAGCGGGTGTTAAGATGTCACAGGTTAAACGACACATTGATTTTCGCTTGTCAGATGTCGTTGGTTGTTGTGTATCTCATGCGCATGGCGATCACGCTAAGTATGCTGCTGAGTATGCAAAATTCGGTGTTAAGGTATATTGTAACAGCGATGTTGTCTCTAAAAAACAATTCCCTTTCGGCTCTTATGAAGTTGTTCGTACTGGTAGTACAGTCTCTATTGGTTCGTTCCGCGTTGCACCTATCGCCTTGTATCATGATGTTCCCAATTTTGGGTACATAATTCACCACCCGGATATGGGTTCTTTGTTGTTCGCAACAGATACTTATAAGATGGGTTTGTTTATCAAAGGTGTTGACCACTGGCTTATTGAAGCCAATTATGACGACAAAATCCTTAAGGCCAACGTTGAAGATGGTAAGATAGATAGAATGCAAGCTAATAGGTTGATGCTGTCACATCTATCTATTAACAACACAATTCAATATCTTAAGATGTGCCAGGCAGAGAGGTCTAAAACTATTACCCTATGTCACCTGTCAAATCGTAACTCAAATCCAGAAATGTTTCATGATGCCGTTGCAGGAACATTTGGTGTTCCTACATTCATTGCGCAAAAAGGGACGGTTATCGAATTAAATAAAGATATTCTTTAATTAATGCTATTTATGGAAAAACTATCAATAGAACAGAAAGCCCAAAGATATGATGAGGCTATTGAAAGAGCAAAAAAGGTACTACTTGATTGCACAGCAGAAGAACAAAAAGTTGTAGAGTATATTACACCCGAGCTCAAAGAGAGTGAATGGGAAATAATAAGGAAAAGTATTATTAGGGTGGTTAAAGGTAATATGCCAGATAATTACTTTCGCAAAAAATATCTTGATTGGCTTGAAAAACAAGGTGAAATGGATATGGAATCTTATAAAATAGCAGAAGATGAAAAACGTGAATTTGTAGGTCACGGCTTTATTAAATGCTATGCTAATTTCAAAGATTTCAAGGAAAAGGAAACTTATTGGTTAGAATATGTGGGCAATGACAATTATAATGTAAGAAGTGACAATCTTCTCGGAAAAACGTATCATATAACACCTTGCCAGTTATATACAATCTTCAAGAAACAAACTTGGCTTGAAAAGCAAAGTGAGAAGAAACTAGATGGGACTTTTGTTAATATTGACGATGTTAGAGAAGATTTTGTAAGTGAAGTCTATAGGGTACTTGACGCTGACCCTAATAACGATAGGGCTAATCAAATAATAGATGCTTTCGATAGTTTACCAACATTAGAACTTGAAAAAAGGCAAGTTGAGCAGAATCCCAATACAGATTTCTATGACCTCAGAACTTGGAAATACATAGTTGACGCTGTTTTGACTGAAAAAGAAGGCATAGGACAGTATTTTGATAGTCCATTCACAGAAGAAGTTGCTAAGAAGTTGCAGAAAAGATTTGGTAATATTGAACAGAATCCAACTGATTTACCTAATGGCGAGGATTATGGTATTGATGGATTACATGCTGCCGTTGATATTTTACAAAAGACTCTTGGTAAGGTTGATGGCTACCAAACCGACGATGGCATCTTGGAACATGAGTGTGCCATTAGTGCTGTAATAAGTCTGTTCGAGCAAAAGCCTGTTTGGAGTAAAGAGGACAATATAATGTTGCAGTGTGCTATTACGCATTTTGAGTGTCAGAAACGAAATTGTATAGGGGGTGGTAATAGAAAAAAGGCAATGCAAGAGTATATAGACTGGCTCAAATCCATCGAAGACAGAGTGCAGCCGCAGTCCACTTGGAAGCCGAGTGCAACTGAAATAAAAGTGCTTGAAGAGGTTATTGACTCACGCGTAAATCCTATAAACTATCATGCAACTTTGCACGGAATATTGGGACAATTAAAGAAACTAAAAGGAGAATAATTATGGAAGATTTAGTAAGAATTTTATTTTGGCTATGTGCCATTGCTTTGTGTTTTGTCATTCATCCACTCCTTGGCTGTATGGCAGTACTTGGACTTATACTTATTGCTTTTAATTCTTAATTGCATATTAAAGTTATGGAAACAAACGCACCAGAGAAGATTTATCTACACCCCGATATTGGTGGTAGAGAATTTATTAGACCGTGGTTGAAAAGAAGAGCAAGCCAAGAAAGTGTCGAATACGCCCGTACTGATGCCTTTGTTAAAAAGGCGAAAGAGGCATTTTGTAAAGCAACGTGCAATGGCCATCCACCACGTAGCACTTGCACATCATTGGGTACATGTAGAGAACATGACAACTTTGTAAAATTTTTGAAAGGAGAGTGATGGTATGGCAGGAATAATCAAGTGCCCAAAATGCGGTAAGAACATGCTAATCAGTAAGAAAGTTATTGAAACAGGAAAGCATAAGGGGGAACACCTTGTTTCTTGTTTTAAGTGTGGATATAAGACGTATGTGAAATATTGATAGTTATGGCACTACAAGAAGTGATAGACCATGTAAGGAATGAACATAAGTCAGACCTTGCAAAGCAGATAGCCGAGAAGCTTGTCCTACTTGGTGCTGAGAACATTAAGTATGTAAAAGAAGGTAAGTATTCTTTTAATCATGGTATGAATGTAGGACAAACTAAAGCATTATCTTGGGTATTAGAACAACTAAAAGCACAGAAAGGATAAAAGTTATGAGCGAACAAATATATCACATACTGATCACAGAGAAATGTAACTATCAATGTCCTCTGTGTTGTAATAACTTCTATGATATTAGGAACTTACCAACTGTCACGACTGATATGCTACGTGAGGCCCACACGGTATGTATCACAGGAGGCGAACCTCTTATTCATGGTATTGGAGCTATCACGGGGCTTTGCCAAGGGCTTCGTGAGCAGTACCCTAACATACAGAAACTATATTTATACACGAGTGGTCTGCAGTTATGCAACTTTTCTGGAAGCGAAATCGGTTATCTATACAGATTTATTGATGGCATAAACGTTTCCCCCAAGAGTGGAAACGGGTATCATTCTTTCGCCCGCTTTATAAGCGCCCCAATATGGGAATTAATGCCTAAGCGTTTTGCAAACAAAACAAATCGCCTCTATGTGTTTGAAGAACAACTCAGATTTTGGGAAGAGGTCAAAAAAGAATATGATATACATCTTGATGATACCTGGCAGGTTATAGGCCGCCATTGGGACACGACTTTCAACACTCCAGACAACGAGCATTTTGTTAGATTACCAATATTGTTTTAGATTACAGAGTATGACAGACAAAGAAAAAGCAAGAGCCTACGACAAGCTTCTTAGAGAAGCACTCGAAGGAAGAATAGTAGATGATGGTGGAGATATTCACTTGGTCGTTCCAGCGTTGCCTACTATAACACGCAACATGGATGATGGAGAAAGAATAAAGATAGTATTTATAAAATAGATGAAAAATAAAGTTATGAAAAGAATTAAGAATATAAAAGAGCTGCCAGGAAATTGGCGAGAATGAAAGAGAAGGAGGAAAAGAAGGCATGAAATTCAAAGTCGGCGACAAAATAAAGATTACCAAATCATACATGCACATGGGTGGTAATCATGTTGGTGCAGTTGGAATAGTAACAGAACACCGTTGCTATGGAGGCAGATTTGTAGGAAACAAACCTACCCACTATGTAGTCAAGTTCGATTGCTACAAAGTACCTCATATATTTATGAAGTGGGACCTGGAAGATAGTTGTGAATTAGTATCAGATTAAAAAAATGCACTACCTTCACAGGCAATGCACTTTAATGGAAATTCCGTAACTACATTACAAGTCACGTGCTGCAAAGGTAATCTGTTTTTTAGAAGTAGCAAACAGTTAAATCAGTCTCAATCACTGAAATGTTCAAAAATTGATTTAGATTAAGAAAAATATATTGAATTGTATGACAGATAAAGTACAGAAAATCCGTGAAGAAATTGAAAAGCTTCACAAAGAGTATCGCGGGAAAAAAGGTGCTTTTTATTATCGAAAGGCTTTGCGCACAGTTTTGTTTCTCATTGACACCTTGCAAAAAGAACCTGCAAGCGAGCAAAACCTTTCCAATGTAGAAAGAACTGGAAAGAACTGGAAAGAACCTGTAAGCGAGGACTTGGAAGAAGTAATTATAAAAAGATGGAAAATATTAAATGGTAGTGGAAATTCAACTCCATTTGATACTTTTAATGGTATTGCCTGCTACTTTGCAACGTGGCAGAAAGAACAATTTAAAAATAATCGCCTAAAGCACTGCAACAGCATAACAAAGGAACAGGCAGAGTTGGAGCAAGGTTTTATTGACCAACATCTTGATAAACATCAGCGTATGCCAACATTTCTTGATGCTATTGAGTACGGAATGAGGTTACGAGAGCAGCAGATGATGGCAAAGGCTATTGATGGCGAAGTTGGCTATTGGAACTTGCGTGGACTATCTGTCAATGTGGAGTTGCCTCGTAGTGTTAAAGAGGGCGACAAAGTAAAAGTAATCGTAATTAAGGAGGGCTGACGTACGTCAACTCTCTTTTATGTATAACATTTAAAAATTAAAGGAACTATGATTAAGATTTTGTTCGAAGTCAGCGAAGACTTCATCAGAGAGAGTGCATCACCCGAGACCGCTACTGCTAAGGTGAAAGCAGGAGACGGCAAAAATGCAATTAAAGCCTTATTCGACATGATAGGCTTCAAGCAACTTAAAGACCAGATTGACGAGGGTAAGACCGAGTTCGTTGTAACCCCCGACAAGTTGGATGATAAGTCGAAAGAGTTGTATAACAACGAAATCGGAGAAATCTGCCTGCTTGCTGCCTTCTCGGAAACTGACAATAAGGAGGAATAATCTGACGAGTAACCGCCCATCGCCACCGATGCACCAATCGTGTGTCGGTGGCACAAAGATGGAGAACTAAAATATAAACTATGAGTAATACAGAAGAAAAGGCCTTAGAGAAATACCCAGTGAAAGAGTGTGTTTCCTATGGCCCTTTACCAGGAGCATCAGAGCCAAGTAAGTTTGATGATAACAAACCATATAGAATTGGTTTTATCGAGGGTTATCACCAAGCAGAAAAAGACCTGGAACTGACAAATGAAGATGTATATGATATTTGGAGAATATACAATGAAGTTTGTGCAGAAGGAAAAATCCTCGGATCTGACGAAACAAGCCAAGAAGTATTGAAACGTTTTAAAGATTTGAAGAAAGAACCCATAAAATTCAAGCAGGGCGATGTTTTGTATATCCCCAAACATGATATATGGGTTGTATGGGATGAATACAATGATACAGTAATCAATTTTATGGACTTTAAATTGTTTATTGGTCACCGTTTTGATAGTAGTATCACCGTTGAAGACGTGCATGTGGCATCCGAACAGCAACGGTCGCAACTAATACAGATGTTGAGAGAGAAAATTTCTATTACAGACGAAAAGTCGTTATTTGCAGACGAAATAAAGTCGGTATTGAAGATCATTGAGAAATAAATACAAATAACCTATAATTTGAAGGATTGATATATGAAGAAGATTATCCTATTATCACTTACAGCCTTAATGGTGGTGGGGTGTAAATACAGAACCAATGCTGAAATAGAAGAAGCAGAACGTTTAAAAGGGTTCAATATTGTTGTTATAGATAGTTGCGAGTATCTTAAATCGCATGAAGTGGCTGGGTACCAGGGATATGGTTATTTTGCCCACAAAGGCAACTGCCGTTTCTGTGAAGAGCGAAGACAAAAGGAATCGGAAGAAGTTGGTAATTAAATTAACAAATGGCACGATACAACCTAAGAGACCCGCGTGATTATTTGGCTGCCATCGACTTTATTAATAGGGCAAAGAATAGGGGTGTTGATATAGAATTAAAGAGGTTTTCGCCACAGAGGTCAAATAACCAGAACTCTTATCTTCACCTTATTCTATCTTACTTCGCTAATCAGTATGGATGCACACTTGTAGAAGCAAAAGAAGTTTACTTCAAAAAACTTGCTTGTGAGGACATCTTCAAACGTGTTACATCTGATAAAAAGGGGAACCAAATAGAATGCTATAGGTCCACAACGGAACTTACACAAGTAGAAATGTCTAGTGCGATCCAAAACTTCATATCTTACGCTAGCTTGAACGGGATTGAACTACCGATGGCAGATGATTATATGGCTCAGCGTATATGTGAGCGCGAGGTGGAAAAGACACAATATTTAGGAACATAATTAACATATAAATTCAAATTAATATTCATTATGGAACAGACAGGAAAAATTATTTATGTCGGACTTGTGACGTCCGGCAAGTCGCAAAGAACAGGTAATACATGGCACTCACAAGATGCCGTGTTGGAAGTGCAGGGCAAATATCCCAGACGAATTGCCTTCACCGTCTTTGGTGAGGATAGAATAAGGCAATTTGGCTTGTGTGTTGGGATGGAATGTGTTGTGCAATTTGATATTGATGCCAGCGAATACAATGGTCGTTGGTACAATAAAATAACTGCATACAATGTGAAGAACCTTGGATTATTCTCTGGTCAACAAGCACCGACTTCTCCAGTGGCACCAACCACACAACCCTCATATCCTCCAATGGCTAATCAGCCATCATCTGATGATCTTCCATTCTAATGGCGAGGAACAGAGATAGACAATATTGCATTTGCGGAGATTGTGCTAACGTGACACCTGTTACAGAACCTTACAACTTGCTTAGTGTGAAAGGCGAACCGATATTAGGTACATGCCCTTATTGGAAGGAGTCACGTTGCACTCTTCTTAGTTGGAAATCAGAATGTATGTTTTATAAACCAAAAGAATGAACGAGGCAAAAAGATATTATGACACAGGAAGAGATTAATAAAGCTTTTGAAGGCCGTTGGCGAATGAAAGCAGACTTCGGGCAGATAAATCAGAATAGGGCCATAATGAACTATGATGATTTTTACAACTACATCAAGTCGCTCTGTCGTGACTTTTTTGAAGTCGGTGTTATATTAGGAGGTAAAGAGATCGTATCAAACCCTCCCAATACGATAGCTCAACCTCAAAAAACTTTATTCGATAAGTGGTGGGATATGTATGACAAGAAAATAGACCGTGGCAAGTGTGAGAAGAAGTTTAATAAACTATCAGCCAAAGAACAACTGGCTTGTATCGAAGCCACACCTGCCTACGTTGCATCCACACCAGATATACAATACAGACGTCACCCTATGACTTACCTCAACAATAAGTCCTGGGAAAACCAAATAATACCACGCAATAATGCAACAGACACCAAACTTACCATCGAACAGCAACGCATTAGCAAGCTTGCCGACATCCTTGCTGGTTGAACAGAATAGGCTGATGGAAACCGTCTCTAGGTTCGGCCAAAACTACTTAACACAAGTTTTCGCACGTTACAAGGTTCCGACAACTAATATCACCCGGGCGGCAGCTAGCAATGCCCCGACTCTAATCAGTGTGTCTAACATTTACTCTAGGGATGCCGCGCTTATGTGGTTACGTTTCCATATAGCTGAGACGTTTGCTTTCTTGGGTATCTATGACACAGCATCGAAACTTCAAGTGGTGCAGACTGCAGAGCTTATTCTTGATCATGAGCTATTTGCCCAAATGAACCTCAGTGAGTTTCTAATGTTTCTGAAATACTTCAAACGTGGCGACTTCGGCAAGATATATCAATCTGCCCGTCCAAACCCACAAGAGTTCCTATCATGCTTGCGGCCGTTCTGGAACGACTTAGTTGAGTATCGGATAAAGCTCTCAAAAGCCGAACAGGAAAAGCGACAGGCGGAAATGGAAAAAAAGGGTAGGGAAAATGCTATGACACACGAAGAATGGATTGAGATAAAGACCATCACAGCCATGTATAACTCAGACTACACTGTTCCATAATCGTTAGGCCCGGCCATTCTCTCAGTGAGGTGGTCGGGCCTTTTGTTTTAGTGACAAGGTTCACTTGTTAGCTCAACGGCTTTCCTCATAAGGAAGCCTATAGTCCAAGCAAAATCTTCCTCATTGTCGGATATGCCATAGTAATCAATTATTGATGATGCTGCATGATATAGCTCATGAACAACGGTGTCCCAATATTGTTCTTTCGATGTTCCATTTCCAACAAAGATAAGGCTCATACGAATATCATCACGACTGACACACATTCCTGTATTCTCTTTGTATAACAGAATTTCTATTGCATCTTCTATCTGCCTACCGCGCATACCGAATGACATCATTGACTGTCGCATTTCGTATTCGTCAATCATGTGTAGGTCATGGCAGAATACCACACCCCACTTTCCATCTACATTGATATACTCTGATTTCATACTACACCATATCTTCCCAATGGATTGGTTCTTTTGCGTTGCACATCTTTGCCACAAAACAATCAAGCACGTTGTAGGGGGTTCCGTCTGGATCGAAAAGCGTCTCTTCTACAAAACATGCTCTTTGTTCATCATTCTTTAGAGTTTTGGGGTAGTCGGCCATTGCCATGTTAAACAGGTACCATGCCGTATAGGCGTACTTGTCTTGAATATCCTTCCCGTAATTTTTAAGGATGCTAAGAACCTCTTCAAGAATCTTGTGGTTCAGCTTCCGCATTCTTCCAGTGGTCGGGTCTTTGACCTCCATCTTATTGATGGCCCATTCTGCTAGCCTCTTCGAAAATAAACCATGGTGGTTATCTTCGTAAATCGCTCTTGCTTCTGATATATACTGCTTCATATCTACCTATTTTTAACATGAAAGGATTGGTAAGTTACCTCGCCAATCCCTTCTAATACTTAGCGGCGATAATCACCACCCTTACCACACTCTTCTTCACAATCCTTCCAGCCTTCTTCGTAGCCTTTCTTGTAGCCTTCCTCGTAACCATCATTACGCATCATGGCTCCTGGCGAACCACCTTGGTTCCTGTAACTACGCATAGAATGCCTCATATGTGTGCGCATCTGTGCGCCTTCATTGTCCCGGTCTAAAATAACAAATCCCATAGCTAAATAATTTTATTGGATTTAACCTTTGCTCATTTTCTGCAGGAGTGAATAGATGTCGTCAAGTTTCTTGTCTTGCTTATCAGCTCTCTCTTGCAGATCCTTTATAGTCCGCGCTTGTTGTTTGTTCTCAGCGTATTGGGGGTTAAGCGTTTCCATCATGTTCTCACTCTCGGAGATAACAGACTTATGGTAATCTATCTGTTCTAGCGCCTTTTTCGATGTTTGCAGCATGGCATCCACCGCTTGCAGCATAGCCTCACGACTACCACTAAACGTTACGTTTCCTTTCTGAGCTATCTCAACGGATAGTGGGACTTCCAGAAAGCTCTCGTCTTTGCCGTTGACGGAAACAACCAAATCTATCACTTGTTGCATCTGCATGCCCTGCATGATGTTTGGTGTCTGCGTAGGAAACTTTGCCCTCGGCTGACTCTTTGACTTTACCACACCAACGTCTAACGTCGGTTTATCCACCTGTCTGAGAATGTAGAACGGACTTCCGTTCACAAGGCTATTAAAATCCATGTTATACACTTTTGGTTATTAAGTTGGTGTTCCACCTGTTGTTGGCGTTGCAGGCGTAAGGGCTGCGTTGATTCTATCCACGATGTTGTCAGCTACTGCGGTTGCCCATATAGTAGGCACAACGGTCTTGCTGTTATCGGGCAAGGTGACAGTGGCGGGCTGGCATCGCTTAATAGCTGCAACTTCCTGCGAAAGCGCGTTAAGCTGACCAAGCACCGGTGCTACACTCTGCTGTGCAACGGCTGCGGTGTACTTCTCGCTTTCCAATCGCGCAATATTGGCTGTCAGTGCAGCAATCTCTCGGTCCTTACGACTTGACTCCATCGCGTCTATCTTGCTATCAAGAGCGATAAAGTTGCGGTTCATGGTGTCTGTGAGTGCATAGGTCTGCTGACAGGTAGCAAGTTGGTCTGCTGCAGCCTTTGATGCTAACGACTGCTGAACACCTGCAAAGCCTTGATTGATGCTGTTTGTCTGCTGGCACATTGCCAACTGGTTTTCGCAACAACACTGAGTGAACTTAGATGCTAGGTCGCTATTGCCAGCTTGTATAGCGTTCACAATCTGCAGGGTGCTCATGCCTTGCTGAGAAGCAAGTGTTGCAAGAGAGTTCTGCACATTCTGTACTGCGCTATTCACGGTCGCATAGTCCTGACCAAGCATGTTTGCTAGGTTCTGAATGGCTGTCCTACTTGCTTCACCATTGCTATTGATAGCATTCATGATAAGCTCGCGGCCAGAATCGTTGTTAAGTTGGTTGCTGAGGAAGCCTGCGCCGGCACCACCACCGAAGCCACCACCACCGAAGCCGCCATTACCCCAACCAAAGATTGAAGCAATGATAGCAAGGCCAAACAGATCAACGATACCATTCATACCATTGCCGAAACCAAAACCGCCATTACCAAAACCGCCAATGGGGATAGTAAACTGGGGCGTTCCGTTTCCTTCTGGAATCTGATAAATGTCTGCCATTTTTTCTTTTGTTAATTGGTTAATTGATAAATGATTATGTCTTTGCGCATCGACATGGCAAAGATACAATCATGCATCGTTAAAGAAAAATATTCAGACCTATTGTAAGGTTCACATATTGACCTCTTTAGAAAGCCTTCTGACTATTCGTTTAACCGTACTATCACTGATATTATACCTCTCGGATAAGACTGCAATAATATAGTTATATTTATCCCCTCTATCCCTCATCACAAGGTACTCTTCGTAAAGCTCGATAAAAGCATAGTCACTCTGCCTAATGTCATGTTTTGACATTAGTTCCATCGAAATTCTGTTAATTTTTACCAAATCGGCGCACTTCATAGTTAATAATCTAAATTATTTATCTATCTTTGCACCCGTACCACCCACATAAAAGATAACCCTATCAGAAGGTGTCGGGATATACTCCCTCGGCTTACCTCCTGGTAGGGTGTTGTTTAAATGTGGGTGGTGCTACTTTAAATGATTAAGTCGGGGGAGTTTTACGTCTCGTTCGGAAAATCTATTGCGAACTGATCCATATCATATATCTTTGATGCAAACATACTCCAACCAGAGGCTGCCTTATAAGCATTAAGGCTAGCATTCGGTACGTACACCTTTAAGTTGCTCTTGTTGGATAAGTCGTTATTTGTCGTGGAAAGAGTAGGTGGGGTAGTTGCAAGCACCTTTATAAACCTCGTATTGCCACTGATATTCATCAATGCCCCATCTGCAATAGTCGCTAAAGTTGAAGGAAGAGTTATGCCAACACATAAATCCATCCAACTAAATTCACTATCACCTGGCAGCTCTGTAATTACGCCTAAATCGTCTATATATGTTATTTTTTTACAGTTTGCAAATGTGTTTGCGCCTATTGTTTCAAGACTGGGTAAACTCAAACGCCCCTCATACCCAGCTAAGTTCTGTTTGCCTAGTGTCTTTAGACTTGATAAGTCTATGTGACCGATAGGAACATTGAATAATGCTCCTTCTCCAAGTTCTTCAACGTTTGATAGGTCAAGTGACGTTATGGGGCAGTTATTAAAACCATAAGCACCTATTATCTTTAGCTTGCTTGTATCCCCAACACTTGTAAGTGACGAACAGCCCTGAAACGCTGACCGTCCTATCTCTTCGATATTCTTCAAATCCACAGATTCAAGGTTGGTGCAGTTGTAGAAAGATGTGACGTCTATTGCGGATAGGTTCGTAAATTTTGCCAATTCATTAAAGCTGACTATTTCAGTATTTCCTTGAAACGGATGTGTATATTGGTTTGGTGACAATGTTGTTATAAGCAATGCCGCGGTATCTGTAATACCCGTTCCGTCACTATGATATGTACTTGCATATCTATTGTCATTCAAGACTGCAAGTACGGCTGGATCTGCAAAGCGGATATACTTACCACCGGTTATGTTTATCTCCAGTTCTGGCAGTTCCTCTTCTAGTACTTCTACATCATCAACATAGGCATTGGTTGCTCTGATACTGCCAACAATTCTACTTGATGCATCAAGCCCTTCTCTTACCCAGTTTGCCAACTTGGAAACAATCGACAGGTTTACATCTTCTGTCTGTAGGTCGCTTTGAATTATTTTCAGGTGTTTCATATTCTTTACGATGTTAATTTGCCAAATAGTCTGAATGCATTTATGTTTCCTCCATCCTCTATTTCTACGGTGTCAAGGTCACTATTGTCTTCAATGCTCAGATTGCTTGCGGACAAAGCCGTTGGTCTTACAAGTGTAAACTCCGTTGGCGTACCAAGCTTCACTGATGTTACAGATGTTCCTGCGGGTAATATCACGTTCAACTCTGTGCTTCTCAGATCCACGCTGTCAATATTCCCACACTCGCTAAGGTCAATATCCTCGGTTAGCCCCGTGCACCCCTGTAATGATAGCGATTGCAAGGCCGCCATCTTGCTAAAGTCCATTTGGTTGATAATGACACCCCCGTTATCGAAGGTGTTTTCAAGCAGTGTGCAGCCATCGAGAACAACACCAGTAACCCTATGTAGGTAGTACAATATTGACTTGTTAGTACTTACTGCCAACCTTCCGATATTAGGATATGGGCTAAAGTCTAACGTGCCAGTCATGCCCATTAAAGTGCTTCTGTAGAATACATCTGCACTCTCTCCATAGATGCTATCATACAGAGTGTTAAGTGCAAGATACAGATAGCTACCGTCTGCGCGTACAATAGGACTAAGGTCGTTCATAACCACAACCTTCTTAGTAAGTGTTGTTGTCTTACCAACAAGATTTACTGATGCGATCAGAGTATATGAGTATATTTCCTCGTCAGCGCCTGCAAGTCCTGCCGATAAAGCAATATCAAACCTACCAAGGCCACGCTTATAGTTCAGTACGGTTGTGTTATCAACGGTCTTGTATGTGTTCGGGTCAGTAATAAGATTCGCTGACACAATAGTATCATCTGAAAGCTTAATGCTCCACGATACTCCTTGTACCCCAACGGCACCTTCTGCAGCACTCTTAACAACGACTGAGAAGTTATCGCTTACGCCACCGCCATACAAGATTACTTCATCATCATTAATTCTTGCTCTATCTTCTGTTGTTTCGATAGCAAGGGTGGGGTAGTCAGTCGGGTCAATATGCACAACTATCTCTGCGTTGCCGAGAGAAGAGTGAACAAAGATGTCATAAGCCTCATTCTCGCTGTTCATAGCCTTAAGAAGTATCTGGCGAGGGTTGGTAGTGTCAAGAACGCAACTCCTAACCATATCGCCGGCTATTGTTTCTATAGGCTGACCATTACCATCGAGTATGCGCTCACGGATGGTCCAAATTACATCGTTAGCCTCGTTGCTAAGATGGAATCGTGTTGCATTAAGAATAGCCGTGTGACCCTCCTTAAGGTGCACTTCATGATTGTTGTCAACTGTTACATCACCACTAACACTAATAATGGTAGTGTTCAAATCATAGTCAATGATAAGGCCAGAAGAACTATAGGTGAAAATGTCGTCACCAAACCATTGTGTCAACTGGGTGAGCTGCTCTGATGTAAGTGTGTCAAGTTCACTTGCCAACATAATGTAACCTTTCAGTTCAAGCGTACCAATCTTAGCTATCAAAGACAATTCGTTGTAGGTAAGTAGATTATTACCACATGTGTTAGTGTCCCAGCGAACATCGTTCATGCGAAGGACTTTATCAGACAAAGCATTGTTAATATCTGCTTCTGTTGGGTTGTCGCCAAGTTCTGCGATGATGCCGTTTATCCAGGCCATCACAAGTGTTTTGGAGTTCAAGCTGTGCCCAGTGGTTCCATTGAGAACCAATTCGTGAATACCAGTTGGTACAAACAGGGATGAATCTTCACCGACATTGTATCTTGTGAAGGTTGCGTTACTTCCGTTTGCTTCGGTATTCCAGAAGCTTATATTGGTCCACGATGTGTTATTCAGATTAAGACTATAAACAGTCGAAGGCAATTCAAGGTTATCAAACTGATTACCCTGCGCGGCACTCATGAAGTTTACAATTCCGCTGCCCATGGCATACAGGTTCTTCACCTGCGATAAGTCACCACGATTATCAACTGTGTCGCGTAACAAATCAAAGGTTGTGTATATATTACTTGTGTTGGCGTTCGCATCGCTACTTCTACCAAGCTGACCACGAATGTTTAGTGTCTGTAGGTTTGTTAGAGGATATACCTTGTCAGCACCTTCTCCAGATACTGTTTCAATGACGCCAGGGTCTGCTATGTTCAGTATTCCGTTATACGTGTTTTCGTCAACTTGTGTAACATCACACCCCACATTCAGTTCCTTAATAGGGGCTCCAAGCACCTTGTCATAAGAACCACTAAGTATAACACGAGCAAATGTAGGTGCTATAACACTTAGATCAAGCTTCTCGATAAAGTTGGCACCATATATATATGTAGGTGTCTTAGGTTGGAATGACAGAGGGCCTACGTTATAACGTGCAGGAAGTATTCTTGATGCGCTCTTCGTACCGAGATTTGTTGTCTCGTTAAGCATCATCTTGAAATAGGTCTGCTCGTTAGGATGAATAGTAACATATTCCTCTGAGTTTTCTACCCCTTGGTGTCCTGCATACAGGTCGATACGGCTATCGTTAAAGCCTCCAAAGCCCCATTTTGCGCTATAGTAGTTCATTGACTTACTTAACCACCAATGGCGATGCAGTTTACGTGCGCCCTGCAGCCAGTTTAGATACATCTGCGAACCACCACCGCGAACCACATACTTGTAATAGCCGGACTTGTTGTATATGACTTCTCCCCACTTGTCAGCATACTCTTCGTCATACATGCGTGTAAGGTTGTCATAATTGAATCCTGCAACATACATAGCCTGCGCTACCTTGGGAACTATGGTGTTTATCCACTCGCCCCATCCTTCAAGTGAATCCCAAAGGAAATTGCTTGTGTTGGTACTTCTACCAGAGAATGCGTAGCCGTTACCGAGACGTGTATTTCTGTCTATTGGCGGCTCAAATGCAATACCACCATCACCACGGGCACCCAACAAGATGTCCCAGTCCCATAATTTGGGGTAGAAGTGAATACCGTCGTCCGTGCAAATCTGCAGGTTTCGCTCGCAAGAGTCCACTGCGCCAAGTATGAGCATTGGTATATAGTAGCCGGCCCACTTATATACATCTATATGATCTCTTGCGGTAGCATTGAATGCTGCCTGTGAAGAGTTATATGTGTTGGCTTGCCACCATTCAGTAGCTATGCTGTAGTTGTTGCGACAATCGGTAAGCCACTTCACAAAATCAATAAATGATTGTGCCTTGGCTACAAACTTAGAATTGGATCCAAACTTCTCTTCGTCTGCCGTCTTAGGATCCAAATCATCGGGGTCTGGGTAAATCATTTCAAATGAGTCTTCCCATGCATAGTGAGCTGGAACAACTGAGTGGGTAACTTCGCCAGTTTCACTGTCCGTTGTATCAACAACTTTTTCTGGAACTAGTTCGTCAAAAGCAACACCATCTTTAACCCAGTTCATAAACGACACAAATACGTTATTGATGTCTAGAACCTCCATACGCAATGCATTACTGTTGTTCCACAAACGATTTGATGCCGTATCTGCTTTCTTGTTTTCAACCGTAAGACAGAATGGGTCTGTTGGGTCTGCCTTGTAGATACTGCGCTCGCCAAAACAGAAATCTGCCTTCTTTTCCTCCATCATAACATATTGGCCGAGGAATGTTATTTCACCCTCTCCGTTCTGATAGAATATAACGATTGGTTGACTGTCTGGTGCAGTGCGTATTGGTGTTGGGAAATCATTGTTAAAATGATCATTCCACACATGTTCCAAACCATAACTTTCTTTTTCACCCTTTGATACGCTTGATACAAGCTGTGGAATTGTTCTCAGAACATATTTGCCATCAACCAGTGCGTTGTACCAGGAATCATTTATAATTCGTAGTGTACCGCCATTGTTTACGCCAGACGAGTCTGCGTAGTTAGCCTGTAATCTTAGCTTGTTGGTTGGTATGCTATTATTCTTCATCTTGTATCTGTTCTTAGCAAGACCAAGGTGAGATTGTCCTTCACATACAAACCTAGGCATATCGTTCTCGTTGGCTGGATTGAATTTCTTGTTGGTCCAAACCCTCAACGATGTCAATGGGTAAGAGAGTGTTGACTGACCGGCTTTTCTCAGTTGGGCATCGTATAGCTCAAAGTTCTTTGTGCTATCCCACGGATTGATAAAGATTACGTCACCATTGGTCGTACTCTGTTCTTTATCCGTTTTACCGCTGAGTAGGTCACTGAGATCGTTGGCCCTAATGAGCAAAGTAGGCAGTTTCGCCTTACACAGGTCATAATTAACAATGCCATTCTTCATGACGTTGTTATTTGCAAGTAGGCGAGTCTTTTCCGAGCTATCATAGACAAAGTTATTATATTCGTCCATATAGCCGATGGCGTAATTCCACACACGCAACTTGTAGAACTTAATACCAGATGCAGCACCACCTATCTTAATAATGCCGCCATTGGTTATACCAAACGATTTGTTGCCAGTAGAGCCTCTTTCCAATACTCCAAGTGTGGATATATAGATAAGCTGATTGTCTTCTGTTGCGCTTGACGGGTTGAGTATGAAGGCCATTTTTACACGCTCGTTAGCCTTGAAGTTTGTCTTGATAACCATATTGTTAGAGTTATCATATAACATGGCACTATTTGGAGTTACCTCAATACGTGCTTCTCCTGACTTGCCGAGCATCATAATGATGTCGTTGTCGCTATTCACCCTCTCTGCTTCAAATTCAAACTCAACGGTGCGTCCATACTCCTGTATGCTATACACCGACTCGTCAAATATGTTATAATCAATGGTGGCATACTCAGTTTCACCGCTTACGCGTAGCGCATGCTCATGCCATCCACTTGTTGTATTGTATTTGATTCCCTGTGATAAAGTAACGTTGGCTTGTGAGCCTACAGGCGTCCACACGTTTTTGTCGTCCGTATTGTTACTTTTGGAGTATGCTGATAACTCTAGAGCCATTCCGTTAGGTGTTACAACCTGTGAGCTGCCACACGCAATATACATTGGCACCTCCAACAGAAGTTCCTGACCATGGTATGCTCTCAGATATATATCGCCTATCTGATTGCAGATGTCTGGAATAAAGGTTAAATCAACCGACCTCGTTCCTGTTTCACCCTTTAGACTGGCGAGTAGTTCCTCCTTGTTGCTGTATGCAAGTTTCCAATCAATAGTTACTGCAGTATCGTAGCTAAGCGAGTCAGTGTAGTAACCCCAAGGTATTGTGATGGGGACATACTGTGTGCCATATATTGTTAGCGAACCAAGAGGGTAGGCTGCCACTTGTGCACTACTGCAGTTGATTCCAAGGTTTATGAACTTGTTAGCTAGCACAAGCTCACTCTTCACCTCAAACGTGTAGAACAAGAGGTTACTTCGGAAAGTAACATTGTTGTATGTGGTCTCAGCCCATATCTGCATTGTGTGCTGAATGTTCTCATTTGCCGTAGAACCGCGATATGGCCTAAGACCCGTTTCTTGATCTTCTGCATTGTTAATGTTGAGATATGTAACACCTGTAACACCTGCATTAACCGTGTAAGGTAGTCCGGCATTCTGTCCGTTGATACTTGCCAACTGTCCGTCAATACTCACATAGATATTTGCACTCTGCGATGTAATGTTTCTGTTTAAAATTACAGGAACCACAAAGCTGTCAGCTACATCAACGCGGTTGTAGTATTGAAAGGTACTCTCGATACTAAACTCCATAACAGTGATATACAGGCGCACATTCTTTTCAGCACCGGTATTCTGTGCTTTGAAACGAATGTCAATCTGATTTACACCACTCTCCAGGTAGTTATACAGATTCAAAGGGTTGCTTGTATCAAGCCTATCTCCGTAATTCTTGCTCTCTGCGATTTGGTGTGTCTTACCACTGGGACAAGTGATTACATATGTAACAAGCAAATTGTCAACTTCGCTACGATCGCCAAGCTTGATGTCCCATGTATAGACCATCTTCAATGCGTCTTGATTCTCGTCGCCTGCAGTTACATAGCGCGGGATGGTTAAGAATGCATCGTTAATATCTACAACATAATCGCTTGGTTTGGTCATTTCGAACAGAATTAAATCCTGATACTGTTCGTTATTATCTTCCCGCCTATGATTAAGCCACAAGTTTTTGGCCTTCTCTGACGAAAAGAAGTATATCTTATTGTCTTCAATGTCTAGGTGCGTAACAAATGGGCGCTTCATCTGCTTGCGAAGCAATTCTTTTATAGATTTACCGCTTGCAGGCATATCATCACCACTAAGACTGACACCCGTAAGCTCATTACGACATGTAAGCCAGTTGGTAAATTCGTCAATATCTTCATCAAAGGTAACGCTTGCTACCTCGCCCTTTTCTTTGAGCCAACTAATAAACTCTCTAAGTACTCCCTGTATATCTTCCATATCAATCACTCCATGTTGCTATGTCGTTCCATGTTAAATTATCAACCCACATACCCATGCCAAAACAAGACAGAACGGCGTTAAGGGTAAGTTGTGTAGGCTCGTCAGAATTACTCCATACTTCTTCCGAACCAAGATAAACCGCCTCTACTGGCACATCGCCCAGTAGAATAGCGGTTACATCTATGTTGCTTTCCTTAACACCCATTCTTACTCTTGTGACCAAGGACCAAAGTTATTATTCTTTGCCCATGCGGCTAATTTGATTACGTCAATCATTTTACATTGAGCCACTACTTGAATGTGCTGAGTTGCTTCCTCTTCCGTTTCTGGCGTCTCTACCTTGCCTGGTACTGTCACCGCTGCAGGATGCTCAACGTCTGAACCAGGATAGAAGCTATCAACAGAGAAGTTGGCTGAGTCTGAATCGAAAGAGAGTGGGGTGGTCTGGTTGTTGATAACCTTTACTTTCAGTACATCACATGCTTTGCTGTTATTCTTCTTGGTCAGCTTATACTGAGCATACAGGCCATCCTCCATTTCGCCAAGGTCAATAGAATCCGAACCAAACTCGACAATACCACCACCGAGCTTCAACTTATCCTTTCCTTTCAGAGAAAGTTCTGCATTAGAAGTAATATCCATTGATGGCGCAAAGTGCTCAGTAATCTCGTAAGCGGAGCCACCAATCATCACGATACCGCCAACGGAAAGCGTTACTCCATCGTCACCGGCAGTTCCATACTTCTGCAGCACACCATCAACCTCAATGGTCTTAATGGCGTCCTTAAAATCAGAGATACTATATACCTTCTCTGCATCCGCAATGTCGGAAGGTAGGTCAAAATCATCGTTGAAGATGGTCTCACTACCCTGCAAAGTTACAGGTGTGTAACTGATAGTGACAACGGTCTCAATCTCCAAGGTCTTTTTCAGCTTACCCTTGCTTGTCACTTCCTCAGTGTACTTGGCATGCCTATTCTTGCTATTGTTGAAAGCATTGGCAGTCTTGATGATGTCGTTAGTGGTACACTGCTCGTCATTTGGATTGATGATGTCGTAGAAGTCGTCAGCCTGCTTCTCGTACTTGAACGATGTGGTGGGGTCTGATAGGTTGGCCTTGTCAGATGCAACCTTATTGCGCGTTGCCATCTTCCAGATACCATCCTTTTTGAAACGATACTCTTCTGTGAACAGAGAGGATTTCTTTGTGTTGAACGTACCAAATTCAAGACCGTCACCACCTCCATGCTCAAACTTCACCTTATTCTCGTTGCCTTGTCCGTCAGATCCACATGGCTGCAGGGCTACACCACCATCAGAACAGCGAACATCAACAGACTTTGCGCGGACTTTAAGATAGCCACGTTCATTCTTTCCGCTGTTCACATTGATGTCGAGAACGGTTGCATCCGTTCCCTCTTTATCCTTTGTGGTAAGGGTGATTTCAGAAGCGTTTAGCTGCAACTTAACAGGCTTCTCTTCTCCATCAATCACCTTAACACTTACCTCATCATCTTTGCCGGTTCCCCTATGGTGACTGCAAAGTTCAATATCATCACCAGGCTTTAGTGAGATATTGCCACCTTTCATGTTTGCACCGCTCTTATCTTCACCGGTTCCCAATGCCATTCTTGGTTCGATATTGACATTGTTATTGCTCACAATGGCTACGTTTGTACCCTTAGATTTAACAGTAAGCTCAAATGCCTCCTTGCCATTGATGTAGATGTGTGTCTTTGTTGAGTCGCTTGGGTCAACTTCGGCTGTTACAACAGAACCGCTACCACCAGAAGGTATTATGTCAATGACTTCGTTGATCTTTTCCTGTGCATCATGTGCAGCCTTGGCCAACTCATTCCATTCTCCATGATCTACAGCCTCACCACTCTGTTTTGGTGTTGGGTTATAGATGTTTTCAATTTTACTTGTGCTCATATTGATAATCTTTATGTTTATACTAGAATAATTGGAAGGGCATTGCCGAACACCCACTGCGTTGGTTTGTCGGCTGTAACAAAATAAAGGGTGTCCTTGTCTTTAACAGGCAAAGCTTCGTATTCGCTCTTTTGTATGACGACGATCTTTACGCCACTGCCACTGCCACTGCCACCGCCACCAATCTGACGCTGAACATCTGGCGATAACTTCTCAAATGTTATGGCGTTGTTGCTAATATCGTCTGTCTCCATCAAAGGGTCTTTACGTCCCGTGTGTAGATTTTGTCTATATGTAGGCATATATTTAATATTTTAATGCAAAAATATACTAGATACCTATTTCGGTTTCCGTGTTTCGGACTTCGTAAATGTCTGTAAATGAAAAAAGTAGGAGTTCTTCTCCCACTTCTATCATAATCGTATCATATCAATATATGTAGGTGTGTCGGTTAAGCATACCTTTATATAGGTATGTTGGGTGTCACCAAATATCAACGTCTTGAATATTGGACCTTCCCATGGAGTGATTAGAACTTTAGGCCATGGCCCGTTTGGACCATTTGACTTCTTTATAATAAGCCTACCTTTACTTGGAAGTTTAACCTCTAACGAATAATCTCCCGTAAGTTCAAATGCCTCTGACACCCAAGCATTAGCTTGTGCGTCCCAGTTACCACTTAGCGATATATGTCTATTGTACTGTTGCACCGATACTTTGATTTGCTATTCTTAACATACCCTCTGCTCTCGCATCGCCGTAGGCCACAAGGATAAGATAGGCTATGTAGTATGTAAATGCCGTGAACGCAAGGCTTGGAACAGGAACATCTGTGTCGATATCATATGTAGGCATGGCAATATAGGCCAGATCTATATCATCATCAGAGTTTGGCGCGGGCCATAATTCTATCTCAGCGTTCTCGTTTTCTATTAAGGCTGCTTGCGGCCTATCATCTGTAGCCTCGGCTCCGTGACTATCCATCAACTGCAGGTATTCGTCAGAATCCTCTGTGAGCAATGTCTTTTCGGTTACTGCACGATGCCAGTTCTCGCATTTTACCCTTAATAATCTTACGGCCGTATTCGGAAGTACAACTTTGTTTTCTACTCTATAAACATCGTCATATTCAAGTTCGAAATCTGGCAATTCGACCCCTTGTCTGCTTGGTACACGAAAAAAAAGCTTGTAGATTGGTGTGAGAGAACCAAACGCGCCAATTATATCCTGTAAGTTGAAACCGTTATGCTCTTGTGTTAGCTCAATTGAGGCGTCTGATTGTTGGATGGTCTGAACAATCTCATCTTCGTTTACACCTTCAATGGTTGCGTATAACGTTACACTACCATTTAATGGTTGAAACCTAATTGTTTGTCCGGCCAGAAGAACGTCTTTTATGTCGTCGTAATTCCAAGAGAAAGCAACGTTTCTTCCGCTCACGTATGGCGTACTATCTTCAGCCTGACATGGTATAGACGTTGATTTGTCTTTCACAACTAGTCCCCCACCTCTCAGCATCCTAACAGGTGCATAGAGGCATAACCACCGCAATGCATCATCAACCTTACTCTTAATAAGGTCGTTCATGGTTCCGAAGTCACCGGATGATGCCGAAATGTAAGAGTCGTTATAATTACCCTCGTCTATACAGTTGCGTACTGCGCTGATTATGTCCTCTATACTCATGGCCTAATAGTTTACTCGGTTCCTGCAGTGGCTTCTGACTTGGCTTCGTAGCGACCGTCAGCCCACTCCTTAATAGCGCCTTCATCACCGATGGCTGCAGTGATAGCTTCCCTGATCTTACCATCAACATAGTTAGACAAGGTTGTACTATCGCTGATCGTGTCACCGATAAAGTTCAACACTTCCTTCAACGACTCAATCTTATCGTTGTCGGTCTCTTTTGAAAGCAGGTCATCTACAATGGCCTTGGCTTTCTTTGCCTTAATGGCATCTGCGTACTTTCCCATATTTATTCCTCCTTCTTCTTAAGGTCGAGATTTGGAAACTCAAATCCCTTCGCCTTGGCATGAACCAAAGCTGCATCGGGACGCTGATAGACCTTACCAAGGTTTACGGCCACAAACTCTAGCAACTGTTCGGGCGATGTGATACTATCGACAACTGTTGCTTCCTTCTTCTCAATGGTGGGTGTTTCGCCACCTTCCACGGTGCGCTCGATACGTACAAATCCAGTCTTGAACTCTTCCGATGATTCAAGCAACTCCTGTGCATACTGGCTGCGAAGCGTGAGGTGTGCCTTAACGTTTGTGAGGGTGTTGCCACCTTCAAATACGTAACGAAGCTTCTGGCCAGACTTGTTGCTAAGGATGAAGCTATAGTTGTGATAAGGTCGTGTAAGAACGTAAGTCTTAATCATGATGTACTCGTTTTTTTTAAGAGGGCTGAGACCTCCTTTGTTGTGGAACCCTCAGCCCTACGGTGATTATGGTTTATGCTGCAATGTCTGTTCCGGTGTAGAGAGTCCATGTTACACTGTTGCCGTCCTTGGCAGAGCAGATGTAAACATTACCCTTTTCGTAGGTTACACCGCCAAGCTCATAGTCAGATGTCAGCGCAATCTTCATGTTGACAGAGGTGTGTGCTGCATCGGGAAGAACGTTAGAAGAGATAATCCAATTGATGATGCCCTGGTTCTTCATGTTGAACATGTTGTTCTCTGGACCAACAATGATAGAATTGTAACCCTTCAATGCCAAAGCATCGGTATCGTACTCCCAGTGTGTCTTAGACAGGTCAATCTCACCGGCACCCTGCGAATTGTCGTTTGTGCGACTGCGTTTCTTCTCCTTGATGTAGTGAACAGCGTTATCCATGTCAAGCACAAACGCGTAGTCGGCCATGCCCATGAAGTCCAGCGTCTGGTCCCAGATGTAGTTCACTGTACCGAATGTGTCCTTGAAGCGCTTGAATGTCAAATCGAACTCCGAAGCGTTTTCGAAGTGGATCTCGCGGTTCTTGCCCGGGTTGATGTTCTCCAGACGCTCGATGAAGTTCTTACCACAGAAAGCAAATGCACGGTTAGACGTTGCGAAGTCGGTGAACTGCAGCTTATTGATAGCAACAAGGTCACTGAGCAGGAACTCGTTTCCAATTGCATAGAAGTTGGGAATCTGATAAATCAGACCTTCTGTGTAGAACACGTCCTGCACCACGCCGCGCTCGTTCATACGCTTGCGCTTTGCCATTGGGTTCACCCAGTAACCACGTTCACAACGCATGCCATCCTTAACCATGGCATCCTCCAGCAGGTTCGCAACCTTAACGGGGTACTTCTTCTTTGCCTTCTCAAATTCCTCAGAGAACTCAACGTTCCAACCGTGCTTCTGCAGGTAAACCTTTCGCTCACGGGGCTGGAAGTTGTCTGGGGTCACAAGCAACTGGGTTTCACTCATAGCGTTCCACATACCCATAAGGTAAGTGCCGGCAGGGATAGCGGGAACAGTCTGATAGTCGTACTCGTCACCCTTCTGTCCCTCGATGGCTGCGGGGCCGTTGATGGCGCACAGGGTAATGCCAGTCTTGTCTCGTTCAACCACCTCCAGCGTCAAGAACTCACCGTTATGTTCGGACTGAGAACCAGGCTTGAAGCCGCCCATAGATGGAACACTGATAAGGTCGTACTTGCGGAACACCATAAGGTTGCCAGAGAAGTTGCTCTTTGTCAGCTTAATGGTATCACCTGCAGCAATGTTCTGCGTGGTCTTACCGTCCATTGTCTCACCACCTACACGGGCATGGTCAACCTCGTAGTTTGTTGCGGTGCGGGTCTTTGCGACACGGCTCATGATACGAAGCAGGGGCACCTTGTGCGGGCGAAGAACTACAATATCACTCTCTCGCTCTGGTTCCTCCAAACCACCGTCACGAATCTGCGTGGCAGTTGCCTGCGTACCAGTCAAATCCTGTCCGGCGCTATCACCTCCAGGCATCTGACGGTCGTTCTTCTCGGGATCAACAGGGTCATGGTCAGAAGCGGGGTCTGCCGTTGACATGTTATCCGTTTCGGGGTTCTCTACAGTGCCGACAGCCATAGCGCCACCGCCACAAAATGCAGCCAGTACAAGAAGCAAGAAGCTCAGTACTCGGCAAAAGTTCTTTGAAATTTTCATATTTTCACAGTTTATATTAATAATGTTTATCCATTCTCTTTGATGAAGTCAGCGAGGCTTTTCTCCTTCTTTGGCTTCTGTGTCTGAGTGTGAAGTGGTCTTCCTGCAGAGAAAGAAGGCGGTACGCGACTTTCTTCATAAGTCTTGACTTTGTTTGCAAACTTCTCGTTACGCGCCTGCATAGCAGCCTCTTCTCTTGCATCAGCTATGTCCTGGTCATAGTTCATGGCGTGAAGAATTGCAGTCCACGTTTCTTCGGAAACCTCTCCGTTGAAGGCGGGTGCAAACACCTCATTCCAGAAGTGTTCCCACATTCTATCAAACTGTTCGTCACTGATTCCCATCTTCTGCTGCACGGCTGACAAAGCTTCTAGACTCTTTCTTATGTTGTCATTCTGAGTCTTTTCGGCATTTTCTCCGTCAACCTGCTTCTGCTGCCAGTTCTTGAACTTTTCATCAACCTCTTCCATCACCTTCGGGTCGTCAAGTGCGGCCTTTACATCAATGCCGTTTTCAACAAGCCAAACGAGAGGGTTCTTCTCTGGGTTTTCAGCCAAGTCCTTAAACATAGAACCAAGCCACCTGTTTCTGTCAAGTGCTTTTGATAGACCTGCGCCAGACTTTTTCATCGTCCTGTAGTTCTCGCGTTCCTCCGCAAGCCTACCGTATCGAGCTTCCTTGTCCTCAAAGTCAACATCAGGATTGTCTTCAACAAACATAGATGCATACTTGTCTCGGTTAGGTCGCTGCGTTTGTTCCGTGGCCTGTGTTTGCGTCTTATTTACTTCTTCTCCCATAAAAAAATGAATTTATGGCGCAAATATCATAAATCTTAAAAGGTTATCTTCCGTGTTTATAAAAATCATAAACTTTTGTTGGCAGATTTCGTGTTATTGAACCCTGCAAAGTGTTCTATAATAATAAACACGGAAATCCAACAAGTACTTAGACCTATTTTTGCAGCAATAAAAAATGTCAATATAATGGTCAAGATAAGAACACGTTCACAAGTCACGCCAAAAAGCCTATACGATTCTGTAAAAGAGCGTATCAAAGCGACTGGCATACCTACACATAGTCGTAGGCGTGTCGATTACGAATTGCTTAGTAGATGTAGGCAAGCATGGCTCAACAAAGAGGACGCACGAATAACACGTGATCGCGTTCTCGGTTATGTATTCAGAGATCAATGGGGTGACGTTATTCAATACAAGAACGGCCGCATTTCAGAGAGAAAGTATATACAGACAAAGGGTAATGTGCCACTGCAGAACAACATCATGATTTCTATACAGAACTCTGTTGTTGGTCTATATACAAAACAAGCTGGAGAACCCAACTGTTTCGCTGTTAGAAAGGACGGTCAGCAGCTCTCGGATATGATGAGCGCCACCATACAGGCATGTTGGCAGAAAACCAAAATGCTTGATGGACTTAAGAATACATTCGAAGACTTTAT
This sequence comes from Prevotella sp., assembly GCA_024695815.1. Taxonomy (GTDB): domain Bacteria; phylum Bacteroidota; class Bacteroidia; order Bacteroidales; family Bacteroidaceae; genus Prevotella. The sequence continues at coordinate 79,559 of JAILHK010000034.1, forward strand.
TGATGGTGGTATTGCCGTAGCAAGAGAGACTTACGAAGAGCGTGACGGAAGAAAGGATGCTTGGACGGACTTCTATAACCCAAATTATGTTTTCTGGGAAGCCGGCTCAGACGTTCGTATGACGGACCTACGTTTGATAGGTGTTCTTCATGATGTTGCCCCGGGAAAGCTATACAACAAGTTCTGTAATAAGGAATACGGGTGGAGTATTAAAGAGATTAACGATGTCTTTGGTATTAATACGGACGAGCATCGTTATTTGCGTTCATCGTCTATTCAGCAGAACAACCAAGATAGTCTTGATTATATCACCTTTGACGCACCATCAGACCCATCGCTTTGTCGATTGATAGAAGTTTGGTCAAAGGAAACCAAAACACGCTATCAGTGTCACGACCCTCTAGCAAGAAACGCAGACGAGGTAGAATATAGGGTTGAGATTGAAGATATATGGCACGTTAAAGAGCAAAATAACGAGCGCATTTCTCAGTATAAGCAATATGGAATACCCGAAGAAGAGTGGGCGCTGATTGAATACGAACTGAAAGAGGATGAATTTTGGTACTTTACCTATATGGCACCAGATGGCACCGTTCTTGCCGAAGGTGAAACTCCATATGAGTTTGGTAGCCACCCTTTCACAATCAAGTTATATCCTTATGTAAACGCAGAGATACACCCATTTATGGGTAATATCATCGACCAACAGCGTTATATAAATCGCCTTATCATCATGCATGATATGGCAGCTCGCTCTGCAGCAAAGGGTCTAACTATCTTCCCTATAGAGTCTATTCCTCATGGGTACACAAAGAAGGATATTGCCGAAGAACTGACGGAATACGATGGACTTCTGTTCTTCCAAACCAACAAGATGAATCCAAATCTACGTCCAGAGATTATAACATCTGGCGCAGTACAACTTGGAACACAGGAGTTGTTGCAAATGGAGCTTAACCTTGCTAGGGATATTACGAACGTATCTGGTGCCCTTCAAGGAAAGTCACCAACTGCAGGAACAAGTGCCGCCCGTTATGCACAAGAGACACAAAATGCTACAACTTCTCTCGCTTCTTTGATGCAGGACTTTACATCTTTCATGGAGTCAATCGCGCATAAGAAGTGTATGATGATTAAGCAATACTACCAAAAGGGTAGGATGGTTGTCAATAAGGACAAAACAGGACTTATCGAATATGATAACATGTCTGTGCGTGACGTTGACTTTGAGATAACAATCAAGGAGTCCGCCTCAACTGCTTCTTTTCGAACCTACATTAATGATACGGCACTGGAGTTGCTTAATATGCAAGCCATCAACGTTAAGCAATATTTGTCTATTGTCAACCTGCCTTTCGCTGACGAACTACTTCAACTTATCGAAAAGGACGAGGCGCAACAGGCGGCAATGCAGCAACTAGCAGCACAGGGCGCAAATATGCAACAAGTAAATAACGCACAGCAAATATTACAATAGTATGGCAACATTCGCAATACAAGATATTATATCTGGAATAGACAGACATCTTTCCGCGATTGGTAAGAGACAGAAAGATAGCGATGGGAAGAATGCTTTTTCCTATATCACATTATCTTCTGCAGAGAAGTTCGACTTGCTTTATCAGTATATAGAATCATCCGGCCATGATATTGAGGGTATATGCAGACAGTTGGTTGGTGAGTTTTCTATTAACGATACGAACTTGACTATTTCTTTTGCGAAGAACGATAACCAAAATTCGCAAAGGATGGCAAAGTCATACATTGTACTTAACTCCGTTGGCGAATACCTAGCGATGAACTCTCCTGGACTTGCAGACAAATACCATGCCGATGCAAGAAAAAGCATGGAGTCACTGGTGCTTTATGTCTTCCACAAGGAACCACCGGTAACGGCCGATGTTGATCCTATTACTATGATGGCAGTCAACACCACACCTACCGAACCGGAAGAAGATTTAAATGATAATACATAATAATATATAACTATGGCAAAAACGATCACTCTTAATCTTAACAAAGCACTCATTATTGAGGCTGTAAAGTCCGACACCTATCTGACGGGCCAGATTGACAAGTCGGCAGATGCTGTCAAAAACGCTTCGCTTGCATACAACGAACAAGCAGGCGACGAGACGTATCAAGAAAGAAAGCTCTTGCGCACTCTTCGCTCTGCAGTGGCAAAGTTTGAAGCAAACATGGCTGAATTTGTTGATTCTGCAACAGGAACCATTAGTGACACTTTGGCATTAGCTTCTGCAGATGGTTCATTTCAAATCACAATCGTTGTTTCCGACCGCTATCAGAACGGGCTTGCAGGACCTCTTTCTTCTCTTGCAGAAGAGTTTATTGTGAACACAATGGATTACACTTGGTGGCAGGCTATCAAACCAAACCTCGCAGAGACTTATTATAAGTTCGCAGTAGAGACGCTGACGCATATCCGTTTGTGCCTGGCAAAGACTGCACCGTCTAGTAGTAATGTTGACTACACATCTGTGAGCGGTGTTGTTACTAGTAACACACAAGAACCAACAGAACAGGCGCCGACAGAACCCGCAGAGCAAGTGCCTACAGAACCCACAGAACAAAACGACTCAGAGGGAGGTGAGTAGTTATGAAACAAACTATTCAGATAACACTCATAAAGTCACTTATACTTAACTCTGTGAAGAACGAGACGTTTCTTCGCGGACAGGTGACTAAGGCTGCAGACGGTAGGCTAATAACAGAAGCCTATCACGAACAAGCTGGCGATGAGGCTTATCAAATGGCTATACTAAATCGTGGTCTTTACACCAATCTTGAAGAGTTAAAGACCCACCTTTCTGATTACTTAGCTGACAATGGCCAAACATCGTCCGACAACCTGTATTCTGTAGAAGAGGGCGACAAAATCGTTCTTCATATAGACGTTTCATCACGTTTCAATAAAGCTTTCTCTAGCTCTCTTGCACGACTCAGCTCAAAGTATATTGAGGAAGCGATGCTAATGGACTGGTGGAAGCCAATCAATGAAAAACAGTCTGCACTTTATGCTCAGTTTGTAGAACGTGATTTAACTGCAATACGAAGATGTTTCAACAAAACAGCCCCGGTGGCCCCAGTCGTTCCTTATACTACTTCTCTAGAGGTATATGGTTCATCCGTAGAAATTCAAGTTGGTCATTCAGAAACAATAACCTACGCTATATCCGGAGGCGCTATAGACGATATTGAGGCGCGTACAGATGATTCACATGTGGCATGCGTAGTTAGGTCCAATGAAGGTTTTGAGGTATTAGGAAAGAACCTCGGGCATGCCAGAGTTGAATTATACTCACGCCATAACGAAGAGTTGTCAAAGACGATTCACGTTTATGTAATTTCGTAAAAAAAGTAAATTATGAACACCTACACCGATAAAGAGCGAGGCAGGTACAAGCCAATTAGTTGCGATAAGCCACTCCCCGAAGAGACGTGGCCATATAGAGGTAGGCCCACATCACCAGACGACCCTCAGTTTACTATTAACGCGCCGAAGTTTGAAAAGCATATCTATATTCGCCAGGACCAGATTATCTTCGACATCAATGATCAGTTGTCAATGTTGGCAACAGCAAGGAGAAAACCAGATGGCACTGAGGATGAAGCTTTGTCACAAGCTACCGAGAAACATCGTGGGTCGTTTGTAAGGTGGATAAGCAAACATACAGATGTGGCAAAGGACAATATGTCGGCCTTTATCTTAGAACGTTCGCGAAATGCTTCTATGAACAACATTAAGGATCATGAAGAAGAGGATATTACATTGCTTTTCCCAGATTGGTACGATGATACCTCCTTCAAATCACTAACGGATGCCGTACATGATTATGTTGTCAATGCAGCGTTGCACGAATACCTTGTGATTACTCTCACATCGAAAGACCCAGTCACCATTGATAAGAAAAACCTTGCAGATGATGCTCTTCACAGAGTTTTCATCCTTGTCAATGATTCTATTCCAGGAACAATTAAGAAACATCAAGCACCATTTTAATTATGCAAGACCTTAAAACAATAGTAATAACCATTATAGGGGCTGTGTTTACGTTACTCACCCCAATACACAATTTCATGGTCGCCATGCTGATATTGTTTGGCTTTAATTTTATTTGCGGCCTACTTAATGCGATAGTAAACAAAGAGCCTTGGGACAACAAAAAGGCCCTAATGTTCTTTGTGTATGTAGCATTCTTTCTTGTGACATCATGTGCAGCATTTGTTATAGGAAAGTTGATGAATACAGAAGAACAGGCTATTGCGGTTGTAAAAGTATTGTGTTTTGTGGCCATATATATTTTTGGAACAAACATCTTCCGCAATCTGAGAGGTATTACTACAAAGGGTACCACTTGGTATAAGTTCTTCGATTTATGCTATTATGTTTTATCTGTTAAGTTCATCGAGAAATTTACTTTCGTAAAGAACTGGCAGGAGAGTAGGAATATAACTTTAGACAAATAACGATGATTGTAGCAATTGGAACACCACACCGACTAAGAGAACCGGGGAAACAATCTCCAGATCATAGACTGAGAGAATGTATTTATGGCCGAGAGATTGCATCTGAGCTAAAGACAAAACTTGAAGGATATGGAGTACGGGCCTTCATAGATATTGAAGCTCTTGATTTGCCATTAAACATGCAAACGCCAAATGTTTCACTTGAACGTAGTAGAGAACTGAACTTACGCGTTAATTACGTAAATAACCTTTGCAGGGAATATGGAAGCGATAATGTGATATATGTTTCCATTCACAACGATGCAATGGGTGCTGATGGCAAATGGCATGATGCAAATGGGTGGAGTGTTCGCGTATCAACAAAGGCTTCGGCTAAGAGTAAGATGCTCGCTGAATGTATATTTGACGCTGCATCTGACCATGGGTTTAAGGTTCGCAAGCCTTCACAGAAGCAAAAGTATTGGCCACAAAATCTTAAGGTGTTAAACGACACAGATTGTCCGGCTGTATTGACAGAAAACTTATTCCAGGACAACAAGGCTGACGTTGACTATTTGTTGTCAGAAGAGGGTAGGCATAATATTGTCCGTATTCATCTAGAGGGAATACTTAGATATATAGAAAAGGTAAAGGTATGAGAGACACAGGTGTTTCTATTAATCGCAACTCAAAGCAAGTAGCTAAGTTGTCTGCCACTGTTCAAGACATGATGAATCAGTGGGCTGACGATCAATTTACCTACTTCAAACAAACAATGGAGTTGATACGAGAAGGTGCACCTGTTCAGTGGGTTAAGCTTTACATGGAGGCTGTGAAGATGGGCATCATCAAGGAAACCAATGTCAACATAAACATCAACCGCGAAGCTGATAGAGCAAACTTGCAGGCCCTTGTGCGTTCTCGTGTGACATCTGTTGTGCCAGAACAAGAGCGCACGCCTTTACCGGATAGGGTATATACACCTTACGAAGAAGTCGAAAAAGTTCAAGAACAAAACGATACAAAAATATGAACGAGAAACAACAACAACTAATCTTTGATAGGGGAATAACAAATATTCCTTCTGATGCTACTTGTTCTGACAATGAACTTTCTTCTAGCGAAAATCTTATATATGTTGACGGTGAACATAGATTAATACGGCAACCTGTTGAAATACTATCCCCAGGAAGTGAGTTGTTGTTTGTTCATAAATTCAACAACGAGAAGGTTTATATCTACAAAAGTGTCGGTGTGTATATATATAGTAATGGCATTGATACACTCTCACTGGTAATAGGCGATAACGAAGTTGGTGTTGGCGTTTCAGACAAAATATCTGCCATAGGAAAGATTTTGATAATTTCACAGCCAACGGGATTACTATATTTCATTTATAATAATGGCAGTTATGTTGGTTATGACGGAATACCAGCACCAGAATTTGAATTTGCTCTTGGAGGCTCTAGTGTTGTAACGAGTACATTCTTGTCTCATGGCTTCTTTGATTTTGACGTTTTAGGTAATGTGTCAGGTGTAGCAGCAGGTCAGCAGGATTCGTTTAATAACGAACTTATAGCCCTTTATGGAGAGAATCTTGATAAGGTGGCTAAAGCAAAAGGCTTTGCAAACCCATTTTTTGTTAGGGGTGCCGTAGAGTTATTTGACGGTACGTTTGCTATGATAACTCAGCCGTACCCACTCTTCCCGTCCGTAACACGAAACGGTGTATTTTTTGTAAGTTACAATAATAGTACGCCGGACCAATTGCGTACTTACTATGCAAGACTAAAGTATAAACAATATACAGACTATACAGACTGGAGTGACATAGTGAAAGGTGTTGTTTTGTTCGTGTCAAAGGGTGTTGATATACTTGATAAGGATGGAGATCAGCCGTTTGATAGAGCAATGTGGGATGAAAACAATAAACCTTTGTACCATGATTATATTGGCCTTGGAAATGGAAACTTAATGAAGTGGCAAAAGGATTTTGCCGTAAATTCTAGTGAGGCTCATACAAACAACGCCGGTGCTGTGTGGAATGGTGTTTCATACGGTCTTAAGAGACGCAACAGTTCAGACGTTCTCAGAGACTTAAAAGAGGTGTCTGTATTTTACAAGTTGGCAGATATTGGAAGAGGAATGATTACGGAATGGTCTAGTTCGTATGTTGACGAAATTTCTCCGTATCATTTGGTGAATATTGAAGCACAGACCCAATTGGGTGCAGATGATTACTTCTCTCGTTCTAAGATTTCTGCAGAATACATCTATTCGTTCAACTCAAGATTGTTGCTTGCGAATGTAAAACGTGATATTTTTAGGGGGTTTAATCGTTTTCTTTCGTGGGATAACGACACAAATGCTAGCTACCGTTTCTTCGTGACGTTAAAAACAGATAACGGCAATATAGTTGTTGGACGCTTGACTTCAACCAAACAAAAGCAGGGAGTGTATTTTTTCTATCCAGATTCTAGGGCAACGCATGTTGACATATTTAAAGGAGACACATTAATACTAAGCAAGAATCTTAAAGAGCATCCAAGTCTTAATGGTGCATATTATTTTGCCTACCCAGAAGAAGCGTATGTGGAAACTGGCAATGTAGAGCAACGACCACAAACAGACGTCGGTGCTTCTGAATATCTGTCAAACTTTATACTTCAATCGGAAGTAAACAACCCATTCGTATTACCTGCGCGTGGATATATAAGGGTTGGAACGGGCTTCGTCTTGGGCATGGTATCAAACACGCAAGCTTTGTCGCAAGGCCAGTTCGGTGAGCATCCATTATATGTGTTCTCTGATAGTGGCGTGTGGTCCGCAATTTTTGATAGCGAAGGATGGTTTACCAATGTTATTCCAGACAATAGAGAGGTGTGCAATAACCCTCTATCCATCACCCAAACAGATGATGCTGTGTTCTTCTCAACAGCAAAAGGATTGATGAAGCTCGTTGGTAAGGATGCTATATGTGTGTCTGAGCAACTGCAGGGGACGGACTTTAATGAGAAGCTAAAGAACGCATTAATTGCCTACGATTACAAAAGTTCTCTATTATGGATATTATCTACCACAGGTGTACGTAAAGATTATGTCTATTCGTTAAAAGCTGGTACGTTTGGCACTGTTAATACAAAGCCTTTTGGTGCAGTTGTTAATGATTATCCAGACACATTGCTGTCAGAAAACGGCACCTACAAAGTGTATTCGCTTTTAGAGAAGGATGATATAAGCACGTCAAGCGAAACTGGAAATGCTCAGTTAGTATCACGTCCATTGAAGCTAGAGAATGCTTTCGCATTAAAGTCAATTATGCAAATCAAGCATGTAATGTCGCTTAGCGAAGGTGCTTCTCTAAATTTTACTATTGAGGCATCAAACAACCTCAAAGATTGGGTTCAGCTTAGCTCACTAAGGGGAACGCCTTGGAAGTATTACAGATTTACATACGCCTTTCAAAATCTGTCAGTCCGTGATACTTTTGCGGGAACAGTACTGATAACACAAGAGAGAAGAGTTAATAGATTACGATAGTAGTTACATTGTTTTTTTTATTAGGCTTTAAATTTTGTTATATTTTTGTTTAAAAGAAAAGCAACCCGTCTGTGAAGATAGGTTGCTTTTCCATTGTCTGTTACTGCTTACTCGTTCATATTGTCTAGCCTTTCAACAACGTCTTTCAGTAGTCTGTTGTATGCGTCACGTTTTTCTTTTCTTGAAGAAACACTCTTTGCGTTGATGGCATCATCATTCAGTTTTTTAAGGTTTTTGTCAACACTCTTAATGAGCTTCATTCTCGCGTAGTCAACGCCACTTGTCAACTCATGATATTTCATGCTGTGATATGGATTTGTTGCCATGTCCTTTTTATAGCCCTTAATGTGTGCCTCTCGCTCACGTGCTTCGTCTCTATAATTCTTATACTTTGCCTGCTGACGCTTGTAGTCGGTACGATCATCGCCCTGTTGCAAGAAGGCTTTAACAACCTCAACCTTTCTGATGTTAAAGTCTGGTTCTCCGTCAGACTTAATCATTTCTTTAGCGTCACGCGCGATAGATAGTGTGTTAGCAAAGAACTTGCCGGGGCCGCCTAAGTATTGCTCGGTGATATACTGCATGGTGCCAGGATTGATTTGTATATATCCTCTATTTACATCATCGCCACCTGTAATATCGTTGAGCCCTTTAGAGATTGCAACAAAAGTTTTATTGGTGCTATTGAATACCATCTTGTACTCAGGTACGTACTGCTGATGGGGGAAGTTGTCTTCCATGAAGATTCGGGTACCCATCCACGAAAGGTTTTCTCCAACTGCAACAATAGGCGCACCAACGGTTGATACTCGGCCCACAAGAGAGGGTAGTGTACTACCTATTCCCTCCTTACTTGAAATTGGTGTTTCAAAGTCAACTGGAGAGAATACATTAAGGAAGCCAGTAAGCTCATTGCTTACACTCTGATTTACAGGTATGAGGTCCGGGTTAATAGTCCATCCTGCTATCATATCGCCAAGACCGTAGAAAGCGGCCATTTCTTGACCTATAGGCAGAGTTAGGAAGGAACCATGGAACATTTTCTTCAACCATGCGGGGCTATCCTTGTCTGTTAGTATCTCTTCGATGCCAGGAACCCATCCCATATAGATACACATATTCTTTCTGCGAACCCATTCTGGTAGGTTAGCATATGCATCATCATCGTCACCTGCAAGACCCATTAATGCCTTATTGACGGCTGCGGCCATGATAGCACCTGCGAATGGTGGAAGGGCATAGATGGAGGTGAACTTAGCGATGTTCTTCCAATTTAGCGTACCATCATTGTTCTTGAACCCTTTGAAGATGGTTGCCAAAGCTTGTATTGTTGCATTAAAGAACATCTTACCTTCTCCAAGCAACTGAGAAGAATGCCCTGCAAGTTCTGCTGCAAGTCTTACCCTTCCCTTCTCACTCTTGAACCCTGCAGTTACATTGCCTGCACCCTTTTTATTGAAGTTCACAGTTACCTCCTTTGCATCATAGGCACTGCGCTGCTTTGTTCTGCCTGCATAGTGTCTTGATGTTCTGTAGGTGGCAAAGCGGGCGTTGTTCTCGATCGCCTCATTCCACGCTTCAACGGCATTGAACACAGCCGTGATGATTCCGTCAGTTGTCTTGATGGCCTTATTGCGCTTCATTGCTGCAATGGTATTCTTCATATCTTTCTGAATATCCTGCACCTTGTTCATCTGAACGAATCCGGTTGTTCCACCATTATCCATAAACTCCTTAAAGTCACGTTCAAGTTCATTGCTTTCGTCAATGGTTCCATTTCTGTATTTCTTGAACAAGCCAACCATCTTTGGCAGTGACTTCGTGTAGTAAGAAGCTGCTTCTGCTGCATACCTGGCACCCTCTCTAGCGGAAAGAATGGCAGTGAAGTGAGTCCAGTCTCTAGCCATATTGCGAGCCATAAACGTAATGTTGTAAGTGGTACTTGCCTGAGACATCCAATTCTTCGCTGCAGCATTTGCCTTACTTAGCCAGTTGTCGCCAATACTGAACTTGGTAAGGCCGTTAATAGCCTGCGCCATGCGTGGGTTCCCGACAACGATCATGGTTTTCTTATCTCCGTTTACCATTACCTCTACAATATGTTCAGAACGCTTAGATTGGTCTGCGGGCTTGTAATCAAAGTGCTCTGTATTTCTGATAGGAAGTGCAAGGCCTATTGATTTCTTGTCTCGCATATCATTGTCGAAGCGCTTAATTTCTTCGCGTATCTCTTCGACTGACATATCATCTGTTATTTGTGGATAAACTGCCTCCCAATCTCCGTTAGCATCCTGTTCTACCCATGCTTCCCTTAAGATAATAAGGTCGTTGTCCTGGTTGGCATTGCAGAGCCTCCACAGATGCTGCTTAACGATATTGCGGTTACAGTCAACAATAGCCTTATATCCCATTGCGAATATGGTAGCCAATGGTGAGTCTGCCTCACTGAAACGTCCCTTGGCATGCTTCATTAGACTACCCGTCTTTTGAACACCTCTGGTATCGCGAGAGTTGATATACTGATACATGTCCTCACCTCGTTTCTCCTTAAAACCACGCATTGGGACGTACCAATTGAACATGCTTTCCACATCGTCAATCTGTTTGTCGGTCTTCATTCCGGCTTGACGATACTTTTCAAGTGAATACTTATTAGCTGCGCCGATCTTTTCCCAGAGTACATCAACACCGGAACCAATAATATCTTCGCTTGTTTCTACATCTGCAATGACGCTAACCTCGTCATACTCTCCATCTTCGTTGCCGTACATGGCTGTAAAGCCAGAATAGTCGTGCTCTTCCGGTATATAGTCAGTTATCTCATTGTTGATGAAACTTGTAAGGCGCCACAAATACTGGCCAAATGTTATATTGCCATCTGTTAGCTCTTTATAGCTGTCTTTCTTAGTTGACTTCCAACCATCTTCGATATAGTCCAGCCATCTATAACGTGCTTCCATCGGCGCCTTAGCAATAAGTTTCTTGCGCTTTTCTTCATCGATAACACCATCTTCGAAGTCCGTCTCAATACGGTTGAGGATAGACTCATACAGAGCATCCTCACCCTCGTTCAATGGTTCTTTGCCAATGTTCTGTTTGCTGCGCTTCTCAATGAAGTCCCTAACAAAGAACTCTCTGTTACGTTCAAGGCCATGCTTTGCAAACAGGTAGCGGTCAATCTCATGCCATCCCATTCCAGTCTTCTTCATGATACGACTAACAACCTCTACGATTGCATCTTTGTGGAACGCCTTAAACAGGTCCTGTTCGTTCTTAATCTTACCATGAGAAAGATTCTCTGCCATGTAGGCATTCTGACTGTCGGGAATGTCCTTATCATGGGCAATAGCATTCTGGGCCACTTTCAGCGACACCATACTATCTTGGTATGCCTCCGTGGTCACAGTTCCTGCAGTGTCAATGCGCTGCTGATAAACTTGCTTGGCAGAATACTCGTTGGCGGCGTCGATGTCGGCGTTTAGTTTATTGCGATCCTCATTCCATGAATCTGCAGCTTTGTTCAAAGCATCCATGAATACGTTTGTGTTTTCATTATTATCAAGCTTTTCAACAAAATCAACAGTGTCTTCCCCATTGCCGAAAACTCTATTTGCTACATCGAAAATATCACGCATCGCTCTGTGCTTTAACCGGTTAATAGGACTATTGTAGCTTTCAAGAATCTCGTCAAGAGCATCCTCTATGTTTTCCGATGTACTACTGCTCGTGTCTTTGTTTCCGAGGTTCAACATTTTCTTGATAGCATCCTTTATCTGCTGCCAAATACTTGTATTGTTATACTTAATGTTATCAAGCGCTGTTCGATACTTAGGATTGGCAAGTTCTGCCAACATTTCAAATATGGAGATATTGCCATAATAAGAGTCGCCCTTATCGTTCTTTGGGTCTTGTTTCTTAACTTCTTTGTAAATAGCATTAAGTTTCCTTGCTGCAGAAATCTGCGAATAACTCAGAAGCGGTCTTAACAATGGTTTGCTATAGTATAGCAGTACCTGCGAAGTTACATTGTGAATCATTTCATGAAGCAATATTCTTGCCTTATCTTGATTCTCAATATTCTGCGTTTGGGCATCCCAGTTATAAAAAGTTATATTGATCAAAGGATTGGCTCCGCCATTTACACCTCCTTCAAGCGAGTCTGTAAATCTAAAATCAACCTTAAGTCTTTTCAATACAGCGAGAACCTTATTAAATATCTTGCCAGTTCTTTCATCGTTATTAAGGTCATTAAACATCATGGCAAGATTTTCAAGAGTGATATTGCCTTTTTTGTCAATATTGTACTTCTTTCTTAAATCCTCCCTAACTTTTTGCCTGCGGGATAGTTCGGCACGAATTATATTAATCCTTCGTCTGGTGGCAGCAACCCTTTGTTGCAACTTGATTCCGCTACTTTGCGCATCAGCTTTCTTACTTTCTTTTTCAAGGCGTTGAAGCTCTTCTGATAAACCTTCTCGATAAACTCCATGTCTGTTAGTATATGACTTCTCTGGCTGCAAAGTTATATCATTTCCGCTACCATTGTTATTTGACTGACTATCATTTAACAAATTTTGAGAACCCGTCCAACTCTCTGCAGCCTGTTCAATGGCTTCCATTGGGTCGGTGGTGTCAATCTTCTGGGCGTCCATCTTTTTGTACCCATAGTTGCCATACCGCGTACCTTTGTAGTACTCATTCCATGCTGCTTCGTTGAAGTTCTCAATCAGATAATCAAGACGCTCAATGATTTGGTCATAGACATTTACTTCCTTTGCGCCCGGCATTGTTTGGTTCTGCTTAATGCCAAAGAACATCAAAATGCCGGCTTTCAGTTTTGCCCAAAGGCCAACCTTTTTAAGGTCTGCGCGGAACTCAGAGTTACTGCCAGCCTCACTTAGCATTTCCCTAACGTTTGTCAATCCGTATGCAGGTATGCCATCGTGTTCAAATATTGGGTTGTTTTCAATAACATTAAAGATATTGTGCAGCTCATTGATTGCATCAATCATTTCAGAATCAAGAAGATGCTCGTAACCTTCCTCTACACATCTGTCTGCGTAGGCAGTAACAGTGTGTATCAGTTCGTGAAGTATTGTATCTGCCTTCGCCTGGTCTGCAATATAGTCAGCATTCATATACTTCCAGTTGTATTCAACGACCTTTCCACCTGCTTGGCCGCCTATATCATTGGAAAGTTTTTCATTCATGAATATCTCCATTGGAAGATTGCCAACTTTTGCCATAATCTTATCAAACAAGACTTTCTTTGCCTTGCCTTCTTCTGTCGTGGCATCGTTCATCTTGTCAAACATGGCTTTTACATCATCAAGCGTCAGCTTGCCTTGCTGATAATGGTAAGCATTTCCTTTGAATCCACGGTACTCAAGCTCTTCAAGGATGGCTTCACGTATTTGCATGTGTCTCTCTCGGGCATCCTTGTCCTCAGAAGCGGTAAGCTTCTCGATGTACTGGTCTTCAATAAGTACTTGCCATGCGAGTCTGTTGCTTTCCTTTCCTGCTTGCTCTTGGCGCAAATAAGCCTGCCTTAACATAACAGCCTCTTTGATTTCCTCTTTTAGGCTATCATTGTTAATATCCATCTTGTAGCGCTTTAACATCTGTTTTATCTTCAAAGAAACAGAGTATTTACTGCTACCATATTTGTCTTTAAACTCTTCGATAATTTCTTGGTACGGCCTATTTGTGCGAACAATGGCATCTGGCTTTTCAGTAGAGTCTGGCATAACAAAAAGCTCTTCCTTTGAATATCCGTACTCTTTGTGCAGATGATCAAGAACTTTTTCTACATTCTCTTCTTTAACCACACATGCTATATCCTTTTTGGACGGTCTAAGATCACCATCCATAATAAGACCTTTTAACACATCATCCTTCATGGCGGGATGCTCGGACAACTTCTGACCCTTGCGCTTGGTGAACACAATGGCCATATGAGAGCCTTCACGATGGCAGCTTACTCCACTCTGTTCATCCTTAACCTCGTCGTAGTGTTCCCATACGTCTTTCTTTTCTACGGCCTTTCGTACCTTAAAGTTCTCTGGGTCGAAATTTTCTGCGAGCAACATGCCTCGCTCAACCGTAATTTCACCCGTCTCTTTGTTCTTGCGGGTAAACGTAACTATCTGGCCTTTGTATTTGCCAAGACTACCACATGCCTGCAGCACATTGCCAGTAATCATAAAGCGTATCTGACGATTGGTGTTCTTTGGAATCATCTTATCCCACCATTCATCCCACTTTTTAGCTCTGCTTCCCATTGGAAGCTCTTCGCCAAAATCAGTCCTTTCAAGGGCGATTATTTCTAAATCACCACGTTCGTCAATAATCTTCTGGATTGTCTTGCTATTGTTGACAACGGGAATACTAATCATTGAACGTGAGTCCTTAACTGCGAACACAGCCTTTACTTGCCGTGGATCGCCATTCTTTGTTTGGAAGCCAAGGAAACGGCCATACATTAAAGCGGCATCGCTACTAATATCGTCCGTTAATGGAACCAAGTATGGCCTACCGGGCTTAAGATACATGGCTGCGTGATAGACGGTGTTCTGTTGGTCTCCCAATTCGCCTTTGTAGGTGTTAATGTCTGCAGTATGACTACGGCGCATTTCAACCAACGAAGGCCAGTTCTGAATCATGGTTTCCCATTCCTCTTCTGTCTGTTCGTCCTTTTTGGGGTGCTCACTGCGCAACTTCTCTTCAAGTTTTGTCTCTTGTTCGTTATAGCGTTCCTGGCGTTCGTTAATCTTCTTCTCAATTGCCTCTGCTACCTTTTCATCGGTCTGCTGTGTGAGACCACCCTTTGGCAAACCGTCTTCGTCTAATGCGTCAAGTTCCTTCATCTTTTTCTTGATGTCAGAAGAGCGCATAGGCTTCTTAAGCACATTAACTTCTACTCGCTCAATAGAAGAGTCATGGGCAAATTCGTTCTCGCTTTCGTTATCCTTACCAGAAATGAAGGTTGCTTTGTCAATTGTTGTGGCCTCCAAATTCATAGTGGTTGATTCAAGATCGTTGATACCATTCTGATTCAGATAGTCGATATGGTCTATATAGCGCTGAGAAAGTTCATTTATAACACGTTCCTGGATGGCACATGGAAGACGCTGAATGTTAATAAGAACATCGTACAATAGTCCTGTATGCCCTTCCCATTCACCAGTTTTATCATTCCTCTTCAAACCCGTGTCTTTGTCCAATAGGCTATTGATGTCGTTTAGATGCTCTAAAAGGTAATTCTTACAAACCTCGTCGCCATATTTGTTATCCATATCAATGGCATCAACCTTGTTGCTTGACACATCTTTTGTTCCCGTGCTTTGTGCATCCAGTGAAGACAGCTTCTTTTTGAGTGTCATCATAAGCTTCTGTTCTGCTGGAATTGGTGAGCTGACATAAAAATATTCACCCCTATGCACTTGACCTGTTCTGTCAATACGGCCGCGCATCTGGACCTCTTTTGTTACATCAGCATTTGGCTGCAAGATGATCATCTTCCTAGGATTCTGATTACCAAAATTCTTGCTTGCGTGACCACTTATGCCTGTTGCACCTGCATCATTAATAATGAGTGCATCAAACTGTTCTTCTTTAGGTAATGGGCTTTTAGCTGAACCACCGTTAAACCTACGCATCACATCTTTGCCCTTTGCCTTGTATGGCATTTTGGTGTAACCGCCGCTCTGATTTCTTTCAAGTTGGTATTTACGGCCTGTTATTTCTCCGCAACTATATCCGGCATCGGCCATCATGTGACGAATAAGGTCAATGGGGCTAAGAGATAATTCAACCTTGTCATTGTCAGCAATATATTCTTCTATACGGCTGCGTAAGTTTGCTAATGCAATAGCACCGGCAGAGTCAAGTTCGTCTTCTGCGTCAAATTCAACTCGGTTAATCGTCTTAAGCCTATTGTTTTCATCTAGTTGCTTCTGCGTGATAACATACTTTAGACTAAATTTAACGCCTTTGTCAAAGATTGGTTTGAAGTTTATAGTATCTATCTCATCACCCAACTCTTTAACATATGACTCCATGGTGTTGTGAACTGCAATAATGGGTTTACCACCCTGTTTAATCTGTTCTATTGCCATTTCAGCGGCCTTTTTCGCTTTCATGGCAAAAACCATAAGGTTAGTAACATTAGAAACCTGGCTCTTGTATGATGTGTTGGTTACAAATGTAAGAACACCTCCTGTCTTTGCGGCAGCTTGGTTTTGTAATTCGTATTGCTCTTGTTGTTTTTTTACCAGAGGATCAACGTAGTCGTGCTGAAAATCAATAATATCCTGCACAAGCGACATTGTCTTATCGCTCGTTGTTCTACATTTTTCATACTCTTCTTCTGAATATATTTCCCTTGGTTCGGTCCATGTTGTCTTTACGCCAGACATATCGCGCTCACGGCGAATCATTTCACCGCTTTTAAACAACGCCTCTGCCATAATTTCTTGCATAGAAACACCGTACTCCTTTATTGCTTGTAGCATTTCATTAAGAGGCATGTTAAGCGCACTCATTGAACTTTTTACTGCATACAACAACATGTTTTCTGGTCTCTTAGCATATGTAGCGGAAAGAAAAGTGGTTCCAGCCGATTCTTGAACAAGCTCCCTAAAGAACCTTCCTGTATTACTTTCACCGCTAGCATTATGGCTTTCATCAAGTATAAGAATGGCATCCTTTGCGTATAGACGCAACCAGTCTTTTCTTTTTTGTGATGCTTTTACAGAACCCTCTTCATCTTTTCCACTGATTTGAGTGTATGTCGTCATTACAAAGTCGTACTGTCTGCCCTTTTCGTTCTTTGGAAGCTTATCTTCCGCGGTATCATATAATGCATTCTGTACACTTGGTTTTGGGCGAGATATAACTTTCTTTCCGTCCTCGTCGGTAATGTCAGCTTCTGCGTCTTTATTTGTTATGAACGGCATATAATCTTGTCCTATGTCGCTCATGTCTCGATACATATCACTGAATAGTTTTGATTTTTCAGTTACAAAGATAACCTTTTTGCCATGTTTGATACCCCAATGTATGAGCGCGGCTGCTGTACGACCCTTGCCGACACCTGTCATATCGCCAACAATAAAGCTCTTACCTTCTTTCATTTTTCCAATAGCCAACGCAACTGCATCGACCTGTTCTGAAGCAAGACCGGTCGTTTTTCCACTTTCAAATGCGGAAAACATTTCTTCCTTGGTTTTATAACCAAGCTCTTCTCTTACAAAATCTGCAGTGTCGCTCTTTTGGAAAAACTTTTCCTTAAGACGTTTAAAAGCATTCCTAATAGAATCCACTATACCACTTGGTATAACGGAACCAATTGCATACTTCTTTTCGGAACTACTAGAGGCTTCGTAGTCGGTCTTTTCCTTAGAAATATCTACCAACTGCGGCTTTGGAGAGTTTTCTAATGATCCCCCTCCGCTACTGTTTCCGTTGCTAGATACCTCAGTGGCCCTTCCACTTTCTCCGGATTCATTTGCCCCCAATCCTCCTCCATTATTTGTGGGCATAGAACCCGATTGAGAACGCCCTCCTGGTTGGTCTTGATTTTCTGGGCTATCGAACAAGCCCAGTCCCATGTTTCCTTGTTCGGACTTGGTGTGTTTTCGCCCACCATTTCCATTATTTTGTCCTCGTCCAGCTGGAACTTCCACGACCCCAGAAGTTCCTCCAGTTTCTTCTTGTTTGGTTCCTCCTTCTCCAGTTCCTGGTACAGGGGGTTCAGTTCCTCTTTCGTGCGTGTTACCCAAAGCCACCCCTCCGGTGTCTCCCACGCCATCGTCCATATTTCCTGTTTCTTGTTCTCCATTGTTATTCTCGTTTACGTTAATACCTTTTTCTGCTGCCCATTCGCCTACAGTTTTCATTACACCTTCAACTTTATACGGGTAGTTCCACATGTCTTCGATAAGTTCTCTAACCTCTGCATCGGTATAACCTGTTGCTTCTTTTAGTTGCTCACCGATAAAGTCGCGCATTTGATTTACCCAGCCGTCCTTACTTTCTGTGTTATCAAGGATAGTGTAGCCAAGTTCTGCGCCGGCATCAACCACTTCAAACATAACCGCAATCTGCTCTGGTGTCAGATTATCTACACTGTAAGCATCTGTTTGGCTGTTTTTGTCATTCTTTGCAAGCTTCTTTAGCTTTGTTAGTGCAGCCTGTAACCTAGCTTGTGCTGCAGCTTGTGTAGGGCTTATGTTTGTTGTAGGGCCTGCAGGCTGAATTTCGGCAGTTGTTGAAGATGGGGTTCCTGTTTCAGCCACATTTGGTTTTTCAACCTTTGGTGTTTCGTTAGTAGGCGTTATTGGCTTTTCCGTCTCACTTTGTGGCTGTTCTACCTGCGAAGTTGTAGCTACTTTCATGTTATAGATAAATAGGTAAGCAGCCTTCGCCATTTCTGTTGTATATGGGTTTGAAATGTCGAGATAACCCTTTGCAAGTACCTTCTGTGCGTCGCCTGCGTTTGAAGAATTAATATCCTCCACGGTCAGCGGGTGTTCAGAAATAATTTTCTCTCGCTCGCTCTGAGGCTTATCAGCGGGAGTCTCTTCTACTCCTGATTCTGGAGCATTGACTTCACTTCCTCCTGTATTGTGGGGAGTCCCTTCTGCTGTCGGTCTTGGTTCGCTACTTTCAGTTGTGCTAGGGCTTGTTTCTTCCCCTCCTTGGCTGCTTTGAGGATTGTCAGCCACAGGTACATTTCCTTCTGTTCCATTGTCTATTCCAAAAATTTGTTTGAGTGCTTGTTCTTTTGTTAATACTTCGCCTGTGGCAGGTGCGTCAAACAGACCAAGTTCGCGGGTAGAACCATTTACAAGGTCGTAATACTGACGCAGGTAGTTAGATAATGTCTTTTGGTCTTTCAGACTTGCATACATCATTGCTAACTCGATGGCAAAGTTACTATATTTTCCGATATTCTTCGAACCATCCAAGTTAATTTGTCTTAACCAGTCGTTAGCGGCTGCTCGGGCGGCGGCATAACGCTCTTCGAAGTTCTTTCCCTTAACACCTGCAAACTGAGGTGAAGAGGTCGATAACTCATGAAATGCTTGAATACTCTCCTGTAAGTCTTTAAGGATTGAGGCTTCTCCAGTGACAGAAAGTTCCCTACCAACAGAAGATACAATTGCACCCTGTATATTCTTGGGCAGCTCATAGAACATAGTTCTAAGGTCGGGGTTGGCACCGTTGAAGATAATATCGGTCAGCATATCCTTTGCAAATTGACGTGCTGCTTCCTTATCTTCTAACAGGCTCTTTGCCTCTGTGTCGCTGATATATCCACCTTTATTGAGCCACCTTACTGCTTCTTCTACGTTTGCTTCCACTCTTTCAGAAAGTGTAGCATCCGGATCATCGTGACGCAACATGATATTAGCAAAGCTTGTGTAGTTGTCGCCAAGTTTGGTGACAGTAGGTGTAACCTCTGGAATCTTTCTGCCGCCAGTTTCAAGGTCTGCTGCAGTAAACTGACCAAGACGGATTGCTTCTGCATCGTTTACATCAAGAACAATGTGTGCAAATGGCTTCTCCATCTGTGCAATGGACTCTGCGGTGGTTCCGAGTTCTGCTGCGTGTGCCATCAAGAACTCCTTATATTTCTTAGCGACTGCTTCATTGCCAGGCGCATAGATGTATTCGGCAAGGTTTCTGCGGCCATTGCCTTGGATAACCTCACCACGTCTGTTTGTCTGTGTGGCACTTCCGCTATACGCACTCTGTGTACCATTGAAGGTAAGCATCAGTTCTGGGCGGAAGTTAGCTTCACTTGCGTTGGCCTGTGCAGCGGCCTGTCTGTCTGCGCCAAACTCTGCCTTTGGCTGTGCTTCTGGAATGAAGTGCTTATCGTTGGTCTGTCCGTTTGTAAGGTGAGAACCTTGCACATCACCAAGTTCGCTGACGGTAAGATGTCCTTTTACCTTATCCTTTGTAGAGTACTGCACCTCAACCTCCATACCCTGCGGTACAGGCTTTTCTTCTTGTCTGTCGATACGCTGACCTTCAACAACCTTATATCCACGGCCACGGGCTGCTTCTGGTGTGTCGTATCTATACTCCGGAACATTCTCGTCAATGGGTTCGGTTGGTGGCGTAGGTTGAACAGGTTGTGCAGGTGCTTCAACCTGACGTGTTGCAGGAACGTTAAGAACATTCTGCCAATACTGCAAGCGGCCCTGCTCTGCTTCAATGGCATTTTTGGTCTCTTGCATTTCGGCGATCTTCTCCTGTAGGGTCTTGCCTTTTAGTTCGCCTTTCTGTTGCTTCTCTTGTGTTTTTTGCAGATTGGCAAGATTGGCCTCCGACTCATTAATCATGCTCTGCACAAGGGCAGGAACATTTTCTTCACCTGCTTGTTCTACAAGTGCATTGTAGGTATCTTCATTCGATGCTTGCTCGTACTGAGGTTGACCATCTTCGCCTACCGGTATGCGTGACATGGCAGTGGTCTGCTCAACATCTGCATCATCTGCAACAACCTCTTCGGTTGGTGCTGCATCTGTAGTTGGTGCGCCTTCTACCTCTACACCACTAGGCTGTTCGCTTTCAATTATAGGCTGCTCTTCGTCCATTGCACCCAACTTAGCACTTTCCTCGTTCTGTAGGCGTTCAAGTTCTGCGAGTTGGAACTGGTCAAGCCTAATTGGTGTCTCACTTACCACAAGATGCGAGTCCGTTCCAAGCTGAACTATATCGCCGTTAGCATCAACGGCAAGGATAAGTCCGCTATCAGAAGAGATTACGTTACCATCGTTATCCGTCTGAATATTACCACTAACGAGATTGTAGCTATTCTCGCCATCGGTTACAGCCATGATGTTTATATCTTTTTTCTGGCCGTTGATAGTACCTTTAAACGTATTCCTCTCACGCGTGTTGGCTGCAGCCTCAGCAAGTTTATCACTCTTACGGTTCATGTATGATTCATACCTCGCCTTTTGGTTGTAGTAGTCAATAAGGATGGCACGCTCTTCGTCAGTCGCCCAATCAAGAGCTGATATGATTTCCTGATGTGAAAGGTCCTGCTGTTCTCTTTGCATAACCTCTTGCGCAAGAGTTTCGTTTCTTTCGAATAGCTTATCACGAGATACTTTTGCACCTTCAAATCCGGTCTTAATCTCCATTCCATCGGTGCCATCGCTAGAGTCATAATCAATAGCTTCTGCATCTGCAACAGACGAACCATCCTGGGCGCTCTGTTCTTCGTGAAGTTCGCTATTATCAAAAGCTGCTTCGTGCATCTTCTTAGAGAAGGCAAGAATCATCTTCTGTTCTTCATCGGTACGCTTCATGGGGTCTTTCTCCATGGCGTTCTCTACCTCTTCTGGTTGTGCACCTGTCTCACCACAGAACTCTTGAAGGATCATGTTGTATTGGTTGCCCGGCCTTACAGAGAGAATATACTTGTCAGACATCATATCTTTCTGTAGGCGGTCATTCAACATTTTGTAGTGAGCTGCCTTCATTTCGTCACGATTATTATACTCGTGTGTGCTGAGAACGTTTCCTTTTTCGTCAAGTTCCTCAATGGTATTGCCTGTGATTCTGTATGAGTCAACGCGAGGGGTGTTATAGACACCATTGGCTGCTGCTACTGCGTTGCCAATATTAAAACCTCTAAGAGCGATAAGGTCGCTTGCATACATAACGACAGCTTTTTTCTCTTCTGCAGACAGACCAGCATGCGAGATAGCGTTATTCAGAGTGTTAGCAAAGTCCTTATTCTCTGCATTGTCAAGCATATCCTTGATGGCACGATAACGTTCTACATCGTCGAATGTGTCTCGCATCCCCTTATCTGTAGTATTCAGATTGTACTTCAATCCGTAGTAGTGGGCCTGCTGATAGCCACTCGCCATAATCTGAGGGGCGCGGAGAATGCCAGACGTTAAACCAGTCTTGGCCCATGTGTCGAGCTGTGTATGTAGGTCAGTGATACTCTCTGCGTTTGGATCATATTCATCGCCAGTCACAGCGTTAAGGATTGCAGTACGAGCCATTCCATACTCTTCTTCAAATCCTTCACCGAACACGCTCTGAACACCAAGGAAGTTGAGGGTTTTTTCACCCGCCTTCCATACTTTGTTATCTGTGAACTTTGTAACGAAGTTAGTTATGTTCTTACCAATGGCCGTTTTAGCCCATTTGGCTGCCACCTTTCCAAAAACAGAGTCAATGCCGGGGCCTACCAATTCTGATGCATTTTCTCCAGAGCGATTCAGCTCTTCAAAGAAAGCTGCCTTTAAAGCATTGGTGCCTCCTTCGAAATTAATATCGCCTTGCTTGTTTACGGTCAGTTCGCCAGAATATCTATCTGCAATACCTGCCATGGTAGATGCTGCTTGTATGGTGTTGGCTGAAATGGTACCACCAATCTCAGCGCCAATGGCACCACCTACAACCTTTGAGCCAACCATCATGCTCTTATTGACCAAAGCAGCACTCTTGGTACCGAGGTTCTTTGTGAGGGCTTTCGTAAGTTCAGAAGCAACCATCTTTGTTCCTGCTTTGGCTCCCATATTAACACCGGCCTTATAAAGGTTGGCAAAACCGCCACCTGTAAGCGCAAAGTCTTTCATGAACACAAGTGACTGACCAAATCCCTGTCCGGCACCATACCACCAACTGCGATTGTTGTTCAGTTGTTGTGCCTCCTGGTTGAGAAGGTAACTCTTCATGAGGGACTTCTCACTATCGGTAAATTCTGGTTTAACACCTTTTGCTTTGGCTTCATCCATCTTCTTCTTAAGCCCAAGCATTGCGCTAGAAGTATTAAGGTCTGAAAGTCCAAAGGTCATAGATGATTCGCTCGATACTACGTCCCATACACCACCGCCAAAACCTTTGTTGTCACGCTCAGCTTCCAATGCTGTCAGTCGCTGTGCTGCAAGACTGCGGGCCGCCCTAATTTCCTTGATGCTCTTATCATTTTGAGCCATATAAGAACCGTCAACAACCACACCACCTATAGTTGTTCCACCAATAGGTGTGCTATATTTCTGTGAGGCTTTTGCATAGGCTTCCTTTTCTTTTTTAGAAAGTTCTTGCATTTCCTTTTTGGTATCTTCTATCTGCTCTTCGATAGATCTTTCGCCAGAAATATCAATGCCGAGGTCAAGCATCGTACTCTTGAACCTCTCATTATCCACCATCTGATCGTTGAAGTTCTGTGCTTCGTCAGCCTGGTTGACATCTGAGTATTCTTGTCCCGTGGTGGTAACATATTTATCCTCCCAAGAACCTGTCTCAGCATTAAACGACTTCTTTACGCGAAGATTCTTGTTACGGCCTGCGCCAGCTTCACCAATGCCAGTTGTGGCCATATTCTTCACTCCTTCATCGAACTTGTCAATACCCTTTGTGGCATTCTGAATAGCACCCTTTGCGTTTCCGATGGTCATATTCATGGCCATTTCTTCCTGCCACGTTGGCTTATAGCCACCACTCTGCTGAGGCTGAGCTGCTTCTGCAGGTTTTGTTTGTGGTTGAGTCTGAGCTTGTGGCTTCGGTTTCTCCACATTGAGATTAGACGCCATCGTCCTTGCAGTGGCATCCATGCTCTCGATAGTAGCCATCGGGTTATTGGTTGGAATATTAGGCTTCGCCTGTGGTTGTGGTGCTGCGAAGTCGCTACTTATTGCGTTATAGAAATCATCCTCAGAACCTATCTCTTGGTCACTAAAAACACCACTACTGATAAGGTTTTGATGGAACTGACGCGATGTGTTCTCGTCCTTAATAGCTGCCTTAAATTCGTCAAGGCTTCCAATCTGTTGGTCTGTTACCTTACCACTATTGATAAGATTGTGGTAAAGTTGCTCTCTTTTATCTTGTGCCATATCTGGTTATAATTTGTTCTTTATTTATTTAGGAAGGAGTGATGTTTTGCCACCTTTGCTGTTTCCAGGAAGAAGACTTGTTGCGACTTTTTTACCGCCGCCACCACCACTATTGCCGACATGATGTGTTTTCTTGGTAACGGTCCTTTCTGTTCCAATCTTGTTACCAAACTCGTCAAGTGTGTAGTCTTCATCAATGGTAAACGTACTCTCAGTGTCTTGCCCAACCTTGTTAGCGCGGATAAGGTTTGCTCTTGCAGCGATCCTTCTCGTCTCACCATCATATTCTTCTTGCGTAATCTTATGTTCTGCAAGCTTTTTGTTAAGCTCTAACTGTTCCCTACGCAAATCCTCCATATACTTTTCCTTCTTCTCGTTCAACTCGTATTGCTTCTGCAGTCTCTCGTTCTGCTTTCTACGAATATCAAGAGATTCTTTCTGATATGCAGTCTGTGCTTTAAGGTTTTCGATAGATGCAAGCTGTTGCCTCCTAGCTTGTTGGTACGCATAGTAACGTGCATTGTTAGCATCGCGCCTGTCTCGTTCTTTTTCGTACCTCTGCTTTTCATCAACCGCCATATTGTTTGTAATCTGCATGGCAGGAGCGCCGTTATATGCGGTTACTACATTGGCAATATGCCTTCCTGCATCAGCAAGGGCAAATAGCTTTTGGTTCGCAACACTGGCTTTTCTATATTTCTCTTCCATTGCGGGAGGTGTAAAAAGGCTATTGATGTAGTCTGCACCTGCCGTATCTGTTCCACCAATATAGAGTGGAACATTAGTAGAACCTTGGACTGGCGTACCACCATTCTGTGCGGTAGCTTGTGGGGTAACTACTTGTTGCCCCATTGGTTTTATTGGTTCTACTTTTTTGAAATCAAATAGATTTGGCATAATAAAACGTTTTATGCGGCAAAAATAGGATGAAAACAAACAATTCATTCCGTGTTTTAACATTCACAATGTTATAATTATTTAAAGTTATTTGCTATCATTTGTTGCCTATTTGTTAAACATATGTTAAGTTTTTAAATTTGTGGCATGAAGTACGACTATGATATATCCAGACAACTACAAGACGACCTTATAAAAGCTTATAATAAGGTTGCACACCTATGTTGGTCACAGGCAGAGGCCTACCAAAAGACCGTTATTCAGCCTGCGCCAAGGTTCTACGTGAGTCCAAAGCAAGCGCTGCAGATTATATCACCCATGGTTAAGGGTGACTTTAGTCGGGTTGAACTCATGCGTCCGATTAAGAAGCGTATGTATTATGCTTTATATGATGTGGTTGTAAAGTTGTCGGAAAAAAGACAATTTGTTGGAAAGTCTCTTTTCTACATCTTGCAATTTGCTGTGTTGTCGCCGGCACCAGAGTTCTATATTTCCCCGGTCAACTTCTCTCTTATCCGTGCAGGAATGATTAAGGGCACAATATCTGATGATGGTCGCCCCATGAAAACGGAAGCACAGAAACGATCCTACGAGAAGTTGAAGAAGAAACGTAAAGAGCTTCGTGAATACAGAGAGAAAATGAAGATGCTCAAAATGACGCCTCTGTAAGCTCTCTAGTTTCCCTCTTTCGTTCAATTACCGTACCCCACGATGGTTTATATGGAGTAGCATTAAAGGCTACCCATAGTCCTATTGCTGTACTCATAAGAATATCATCATGCTTTCCGCTGCCGACTTTATTTCCCATGGATCCATCTTCCCTACGCTCATACCATCTTAATTCCTTATACATTTCCGCGTCAGGCTCTTCCCATAATTTATCGTCAACGCATGCTATAAGGTTATCAATTATCCATCCCTTTGTAAGCTTGTTGGTTTGGAATCCGTAAACAGGCTTGATGCCCTCAGATGTCGCTTCTGGTTCTTTTGTTCTTTGATATAGGTTAGGGTAGTAGCCGGCAATCTCTTCGATGATTGTTCCGAAGTGATCACCCTCTGTATTATTCTCACGTTCCCTATCAGCCGTGTTACTCTCGATGATTAGAGTGGCATCATCATAGTAGTGAGCAAGAGCTGCTGCAGTCCATGCGAGAATATCGTGACGGACATGCCCCCTCCACCTTGCAACAACCCTCGGTCTGCCTTTTACCTCTGGGCATAGTCCCATTTGGTCAATAACAGTCATAACGGTATAGTCTGAGGTATCTGACTTACCACCAATATCCACAGAAACAAGATACCTATTCTTTACATGGAAGATGTGGTTATTAGGTGTGGCCCAAATCTTTAAATCACCTTGGTTGTCGTTTCTAAAGTTGATTTTTGCGTTAAGATATACGTTATCGTTGCGCCTTTCAAATGGTGGAAGTACGATATTTGCGTAATACTTAGGAGGCCCTGGCTTGCATTCCTCTTTCAGTGCATCAATTGAATAAGGGTCAAAGACAAGGTTGCCGGAGTTACGGAAGGCTTCTTCGGGGTCTATTGGTGCTTCGGTAGCCATGTGGGCATGGTCTCTGTGCTTATTGCGCTCTATTCTATACCAGTTGATAGCTTCAAAACATGCACCAAGCTTCCACATCTTCCAAAAGAACTTACCAGTTTCACGATAACCAGGAGGGCATTGCTCATTATTTCTATTCTCCCATAACCATGTGGCAAATTCCTCTTGTTGCTTCTCGTTAAAGCCCTTATCTCCCTTTGGTTCCATATCGTTCTCGATCATAAAGAACGGAATGAAAAGAAAGCGGTATGCAGATGTAGAGTTTTCTTTCATGGCATCTTGGCATAGGTCATAGAAGAAGCCACTATTACCCATACCGGTACTTTCGAATACCTCAATCTCGTCTGGAAGTCCGATAAGTGACTGCGAAGCTGCAGAAAGCACACCCTCTGGGTCATGCTCTGGTGTCTTTTTCCATATAGCAACCTCTGAATAGTGCAGGCACTTGTAGTTATCACCACGAAGCTTCTCATAGTTCTCGAACGATGCTACAGAAATAACGTTACTACGAACAGCAAAACGCCCGTCAGAGACGATAAAGTCAGAGTCAGAACCCTCATAAGGCAACATCTTGAACTTTGTTCCAGGAAGTCCCAACGTCCATCCTTGTTGAGACTCGATAGCCTTACGATACATAGCCTTAATCTTCTTTGATGTAGAACCAACCTGTGTTACCACGGCTGCATTCCAACCATTCGGGTGTCTGTAGTCCTGCATCCACTTGATATACATCTGAACAAGGGTAGAACCGCCCCACTGACGAGCCTTAAGAAGAACGACACGAATAGGTATTCCTGCCTTTCTCATGCCCTCTAGGACGGCAATCAAGACCCTCTGAGCATATCTAAGACGGAAAGGCGTAAGATTACCGGTTATCTTATGCACAATCTTATCCGTCATAAACATGGCAAACTCGGGGTCGTCAATAAAGCGAGCCTGGAACAGTGCTTCTATAACGTCCATATGGTAATCTTCATCGTAATCACGGCCCATGCCATTCTCCACATACTTCTGAATACTACCATACCTAAGAACCTCATTCCAAATCACTGTCTCTAAGGTCTCTTTCGGCACCCACATGTCTTTTATCAAGTCCTCACCAATGTAAAGGTCTGGAATTGTCACATGCACCCTGTCACCTTCCTTAAAACCATAGCAATTGAAGCCGGTAAATGGATCGTAAGGGCCAAATATCTCTTGCCTTCGCCTGTTATTCTCTGCTATTAACTCTCGTATCTCTTGATTCATACCTTACTCTTTCGTGTAATACCTATCAAATAACCACCAAATAGGCAGTAAAGGTGAATAAACGCATTAACATGGGGAAGCATGAACGAAAGCGCCAAAAACCACTTGTTGTTCCAAATCATATCCTTAAAACGATGGACCTTACCCCATGATATTCCAACCATACAAAACAACACACCACTAAAACCCATGGTCGGCTCACTCATGAAACATGGGAGAAACGAACATATCACAGCACACAAATAAGACAAAACAAGGTGCATCCTCGTCCGAATCATCCAAAAACATAAGATATTCGCCAATAGATGATATATGTTGGCATGGCTCAAAGGATAAAGAACATGCCCCCAAAAATTATCACAAGGAAAAGAAAATGCCGGAAGAAAAAAGTAAAATATTACCAGAACAACCGACAAAACTAACTTCTTCTTCCACCAACGCATAACCTAAATACTGAATAAAACAACAATATGAACAACAAAACCATCATCGTCTCGCCGTAGGCGATCTTTTTTTTCTGCCACCACGTCAGTTCCTTCTCTACTGGATAAGGAATACTGTCACGCTTGACAAAACTATCGGTAACAATCCTATCCCTCCACCTATCCCTAAACTCTGTACGCCATTTAGTAATACGTATAGTATCATTCATACGCTCAGAAGAAACAGAATCATGGATATATACACTATCCCACGAAACAAAAGAGTCAGTACGAGTAATATACTCAGTGTGTACCTCAGGAACATAACGGATCGTCCTACAACTGCATAAGAACAATAACACAAACAAAATTGTATAACGCATAAAATTCAGTTAAATGATACTTAAAGGGTAACTATACCCCGGGGGCCTAGAAAAGGACATTTGTGTTTGTGTCTTTTTCTGCTGTACCTTGCGCGGGTGGTCATGCCCCCGGGGGGCTTGGGGTCGCCATGTTCCCCACATCATCGCCCAAAAGCCGAGGCGGCATCCTTGCGTATAGCTGCATCGGTCTGCGGTAGGGTGCTTGTGACATTGGTGCGGACATTGTTATAGACATCTTCCTTGCTGATGCTATTGTTAGGCTGACCTTGCAGGGAAACACCTATACTTGCCATCGCATTGCCTGCTTGTGCGGTTGCATTGGCTATATTAGCTGCCTTTTCGTTCTCGAACTGCATCTGCTGCGCTGCATATGCCCTTTGGCTCTCCATCTGCTGCGCTGCTATGTTGTCTTTGCGTGCGGTGTCTTGTGCAGCGATATTAGCGATAGTATCGCCCACCATTTTATTGGCATTGTCTTTAGCAATCTGCGTGGCTGCATCTGTTGCGCCCATTACTGCTGCCTGCCCTTGCGCCCTCTTTACATGCTCTCTGGCTGCATCCCTTGCCATTGTGACGAGCCTTTGCCCTGCTGCGCTATCTACATAATCTTCGTTATATCTGCGCTTATACCATGCTTCTTCCTGCGAATGTTGGTTGGCTGCAATCTTTTGCGCCTGCTTTCGTGCACTAGATGCAGAGATACCACCGATAATTGAAGTGGCAAGACCACCGACTGCGAGTGCAGTTCCCAAAAAAGGCTTCCCATGGCTTGTATAAGGCACGGAGAGCGGTTGTTTTGTGATGTTGTTGTAAATCATAGTTATTCCACGTTAGTTATACATATTTGCTACCACTTTACGCATGGGACTGACGAAAACTGCCTGTGTGACCTTGTTTGCCGCTTTTAGGTTGTAATCCTAGTAGGATTATTACCTTGGTCGCCTGCGTGCTTGATTGACTGCAAAAATAGGCTGAAAATGGGGTGAAAAAGACGTGTTTAGTAGATTACAAAGCTAAAATGGGTGTATTCTAGCTTTTTAATGTTCGCCATCGTTGCCTTTTCCCTTCATCATGTTAACTTGTCAATACTCTTTAAAAGTGAACATATTTTGCACACATCATGTTTTTCTTATCATCATTTTAACACTTTGGTTTATTGTCTTGCTTTGTAACTCGCTGATAATGTATGTTTTGTTTACTTTTTAGCTATTTCCCTAACATATTATATATTAAGTACTTAGTCTTTTTCGCTCTTAAGGGAGGATAAAGACCAAATGTAAAGAAAGCCCCAATTTGCCTGATTTCTTGTTATGGAATGTTAAAAACAACACTTTCTTGTTATCAATTGTTAAGTTTTTGCTGATTTGTTATCAAGGTTTCAAATAAATGATTACCTTTGCATCGTCAACCAAGGCAAACCGATTACACACGCAGAAAGTTGATAAAGGTTGCCGAGCGGAAGCGAACGGATGAAGATTGCTCTTTGACATACTGGGACACAAAATATAACACTTGTACTCTAAGACCCTGCTGCACGGCTCTTGGCTGATGCTACCCTTTGATGTGGGGCAGGGTTACTAATTATTAATTAAAAGATGTAAGATTATGAAAAAGAATTTAACTGAACGTGCCAAGAATGGCAGAAACGGAGTACAACTAGTTTACGTTCTCGACTGCATCAAGAATAGCACAAGGGCTTTCGATGAAGGGCGAGAATTTGAAACGGATGCAGATGCCTTGCAATTCTTCTTTGATTGCTTCGACCAAGAATTTAATTTTGATTATAACAAGCATTCATTTCCCGCCCTGCATGTTAGAATAGGAGAGTGGTTAAAAGGCTTGCCATCATGCTGCAACATTAAATACTCCGATTACGATATAGAGTTACTCGGTGTTAAGTGGGGCATCTTGTCAAGTATTGATGATAAAAAGGCTTGTAAGTTCGTTTGCAATTACTTTTCCATGTGTGGTTTGCGTATCTTGCAAGCAGCAAAAAAGGTTGGTTTAAATCCATATAAATACGCATTTTAATAACTAAAGATAGGAGATATAACAAATGAAAGCAGATGTAACAATTAGCAATATTTATTGGAATGCAGGTTTGAAAAACTTCTTTTTCCGTGACCAAGCATTTAGCACACTTGAAGAACTTGTAAAACGTTCCACCATGGGCGGGCAAGTCACATTAAATGCACTTGACGAAGTGACCAACGATATGGATATTGACGACGTAGAAGAGACATTCTACTCTGAGAGTGTTGAGAGTTGTGCAGAAGAATTTGGAATTGAATTAGAAGAAGAGGAGGACGATGAAGATGAAGAATAACAAAAGGACTCAGCCATATCAGCTATGTGGCAAGAAGATTAACGGAGAAGTGGAAGTTTTACAAGAAAAGACTTCCATTTCTTTTGCTAGCGGGTTTATCAAGAACATGCGCAAGAGATACGAAAAAATGGGTTATTTGTACCTTTATGCTATACCTTACAAATTGGCTTGAAAAATGAACACGATGGAAAAGTACTGCGAAGAGGTTCGCAACCAAATCGCAAAGGGAATTGATTTTGAAAAGGATGCTTTTGAACTTCCTTTATCAGTCAAATCGGAATTGGCAGAAGTGGCAAAGAAATACGGCTATCGTAAACCAAAAGACTCTTATTTTGGTCTTGGCGGGTCGTTTTATTGCTGCCTACAGAGAGTTTATAAACGAATGATACAAAAAGTGATAATAGAATGAAATATATTATTAAAAAGACCATTTTCGGAGATTTCAAGCTAACGACCAAAGATAATTGGTTTGCCTATATCAGTAATGCAAGGGAGATTAGGACATTATCGCCATCACAAGGCTTTCATGAGGTTGAAGATGTTATTGATTATGCAGTACGTTATTTAGGCATCCCGAGAGAAGATATAGAAGTTATTTAGGGCATATCCGTTAAGGCGGTGCAGGGTAGTTCGAGCCTATCCTGCCCACATATAGTACAGATTATTTCGGGGTCAGCACCTTTGAGCCACCTATTCAAAGTGACAGAAAGCGGGCGAGGGATTTTTTTTAAGCATTTTGCAGTTTGGTTACTTCTTTTACCCGAGCAAAAGAACATGCAAACGCAGCTAAGAACGGATGAAGCTAGAACACTTCCGGAGAGTATGCAACCACCAAGTGAGTAACATTGGGCGAGAAAGGAAAGCGCAAACGAATGGAGACCACACCTCGGAAACGTTAAAACACAAAGGCTACCATTGGGCGATAATGTAAAGCGCACTTTTTAGTAAAATTATTAACCAATAAAATATTTGAATTATGAAAGTAGAAACAAGAGAAAGAGTTAAAAAGGAGTCTTACGAAGTCTTTATCGCTAATGATGGCAGAGAATTTGACTCTAGGGCAGAATGTTACAAGTATGAGAAAAGCGCAAGAGGTGTGCTTAATGCTTTGGCTATGGGATGCCTAGTTAAAAAGGCTTTTGAGAGAGATATTTTCGGTTTTGGTAGCGAAGATTGCATAATCGAGGTTTACAAGCCCACGACCGATGATGATAAGAAAAACTTGTTGCAGTTATATCAAGTTTACAACTCTCACGATGACGCACCAAGCCAAAAATTCATTGACCTTGTTGAGCAGGCAGTTGAGGATAAAGATTACCTTTTGGTCGGTCGTGATTACGATGGGCAGAGTTTTTTTGTTTATGGCACTAGAAAATCCATGCAGAGCGACTTGGATGCCTTTTGCCTTTTGAATGATGATGAAGAGGATGATATTTAATAGCTATGTAAATATGATTAAAGTAGAAGATATGGCTTTTGACATGGAGTCAGCGAACTTCATGGGCATCAAGTGGATGCGACTTATCCACGTTATTTGTGATTGTGACATTATTAACTATTATACAAAGTTTTTGGAACGATGAAAGAAACACTAATTCCTGCACCATTCGATGATAAGAACCTTTGCGATGATTGCCTGCGTGACGACATTTTCGATGGCTACGATACGGAGGAAAGCGGAAAGAAAGGAGTAACAGAACGTATTTGCGTGTTATCCAATCCCGATATAGAGGACTGCGTTATTAAGGCAAGGTGGGATTGTAGCAACAAAATCACGATTACCCCACTAGGATTTGGTAGATGGGCAGGCGATTTCGCCACCGAAACAAAAAGTGTCTTCGATTTCTATCAAAAGATGTTTAAAGCATGGGAAAAGGACATTGAAGATTTGCGTGTGAGATTTTGGATCCAAAATAATACGATGGAAATAAAGTTTTATTATCTAATAAACGAATAAAGATGAAGAGATTATTAATGATTATTGTGCTTGCCTTAATGGTAGGCACAATTTGCGCCCAATCGGGCATCAAGCGACAAGGTAACACCTTTATAGAGGTAAGTAACAAACAAGCCAAAGGAGAGGACATCAAGACTCCTTACACCTACAAGGCAAAGGATGGTAAGATTTATCCCATTTTTCGTTCCAAGAACGGAAAGTATTATATCATCCGTACAAGCAAGAAGAGCGGGAAAGAATATAAGCAATATTTGCCACAAGTAACCGAAGCACTATGCGATACTACGAAGAGTTGAGCCTAATCGGTAGGGCTTTAATTTGGCTGCTTGCGGGCATCGGCATACTGATGTCCGTATATAGCCTAATAAGGATAGTGATATACAATCTCATTATTAACGGAGTGATACAATAATCATGAAGAGTGTTAGAGAACAATTCAACGAGCAGTTATTTGCCTTTACCAAGGACTATGACGAGGTATTGCCTTACTTAAATAGCCCTTTCTACGAAGTGCGTAACACATATCATTCCAATGGCTTGTTCAATAACTATTATATTGGGATGATTTAACCCTGCATGGTGCTTGTGTAGGTTCGACTCCTACGCAGGGTGCAAACGTTTAATTAAAAAAAGAAGATTATGAAGTACAAAGTTGAGATTATCGAGACATTATGTCGTGTAGTTGAGGTAGAAGCATCGTTAATGAGCGATGCAGAACAACTAGTAAAAGACCAGTACCGCAAAGAAGAAATCGTGCTTGATGATGACGATTTTGTTGATGTGGAGTTTCGCTGCATAGAAAATTATGAGTAATGATAGACATGGGACAAGTGCCTAGTGCTTTTGACAAAGAAGCATCTAGACAACAAAGGATGATTGTTAATAATGATAGCCAAGTAATTGCTATCGAGAGAGAGATAAGGGCTTTGCGTAATGCTGAAAACGTTGATACTGCAGCAATACGTTTAGCCAAGTGTAAGTTAATAAAAAAGTATCACGAATATGGACTATAATCAATTTCAAATCGTAGAGGATATGAGCGAAGTTACCCATATCTTTAAAAAAGTGTTCGATGGCGGGAAGTCTTATGGAACTGACACCGCAAAGATGGGGTTCTTCCATGGGCAGATGATGGCTGCAAAGGTAGAGGGCAACACCATTGTTTTCGCCCTGCCATTTAACGGCCCGATTAGCATGTTGCAAGACCTGCTAACGAACACACATTACAACAAGACTAATAGTATCATGGTTACTTGTGAGGTCAACGATGATAATACCGAACTTGTAGCCACATTCTATTCAAAGGAGTTCAAACTATTCAGCGAATTATAATATGGAAAAAATTAATAGCAGTAACATAGACAAAGAGTTATCACTTAAGATTGCAGAACTCATCCTTACAATCCTAGAAGGCGCCCCAATGGAAGAGTCTCTCAGTTATCTGCAGGGAGTCACTGCTGCATTGGCTAGTTTTATTCAAGAAATAAAGTCTAAAGCAGTACTATCGGATGATGATGGCTTAGAAAAGCTTGTGCTATCGTGGCTATCTGCCATCGACCCACTCACTAAGTTGAGTTTTTCAAAGTTTATTTCAACAAGTTGTATTGATATTGATTTAGATAATTTATAAATTATGGAAATAAGACAAGCAATTAGTATGTATCTTAAGGCATACGTCCTGGAACACCCGGAGTTTAAGGCTAAGTATGAGAACCCAAACAAGAATATTGATGATTGTTTGCTCTATATTCAAGCCAAAATACTAGAAAAAGTGACGGAAGAGCAGAAGAAAGATGGTGCAGCCGTAGTAATCCCGAGTGATGATGAACTATTTGACCTCGCAGTTTCTTACTACTCTAACGATGATTTGAAGATAGAGGGCGATAAGTTTGATGATGTAAAAGTTCTTTCGGTGTCAGCTACTACTTTTACTGACGAAGAAAAGCAGAAGATGCGTCAAGAAGCCATCAAGAAGTATCAAGATGATGTTATCGCAGAACAGAAGAAGAAAGACCAAGAACGTAAAGAAAAAGCAAAGAAAAAGAACGATAAGAAACCTAGCAACCCAATCCTTGTTCCCGACACCAAGGAGGAAGAGGATAATGAGAGTAAAAAGGCAGGTGAAAAGACTGCAAAGGTAGTACAAATGAGTTTATTCTAATCATGAAACCAAGGAACGAAAAAGAACGTAGGGTAGTGGAGTTATCTGCTACCTTACCTTTGTTGAGAGATAAAGATGCAGAGCGCATGGAGTGGGAATTTAAATATTACTACAAGCGCAAGGGATTGGCTTACTTCCTTGTTATGGAGAGGTGTAAGGAATACCAAGTTATCCGCTATTACTATAAGACAACCCGAAGGCTTTTTGAGTTCGCACAAGTATGGATGAATAGCCAAGAGAAGCATGTATTGGCAAAAGATAGGCATCCGTTTGGTTGTGACCGATGGAAAGAGGATAGTAACATGACTCTTAAGCCATGGTTCAAGTACGAATTGAAGTATGCGTACTCATACCTTGGTGGGGTGGATAGATTAGGGTTTAGTGGTGTTATTGTGCGCTCATTGTTACCCGAACTGAAGAAGCGGGGAATGTGTAAAAGCACACATAATGTCAATCCTTATCGCTTTGTATGGGAGTTACTCCATAATAACCGCCTAGAAACATTGCTTAAGGTTAGACAATATCTGCTTATGGGATATTTTTGTTACGAAACGCTCACCGATGCGCTATGGCAATCCATCCGTATCGCCCTAAGACATGGCTACCATTGGGATAATAAGGAAGAATTAAAAGATTGGTGTGACATGATTGGAATAATGAATAAGATTGGCGCAGACACACACAATCCTCACTATATATGCCCGACCGACCTAAAAAAAGCTCATGATATGTGGAACAAGAGGTATCGCAGATACCTTGATGTAGAACAACTGAAACATGAACTTGAAAAGGCTGCCATGTATGAAAGCACATTCTTTGAGAACCGAAAGGCTTTCCTTGACTTGGTATTTAAGAGCAGGGAAATAGAGGTGTCAGTTATCCAATCAGCGCAAGACATCGTTAGGGAGGGCGATGCGATGCATCATTGCGTCGGCATGTATTACAACAAACCTAACTCGTTGATAATGTCTGCAAAGATAGATGGTAAACGAATTGAAACAATCGAAGTAAACCTTATCACCTATCAACTCGTTCAAAGCAGAGGACTGCAGAATTGCTCAACCAAGTATCACAATCGCATCGTAAGGCTTGTAAAGAAGCACCTTGACGAGATAAAAGAACGAAACATAAAAGCAGCATAGCCATGAGGAATGTCATTATAGCAATAATCGTAATCATCTTATTCATTATAGGATTGATAGTGGGGTAGCTTCGGCTACTCCACATTTTTTTATTTTGATACAATAATAATTAATAAATCACGTTAAATAGACATGGAGAAAAAGGAGATTTTAGTTAAAGACCTATTTATAGAGGATGGTATCTTCCGTGGTACCACCAACTTTAAGGATGGGTATGAGTTTACCTTCGACGTAACGAGGGAACAAATCATTCGCTTTTTACTTGACCACCGAAAGGGCAGGCTATGTTATGCATCCGATGGTACAACTATGTTAGATGATAAAGCCTTGCTTCGCAACTACATCGAGCAGCAGGAGAGGGTATATCATATAGAACGTAAGAAAGCCAACCCATCGTCAATAGGTGGGCATCGTGATGGTGCAGGTAGGAAACCAAAGGACAAGGTGGCTACACAAGTAATATCTGTGCCGGTAAGAAAGGATTTTCTGGAATTGATTATTAACAACTTTCCTAACCGATCCGAATATATACAACACGCAATAAAAAACCAACTTAAAAGGGATGGGCTAATCTAAAACCCATCCCTTTTTTTATTGTCCCATACCAACTGCTTCTACTATTGTTGAGTCTAAGACCTTTGCATATGTCTTTTCGGTCTCTCTTATGCTTGCGTGACCAAGTAAGTGCTGAACGATATGCATAGGCAGCTTATACTCGTTTATCATTATTGTCGCCCCAGTATGCCTTGCCCAGTGTGTTGTAACAGGCTTGTTAATACCTGCACACAAAACGGCAACCTTAAGATATTCGTTGTACTTAACATTGCTGATGATGGGCAGTTTGTAGTTATATCGCTGCAGGATATTCATCGCAGGCTTCACCAATACCGATATAAAGGATTGTCTTGTTTTTATCCTTTTATTCTTATATATAACCTGTCCGCTAACCTCTTCGCACTTATCGTAACTAAATTCCGCCAAATCTGAATACGACATCATCGTGTATGCCTGGAATATAAATAGGTCACGAACCCTGCGAAGCTTATCAATATCTATGTTGCACGACTCAAAGCGATGAAATTCTGCAGGTGTAAGACACCTCTTTAACCCATCCTCGTCACCTCTTTTGATATTCAGCTTCGCATATGGGTTGCGCTTAATCAGTCCGTCATTGATGGCTTCGTCAATAAACATCTTCAACAACTTGTGGTAGTTCCAACGAGTTGACTCCTTTTGACCCATCCCAGAAAGCACTCTATCCATATCCATTATCTTCCTTTCACTTATATCGGAGAAATATACTATCCCTTTCCATTTATTGATAAACCTGAGGAATACATCATACCTTTTGCGTGTTCCTTCTGCGATGGTTGGATATTTTCTTTGTGTAGATCTTGTGATGTATGATACAAACGTCCCTGTCTGCTTCAACTCGTCCTGCAATATAGATGGCAGAGCGTTAATATCAATCTCACCCTGCTTAATCATTGCGGTTATGACAGATGTTGCCTTTTGCTTGATAATATGGAGCTGTTCGTTTAGTTCCATATAATCGTCACGGCATGCCGACACAAAGCCACCCTTAGACCACTCCTTAGGTAATAGCTTAATGCCTGTATTGACATACTTTTGCTTGCCATCTACATAAATTCTTAGCTCTACGGGTGCAGAAACACCTCTTTTTGCACGACCTCTTCGGTCATAAATAAATGTTAAAGTTGGTACAATCATTGTAATAAACTGTTAAAATAATAAATTTTAGAACTTTTGGTAGAAAAATGACAAGGTGGTGGTAGAACAATGGTAGAAAACCAGCAGCAAATATCGACAAATGACGACAAATGATAGCAGGTATGTTCTTTACCATACACACACCTCGTAATTAATTGTTAGACAGTTTGTTACCTTGATTTTTAAGGGGTTGTGAGAGTTTATGTTTGACCTATCAAACCCGCTTTCTTGTGATCCGCTTGGGGTTCGAACCCAAGACCCCAACATTAAAAGTGTTGTGCTCTACCAACTGAGCTAGCGGATCAACCTCAGTGCTTTTAAATAAAAGCGGGTGCAAAGGTACAAACTTTTTTTGAACCCGCCAAATTTATTGCGATGTTTTTTTGTTTTTTGCTATTTCTTCAGCAATGGCATGTTGGTAGCATGTGCGACAAAGTGGCTCGTATTCTTGCGTTTCGCCAAGCAAGACACGCTTGTCGTTCTGCACCTTTCGGTGACTGACATAGGCCAGCGATCCGCATCTGACACAGATGGCATGCACCTTGGTGACGTCGTCGGCAATGGCACAAAGGGCAGGCATCGGTCCAAAAGGTTGGCCACGGAAGTCCATGTCGAGTCCTGCCACAATGACGCGGATGCCACGGTTGGCCAGCTCGTTGCACACGTTTACGATGCCATCGTCGAAGAACTGTGCCTCGTCGATGCCCACCACGTCGATGTCGCTGGTCAGCAAGAGGATGCTGGCCGAAGACTCAATGGGTGTTGACTGTATATGCTTTTGGTCATGACTTACCACGTCTTCCTCCGAATAGCGCACATCGATGGCCGGTTTGAAAATCTCTACGCGTTGCTTTGCAAACTGAGCGCGGCGCATGCGTCGGATCAGTTCTTCGGTCTTTCCCGAAAACATAGAGCCACAAACCACTTCGATTCTGCCGGGACGATGATTCTCGCCTGTTGCTGGATATGTAATCATGGTGCAAAGATAGTAAAAAGTTTATGCTTTGTGGTTCATTGTTCAAAGTTTTTTTTAGTAAAATGTTGTTAATTTGCAACAATTATGATTTGCGAACTATAAACAATGAACTAAAAATCACTACCTTTGCATCCGATATGGGAATATTATATATAGTACCCACGCCGGTGGGAAATATGGAAGATATGACGCTGCGCGCCATACGCATCCTGAAGGAAGTCGATTTGATATTGGCAGAAGATACCCGTACGTCAGGCATCCTGCTGAAGCATTTCGACATTAAGAACCAGTTGCTTTCCCATCATAAATTCAACGAGCATGGCACCAGTGCCTCGGTGGTTCAGCGACTGTTGGCCGGACAGAACGTGGCACTGATTAGCGATGCGGGTACGCCCGGCATCAGCGATCCTGGTTTCTTCCTGGCCCGCGAGGCCGTAAGGGCTGGGGTAGAGGTGCAGTGCCTGCCTGGTGCCACGGCCTTTGTGCCAGCGCTGGTGAGCAGTGGTCTGCCCTGCGACCGATTTGCTTTCGAGGGATTTCTGCCTCAGAAGAAGGGACGCCAGACCAAGTTGCAGTCGTTGGTTGACGAAGAGCGCACCATGATTTTCTATGAGTCGCCCTATAGGTTGCTGAAGACGTTGCAGCAGTTTGCCGAGTTTTTCGGTGCCGACCGTCAGGTGAGTGTGTGCCGTGAGATTTCGAAGATTCATGAAGAGAGCGTGCGTGGCAGTCTTGAAGAGGTTATTGCCCACTTCACGGCTACCGAGCCTCGTGGCGAGATTGTCATTGTGCTGGCAGGAAAGAGTTGAACGCGAGTAAGAACATAGTTACAGAACATTATAAATAAATAAGGTATATGAAAAAGATTTTGGTATGGTGCGTTTGCATGTTGGCAGTGGTCTCATGTAAGAATGGTGCTAAGGATGCCAATGACTTGGCTCTGAATCATACGATTGACTCGTTGAACAGAGTGAACTATCAGAAAGATAGCGAGATTAACGATATGCTGGAAACCCTGAACGTGATACAAGAGGGCTTCAAAGCCATCAACGAGGCCGAGGGTCGTGTCACCGTGGAGCGTACTGGCGAAGGCACAAGCAACGAAACAAAGATTCGCGAGAATGTGCAGTTTATCCAGTCGAAGCTTGCCGAGAATCGTGAGCTGATTAACAAGCTGCGCATTCGTCTGCGCGAAAGCAGCATTGCCAGCGACCAGCTGAAGAAGACGGTGGAGAGCCTCTCTGAGCAGTTGCAGGCCAAGACAGCTGAGCTCGAGGAACTGCGTAAGGAACTGGCAGAGAAAGATATCCACATTGCAGAGCTCGACGAGAAGGTCAGCAACCTGGCAGACAACGTGAGCACGCTGACCGAGGACAACAAGCACAAGCAGGAGACCATTAGCACCCAGGATAAGGAGTTGAACACGGCATGGTTTGTGTTTGGCACCAAGAAAGAGCTGAAAGAGCAGAACATCCTGAAGAAGGGTGAGGTGCTGCAGGGCAACTTCAACAAGAACTACTTCACGAAGATAGACATCCGTGTGGACAAGGAAATCAAGCTGATGTCTCGTGACGCCAAGTTGCTCACCAGTCATCCAGCCGGAACCTACAACCTGTTGCGTGATGCCAACAAGCAGTATGTGCTGCGCATCACCGACCCCCAGCGCTTCTGGAGCACAAGCAAGTACCTGGTTGTTCAGGTGAAGTAACCATATAACGCGAGTAAACGAGCTGTTTGCTCTGGGAAAAGTGCCACTTTTCGATGAGAAAAGTGGCACTTTTGTTTTTCCTGTGTTTTGATGAATCGTAAGTTTAGCATGCCGCTGAGAATAAAATAATAACGAATGCGTGTTTTAATGCCACTATTATTGATGAAATGAAAAAAAATACAAGAAAAATGTTTGTTTTTGTATCTTTTTCTTGTATTATTAAAATTATATAATTAACTTTGCAAGCTGTTAATTTGAAAAAACAAAGAAATATATAGGATTATTTACAGTTTATATGGAGAAAAGATTTGTGATGCTTTTGGCCGGATTGTTCCTGTCGATAGGAATGGTTTTAGGTCAAAGCAAGATTACAGGAACGGTCTATGAAGACACTGGAGAACCTTGTATCGGAGCTACGGTGATGATACAGGGCACGAACAATGGAACAAAAACAGACATTGATGGTCAATTTACGTTGACTGTCCCTGATGGCAAGAAGCTTGTCATCAGCTATATCGGCATGATTACCAAGACGGTGACACCGAAAAACGGTATGAAGGTGACGCTTCAGGCCGATGCCCACATGGTGCAGGAGGTCGTGGTCACTGGCGTACAGAAGATGGATAAGCGCCTGTTTACCGGTGCTACCACCAAGATAGATGCCGAGAAGACCAAGTTAGACGGTGTGGCCGACGTGACCCGTGCGCTGGAAGGTCGTGCAGCTGGTGTCAGTGTGCAGAACGTGTCGAGCACGTTCGGTACGGCACCGAAGATTAAGGTGCGTGGTGCTACCTCTATCTATGGTTCCTCTTCACCCCTCTGGGTGGTCGACGGTGTCATCATGGAGGATGCTGTCAACGTGAGCAGCGACGACCTGTCGAGTGGTGATGCGCAGACCCTGATTGCCAACGCCATTGCCGGACTGAACGCCGACGATATCGAGTCGTTCCAGGTTCTTAAAGACGGTTCGGCCACCTCTATCTATGGTGCACGCGCCATGGCCGGTGTGGTAGTTATCACCACCAAGAAAGGTCGTGTGGGACACAGCGCAATCAACTATACCGGTGAGTTTACCTACCGCATGAAGCCCAGCTACAGCGAGTATAACATCTCAAACTCTCAGGAGCAGATGGGTATCTATAAAGAGATGGCAGCCAAAGGTTGGCTGGAATTCTCGGCCTTGGCCAACGGTGCTTCAAGTGGCTTGTATGGTAAGATGTATAACCTGATTCAGCAGTACGACGAAACCAAAGGCGCCTTCGGACTGCCATACACACAGGCTGCTATGAATGCCTACCTGCAGCAGGCAGAGTTCCGCAACACCAACTGGTTTGACCTGTTGTTCAATGACAATGTGATGCAGACCCACTCTGTCAGCATTTCCAGTGGTACGGAGAAGGCAAATCTCTATGCATCGCTGTCGGCTATGCTCGATCCAGGATGGACAAAGGCCAGCGACGTGAAGCGTTATACGGCCAACGTGAATGCCTCTTTCAACCTGTCGAAGCAGCTGACGCTGACCTTGCGTACCAATGCCAGCCATCGTTCGCAGACGGCACCGGGTACGCTGAACCAGAATACCGACGTGGTGAGTGGTGCAGTGAGCCGTGATTTCGATATCAACCCCTTTAGTTTTGCACTCAACACCGCCCGTACGCTGGATCCCAATCAGACGTATAAGCGTAACTTTGCCGACTTCAACATCTTCCACGAGTTGAACAATAACTATATCGACATCGACGTGATGGATGTGAAGTTCCAGGGTGAAGTTTCTTATAAGCCTATCCTTGGCTTAGAGGTCAACTTGCTGGGTTCCTACCGTGTGAACCGTTCTAGTCGCGATCATAATGTGCTGAACACCTCAAACCAGGCCGAGGCCTATCGTGCCGGTGTGGACGATCCAAACGTGATGTACAGCAATACCTATCTGTACACCGATCCCGACAAACCCAACTCACTGCCTATCAGTGTGATGCCTAAGGGCGGTATCTGGATTGAGAACCAGAACCGCGTGAAGCAGTACGACTTCCGTGGTACTATTAATTATAATAAGGTGTGGGACGATATCCATATCTTCAACGCCTTGGTGGGTATGGAAGCCAACCGTGCCGACTATGATGCCTCTGAGAATCAGATCTACGGCATGGACTATGAACATGCACGCTTGGTGAAGATCACTCCCGAATTCTTTAAGCAGGCAAAGGAAGAAGGTACAACGTTGTACCAGCGTTCCAGCTCATGGAACCGTCGATTGGCTTACATGGCCAACCTGAACTATTCTTATAAAGGTCGCTATCAGTTGAACCTGACTGGTCGTTATGATGGTACCAACCAGTTGGGTAAGGCCCGCAGCTCTCGCTGGTTGCCTACCTGGAATGTGTCGTCTTCTTGGAATGCCCATGAGGAGTCGTTCTTCAAAGACTGGATGGAGAAGACCAACGGTGCTGTCAGTCATGCCACCCTGCGTCTGAGCTACTCGCTGACTGGTGAGCAGACTACTGCTTCGAATGCATACCCCATCTACTATCCCACCATCATCTGGCGTCCTCAGAGCGATCAGCAGGAGACAGGTTTGGTGCTCTATCAGTTGGGCAACTCTGATCTGACTTTCGAAAAGAAGTACGAGTTCAACCTGGGTGTTGACCTGGGCTTCCTGAACAACCGCATCAACTTTGTCAGCGACATCTACTGGCGCGACAACAAGTCGCTGATGGGCTATATGAATACCAACGGCTACGGTGGCGAGCTGCGTAAGTTTGCCAACGTCGCAGCCATGAAGTCGCACGGTATTGAGTTTACCATCTCTTCACAGAACATCCGTACGAAGGATTGGAACTGGAATACCGACTTCACCTTCTCTTACAACAAGACTGAGATTACCCACCTGTTGTCCACCAGTCGTGTGATTGACCTGGTGACTGTTGGCGGTGCCTCACGTGTGGGCTACGACCACCGTTCGCTGTTCTCTATTCCTTTCGTAGGCCTGAACGATGAGGGTATTCCACAGATTATCAATGAGAAGGGCGAGGTGACAACGACAGACATCAACTTCCAGGAGCACGTCAACCTGGACTTCCTGAAGTATGAGGGTCCTACAGAACCAGCCTATACCGGTGGTTTCAACAATATGGTGTCATGGAAGAACTGGCGTCTGAACATGTTCTTCACCTACTCGTTCGGCAATAAGATTCGCCTTGACCCCGTCTTCTCTTATGCCTATAGCGACCAGAGTGCTATGCCTAAGGAGTTCAAGAACCGTTGGGTCATCCCCGGAGACGAGAAACGTACCAACATTCCCGCTATTGCATCTGTGGCACAATCCTATAGCGACCGCTATCTGGGCTATGCTTACAATGCATACAACTATTCTACGGCTCGCGTGGCCGACGGTGGCTTTATTCGTCTGAAGAATATCTCACTGTCATACGACTTTGCACCGCAGCTGATTTCTAAGATTGGACTCAGCACCGCATCGCTGAAGCTGGATGCTACCAATGTATGGCTGCTCTATTCAGACTCCAAGCTGAATGGTCAGGATCCAGAGTTCATCAACTCGGGTGGTGTGGCACAGCCCCTGTCTAAGCAGTTCACCCTTACACTGCGATTAGGAATCTAAGAAGTATGGTATTTAATGATAATAGAACGAATAAGATGAAAAATAAGATATACAACATATTGGTGATGGGAATGGGTGTGCTTGTCTCGACGGCCTGTTCCGACTTCCTTGACAAGATGCCCGACGAGCGCACAGAGCTCAATACCGTAGAGAATGTGGTGGACTTGCTAAAAGGCTCTTACCCTTCAAACAACTACCAGTTTATCTGTGAACTGTCAAGCGACAACTTTATCGACAACAATGCGCCTCACCTGCCGTCTAATCCTAACGACAAGCAGATTGAGAACCACTATAACTATCCATCGGCTGCACGCTGGAACGACGAGATGTTCCAGTTTGAAGAACCCCTCTCGGCTACCTATTCTGATTCAGAGTCGCACGGTCGTGTGTGGGACGGATGGTATAACTCTATCGCTGCAGTCAATGCGGCTTTAGAGGCTATCGATAACCTGGCAAAGGAAGAGGGCATCGACAGTCACGAGGACTATGGACATTTGTCTCCCCGCCTGCGCGCCGCTTACGGTGAGGCTCTCCTGCTGCGTGCCTACGACCACTTTGTCTTGGCCAACATCTTTGGTCAGGCCTATCGCAACGAGGCTCAGAGTGCGAAGGATATTTCTATTGCCTATGTCACCGAGCCCGAGACCGAACTGCAAAAAAACTACGACCGCCTGTCGGTCAAGGAGGTCTATGACCTGATCATCAAGGATATGGAAGAGGGTCTGAAGTATGTCAGCGACAGCTACTACG
This sequence comes from Prevotella sp., assembly GCA_024695815.1. Taxonomy (GTDB): domain Bacteria; phylum Bacteroidota; class Bacteroidia; order Bacteroidales; family Bacteroidaceae; genus Prevotella. Next base: position 124,322 of record JAILHK010000034.1, read on the forward strand.
ATGCACCTAAGTACCATTTCAATACCAATGCAGCCCATGCCTTTGCAGCCCGCGTCTATTTGTTCCACCACGACTGGGACAAGTGTATCGCCGAAGCCAACCAGGTGTTGGGCACCAACGATGCCTCTCTGCTCCGCATGTCAATGGACTATTCCATCTTTTCCGACTGCGCCAGCTCTAGTGACTACGGCAACAAGTGGCAGGATCCGAAGTTGAACAACAACCTGATGCTGCTCGATACCTATAGCTCTTATTCACGTCTGGTATTCGGCTATCGCTATAGCGTTGCCGGCGAGGCAGCCTCAGAAGTGCTGATGGTTCGCACCAACAGTGAGCTGTGGAATTCCTACATCGCCAACCCCATCACAATGGTCAGCGGCATGCTGTTCAGTTCCAGTCAGCACGACTACGGCTTCTACTCTTGTAAGATTAACGAACAGTTCCAGATGCTCGACAAGATTGCACAGACGGGATATGTTCACCAGATTATCCGTGCCTTCACGGCCATGGACCTGCTGTTGGAGCGTGCCGAGGCTTATATCATGAAGAACGATTTGGCCAATGCCAGTCATGACCTCCAGGCCTATTGGAACAACTCTATCGAGACCTTCTCTGAAAAAGACAAGGAGACCTTTGTCACACCCGGCGACATCAAGTTGCTGACTGACAATATGATCAAGTCGAACTTCAAAAACAAGACCAACTGTTTCGCCAACTGGGATTTCGTGTCGCAGAACATCTCGTCGGCCATTCACATCACTCCTGAGGCAGTGCCTTATATGAACTGTCTGAACGACTTCCGTCGTTTTGAGCATAGCTTTGAGGGCATGCGCTTCTTCGACCTGAAGCGTTGGGGCATGGAGTGGACCCACTACTATGGTCTGGACAAGAAAGCTATTGTGATGAAGGGCGTGGACAAACGTCGCGCCTTGGAAGCACCTTGGGAGGCTAAGTTTAATGGTGCAGGCAGCTCTCGCCCTGATATGGTGAGCGTGACGGAGACCAATGCTCGTCGTGAACTGGTGGCACCAAAATACAGTCAGTTCAGAATTAATTCAAACAAATAAGGAGGAAAAGCTATCATGAAGAAAAAGACAATCAATATATTGATGCTGCTTGCTGTGATGGCAACAGCTTTTCAGATGACTTCTTGTTCGGATGATGACTTTACGGCCACCATCTTCGATACGAACGACTATCCTCTGGATCGCAACCTTTATACGTTTCCTCTGGATACCTTCGTGAAGGTCAACTTTCTGGAGCCTTACAATATGCGCTTCGTCTATAAGATGGAGTACATTGCTTCGGACAAGGACAAGAACCTGACACCGGCTTCTTACGACAAGAGTTGTCAGTTGGCCGTGCTGACCAAATACCTGTGGCACGATGTCTATAAGGATGTGGCAGCCGAGCACGACATCTTCTTGAAGAAGTTCAGTCCCCGCATTATCCATGTCATCGGTTCTAAGAACCTGAACACCTCGTCTGGTACTGAGACCCTCGGTGTGACTGAGGGCAACACCAAGGTGACGCTTTATCGCACCAACCTGCTGAACCCTGACGATATTGCTGACATGAACGAGTACTTCTTTGAGACAATGCACCATGAGTTTGGTCATATCCTGGACAACAACTCGTTGCACCCCACACCGTTCAACGTGCTGAGCAACGGCCGTTATAATGCTGCCGGATGGAATGACACGCCCGACTCTGTGGCTGCTGCTCAGGGCTTCATCAGCAGCTATGCCTCGATGTCGTACACCGAGGACTGGGTGGAGACCTTTGCCCGCTACGTCACCCGCGACTCTGTCAGCCTGGAACGTATGTTCAATACTGCCGACTACGAGTGGGAGGTGGTGGACCTCAAAGATAAGAATAACGACCTTGAGGTGGACAGCGCTGACTATTTCTGTCAGTTGAAGGGCACGTTCGACATCGACACCATCGGCTATTTCAAGGGCGATGAGTCTGGTAAAGGTGAGCACAAGGTGTATCGTCGTGTGTGTCAGCGCGATGCCGACGACCATGTCGTTCTCGATGCAAACGGTCATGTGCAGTGGGTAGCCAACTTAGCCGGCGCACGCAATATCATCAACGAGAAGATCAAGTACGTACGCGACTACATGAAGACTGAGTATGGTGTTGACATCGACGAGCTGCGCCGTAAGATTCAGAGCAAGCAGTTCCGTGTAGATGCCAATGGTAAATACCTGACCATGGTGAAGCCTGTGCTGGCCTATAGTGATGGTGGCGTCTATGTGTTGCGCCAGAATGAAGAACAGCTGAATGCCATTACTTATCGTGATCCCTCGACAGGTAAGACGCAGCTTGAACAGCTTCTCGAGGAACTCAACGAGTATAAGAAACTGCAGACAAAATAATCTAAGGAGGAGATAAAGCTATATGACAAAGAAAATATATCCAGTAATACTACTGTTCGCTTCTGTATTTGTGCTGGCATCATGTGTCAGCGAAGAAGACGACATCTTCGATCATTCTGCTGCAGAGCGCCTGAATGCGGTCAGTAAGGTCTATATAGAGCGCCTGTGCGACAGCCCCGGTGGATGGGTGATGGAGTATTATCCCTATACCGACAACGAAGATATGAACACGGGTGTGGGCTATCTCATCATGAACCGATTCCACAAGAATCAGTCTGTTTACACGCTGATGAAGAACAAGGCCACACGCAACACCGTGATGAACGACTCGTCTGCTTGGGAGGTTATCACCGACATGGGTCCCGTGCTGACATACAACAGCTATAATAAGTGCCTTGGTCGCTTCACCGATCCCTACGACGACTATATCCTCACTCCTGGAACCTACGACGATGAGTCGGGTAAAGGACTGCAGGGCGACTATGAGTTCGTGATGGTCGATGTGCCCGAGGGTGGCGACCATATCATGCTGAAAGGTAAGAAGCGCGGCGTCTATCAGCGTCTGACACGTGTGCCCGCAGGCACCGACTTCGAGACTTATATCGACGATATGAATAAGTTCAGGAACACCTATTTCCAGTCGGGTGCCCGTTGGGAGTATAGCATCAAGGACCATGGCAACACCTATCGCTTGGACCGTGTCAATGGCGGTCGTCCGAGAATCTATCCTGAAGGCAAGGACTCAACAGCCTACGGTTGGTATAATCCTTATCTGATAACCTATTATAACGACCAGTATCACTTCCGTTTCAAGGACACTGTGATGGTGGATGGCCAACAGATGGAACAGGAGTATGCCTACGATGCCGATGCCGACAAGTTCGTGGGTGTCACGAATGCTGAGAACACCATCGAAGGTCCTGTTCCTGCAGCTTTCTTCTTGGAAAACCTTTCTGTTAAGAATGCTCGTCGTTGGGAGATGTCGAAGGCCGATGCCGATATGTCAAGCGATGTCAAGTCGCTCCGCGAGGCTGTGGTCAAGGACTTCAAGGCTATCGACTGCACCTTCAACGCTTTCAGTTTTACGGTAAAGGGTGACAAGACTATCTTGCGTGTGCAGTTCCGCCAGAAGACGTCCAGCTATTCTTGGAACTATGTCTTCGATATGGTGCAGGACGGCGACAATATCGCATTGAAGTATGTAGATGGTGAGGATGCTACCTCTTCAAAGAATATCGAGTTGATTCCTTCGCTGAAGAGTTTCGTAGAGATGCTGTCGCAGACCTTTGTTGTTTCTGCTAGCACCACTCGCTTTAATCCCAGCAAGCTTGTCTTGACATCAACAGATTCTAAATATAGACTATTATTCACATTATATAACTAAATGATTAGATGATTATGAAGAAGTTTTTACTCTTTGCCGCTCTTGCTATGACGGCTATGTCTGTCGATGCACAGTCGCTGGCAGACAAGAAAGTAAAGATGCCCGCCCTCTCTGAGCGTATCTCTAAGATGGCTGCTCAACAGCCCCTAACCAAAAAAATCAAAGGAGAAAAGGCCTCAAGACGTTCTTTCCAAACAGGTGTTTACTACAAGCGTCCCGCCGGACTTATGTATTCTTGTTTTACAGAAGAGGGTGGTGGCTATTATCAGACATATTTAGTGAGCAATCCTTTCATTACTCCCGAGTTTGTGCCTGTAGTCCCCAAATCTACCGATTTTGCATGGCATATGAATATGTTGGGCAAAGATGGTGTTGCCACCTTCTCTGAGGACTTGACAAACACGGATCTGTGCGATCCTGAGACTGGCGTACTTTATTATGGCACCGAGTTCGGATTGAGTTATCCTCTCCCTACGCTTGTGACCGCAAAGGACTCATTTACTATCGGACATACGCTATATAATAAAGAAGAAGGCACCGGTAATCGTTACTGGACTGATTATAAGAATTATGTATCTCGTCTTAAGTCAGACACAATTGCTCCTCATGGATTCTATGATGACCATTCTGGTTCAAGTGCATTTTGGGGACTGCTAACACCAAAAGTGAAGGTTTACAATAAATCTTGGCAGGATGATTATACTTACCTGTTTGGTACTGGTACATGCTATCTCGACGATGATAAAACGCTTGACTCTTTGGCTACCTCTGTTGGTGCAGCACAATATTTCGAGAAGCCTCAGTCTCCACTCTATGTAGAGAATGTGTTCATCCGTGCGCTTTCATTCGCAAGCAAACCCATCGATGGCGATGCCAAACTGAAGATGGTCATCTCGAATGCACTGTACGACAAGAAGAGTGATAGCTATTATGCAGGAGAGAAAGTGATTGCAACTTTGGAATGTTCTGCTGAAGATGTTGAGCAGATAACAGACCCTGAAGCCATAGGCGATGGCCAAGTCATTGACTTCGTGCTTAAGTTCAAACAGAAGAAAGAAAGTCTTCTTGGTGTTAGCGAGGAGCCATTCACCATCGATGAGCCATTCGTTGTAACAATTACTGGTTTCAACCAGGAGGGTGTTGATGTAAACTTGTACGGTATTACCAATCCTGATGAGGACGAGCTGGCTCATGGCTCTATTTTGATGGAATACAACAAGAAGTTGGTTAGTCTTGAATACAGGGATGCTGTAGCTCTGCCATTGACGTTCAATTCTTGTTTCGACTATGCAGAACCTTGGGCAACAGCTTCTACTACTGAAGGAAAGCAACTGACCGACTTCAATGTACTGTTGGTTGATGCCGACGGAAAAACGGTAAGTAACAAGGGTATGGAAAATGTAAACTACACCGGTGTAAGCACAGCTTTCAGTTGGTTTAATGAGGATGGTGAAGAAAACTACCTTGTATTGGATGAGAATCAGGAGGAAGCACCAGAGTGGATTACTAGCATTTCTGCTGAGAGTACGTATGATGAAGAAGACGGATTCTACGATGGTAATACATTCCTTTCCGTAGAGTGTGAAACTCTGCCCCAGGAAGTTAAAGGTCGCTATGCATTGCTCTTTGTCTATGGTCGTGGCTACACTTCAAAGACTCCTTTGATTATTGTTCAGGGCGAGGTGGACGATCTTGACCAGCTCATTGCTACGCTCGGCATTGAGAATACTAACGTGAAGCCCGTTGCTTCTACTAAGTTCTTCAACCTGATGGGTCAGCAAACCACCAAGGCAGCAAAGGGCATCGTGGTTCACGATGGTAAGAAGTTCTTTGTGAAGTAAGACCTCTTGTAATGAGGTGGTGTACCATCCTATTGGTACTGCTATAAGCATATAGAAGTTACGCTTTTCCTTCAGGAGGGCGTAACTTTTTTTATCCCCTTGTTCGAATGTCGATTTTTTGTGTTACCTTTGCATCCAAATTAAAACTACTTCTGACAGATGAAAAAACATCTTATACTATTATTGATTGGTTGCTTGCTATGTGTTGGGAATGTCTTTGCCGTACCGGCGTTTCCCGGTGTGAGCAAGGTGACCCAGCCCGACGGAACCACCGTAGGCATCCGACTGCATGGCGATGAATATATGCACTTCTTCACCACCGAGGACGGTTATTCGGTGGTGAAGGATGCCAAGGGCTTCTTCGTCTATGCACAGTTGGCCGATGGCGTGCTGACCCCCACGGCGATGCGCGCTCATGATGCGTCGCAGCGCGGTGCACAGGAGCAGGCCTATCTGGCTGGTGTGAAGAAGCATCTGATGCCTCGCCTCACCGCCGAGCGAGCTAAAGAGAAAGCTGCCGAGCAGCAGCGCCGTGCCAAAGCCAGTGAGCGCGCCCGTGTGAGTCGTGGCTTTTACGACTATGCCTCTTTTCGTGGCCTGATTATTTTGGCTGAGTTCAACGACTGTTCCTTTGCGAGCGAGGATTATCCCAACATCGTCAACGAGATGATCAACCGTCCCGGTTATCAGGGCTACGATGTTATGGATGAGTTTGGCCGTTACACGGGTAGCGTGCGCGACTACTTCCACGACAACTCGATGGGGCTCTTCAATCCCCAGTTTGATGTTGTTGGTCCGGTGAAGCTGAACTGCAGCCAGTATTTCTCAAATGGTGGCAAGAATGATGATAGGCTGATGAAGGATGTTATCAGCGCTGCCGACCCTCTGGTGAATTTCAGTAATTACGACCGTGACGACGATGGCATTGTTGACATGGTCTATATCATCTTTGCCGGTTTGGGCTCTAATTTCTCTATCAACGACAAACGTCTGATATGGCCCCATGCCAGCTCGTTCAATTGGACTCGTGCCGACGATGTCTATCTGGGACGCTATGCCTGTTCTACAGAGCGCTATGGCACCGAGGAGTTTAACATCAACGATGGTATTGGCACCATCTGTCATGAGTTCAGTCATGTGCTGGGACTGCCTGACCTCTACGACACCGACTATGAAGACGGTGGTGGACAGAGCTGTCATCCCGCCGAGTGGAGCCTGATGGCTGCAGGCGGCTACCAGAACTACGGCCGCACGCCCGTTGGCTACACGCTCTATGAGCGCTACGCGGTGGGCTTTGCAGTGCCTCAGACCATTCAGGCGGAAGGTCATTACACGTTGCCTTCGGTGGCCAGCAGCAACACCGGCTATCGTTTGAATACGCCCGTTAATAAGGAGTTCTTCCTGCTCGAGAACCGTCAGCGCACCGACAAGTGGGATGCTTATCTGCCTGGCTCGGGCATGTTGGTCTATCGCGTGGACTCTACCAATGCTCGTGCCTGGAGCAGTAACGTGCTGAACAACGACCCTTCGCACAACCGTTTTGTGGTGCTTCGTGCCATGGGCGACCCCGACTCTCCAATGGCTACCAATACAGACCCCTTCCCTGGCGCCGGTCGGGTGACGGAGTTGAACAACATCACCTCGCCTGCCAACCTGAAGACCTGGGAAGGTCATGACAACCCCTTCGGATTGAAGAATATCGCTGAGAGCGATGGCATGATTTCCTTCGATGTCTATGATGCAAACACCCTGACGGCCCTCTCGCTGGCCGAACAGATGCAAACGGTGGTGGGCTTACAGTTGAAACTGGAGCTTGTAGCCACGCCTGTGTCGGCCAAATACACCATCGACTGGACGTCCTCTAACGAGTCGGTAGCTACTGTGTCGGCAGATGGTGTCGTGAAGGCACTGGCCCCAGGTCAGACCACCATCACTGCCACGTCCGACAACGACCTGAGTGCTACGTGTGTCATCACGGTGCAGGACATTCCCTTGGTAGCCAACACGATGGCCCTGAAGCAGAGCGGCATTGAGTCGGAGATAGCTCTTGCACTGAGTGATGCCCAGGTGGTATATGTCCATAACGATGATGTCTATCTGCGCGATGAGACGGGTGCTGTGATTGTTGAGAATGCGGGAGGCCAACTTACAGTGGGCAGCATGCTTACAGGTTGTCTGCGAGGAAAGAAAAAGACGGCGGATGGCGTGACACGCTTCCGTCTTGATGATGATGCAAACATCGCTGCCAGTGTGCTGTTTGGCACCTCTTCTACACCTGAGCCCCGCATCGTGAATATCTCAAGCCTCGGCGAACAGAACCTCTGTGACTATATCCTGATTCCTGGTGTGCAGATGCAGGAGACTACCTATGAGGGTCTGCCCGGACTTTATGTCAGCAATGGCGTGACCTACGTGCGTCTTTACAATACGTTGCAGGTGAAAGGTATCTCCTTGCCCTCAAACTATGCAGGCAAGGCCTACGACCTGACAGGTATCCTTCTGAGCCGTGCCAGTGGCGATAAGCAAGTGCTGGAACTGGCTTTGCTGAAGAGTCCTGCCAAGGCAGATCCTAATAAGATTGAAGAATTTGTCAACGAGTCACAGTCTGTACCCATTGCCACCTTCACACTGGATGGTCGCAATGTGATGACGATGAGCAAACCCGGACTCTACATTGTGCGTCAGGGCTCTACGGTTCGTAAGATCCTGGTGAAATAAGATTAGCGTTTCTCGCGGAAGAACGTCTGCATCAACTCGCGACATTCTTCCTCCAATATGCCGCCAATGGCCTGTGCTTTCGGATGCAGGGCGTGGGCGGCATATTTTTGATAGCCGCGCTTCTCGTCGGCACAGCCAAAGACTACCCTCGGAATCTGGGCCCAGCCAATGGCACCGGCACACATCACACAAGGCTCAACGGTGACGTAGAGCGTACATTCCGTGAGGTATTTGCCCCCCAGTTCGTTGGCAGCCATCGTGATGGCTTGCATCTCGGCATGTGCTGTCACGTCGGTCAGCGTCTCGGTCAGGTTGTGGGCGCGGGCAATAATTCTGTCCTTGCACACCACAACAGCCCCAATGGGTATCTCTCCCTCGCGCAGTGCCAGCTGGGCTTCTGCCAGTGCTTTGCGCATATACTGCTCGTCCTTTTTTTGTTGCTCCATGTTGCAAAAGTACGAATTTTTTTTCGTACTTTTGCATCGTGGAATGGAAAATCATTCATATAGATGAGACTGACAGCACCAACCGGTGGTTGCGAGCGTACCTGCAGACGGCTGATGACGATTGTCAGCGCGTGGCTGTTTGGACCGACTACCAGACGGCAGGGCGCGGCTGTGGCACCAACACATGGGAGTCGGAACGTGGCCAGAACCTGCTGTTCTCGCTCTTGATTCACCCCCAGTCACTTCCAGCCAACAAGCAGTTTCATATCTCGATGGCTATCTCGCTGGCCATCTGCGAGGTCCTAGACCAGCAGATTGGCGATGTTAGCATCAAGTGGCCTAACGATATCTATTGGCGCAACGGTAAGTTGGCTGGCATCCTGATTGAAAACCAGTTGCAAGGCACCACCATTCGCGACAGCATCATCGGTGTTGGCATCAACGTGAACCAGCAGCGGTTCTTGTCGAACGCCCCCAATCCTGTGTCGCTTTTCCAGATTCATGGGCTTGAGACCAGTCGCGAACGACTGCTGGAAGACATCTTGCAGGCATTCGACCGTTTGTCGGATCAAGACCTGAAGGCAGCCTATTGTGCACGTCTTTACCGTCGGAAGGGCTTTCATCCTTATGCCGATGCGAATGGCCCCTTTATGGCTGAGATAATAGATGTGGAGGCCGATGGCCATCTTTGTCTGTGCGACGACAGCGGACAGACGCGGCGCTATGCGTTCAAGGAAGTGAACTTTATTATTTAGAATACAATATTAATACAAGAGATAATTATTATGGCAAGATTTAAAAGAATCCTTCTCAAGCTCTCTGGCGAGAGTCTGATGGGAAAACAGGGCTTCGGTATCGACCCTGAACGCTTGAGCGACTATGCTCAGCAGATTAAGGAAATAGCCGAGATGGGCGTGCAGATTGGCATCGTCATCGGTGGTGGCAACATCTTCCGTGGCCTCAGTGGCAGTCAGAAAGGCTTCGACCGTGTGAAGGGCGACCAGATGGGCATGTGCGCCACGGTCATCAACTCGCTGGCGCTCTCGTCGGCACTTGGTGCTATTGGTGTGAAGAACAAGGTGATGACAGCCATCCGCATGGAGCCTATCGGAGAGTTCTATACCAAATGGAAGGCCATCGAGGCCATGGAACAGGGCCAGGTGTGCATCTTCTCAGCAGGCACAGGCTCGCCTTACTTCACCACCGATACAGGTTCGTCGCTGCGTGGCATTGAGATCGAGGCCGACGTGATGCTGAAGGGTACACGCGTGGATGGCATCTATACGGCCGACCCCGAGAAGGACCCAACGGCTACAAAGTTCAATGAAATCACTTATAAGGAGGTGCTGGCACGCGGTCTGAAGGTGATGGACCTCACCGCCATCTGCATGTGTCAGGACAATAATCTGCCTATCTATGTGTTCAACATGGACATCGTTGGCAATCTGAAAAAGGTGATGGAAGGCGAGGAGATAGGTACCTTGGTGCACAACTGATTGTTGCTTACTCCTCAACGAAATCTACATATTCGCCCTCATCCTGGGCGAATATTTTTTTGCTTGTATTTTCCCTTTGGTCGAAGATGGTATGTCCCTCTTCGGTCCTTGTGGTGTACGTCTTGTGTTGTCGCGCTTGCTCCTGGTAGTTCTGCTGACTCTGGTTGCTACTGCCTTTGAAGTAGTCCTTGTCAAACTGCGGACCTTGTCGCTCCTGTTGCTGATAGTAGTATTTGTTTGACTTACGCTGAAACTCTTCGTCGCTCATCTCGCCACGCATGTATTTGCGTACCATGCGCACGATTCTGCCAATATAGAACATCACCACCAGGAATACCGAGGCGGCTGCAACAACAAGGGCGAGAAACAAAAATACGAAGAAATCCATGCAAAGTTTTTTAGCGTTTATAGCAAAGAGCTGATAGGATGATGTACCACAGAATGACTACAGCGATGCCTGCAATGCCGAGTGCGGCCAGCATCACAGCGCTACTGAGCACAAAGATGTATTTCACCTCGTTGCCTTTCCATCCCCATGTTTTGAACTTCAGGGCAAACATAGGAACCTCAGACACGAGCAGGTAGCTGAATACGAAGACCATTGCCAGCATGCCATATATATATAATGGTGAAGAACTCAGCCAGTCGCCTGCACCAACTATCAGTGAACCCCAGAACAGGGCATTGGCAGGTGTGGGCAGTCCGATGAATCCCATGGCCTGTCGCTCGTCCAGATTGAACTTGGCCAGTCGTAGTGCCGAGAAGGCAGCCATGATAAAGGCCAGGAAAGGCACCAGTGGGTGGTGGATATGCTGCTGACACAGGAAATCAAAGATAATGGCAGAGGGGGCAAAGCCAAAGGTGATGTCGTCGGCCAACGAGTCCAGTTCCTTGCCAATGGGCGAGGAAACGTGGAGCAAGCGTGCTGTCATGCCGTCGCAGAAGTCAAAGGCAGCTCCAATTACGATGAACAGCAGTGCCAGTCGGTGTTCGCCTTGAAAAGCCCAATAGGTAGCAATGCAGCCAGAAATCAGGTTGCAGCACGTAATGATGTTTGGTATGTGCTTCTTCATAGCAGTGCTTCTTTGAACGGCTTAGGGCAGTTTCGCAATGACGGTAAGGTCGCCTGTGGTGGGTTGTCCCATCTTCACGCAGGGCTGAGCGCCCAGTGGCAGATAGACATCAACGCGCGAACCCAGCTTGATGAAGCCCAGGTGCTCGTCGATGTAGCAATCCTCCTCATCCTTTGCGTAGGTCACAATGCGACGGGCCATAGCGCCAGCCACCTGTCTTACCAGTATATTCTCACCGTTAGGCATCTCAATCATTGTGTCGGCATGCTCGTTTTCCAGGCTTGCCTTGGGCAGCCAGGCACGATGGTAGTTGCCGTCGAAGTGCTTTACGAACTTCACGCGGCCGTCAACGGGGAACCAGTTGGCATGCACATTCAGCGGACTCATGAAGATGCTTATCATCAGTCGCTTGTCGTGGAAATACTCGTCCTCGTCAGTTTCTTCAATCACCACCACCTTACCGTCGGCAGGGGCTACCACCGTCTTCTCTGTGTCGCCGTTGAAGTAGCGGATAGGACAGCGATAGAAGTTCAGCATCAGCAGCCAAGCTGTGCCGAAAATAGCGATGAATATGGCGAATGGTATAGGTGTATCAAAAGAGCGCCAGAGAATCACTGCGATGGCAATGACGAAAAACAAACTGTATAGAAGTTCGTCCGTTCCTTCACGGTGAATTCTGATCTTCTTGAGCTTCTTAATTCTTTCTCCCATGGTTAGTTTTAAAATTTACTCTGCAAAGGTAATGCTTTTCTGTCAATTAATCAAAGTTTTTATTGATTTCTTAACCTTTTTGCTACGGAATAGACTTTTTTTCGCCACTTTGGTGCTATCGCCCCGAACATTACTTGGCACTTGGAAGAAAAAAACAAATGCGTTTATTTTGTTCTTCTATCGTTTTTTCGTAACTTTGCGACAAAAAGAAGTAGAATTGAATTTTTAGTTATGGTAAAGCATATTATTCTTTGGACATTAAAACCCGAACTATCGGATAGTGAGAAGCAAAATGTAAAGGCTGGTATCAAGGCCGGACTTGAAGGATTGGTGGGCAAGGTGCCCGGACTGCTCGACGTGAAAGTGCATATCGACGGACGTCTCGACTCGTCGAATGCCGACGTGATGCTCGACTCCACACTCGAGTCGGCCGAGGCACTGAAAGGCTATGCCCAGCATCCTGAGCATGTGGCTGTGGCCAACAGCAAAGTACGCCCCTATACAGTAAGTCGTACTTGTCTTGACTTCGAAATTTAATCCGACGTATGGAAGACTTTATTCACCTGCACGTACATACTTACTACTCTATCCTTGACGGACAGTCAAAGATCAAAAACTTGGTGGACAAAGCCATCAAGGATGGCATGCGTGGCATGGCCATTACCGACCACGGCGACATGTTCGGCATCAAGGAGTTCCACGACATTGTGATGGGTGTGAACAAGGGCCGCAAGAAAGAAGGCCTTGATCCCTTCATCCCCATCTTTGGTTGCGAGATGTATGTGGCCAAGCATGGTCCGAAGGAACAGAAGAACGGTCGTGAAGATCAGAGCGGTTACCACCTCATCGTACTGGCTAAGAACTATCAGGGTTATAAGAACCTGATCAAGCTGGTGTCAAACTCGTGGGTGGATGGCTACTACATGCGTCCTCGTACAGACCGTGCCGAGCTGGAGCGCTACCACGAAGGACTTATTGTTTGTTCGGCATGTATTGCCGGCGAGGTGCCTCATAAGATACTGGCAGGCGATATGGCTGGTGCCCGTGAGGCGCTCGAATGGTATCATAATATCTTTGGCGACGACTATTACCTGGAACTTCAGCGCCACGAGGTGAAAGACCCTTCGCAGCGTGCCAACCGCGAGACCTTCCCACTACAGCAGCAGGCCAACAAGGTGCTCATAGAACTGGCTCGTGAGTATGGCATTAAGCTGATTTGTTCAAACGACGTTCACTTTGTGGACCAGGAGAATGCAGAGGCCCACGACCACCTGCTCTGTCTTTCTACGGGTAAGGATCTCGACGACCCCTCGCGTATGCTCTACTCCAAGCAGGAGTGGTTCAAGACCAAGGCCGAGATGAACGAGATCTTTAGTGATGTACCTGAGGCTTTGAGCAACACGCTCGAGATACTGGAAAAGTGCGAGATCTATTCTATAGACCACGACCCGATTATGCCTTTCTATCCAATCCCCGAGAGCTTCGGTACCGAGGAGGCATGGCGACAGCGCATCACCGAAGAACAACTCTACGAGGAGTTCACACGCGATGAAAACGGACTGAACCCCATGTCGCGTGAGGATGGCGATAAGAAAATTAAAAAGCTGGGTGGCTACGACAAGCTCTATCGCATTAAGTTCGAGGCCGACTACCTGGCCGAACTGGCTTATAAAGGTGGTAAGGAACGCTATCTGCCCAACGACGAGCTGGTGCTCGACAAGGTAGAGGTGGACACCGGCAATCCCCAATCATCATATACCATTTTGCATTCCTCTCTGCCCAAGGAGGTCGATGACCGCATCCGATTCGAGTTGCACATCATGAAGACCATGGGTTTCCCAGGCTATTTTCTCATTGTGCAAGACTTTATCAACTCGGCGCGCGACGAGCTCGATGTGTGGGTGGGCCCAGGCCGTGGTTCGGCAGCCGGTTCGGTGGTGGCCTACTGTTTGGGTATCACCAAGATAGACCCCCTGAAGTACGACCTGCTGTTCGAGCGTTTCCTGAACCCTGACCGTATCTCTTTGCCTGATATCGATACCGACTTCGACGATGACGGACGCGGTAAGGTGCTGAAGTGGGTCATGGACAAGTATGGACATGAGAACTGTGCGCACATCATCACCTATGCCTCGATGGCCACCAAGAACTCCATCAAGGATGTAGCACGTGTCGAGAAACTGCCACTCAGTGTGTCGAATGCGCTGTGTAAGGCCATCCCCGACCGTCTGCCAGACGGCTTGAAGATGAATCTGGGCAATGCCATTAAATGCGTGCCAGAGTTGCGCGATGCCGAGGCTTCCAACGATCCCGTTCTGGCCAACACCATCAAGTATGCCAAGATGCTGGAGGGCACGGTGCGCGGTACGGGTATCCATGCCTGTGGCTTCATTATTTGTCGCGACCCTATCAGTGACTGGGTGCCGGTATCTACGGCCGACGACCCGGACTTCAAGGATACGAAGACTAACTGCACGCAGTACGACGGACACGTCATCGAGTCCACCGGACTCATCAAGATGGACTTCTTGGGACTGAAGACGCTGTCCGAGCAGAAAGAGGCCTGTGCCATCATCAAACAGACACGCGGCATCGATATCGATCTGGACCACATCCCCATCGACGATCCCAAGACCTATGAGCTCTATCAGCAAGGTCGCACCATCGGTACCTTCCAGTTTGAGTCGGCAGGTATGCAGAAGTATCTGCGCGAGCTCCATCCCACTGTGTTCGAGGACCTCATTGCCATGAACGCCCTCTACCGTCCAGGACCTATGGACTATATCCCCTCGTTCATTGCCCGTAAGAACGGACGTGAGGAGATTAAGTACGACATCCCTTGCATGGAGAAATATCTGAAGGACACCTATGGTATCACCGTTTATCAGGAGCAAGTGATGTTGCTGTCACGACAGCTGGCCGACTTCACTCGTGGTGAGAGTGACGCGCTGCGTAAGGCCATGGGTAAGAAGAAAAAGGATATCGTTGACGCCATGAAGCCTAAGTTCATCGAGGGCGGCAAGAAAAACGGCCACGACCCGAAGGTGCTCGACAAGATCTGGGCCGACTGGGAGAAGTTCGCTTCCTATGCATTCAATAAGTCGCATGCTGCTTGCTACTCGTGGGTGGCCTATCAGACCGCTTACCTCAAGGCCAACTATCCTGCCGAGTTTATGGCAGCCATCATGAGTCGTCGTCGCGACCAGATTACCGAGATTACCAAACTGATGGATGAATGTAAGCAGATGAACATCGCTACGCTGGGACCCGATGTGAACGAATCCTATCAGAAGTTCGGTGTGAACCATAAAGGTGAGATACGTTTTGGTCTGGCAGCCATCAAGGGACTGGGCGACAATGCCGCCTTGGCAATCATTGACGAGCGCGAGAAGAACGGCCCCTATAAGGATATCTTCGACTTTGCTCAGCGCATCAACTTCTCAAGTGTCAACCGTAAGGCTTTCGAGTCGTTGGCACTGAGTGGCGGTTTCGACAGCTTTGGCATCCGTCGCGAGATCTACTTTGCTGAGAACAACAAGGGCGAGCTGTTCCTCGACTCGCTGGTGCGCTATGGTCAGATGTACCAACAGGCCAAGAACGAGGCGCAGAACTCACTCTTCGGTGGCTTCGACAGTGTAGAGATTGCCACACCGCCCATCCCTAAGACCGATGCTCGCTGGAGCGACATCGAGCGCCTGAACAAAGAGCGTGACCTGGTGGGTATCTACCTGTCGGCACATCCCCTCGATGAGTACAAGATTATTCTCGACAACATGTGCAATGCACATTGCGACGAATTGGCAGACAGGGGTTCCGCCCTCAAAGACCGTGAGGAAATCACGCTGGGTGGTATCGTTACAGGTGTGCAGACCCGCTTCAATAGAGATGGCAAACCGTGGGGAATCATCACACTCGAAGATTTCAACGGCTCGGGCGAGCTGGCACTCTTTGGCGAGGATTGGATGAATATGAACGGAAAATTTATTGAGGGTGCAGCCGTCTATATCACTGGTAA
Source organism: Prevotella sp. (assembly GCA_024695815.1). Classification (GTDB taxonomy): domain Bacteria; phylum Bacteroidota; class Bacteroidia; order Bacteroidales; family Bacteroidaceae; genus Prevotella. Next base: position 140,387 of record JAILHK010000034.1, read on the forward strand.
GATGCAGTCGCGCTTCTATAATTCCGATCAGAAGTCGCTGAAGGTGACCAACGTCGAACTGCTGCAGACCATCAAAGAGAAGGCTATCGAGAGCATCACCATCCAGTTGAACACCGACCTGCTCAACGATCAGATAGTGGCCGAGCTCAACGACTTGATTGATGAGCATCCCGGCAGTACCAAGCTGTTGTTTCTGCTGCGCGACGCCACAGGCAAGCGCCACATGCTGTTGCGCTCGCAGAACAAGTCCATCGATGTGCGCCATACGCTCATAGACTATATCGAAAGTACGGAGGCGCTGGATTACAGCATCAATTAGTTGTTGGCATGATATTTGCACAGACTTTTAATGAGATATCAAAGTATTAACCCAATTAAAACGAAAAGTTATGGAAGTACAAATCACAAGCGAGAATTTTAAGGAGCTGAAGAATGGCAACCTGCCACTCGTGCTCGATTTCTGGGCAACATGGTGTGGTCCTTGCCGTCTGGTAGGTCCAATCCTGTCTGAACTTGCTGAGAAATATGATGGAAAGATTGTTGTTGGTAAGTGCGATGTAGAGGAGAACGAAGAACTCGCTATGGAGTTTGGCATCCGCAACATCCCTACCGTGCTCTTCTTCAAGGATGGCCAGCAGGTAGATAAGGTTGTTGGCGCCATGTCTAAGCAGGTGTTCGACGAGAAGTTCCAGTCACTGCTCTAAGCCTATGGCAACGATGGACGAAGAACTTCTCATGGACGAGGAGGAGAATCGCCGAGAGCTGGCGTTCATCCGCGAACAGGTGCCCGCTGATGTCAAAGAGAAGTATTCCGATGCCCAGATTCTCTGGATGATGGATACCATTGTTGACTACTATTTCTCTTCGGGTATTCTGGAAAGTGCCGACGAGGAAGTGGAGATAGACCTGGAGAAGGTGGCAGACTATGTCTGCGAGCAAGCCAAGAAGGAGAAACAGGGAACATTAGATCCCCAGGAGGTCTTCTTCGTTGTTCAGGCCGACCTCGACTTTCAGGAGCAAAACTGCTGATAACAAAAATAAAAAGTACACTGAGTATGCATGCTCAGTGTACTTTTTTTATATGCTTTCTTTATCTTGTAAGTACTACTCTTGTACTTTTTTAATATTGTAAGTACCACTCTTGTATTCTTTGGGCGTGCTTTCGTCAGGCAGATAAACGGTGGCGGTGGCTCCCTTGGGGATGGTGAACTGCCAATTCCACTGACCATCCTTGTCGTAGTGCCAGTGGCTCTTGATGAGGCCAGCAGCCGACTGGTATTGCGCATCAAGATGACCTAAGCGCTTGTCGGGAATGGGGCGCATGATGATATGCTTGAAACCTGGTTGTAAGGGGTCGGCAGCAATGCCTGCCACGGTCTCCCAGATCCATTCGCACACAGCGCCATAGGCATAGTGGTTGAATGAATTCATGCCGCGAGGTCCCATGCCCTTGTCCTTCATATAGCTGTTCCAGCGCTCCCACATGGTGGTGGCACCATTGTCTATGCTGTAGAGCCAGCTGGGGTTCTTACGTTGCAGCAACAACGTGTAGGCAATGTCGGCCATGCCGTTGTCGGTCAGCGTTCCCATGATGATTGATGTGCCCAGGAAGCCCGTCTGCAGACAATCCTCGTGGTCCTTGAAGTTCTGACGCAGTCGCGCCACCATCTGCTGTTTGGCCTGACCTTCCACCAGGTGGTTTTTCAGTGCAAAGAGGGCAGGGGTCTGCATGGTGTTCAGAATCTGTGTCTTGAAGGTACCGTCGGCATTGAGGAAGTGTTCCTTGGTGTAGGCCTTGGCACGGAGTGCCATCTCCTCGTAGGTCTTATAGTCGCGTCCTGTAGCCTTTGCCATATCGCGCATCATCTCGGCATCAATCTGCCAGTAGCAGGCACTGAGGTAGTTCCAGTAGTCCACTGCATCGGGGCGTGGGCCATTGCTATCGAAGGCCGAACCACCGCAGCTCTCCAGTGGCTCATAGCTCAGCCAGTCGGCCCACTGGTAGTTGCCGTTTTGTCCAATCAGGTCCTGATGGCGATAGCAGGTGGCGTTGACGCGATCGATGAAACGCTTCATAGACTCCCAGCTCTGGTTGATGATTTCGGTGTCGGCAAACTGTTTCCAGATGGTCCAGGGCACGATGATGCCGGCGTCGGTCCATCCCAGACGCATACACTCACCACCGTATTGTGCCACGGGAGCCACGCCCGGGTAACCGCCCAGCGCATCCTGCGAGTCGCTCATGTCGCGCATCCACTTGTGGAAGAAGTTCTTGGTGTCGGCAAAGAATGTGCCTGTCTCGGTAAACACCTGTGTGTCGGCCGTCCATCCCAGTCGTTCGTTGCGCTGCGGACAGTCGGTAGGCACCGACAGATAGTTAGAGCGCAGTCCCCACAGTGTGTTGGAGATAAGTCGGTTCACCAGTTCATGGCCGGTGCTGATGGTGCCAATCTCCAGATTCTTGTGGATGGAGGTGACGGGAACAGACCTCAGCGACTTGATACACACGGTGGCTGTGGCCGAGATAGAAACATAGCGATAGCCGAAGAAGGTGGCACGAGGCTGATAGGTCTCATACTGACCATTGCCGGCAAAGGTGTAGTCCAATCGGAAACAGTTGTCATGCGCACGCAGGTTCTCACGGTGCACAGTACCCTCGGGACCGTCCATGCCGCGACTGCGCGCACCGTTGCCGTCGTTCAGCAACTCGCCGGGCAGACAACTCAGGCGTGTGCCGGCAGCAGCCTTGAAAACAAAAGAAGGTACGGCGGCACAGTTCTGACCGAAGTCAACCACCAGCGTTTCGCCGGCATACAGCGTTATCTCCTGTCCTGGCTTGAGCGTGCGGTCGATGACCACCTTGCCATACTCACCGTCGCGGGCACCGCTGACCTCTTTCCAGATGTAGGCTTGAACAGGTGGCAGTGCCAGGTCTTCGCGGGCATAGACCTCAGCACCGCAAGAGGGTAGGATATCGCCTCGGAACTCGGTGTTCTCCTCAGGTGTCGAGAATGCCTCTGGCGTGCTGAACCCCTGAGCGATACGTGCATCGTAGGCCTCGCCGTCGTAGATGCCAGCATGCGTCACCGGTCCGGCGATGCCAGCTTTCCAATCCTGGAGGTTGGTGCCATAGGTCTGCTTGCTGCCGTCGGCATACTCAATCACTAATACGCCACGGAAGGCACACTTATGTCCAATCATGCCATTGGTACCCCAGGGCGTGACAATCTTGTCGGCCCACCAGCCCGGGGTGACCTGTACCGAGAGCACATTGCGCTGTCCCGCTTTCTTGAGAAAGACGTCGGTCACGTCGTAGGTGAACGAACGCTTGGTCTTCTCGCGATGTGTGAAGCCCGGGCGCAAGACCTCTTCGCCGATGCGTTTGCCGTTGACAAAGAGCTCCGACACGCCCAGCGATGCCGTCATCCACGTAGCTTTCACCACCTTCTGTCGGTTCTCGACAGAAGTCATGAACCAATTGGCACCATCGGCAGCGCGACTGCCGTCTCTCACTTCGCCCGTAACGACGGGAGCATTCTTCACAGAGATCCACATAGACTTTTCCCAAGCCGATGTGTTGAGCGCTTCTACGCGCTTACCTGAAACGAGGTGGCTTTTAGCCATACTACTACTGACAGTCATGCTCATCATGACCATTGCCAAGCACCATACATTAAAGGTGTTCTTTTTCATCTTGGTTGTTTTTAGTTTGGTTTTGTTGAAAAGGTTTGTTTTGTTGACGATATGTTGTGGGAGAGACTCCCATCATTTTCGAAAAGACTCGGGAGAAATAAAGACTATCTTCGAACCCCAGCTTGTAGCAAATCTGGTTTACCTGTAGGTCAGTGCGCTGCAGCAACAGGCAGGCGTGCCTGATTTTGAGTTGGTTGAAGTAGGCCAGCGGGCTGACGCCCGTCTTCTTCTTGAACTGAGCAGAGAAGTAGCTCATGGAAAAACCCACATAGTGCGTGACGTCTTGCAGTGTGATGCGCCGCTCGATGTTCTCCTCCATGTAGTGGATGGCCGCCTCGACGATGTCAACCTGCTGAGGCTTACGTCGCCACTGTTGCAGATAGCGCATCGATGCCAGGTAGTAGTGCAACAGACTGGAGGCATAGCGTAGGTCTTCAATCTCGTTGCCAGCGCGCAGCGTGTTGAGAATGTCGTCGAAGATGTTGTTGCGCTCGCTGATGTGCGAGTTGATAGCCACATTGATGGTCTGTGGCTTCTGGGCACCCTCGGCATAGATGGCAGCATGCACCCCTTTGAAGTGCACCCAATAGATGGTCCAACGCTGACCGTCGCACGAGCCATATGAGTGGGGGATGCCCGCCGGAAGAATAAAATACTGATTGCGTTCTACCTGGTACTCCTTGTCGCCTACGCGATACCACCCCCTGCCGTCCACGCAGTAGATAAGCACATACTGATCGATGCCCTTTTTGCGGCTGCGGTAGTGATGCTCAGCCATGGGATAGAAACCAATGTCGGTGATATACAGACTGCTGACCAACGGGTCGCGTTCCTCTATCTCAACGATCATAGGTGGTAGTATGATTGATTGTTCCCCAAGGAATCCGTCTTTTAGTTTTGGCATGATATACTATTTAGCGCTACAAAGGTAGACAAATTTTTTTAGCCGTGAAATCGTATTGCGTCAATAAACCTTAGTAAATAGAGAAAAATACTATAATAAATGATAAATAAGCACAGACGGTGAGTAAAATAGTCCATACAAAGAAGAAAAAAGTATATAACGGCTAATTTAGAAAATAGCTATCTTTGCAGCGGAATTTCAACTAAGAACCAATGACAAACCGTATGCAAAATCAAAGTAAAGGCTTTATCTACTTCATCTGTATGGTGTCTGCCATGGGCGGACTGCTCTTCGGATATGACTGGGTGGTGATAGGCGGTGCCAAACCATTCTATGAACAGTTTTTCGGTATTGCAGACTCGCCGCTGATGCAAGGCGTGGCCATGACCTCGGCCCTGGTGGGTTGTTTGGCAGGTGCGATGGTTGCAGGCACGGCAGCCGACAAGTACGGACGAAGACCGTTGCTCTTCTTTTCGGCGATGCTCTTCACCATCTCGGCCATTGCTACGGGCGTGTTTGACGATTTTACCTTATTTAATATAGCCCGCTTTGTGGGTGGCATGGGCATTGGCGTGGCCTCTGCCCTTGCACCGATGTATATAGCAGAGGTCAGTCCGGCGGAGATACGTGGCCGTATGGTCAGTCTGAACCAGATGACCATTGTGCTGGGAATCTTGGCAGCACAGATAGTCAACATGCTGTTGGCGCGCGATACGGCCGTTGCCGAGAATATGGCATGGAATGTAGCGTGGGGATGGCGCTGGATGTTTTGGGCAGAGACCCTGCCTGCAGCGCTGTTTCTGGTAATGAGCTGCTTCATACCCGAAAGTCCGGTGTTCTTGAACCTGAAACGTCAGCCTGCGGCCAAGACAGAAAAAGGACTGGGCCGACTGGCACCCTACCGCAAGGTGCTGGTGCTGGGACTGGTGATAGCCGTGTTCCAGCAGTGGTGCGGCACGAACGTCATCTTCAACTATGCCCAAGAGATATTTACTGGTGCCGGTTTCGACGTGGACGGCATGTTCATCAATATCGTGATTACCGGTGTGGCCAACGTGGTATTTACCTTTGTGGCCCTCTACACCATCGAGAAGTGGGGACGCCGCACGCTCATCCTGATAGGCGCTGGCGGACTGGCACTGATTTACCTGACGCTGGGCACCTGCTACTACTACGAGGTGAAAGGCTTCGCCATGGTGCTGCTAGTGGTGGCGGCCATCTCTGTCTATGCCATGACCCTGGGCCCCGTGACGTGGACCCTGTTGGCAGAAATATTTCCCAACCGCATCCGTGGTGTGGCCATGTCCATCTGCACGTTTGCTCTGTGGGTGGGCTGTTGCACGCTCACCTTCTCGTTCCCCTCGATGAATGCAGCCCTTGGCAGCAGCGGCTCGTTCTGGGTGTATGCCCTGATATGCATCTCGGCATTTGTGTTCCTTTATCGCCACTGTCCTGAGACCAAGGGAAAGGTGCTGGCAGATGCGTAAAACAAGACAAACAGATTAATTGAAAGATATAGAAATGGTAAAAGCATGGAGAGAGATGGTGACGATACCCACCTACGAAGTGGGACGTCCCGACAAAAACCCAATGTTCCTCGAAAAACGTGTGTATCAGGGTTCCAGTGGTGTGGTCTATCCTTATCCCGTCATAGAGCGTATCAGTGATGAAAAGGTGGACAAGGAGTATAAGGCCGTCTATCTAGAGAATGAATATATCAAGGTGATGGTGTTGCCCGAACTGGGTGGCAGGGTGCAGATGGCCTACGACAAGATAGCCCAGCGCCACTTTGTCTATTACAACCACGTGATAAAGCCCGCGCTGGTAGGACTGGTAGGCCCCTGGATATCGGGTGGCATTGAGTTCAACTGGCCCCAGCACCATCGTCCTACCACGTTCATGCCTGCCGACTGCACCATCGAAGAGCGCGAAGACGGTTCGGTGTGTGTGTGGGTGAGCGAGATGGAGAAGATGTTCCACCAGAAGGGCATGGCTGGATTTGTGCTGCGCCCAGGATGTGCCTATCTGGAGATACACGGTGTACTGTATAACCGCACAGACGTGCCACAGACATTTTTGTGGTGGGCCAACCCCGCTGTAGAGGTGAACGATGCCTACCAGTCGGTATTTCCGCCCGATATCAATGCGGTGTTTGACCATGGCAAGCGCGCTGTGTCATCATTCCCCATTGCCACGGGCACCTATTACAAGATGGACTATTCGGCTGGTGTGGACATCTCGAACTACAAGAACATCTATGTGCCCACATCGTATATGGGCGTGAACTCACACTATAACTTTGAAGGCGGTTACGAGAACGACACGCAGGCAGGTATGCTGCACGTGGCCAGTCACCATTTCTCGCCAGGCAAGAAACAGTGGACCTGGGGTAATGGCGACTTCGGACGGGCATGGGACCGTAACCTCACCGACGATATCGCCGACGATAAAGGTGAGGACACTTCGTCTCTCTCACCTCTCACCTCTCACTTGAAACCGGGCTTCCGCCCCTATATAGAACTGATGGCAGGCGTCTATACCGAGAACCAGCCGGACTTCTCGTGGTTGATGCCCTATGAGGAGAAACAGTTTGTACAGTACTTCATGCCCTACCGTGAGCTGGGCGTGGTGAAGGAAGCGTCGAAAGACCTGCTGGTGAACGTTGATGTGACAGATGCTGCACAAGGCGAACAGAAGACCGTGATGAAGGTGTTTGCCACCTCTAAACAACAGGTAAGGTTGGTGCTGAAGACCGATGATGGTGAGGTGCTGTATGACGAAGAGATGGTGATGAGCCCCGAGGCGGTACTGGTGAAGACCTTCCCGCTGACAGACCTTCAGACCTTGAACCTCCGTATATACAAGCGCATGTATAACGACACGGAGCGCTGCGTGCTTAAATGGCATGCCGAGCCCGACGAGATACGACCCATCCCCGACAGTGCCGAGGCAGCGCTGTTGCCCGAACAGATCAAGACAAACGAACAACTGTACCTGACGGGACTGCATCTGGAACAGTATCGCCATGCTACATGGAACCCGCTGGACTACTATGAGGAGGCACTCAGACGCGATCCTAACGACATCCGTTGTCTGAACGCCATGGGACTGTGGTATATCCGCAAGGGCCGTTTCGCTCTGGCAGAGACCTATCTGCGGAAGGCCGTGAAACTGTCGCAGAAGCGTAATCCTAATCCTTACGACAGTGAGCCTATCTACAACCTGGCGCTGGCATTGAAATATCAGCTGCACTACGATGAAGCCTACGAGCTGTTCTGGAAGGCTACGTGGAGCAAGGCATGGGCAGATGCTGGTTTCTTCGAGGCGGCAAAGATCAGTGCTCGCCAGGGACGCTACGATGAGGCCATCGACGAGCTGGACCGTTCGTTGGTGTTTAACGCCCACAACCAGAAGGCGCTGGCGCTGAAGGCTGCGGTGCTTCGCCGCATGGGCAAGGCAGACGACGCTATTGGTGTTTGTGAGGCTGCACTGAAGACAGACCTCTTTAACTATGGCTGTTGTTACGAGAAATACCTCATCACGAAGAGTAAGGTGGAACTTAACGACCTGCAGAGCTTGATGCAAGGACTAGCCAAGAACTATGACGAGCTGGCGCTGGACTATCAGGCTGCTGGACTTGACGATGAGGCGATGGCCATCTGGCAATTGGCCATCGAGGCCAAGGCCGTGACACCCATGACCTATTATTATATGGGCTTCGTGGCTCACACCCAGAATGACGATGACACTCTTTACTATAAGCAAGCAGAACAGACATGCTCTGATTATTGCTTCCCGAATCGTCAGGAGGATGTTATCGTGTTGGAAGAGGCCAAAAGTCATGGATGTGCCATGGCACCCTATTATCTGGGATGTTTGTATTATGCGGCACGCCAGTACGACTTGGCTGTAGAGAACTGGGAACAGGCCAGCGAGCGCAAGCCCGAATTCCCGACGGTGTGGCGCAATCTGGCTCTGGCTTACTTCAACAAGCAGCATCGTGAGACGTTGGCACTGCAGTGCATGGAGCATGCCTTCCATCTTGACGAGACGGATGCTCGTGTGCTGATGGAGCTGGATCAGCTCTACAAGCGTCTGCACCGTCCACACTTAGAGCGTCTGACCTTCTTGCAGCGCTATCCACAGCTGATTGCCCAGCGCGACGATCTGGTGCTGGAGGAAATCACACTGATGAACCAGGTAGGACGCTATGAGGAAGCCATGCAACGACTGGATGCACACATCTTCCATCCCTGGGAGGGTGGTGAAGGCAAGGTGCCTGCACAGTATCAGATATGTCGTGTGGAGCTGGCTAAACAGTTGCTGAAGGCAGACCCGCAGTCGGCCAAGGCTAAGAGATTGTTGGAGGAATGCTTGGTTTACCCCGCTCACTTAGGCGAGGGAAAACTCTACGGTGCTCAGGATAATGACTTCCTCTACTTCTTAGGTCGCTATGAGGAGGGTACCGCTGGACCCACCGAGCCTGCTGCAGCCATGTATTATAATGATGCCAAGCCCGACAAGATTTTCTATGCAGGGTTGTGCTATCGCAAACTGGGACAGGAAGACAAGGCTCGCGGACTGTTTAACAAGTTGATCAACTATGGCAAACAGCATATCTTTGAACGTCAGGTGATGGACTATTTCGCTGTGTCGCTGCCAGACCTCTTGATATGGGAGGACTCGCTTGACTTAAAGAATCAGATACACTGTAAGTATATGCTGGCGCTGGGCTACTACGGACTGGGCGACAAAGCTCATGCCTTGCGCTATCTGGCTGAAGTGGAAGCCCTGGACAATAACCATCAGGGTATCCAGCAGTTCCGCTCATTAATCAACCTATTATAATAATTGTATTCCGGAATAGGCAGTTGCTGTTTGTGTTACAACAAGGAGCGACTGCCTGTTTCTTTTTTTAAAACGCCCTTCAAACCTCTCAGGGGAAAGGAATCAGTTCTTTCGTTGTTTTATCTGAGAAGAATGAATGGCCAGTTCTTTCTCTTTTGACAGTTAAGAGAAAGACTTTAAAAACACCAAATTGGCACTATTGTTTTCAGTCTAGCCCCTAGAATGGTCGTTTCTAGCCCCTAGACGCACTCATTCTAGCCCCTAGAGTGAAAGCATCCAGCCCCTAGAATGAACATTTCTAGGGGCTAGATACGGTGTAATACTTATCGAATGAGGATACAATACTGCCACTCATAGACAGTGAAACAGTTGCTTTTGCGGTGTAAAAGCGATGCTTTTCAGTGGCCGGGTGGCAGCGGTTGTCTTCTGATACTTACGAAAAAACGACTTATTTCTTATTTGAAACTCTGAAGCTCGTAGAGTGCATCCAAAGCCTTGCCCGTGTTGTTGTCGAAAAGACTGGCGTTATACCAATCTGTGTTCAGGTTGCCAGTGGCGCCCTTGGCATTGGCCTCGGCCCACCACCACGACAGACCATTCACCTGTGGATGACTCTTCAAAAGAGAAATCAAGTCTGTGGTGTATTTCTTCTGTCCTTCGTTGGAGTAGGGGTATGTGCTCTGCAAATCAGTTGTAGTGCCCGGTACGGCCCATTTCCATGGATAGCCAGTTTCCACTATCTGGATGTCTTTGCCATATTTCTTGTTTTCCAGCGTGGTAAGGGTGTTGTCTAATACAGACAGAGCACCATGGAAGTAGGGATAGTAACTCAGACCGATGATGTCGTAGTCAATCTGGGCCTTCTTCATGCGGTCGAAGTAATCTATCAATACGTTGACCTTTGGCACGCGCTCGCTGTGTAGGATGATCTTGGCCTGCGGACAAACCTCGCGACAGGCTTTGCTTGCCTCGCGCAGTAAGTCGAAGAAGCGATTCCAATTGTCGGCAGAACTTGTGGAATAACAGCGGTTGGCCGAGGTACCCTTGACACCCCATAACATGCCATAGCTAATCTCGTTGCCAGTCTGGATGAAGTCGGGTGCAGCACCATTGTCTTTCAGCTGTTGCAGACAGTCGCGGGTGTATTCGTAGAGCTTCGTCTTCAGCTGGTCGTTGTTGAGCGACTGCCAGTCTTGTGGTGTCCACTGCTTGCTAGGGTCGGCATAGGTGTCGCTATAGTGGAAGTCGAGCATGAACAGCATGCCGGCATCCTTGATGCGCTTTCCCAGTGTTGTCACGAAGTCGAGGTCTTGAACCACCTCTTTCTTGTTGACATCGTCGGTGATGGCCTGGCCTTTTACCGGGTCAACGAACAGGCGCACTCGAATGGTGTTCCAACCTTGTTCCCTGACGAAAGACACCAGGTCGGTAATGGTATTGCCATTTTTGTCTTTGAACTGAGCCCCCTGCTCTTCGTATTTGGGTAGCAGGGATATGTCGCCACCAACGTACTTCAACGCTGGTACATGCATGGTGATGCTGTCTATGGTATTAGTCTGGATATTGCCATTCAGCGTGGAACCATTGTTAGAAAACGTCACCTGACTAGCTGTGCGCGTGTCGCCTTGAGTGCAGAGATAGAATGATTGTGCGTACGATAGACCGACACTCGTCATGATAAAAAATAGAAGGGTTAATTTGCGTAGATTCATTGTTAGTTTGTTTTAAGTGATTTTCTTCTGTTGGCAAAATTACTATTTTTTTCAATATTCGAACATAAAATATTGTTCTATTTTAGTTAAAACTCCTAAATTTTTTGCGGATACCTATTTTTTTTTTTACTTTTGCAACAACCTAATGAGATCAACGATGAACTGGGAACTCATTTTTTACATATCGCTCTTCGTTTACATCTTCGTCTATATCATGGGACGAAGGAACTTGATGCGCACCATTTGGAAGCGTAATCAGCAGTTGCGTATCGCGCTTGATCGAGCAGAGGAATCAGACCGCATGAAGTCGGCCTTTATCCGCTCAATGAGTCACGAGATACGAACGCCACTCAATGCTATTAACGGTTTCTCGCAGGTGCTTTGTATGAATGGCATGGACCTGAGCGAGGAGGAGCGCATGGAACTGGAACAGCGTATCTCAACGAATGTGGAGATTATCACGGTAATCATCAATGAGCTGCTGGAACTGGCCCACGGCGAGAGTATCGTGGTGGAACAGGAACGCACGCCGATGCGCGTGAACGAGGTTTGCAAGACGGTGCTGAACCTTGCCAAGTCGTCGCAGCGCAAGGATTTGGTCTTCTCGTTCGAGAGCGAATTGCCCGATGACTATACCATCTATAGCAATCATAACATCGTGACGGAGATTTTGAACAAGGTGCTCAGCAATGCCGTGAAGTTTACGGAAGAGGGTGGCATCACCTTGGGCTGCCGACTGCATGAGTACAACCTTCAAATCACGATCACTGATACGGGTATTGGAATACCGGCAGATAAGTTTGAAGAGGTGTTTGAGAACTTCGTGAAGCTGAACGAATATAGCGAGGGCGTCGGACTGGGACTCCCCATCAGTCGTCGTTTGGCAGAGGCCCTGCACGGTAAGTTGTATATTGATCGTTCATATTATGAGGGCACTCGCTTCATCTTGGAACTGCCCGTCAACACCTCGGAGGAATAGAGGCAAGGGGCTAACGGCATGAGGCGACTGCATTTCACAGCACTATTGGGACTCACCATTTGTATGATGGTGGGTCTCATTTTGTATAACAGCTTCCATCCTGTGGATGAGCATGCGCGATATGCTGTGCAGACACATCATACGAACAAGAAGATAGATCGTTGTCGGCAGAAGATGGAGGAGCGATATGCCATGCTGACAACCAATCAGGCAGACCGCAGTGTGCTGGCAGCCATGACGCTGGGCGAAAAGAAGGGGGTGAGCCGGGAACTGCGACGCATCTACTCTGTGACTGGTGCCGCACATGTGTTGGCGTTGAGCGGTCTGCATCTTAGCATCATCTATATGTTGTTGATGAGGCTGACGCTGAACAGGCAACGGAGCATACTGGTGCAGACGATCATCCTGTCGATGGTGTGGGGCTATACGTTGCTGACGGGGTTGGCAACTAGCACGATACGTTCTGCTGTCATGCTGACCATCTATTCGCTGTTGTCGCTGGGCGGGCGGCGCGGACAGCCGCTCAATGTGCTGGCGCTGACGGCTTTGATTCTGATGTTGTCAGATCGCACCGTGTTGTATGACATTGGTTTCCAACTGTCGTTTGCGGCGGTATTGTCTATAGTGTTAATCACCCCCATCATCGATGAACTGGTGGATATGAAATGGCTCATGACGCATCCGTTTGTAAAATGGGTATTGGACCTGACGGTGGTGTCGATAGCTGCACAGATAGGTGTGGCTCCGTTGCTGGCCTATCATTTCGGTACGTTCTCCACCTATTTCCTGTTGACTAACTTTATAGCCATTCCTTCGGTGACCATCATTCTGTACTTAGCTTTGATTTTCTGGGTGACACCCTTTGATGTGGTCGGACAGCTGCTGGTGGGAGTGGTACATATATTAAATAAGGTACTTGCGCTGTTGGCACAAATACCTTATTCAGTGATTGACAATCTGCATCTTTCTGTGGTGCAGACCATTCTTATCTATGTGGGCTTTGGATGCTGGTATGCTGCCACCCTAAAGCTGTTACAGAAGCCTGAGAATGTCGTTTAGGTTGGCTACAATCATCAGTAGGATGACAATGCCGAAACCAACATACTCTGCGCGTATCATGAATGACTCAGAGGGCTTGCGGTGTGTGATCATCTCGTAGATGAGGAAGAGCACATGACCACCGTCGAGGGCGGGGATAGGCAGGATATTCATGAAAGCCAGGATGATGCTGAGGAAGGCTGTCAACAGCCAGAACTGATGCCAGTCCCAGCTAGAAGGGAAGAGATTGCCAATAGTACCGAATCCACCGAGCGACTTGACGCCATCAGAGGTGAAGACGTACTTGAGGTCGGCAACATAAGAGGCAAGCACATTACAACCGTATTTGATGCCAGCGGGAAAACTCTCGAAGAAGCCATATGCTGTGGTGGTGGGCTCGTAGATGGATTTAGGTGCAAGGCCCCACTTCATGTCGGAACCCAATGTGGCACTGGCACGGAAAGTACGACCCTGTTGGCGATAGGTAATGGTGATGGTACGGGCAGCCAGTTGCTCTTGTGGCGATTTGGCCGCCTTATAAACATCGTTCATTCTGCCAGTCTCATCGGTAAACTGATTGAAAGAGTTGATGGCTTTGCCGTTGATGCTCAGCAGCACGGCTCCTTTCTGTATGCCAGCAGCTGCGGCTGCAGAGTTAGGCAGAACACTGTCAATGACGGCAGGAATGTATGCGCGACAGAAGATAGGTGCCGACTGAATCATCTCCAGAAGGTTCAGATCGCCAGGCAGTGTGACAGTGGCTGGCTGGCCCTGACGCAGCACGTCAATCTGATGTGCTTCAGAGATGATGCGGAACAGATCGCTGTCAAACTTCTTAAATGACTCGCCGTCTGCAGCCAGCAGTACGTCGCCATCCTTAAAGCCCAGCTCGTGTGCCTGCTTGTTGAACTCCATGCCTTGTGACATCTCGGTGACGGGTACATACGTCTCGCCCCAAGTGTAGAGCACCATGGAATAGATGAACAGAGCCAGGAGGAAGTTGACGAGCACACCGCCAATCATGATAAACAGACGTTGCCATGCAGGCTTGGAGCGGAACTCCCAAGGCTGCTCGGGCTGCTTCATCTGTTCTGTGTCGAAACTCTCGTCAATCATACCGGCAATCTTACAATAGCCTCCGAGGGGAAGCCAGCCGATGCCGTACTCGGTATCGCTCTTCTTAGGTTTGAACTTGAAAAGGGCGCCTTTCCATTTTGCAATGGTGACATCGAAGAAGAGGTAGAACTTCTCTACACGTACTCCAAAGAGCTTAGAGAAGAAAAAGTGACCTCCTTCGTGGAGGAGCACAAGCAGTCCGATGGCAAGCATGAACTGCAGCAGTTTTATGAGAAATACTTCCATATTGTTCTTGTTGGGTGTTTGTGGTTAATTATAATAGCTCCGTGGCGATGCGACGTGCCTCGGCATCGGAGTTGAGATAGTCTTCGTAGGTGGGTGCCTTGGCAAAGGTGGCGCGCTGCATGGTCTGGGCAATGATATCGCCCATCTGCAGGAAACCGCAACGGTCCTCGAGGAAGGCACGGTTTACAATCTCGTTGGCTGCATTGACAATACAGGGCATGTTGCCTCCCTGGCGGATGGCTTCGTAGGCCATGGCCAGACAGCGGAACTTGTTGAGGTCGGGCTCGAAGAATTCGAGTGGCTGTTTGAACAAGTCCAAACGCTGACCACTAAGCGGCAGGCGCTGTGGGAACGAGAATGCGTACTGGATTGGCAGGCGCATGTCGGGCACGCCGAGCTGTGCTTTAACAGAACCGTCTTGGAACTGCACGGCAGAATGTACGATGCTCTGAGGGTGAACAAGTACTTGTATCTGCGTGGCTTCTACGCCAAACAGCCATTTAGCTTCGATCACCTCAAAGCCCTTGTTCATCATAGATGCAGAGTCGATGGTGATCTTGGCACCCATATCCCAGGTGGGATGACGCAGGGCGTCTGCTTTTGTGACGTGGGCTATCTCTTCCATGCTCTTCAGACGGAAAGGACCGCCAGAGGCTGTCAGTAGAATCTTGTCGATGGGGTTGTTGTCTTCGCCAACCAGACTCTGGAAAATGGCAGAGTGCTCGCTGTCAACAGGCAGGATGGAAGAACGATTTTCAAGGGCCAGCTTACAAATGAGCTCGCCAGCGACAACCAATGTCTCTTTGTTGGCCAGACAGATGGTCTTGTGTGCCTTGATGGCATGGATGGTGGGCGAGAGACCTGCAAAACCAACCATGGCGGTCAATACCATATCTATAGGACCTGCTTCTACGATTTCATCGAGTGCACGCGCACCGGCATATACCTTCACGTCGGGCATGTCGCTCATCAGTTGCTTAAGTTCTTCGTAGCGAGCTTCGTTGGCAATGACAACGGCAGCAGGCTTGAACTTATGGGCCTGCTGGGCCAGAAGTTCTACTTTGTTGTTGGCTGTCAGGCAATAAACCTCGTAGAGGTCTGAGTGCTCCTCGATGACTTCAAGGGCTTGCGTGCCAATAGAGCCTGTAGAACCGAGAATTGCTATTTGTTTCATATGTCAAAGATGCCCTGAGGCAGGGCCATTGTTATTGTTTTCTTGTTTTGATCGATTGCTGTGATAAGATCCTCGGAGGCGGGGATAAGTTGCCCATCTTCTACACAGAACAAGATGTTGATGGTTGCATCGTCAATGCTGGCAATGCGTCCAACCGTTTTCTGACTGTCGTGGTCGATGATGGTGAATCCAACAAGATACGTCCATGTGATATCCTCCTGATCCTCGTTCATGTCGCGAGGCAGGAACACATCGCAGTTGGTCAGTTCCTTTGCACGCTCGAGTGTGTCGATGTCGCAGAACTTCACCAGGGCGGTGGAGTCGGAACGGAAACGGTATTCTTCTATGAAGAAGGGCACCAGGATGCCGTCAACCTCCAGTATCAGGTAGTCGGCATCGGCACGGTCGAAGATGTCGTCATCGAACAGAAAGCTGATTTCGCCCTTTACGCCGTGAGCCTTCCCGAGTTTACCTATCTTATAGACGTCTTCCTTACGTATCATATGCGTTGTATCTTTGCGCCAAGGGCGTTCAGGCGTCCTTCTATGTTCTCGTAACCGCGGTCTATCTGCTCAATATTATCGATGCGGCTCACACCTTTAGCACTCATGGCTGCAATGAGCAGGGCAATACCTGCACGGATGTCGGGACTCGACATGCGGCCGCCACGAAGTTGAAGCTTTCGGTCGTGGCCAACAATCACCGCACGATGGGGGTCGCAAAGAATAATCTGTGCTCCCATGTCAATCAGTTTGTCAACAAAGAACAAACGACTCTCAAACATTTTCTGGTGTACAAGTACAGAGCCGCGGGCCTGCGTGGCCACGGTGATGAGCACCGAGAGAAGGTCGGGCGTCAGCCCAGGCCAAGGTGCATCGGCAAGTGTGAGAATGGTGCCGTCTATAAAAGACTGTATCTCGTAGTGACGCATGCGGGGGATGAAGAGGTCGTCACCCTCTTCCTTAACCTTGATACCCATTCGACGGAAGGTGTCTGGAATGATACCAAGGTCTTTGATAGACACATTTTTTATTCGGATACCATCGCCAACCATGGCTGCCATGCCAATGAAAGAGCCTACCTCAATCATATCGGGCAGAATGCGATGGGTGGTGCCGTGAAGTTGTTCAACGCCCTCGATGGTGAGCAGGTTGGAGGCAATACCACTGATGCGCGCTCCCATTTTGTTGAGCATCTTGCAGAGCTGCTGAAGATAGGGCTCGCATGCTGCGTTGTAAATGGTGGTCGTACCTTTGGCCAGAACGGCAGCCATGACAATGTTGGCAGTACCGGTGACTGAGGCTTCGTCGAGCAGCATGTAGGTACCTTTCAGTTGTGAAGCAGAAATCTCATAGACATTGCGTTCTGCAACATGGTTGAACTGTGCGCCTAGGCGTTCGAAACCGAGGAAGTGCGTGTCTAGACGACGACGTCCGATCTTGTCGCCGCCAGGTTTGCTGATGATGGCTTTGCCCATTCGCGCTAGCAATGGACCTATCATCATGACAGAGCCACGCAGCTGAGCGCATTTCTGTACGAACTCGTCACTCTCCAGATACTTCAAATCCAAATTGTCTGCTGTGAACGTATAGGTGGAGTACTCGTCTTCCACCACCTTCACGCCGATGTCCTTGAGCAACTGTATGAGGTTCATCACATCACGGATGTGCGGGATGTTGCTGATTGTGACAGGCTCGCTGGTTAGCAGAGAAGCACAGATGACTTGCAGGGCCTCGTTCTTGGCACCTTGAGGAATAATGGTTCCGCTAAGCAGATGACCTCCTTCTATTTGAAATGCTGACATGGGCAGGGGGCTGTTTACTTTTTTCTCTTGTTATTACGCTTGGGTTCCTCGTTCAACTTCACGGGGTTGAAGGTGAAGTGTGAAAGGTCAATCTGTATGACGCCATCGGTGAAGCGGGCCAGGTCGTCGGCCACTTTCTCGTTGTCCATAGATCCATGTCCCCACAGGGCAAGGTCGCGCTTCATCTGGTTGGCTGTCAGGCGTGTGAGCTCGTCGCGCTCTTCGCCCGGCTCCATGGTCTTCAACTTCTCGAAGAGTTCCTCCACCAGGTGTCCATAATGGCGCAGGTGTGTATGCTCTTGTGGTATAGCCATGGGTTTGGGCTTGGCATTGATGACATCCGCATTGCTGATATCAAAAGGCCAGTCAATATCCAGTTGCTTATGACTCATCAGATAGAGATGGTCCCAAAGAGCCTGTTGGTAGTCGGCATTGTCGCGAATGTGGGGAATTTTTGTCTCCATCAGACGGACGATGGTCTTTGCACAGCGAAGGCGCTCCTCTCGTGTGGGGAGTGTTATGGCGTGGTCCACCATCTTCTGAATCTCTCTTCCGTACTCTGGAAGCAGCAAGGCTGCACGCTGTGTGTTATAATCTAATCCTTTTATTTCCATATTCTAAATTAACTTTGATGGCATCTTGGCTACGTAGTCCTTCAGATAGAAAGGCACAAAATAGGCCACGTCTTCTACCTGCTCGCTCAGTAAGCGGCGCTCAGCTAATGGTTGCATCCATTTGGCCAAGGGTTCAATACCATCGATGTAATGTGCGTTGGGATGCTGTATGATGTCCATACATTTCTTGGCACCATTGCCAAAGAAATACACGGGCTGCTTGTCGAGATACTCACGATAGGTGTCGGCATCGACAATGTCGGCACGAACTTCGCGAACTGGTTTCAGTGCACGGTCGTAAATACCGGCATAGACCTCCATGCGGCGTGCGTCGAGCATAGGACAGAGAAGGGCATCCTCGGGAACCAGTTCTCTCAGTAGCACGGGTACACAGAGCAACTCAAGGGTGGGGACGGCAATCAGCTTAAGGTTTCGGCCATAGCAGATGCCTTTAGCCATTGAGACACCGATGCGAAGACCGGTATAGGAACCGGGACCGCAGCTTACGGCTACAGCATCGAATGGGATGGCATGATTATCGGTGAACGAGAGTGCCTCGTCAACCATAGTGCCCAGTCGCTCAGCATGGTTAGGACCGGAATGGTCGTCCTGCTGGAAAATGACATGGGAATCTTCGCTCACAGCTACAGAGCAAACGTCCGTGCTTGTTTCAATATGCAGAATGCATGACATAATATTCTTGTTGTCTTGCTTTTATAGGGTTTGTTATTTCTTGTTTTGTTTGTCAGACCACTTCTTCAGGCGCTTATACTCCTTTTTGGTGAGTCGCATGAATGAACCATGCTGAGGAGCTGTGACGCCTTCTATATCTACCGGATCGCGGAAGTTGCGCAGGTTCTCGTCGGCCTTGCAGATGCGGTAGTGCTTGGGTCTGTCGCTGTATTGAATATAGGCCACACGCCAAGTCTTGTCGCCCATCAGCTGGAAGGCGCTCGAGCCTTCGCACTTCTTCTTTCCTTCAAACGATACGTAGTCGTCTTCTACGGGTTCGCTCCATCCGTGGGTCAAGTGCTTCGATGTGGCGGTATAGATGCCCGGCTTGCCTCCTTCTTTCTTAATCAGCATGTGATAGAGACCATCAGACAGCAGGTTGATGTCGGCATCGATGGTGGCATAGCCCCAGTCGAACAGTAACTTTGGCTGAGTCAGTCTGGTAAACGATTTGTCGGCATAGCTGTAGTACATGCGGTCGTAGGCCTCTTCTGCGCGGTTCCACATAGAGTAGTAGATAAAGTAACCGCCTTTCTCTCCGTTCTCCCATGTGTAGCTGGGGTCCCAAAAAATCTGTGGTGCCCATACACGGTTGATGGTGCTCCAATCCTTATAGACACTGGTAGCGTTGGCATCGGAGAAGATGCTGGTGCCTTTGCGATAGTCGAAAGTGACACTGGTCCAGTGAATCAGATCGTCGCTTTTCAGCAGGTCGATACCGTAGTTGTCCCACACGTGGCTCTTGGCTACGCACATATCGGTGGTCACCATCACAAAGCCTTTGCCATCGTAGCTTCGGGTGATGTAGGCATCACGCTGGCCGCCCTCTATGCGGGCATGCTCTTTAGGGTCCATGATGGCCTTGCCGTCCAGCACATCCTCGTAGTGGCAGCCATCTCGGCTCAGGGCGTATGCCGTGTACTCACCTTGGTCACTCATGTGACAATACAGGTAACCGTAGTTTCCTTTTTGGATGTTTTGGGCATTGGCTGACGGTGTGGCTATAATCAGTATAGCGATAATACTTAGTATGTTGCAGAATCTATTCCAGTTTCTTACATCCATTTTAAGCAGTCTTTTAATAATGTTCTTCTGTAACTTTGCTGCAAAAATACACATTTTCTATTGAATAGCCAAAGAATAGTCCGAAAACCTTTTGCTATCTCATCCTTTTTCAGTACCTTTGCCTACTGAATGATAATCAAGTTCACTAAAACGAATTCAAACTAACTATCATAAACAATTATGTGTACTACAAAATCTCTATTGATGGCCCTATTTATGGTCGCATCAGTATGTCCAGCGTCTGCGCAGAAAGCAAAGCAGCCCGTGGCGTTGGAACCGCAGGACCCCAATGAGATGGTGTCCTATCTCTTCACCTACTTCAATAGTAATGACCCTAAGGACGAGCAGATTTGCTACGCCTTGAGTGACGATGGCTACAACTACACACCGCTGAACGATGGTATGCCTGTGATTGAGAGCGACACCATTGCACTGACACAGTGTGTGCGCGATCCTCACATCCTTCGTGGCGAAGATGGTAAGACCTTTTATATGGTGGTCACCGACATGCGCTCATCGTTGGGATGGAGCAGTAATCGCGGTATGGTATTGCTGAAGTCAACAGACCTCGTCAACTGGCAGCACTCCACCATCAACTTTCCCACACGTTATACCAAGAAGTGGAAGAACGTGATTCGTGTGTGGGCACCAGAGACCATCTACGACCGTAAGGCTGGCAAGTATATGGTGTTCTATTCACTACGTACCAGCGACCACGGCTCTTACGATAAGATCTATTATCAGTATGCCAACAAGGACTTCACCGATCTGGAGGGCGAACCTCAGTGGTTGTTCGACGCCGGCAATGCCACCATCGATGGAGACATCGTCTATAACGATGCCGACCAGATGTATCATCTCTTCTATAAACAAGAGTCGGGTAGGGGCATCTACCAAGCTGTTGCCAAGAACCTCACCGACAAGTGGCAGATGATTGGCGGTAATGTAGAGCAGACCAAAGAGAGCGTTGAGGGTGTTGGCGTCTGCAAAGCCATTGATGGAAAGTCGTGGATTATCATGTACGACTGTTATGGCAATGGCCATTATCAGTTCTGTAAGTCGGAAGACCTGAAGACCTTTAAGTTCGTGCAGAACACAGAGATGCGTGGTAAGTTCACACCCCGTCACGGAACCATCATCCCCATTACCCGTGCAGAGAAAGAGCGTCTTTTAAAGGCGTTCCCTAATCACAAGCAACCCATCCTCAGTGGCTTCCATGCCGATCCTGAGGTGCTCTATTCCAGCAAGACTAAGAAGTACTACATCTATAGCACCACCGACGGCACCCCTGGTTGGGGCGGTCACGACTTCAGCGTCTTCTCATCCGACAACCTCATCGACTGGAAGGATGAAGGAAAGATGCTCGACGTGAAAGGCGATCAGGTAAAGTGGGCCACTGGCAATGCCTGGGCTCCTTGCATCATCGAGAAGAAAGGCAAGTATTATTTCTATTTCTCTGCTCATAACCCCAAGACCAATCGTAAGGAGATTGGCGTCGCCGTGAGCGATAGTCCAACAGGTCCATTTGTGGACAGTGGTGCGCCTATCATCACCGACAACGACCGTCCTCAGGAGGCTCGTGGCGGACAAGCCATCGATGTGGATGTGTTTAAGGATCCGAAGAGTGGCAAGTACTACCTGTACTGGGGCAACGGCTTTATGGCTGGCGCCGAGTTGAACGACGATATGTGCTCTGTGAAGAAAGAGACCATCACTCACATGACACCTCAGGGAGGCAACCTTCAGACATGGGCTTTCCGCGAGGGCGCCTATGTGTTCTATCGCAAGGGCACTTATTACTTCATGTGGAGTGTCGACGATACTGGCTCGCCTAATTACCATGTGTGCTATGGCACCAGTAAGTCGCCCCTCGGACCTATCAGCATTGATGAGCAGAACTACTTGGTTATTAAGCAGAAACCTGAGGATAAAATCTATGGCACAGCCCATAACTCGGTGCTGCAGCTTCCTGGTAAGGACGAGTGGTACATTGTTTACCACCGCATCAACAAAAACTATGTGAACCATGAGCCAGGCATTCACCGCGAGGTATGTATTGACCGTATGACATTCGATAAGAAAGGACGCATCATTCCCGTCACTCCGACATTGGATGGGCCGGCACCTTTGAAATAATAAAAAAAAAAGGATTCTGTCAACAGACGGAATCCTTTTTTGTTTGACGCCTTAATCTAGGTAAGGCCATTGGTCTTCAGACCATTTGATAGGACGCTGGATGAGAATGGCGCCACCATTGTATTTCGTGGCGTATCCATGACATACGAACCAGCTCTCGCCATTCCAATCGTAGGCTGCACAATGGCCTGCAGCTTCATACTCCTTTTTGTCGCCTTCGAAAAACAGGTTACCTCCGCCTTCCAGCATGTTGCGTCCTTGTTTGTCGGTGTAGGGGCCTGCCACGTCTTTCGAACGTCCCACAGCAACACGGTAGTTGCTCTTTGCACCGCGACAGCAGTAGTCCCATGACACGAAGAGGTAGTAGTAGCCGCCATGTTTCAGTATGAAAGGTGCCTCAATGGCATTGCGACCGGCATATTTCGACGTGGGATTCTCTGCTGCGTGAGGGTCGTTGGGCAGATGGCGACGAGCAATTGTTACTGGCTTCGAAGCCAGGTGCATGGTCGTGTCAAGTTTTGCTATTTGAATGCCATCCCAAAACGAGCCCCATGTTATCCAGGGCTGGTCGTTGTCGTCGATGACAAAGTTTGGATCAATGGCGTTCCATTGGTCTCTTTTCTCTTTTGAGACAACGATACAGCCGCAGTCTTCCCATCTTCCGTTCAGCACCTTGGCCGACATCAGACCGATTGCTGACGTGTTCTTTCCGAAGGTAGAACAGCTGTAGGCCAGCCACCATTGTTCGTGCCATTTGATGACATCGGGTGCCCAGACGTGGTTTTTGAATCCAGGCACAGAATCGTGTGTCCAGGCAGGAAGGTCTTCAATATAAGGACTTGCCTGCACGGTCCATGTCTTACGGTCGCGCGAGGTGGCCCACTGCACGCCGATGCCTGTAGAGAGCAGGTAGTAAGTACCGTTTTCATAAGCCATGACTGGGTCGTGTGCCATGATGGTGTCGCTTGTGAAAGCCATGCGACGTGGGCGTTGAGCCTCGGCCGTAGCGCAACAGGCAGCGATACATAGTAGTGCTAGTAATTTTTTCATTTGCTTTTGTAGTTTGGTTCCTGATGATAGTTTTGATAGTTAATTGATGATTTTACTTGCAAATATACATTTATTTGAGCGAAAAACCGATAAAGATGCTCTTTTATTAGTGTAAATTAACCACATTGTGCTTATTTTGTTTCAGTTTTCTTTGTTTGAGTCTTGTTTTTTCGTATCTTTGCAACAAATAATACTAAATTAATTGAAGCATGAAATTTTTTAAGGTGTCGTCTTATGTCCTTTTGTCGCTGACATTGCTTTTTATCTCGATGCCTGTGTGGGCCGATGCAGTGCAAATTGATTCTTTAGCCACACTCAATGAGCTAAGGGCACAAAACGAATTGCTTCAACAGCGTTCACGATTTACAACGGGCGGCTTAGCTATGATTATGACCATTACCGCCATGTTGGTTTTTCTAGTTGTCAACAATCGCTGGAACCATCGACTGGAAATCAAAAACCGACAATTGGAACGTGAGCGAAACGTGGTTGTGGCGCAGAACAAACAGTTGGCAATTGAGCGCGACCGTGCTGAGCAGGCTTTGAGCGTCAAGACGTCTTTCATCCAAAGTATGACCCATGAGATCCGTACACCATTGAACGCAATTAGTGGTTTCAGTCAGGTGCTGGCTACTCCTGGCATCGAGATTCCACAGGAGGAAAGACTGGACCTCAGTACCCGCATTCAGGAGAATACCAGGCAACTTACAACTATCCTTGACGACCTCATCATGATTTCCGATTTGGAGAGCAACTGCACGACACCATCCCTCGAGGACTGTCCTGCCTCTGCTATTGTTGGATTTGCTGCCGATGCCTTCCGTCCGCTGGTTCCTGCCACGTTGACATTCAATGTAGAAAGCAAGGTGGATGATGACTTGATTGTCACGACCAATCCGCATATGATTAATACCATCCTTCAGAAATTGTTAAGCAATGCGGTGAAGTTTACCAGTCAGGGTGGTATCACGCTCCTTCTCAATCGTACAGACAGCCAACTATGTATTTCCGTGGTGGATACCGGTCCTGGTATTCCTGTAGATAAGAAAGATTTTGTGTTTGAGCGTTTTTCAAAACTCGACAGTTTTGTTCCTGGCACAGGCCTTGGTCTCTCTATTGCACGTATGATTGCCGAGCGCATCCATGGCTCTTTGTCCCTGGATACAAGTTATGTTGGTGGAGCAAAGTTTGATCTTGTTATTCCCATTCATTTCGACTCATGAAAGAAAGATTCCTAGCTTTGATGGGCTTCTCCGTTCATCGCCATAGCCTTAAGACAGAGATTGTTTCTGGTCTGACCACTTTCACCACCATGGTCTATATTCTGGCATTGTTGCCAGTCATGATAGAGCCGTTAAGAGCTTCGGGCTTTCCCGTTGATACCATGTTCACAGCTTCTATTCTGGCTACGATTGTGGGCACGCTGCTTATGGCTTTTCTTGCCAAGCGCCCTTTTGGTCAGGCTCCTGGTCTCACACTCAACATCTTTTTCATCCAGACGGTCTGCCTGTCGTTGGGCTATCCTTGGCAGTTTGCCCTGACGGCCGTTTTGATTGAGGGAATTCTGTTTGTTTTGCTATGTTTAGGAAACCTACGACAGCTCATCTTCGAGCTTGTGCCATCTTCGCTGAAGTATGCCATTGCTGCTGGCATCGGTTTTTTTATTGCTATGCTGGGCTTCAAGAGTAGTGGCATGCTGGCCGAGGGAACCGTCTTCAATCATCTGGAGACGTTGAGCACCCCGACGTCCATTCTCTTCCTCGTTGGACTCATGCTGACAGGACTGTTTGCCATCCTGCGTATGAAGGGCGGTCTGCTGCTCAGCATCGTCTCTGTGACGCTTATTGGCATCCCCTTGGGCGTAACCGCGGTCCCCAGCGATGTGTTCTCTTTGCCGGTATCGCCAGCACCCCTTTTCTGTCAGTTCTCATTAGAATACCTCTTGCTGCCAGATCTCTGGGTCTGTGTGCTTATCATGTTGTTTTTCGATGTCTTTGATAGTCTGGGAACGATAGTTGGTATCATGGCATGCACCGGACTGATGCGTAAGAATGGTCGTATTCCACATCTGCGTTCTATCATGCTTAGTGATGCGCTTGCCACGGTGACGGGTGCATGCCTGGGATGTAGCACCGTGACGACCTATGCCGAGAGTGCTACCGGATTCGCTGAGGGTGGGCGTACGGGTGTTTCCGCTTTTGTCGTAGCGATTTGTTTCACAGTCAGTCTGTTTCTTGCCCCCATATTCCTAGCCATTCCTGCTGCAGCCACTGCACCAGTAATGGTCATGGCAGGTCTTTATCTCTTTGGTTCTGTGCGCCATATCTCGCTCACTAATACGAAAGAGATGATGCCAGCTTTCCTTACCATCCTGTTGATGCCTGTCACTGGTAGCATCACCGATGGTATCATTGCAGGTCTTTTCTCCTATATCCTTCTGGCTTTCTTAGGCGGGCTGGTGAAACGTATGCTCCATCGTCGTTCTGCATCAGAAAATCAGTAGAGCAGCAACAGACCGGCAAATCCGCTCATTGCAATCATTTTGATGGGGTTCACCTTGAAGAACATGGTGCCAACGAAGGTGGCTACAAACAGCATGACGCTGATTATAAACTGCCACATGTTCTCATCGGGTGAAGAGAAGTTTTCTTTGGTGCACAACAGCAATGTAGCAGCAGCCAACAAACCGACTACGGCAGGGCGCAGTCCGGTGAAGATTGATTGTACGCTGTTGGTCTTCATGTATTTCATGAACATCTTGCTGATGAGTATCATTAGGATGAATGAAGGCAGCATCAGGGCAAAGGTAGCTACACCAGAACCAAGTATAGACATGCCTACACCGTAGCCCGCATTATGACAGGCCGTATAGCCGCAATAGGTGGCCGAGTTGATGCCAATAGGACCGGGCGTCATCTGGCTGACAGCCACGATGTCCGTAAACTGTGACGTTGACATCCATCCCCAGTGATGCACCACCTCGCCTTGAATCAGCGACAACATGCCATAGCCTCCGCCAAAGCCGAAGAGACCTATTTCAAAGAATGTAATAAATAGATATAGGTATATCATTATTATATTGTAGGTTTGATGTATTTTCCGTAGCACCAACCGCAGATGGCTGCTGCCAGGATGATAAAGATAGGCGACACGCCCATCAACCAGATGAGCAGTGCTCCTCCGATGGGAATCCAGCAGTTGGCCCATGATACGTGAGCGCTCTTAGCCAGATTGAAGGTAGGCACGGCAATGAGTGCCACCACGGCAGGACGGATGCCACGGAAGATAGAAGCTACGATGGGGTTGTCCTGGAACTCGTGGAAGAACATGGCGATGCCCAGAATAATCAGGAAAGAGGGTAGGGCTGTGCCTAAAGCCGTTGCGATGGCACCACGCAGCTTGTTCAGTTTGTAACCGATAAATATGCTGGTGTTAATGGCAAACACACCAGGACAACTCTGTGCAATGGCGATGATGTCAAGAAACTCCTCCTTGCTCACCCATTGCTTCTTGTTCACCACCTCTTCCTCTATTAAAGGTATCATGGCATATCCACCCCCGAGGGTGAATATGCCAATCTTAAAGAATGTTTTAAATGATTCTAAATATATGTTCATTGCTTGTGGGCTTCAACCCATTTACGTGCATTGACAAATGCCTCAATCCAAGGCGTTACTTCATCGTTGCGGCGGTCAGCAGGATACCAAGCGTTCTGCCAGGGGAATACGGCACGCTCCAGGTGAGGCATCATGCACAGATGACGTCCATCCTCAGAGCAGATACCTGCCACGTTATAGTCAGAACCGTTGGGGTTAGCGGGATAGCCGGCGTAGTTGTACTTGGCAATCACGTTGTATGCGCTCTCAGCCTCGGGCAACTGGAACTTACCCTCTCCGTGGGCTACCCACAGACCGAGCTTGTTGCCACTCAGCGAACCGAACATCACGCTGTTGTTCTGAGGAATGCTCAGGCTGATAAACTCACTCTCGAACTTATGAGAGTCATTGTGCAGCATCTTAGCACCCTTTGCGCCGGTAAGACCGAGCTCAACCATCAGCTGACAACCGTTACAGATACCCAGTGACAGGGTGTCCTTGCGGGCATAGAACTTGTCCAGAGCTTCCTTGGCCTTGGGGTTGAAGAGGAAGGCACCAGCCCATCCCTTAGCCGAACCAAGTACGTCTGAGTTAGAGAAACCACCACAGAACACGATCATGTTGATATCCTCGAGTGTCTCGCGACCAGAAATTAGGTCGGTCATCATCACGTCCTTCACATCGAAGCCGGCCAGGTACAGGCAGTAGGCCATCTCGCGCTCACCATTGGTACCCTTCTCACGGATGATAGCAGCCTTGATGCCTGAAGGCTGACGGCGGTCGGCAGAGATGCCGTACTGAGCCAGCTTACCAGTAAAGTCCTTGTTGAACTGCATCTCGATGGGCTGCTTCTTATAGTTCTCGAAGCGCTCCTTGGCCTTGCCGTTGAAGCTCTGCTTGCGGTCGAGCAGGTAAGACGTCTTGTACCAGGTGTCGCGCAGGGCATCGATATCGAAGGTCAGCTCCTTGTCGCCAGCCTTTACAACGATGTTGCGGCTCTCGGGTACCGAGTAACCAATCTTAGCAAAGCCTACGCCCAGCTCTTCCATGAAGTCGGCAAACTCCTGCTTGTGCTCATCGCTTACCTCGATAACCACGCCTGGATTCTCTGCGAACAGAGCCTTTACTACATCGCCTTCCTTGCAGATGTCGTGCAGGTTGATATGCAGACCGCCCTTCTGGTTGGCAAAGCACATCTCGAGCAGGGTGGTGATAAGACCACCGGCAGAGATATCGTGACCAGCCATAATCCAACCACGGTTAATCATCTCCTGAACAGCCATGAAGGCATCGGCAAAGTATTCGGCGTTCTTTACCGTAGGTACATCGTCGCCTACCTTACCCAGACTCTGGGCAAAGGCTGAACCACCCAGGTGTTGCTCGTCGAACGAGAAGTCGATATGATAGAGTGATGCGTTCTTGTCGTTGACCAATACAGGTGATACCACCTTTTTGATGTCAGAAACCTCACCACCGGCAGATACGATCACGGTTCCCGGAGAGATAATTTTCTCACCGTTAGGATACTGCTGACTCAAAGACAGCGAGTCCTTACCTGTTGGTACGTTGATGTGCAGCTCGAAGCAGAAATCTGAGAGCGCCTTTACACCGGCATACAGACGGGCATCCTCGCCCTCCTGCGAGCGACAAGGCCACATCCAGTTGGCAGAGAGACTCAGCGAGTCCATACCGTCGGCCAGAGGAGCCCAGACAATGTTGGTCAGTGCCTCGGCAACAGACAGAACCGAACCGGCAGCTGGGTTAGCCAGACCTGCCTGAGGTGCATGCCCCAGAGCTGTTGCGATACCCTTCACACCACGATAGTCGAGGGCAACAACACCACAGTCGCTCAAAGGCAACTGAATCTCACCCTGGCACTGCTGACGGGCAATCTTACCCGTTACCGAACGGTCCACCTTGTTGGTCAACCAGTCCTTACAAGCCACAGCCTCAAGCTGGAGCACGCGGTCGAGGTATTCATTAATCTTATCCTGGCTGTAGGTCACGTCGTCATAATGACGCTCTACAGTATTGTCCTTCATGATAGTCTTTGGAGAGTGACCGAACATCTGAGCCACGTCAAGGTCGAAAGGTTTTACGCCATCGCCCTGCTTGAACGAGAAGTGGGCATCGCCAGTGGTCTCACCGACTACATACAGCGGAGCACGCTCGCGTTCAGCAATCTTACGTACATGCTCAATGTGCTTCTCGTCGATGAGCAGACCCATGCGCTCCTGACTCTCGTTGGCAATAATCTCTTTGCTTGAGAGGGTCTTGTCGCCGATAGGCAACTTGGTCATATCGATTTCACCGCCACACTCCTCAACAAGCTCTGACAAGCAGTTCAGGTGACCGGCAGAACCGTGGTCGTGGATACTTACAACGGGGTTTACATCCTCCTCGCAGAGTGCACGAACCAGGTTGTAGGCGCGCTTCTGCATCTCGGGGTTGGCACGCTGAACGGCATTCAGCTCGATACCGTTGCTGTAACGACCGGTATCTACTGACGATACCGAACCGCCACCAAGACCGATGCGGTAGTTGTCACCACCTACCACTACCACCTTGTTGCCTTTCTGAGGCTCCTTCTTTAGACAGTCGCGCTTGGTGCCGTAGCCCACACCACCAGCCAGCATGATTACCTTGTCGTAAGCATACTTGGTGTCGTTGGGCTCCTGGTGCTCGAAGGTGAGCACAGAACCACAGATCAGAGGCTGACCGAACTTGTTGCCGAAGTCAGAAGCACCGTTCGAAGCCTTAATCAGAATCTGTTCAGGGGTCTGATACAGCCACTGACGCACGGGCAGAATACTCTCCCAGTCGCGAGTCAGCTTGTCATCGTCGGTCAAACGGGGATAAGCGGTCATATAAACGGCTGTTCCGGCGATAGGCCATGAACCGACGCCACCACCCATACGGTCGCGAATCTCACCACCGGTACCTGTAGCGGCACCGTTGAATGGCTCTACGGTAGTGGGGAAGTTGTGGGTCTCGGCTTTCAGCGAAATCACGCTCTCGATGTCCTTCACCTGGAAGTAGTCGCTGGTGCTCTGGTCTTTTGGAGCAAACTGCTCTACCACGGGGCCTTGAGCAAAAGCCACATTATCCTTATAGGCAGAGAGAATCTTGTTGGGGTTCTCCTGCGTTGTCTTCTTAATCATGGCGAAGAGCGAGTTCTCCATCTCCTTGCCGTCGATGATAAATGTACCACCGAAAATCTTATGACGGCAGTGCTCCGAGTTGATCTGGGCGAAACCGAAGATCTCAGAGTCGGTCAATGGACGGCCGTTCTGCTTCTCCAGTCCGTGCAGGTATTCAATCTCCTCAGGACTCAGGGCCAGACCCTCCTGCTCGTTGTATTCCTCCAGGTTGTCCACATACTTGATGGGCTCTGGTTTGATGTTGATGGTGAAGATATCCTGATTCAGTCCTTCATACATGCGCTGCAGCATCTCGTCGTGCTCAGCATCTTTCGAGTCAACAGCAAAGTACTCTTCTATACGAGAAATGCCGCTGAGTCCCATGTTCTGAGTAATCTCAACAGCATTCGTTGACCAAGGGGTCACCATTTCGCGACGTGGACCGACGAAGAATCCTTCCATCGTCTGGGCGTCAACAGGCTCGGCGTTGCCGTAGAGCCAACAAAGTTCCTGAACTTCTGCTTGGTTGAGCTGATGATCCACCTCGGTGGCTATCACGCTCTTAGCGGGTGTTTTGAAGAAAAGAATCATAATATCTTATTAACCTTATTAATATAGATGATTTAAATTTGCTGCAAAGGTACAAAAAAACGATTGAACGCCAAAAAAATATAGCTATAATCCGACGAATTATTCCGATAATCGCATCAATTATAGCTATATTTTTTTTGCGATTATATGAAAACTTAGTATCTTTGCAGCCAAAATAAGACGTAAATAGAATACGATGACTTACACAATAGAGAAAGTAACGACGCTCATAGGTGCACGTCGTTACGGAGAGAGTGATACCACCGTTGGGTGGCTTTTGACAGACAGCCGTTCACTTTGTTTTCCTGAACAGACTCTATTCTTCGCTTTGCGCACCAAACGCAATGACGGACATAAGTATATTGACGAGCTTTACCGCCGCGGTGTTCGATCGTTTGTTGTCGAGCAGGTGCCGGCCGACCGTGAAGCTAACTATCCCGACGCCAACTTCCTGAAAGTGCCCTCGCCACTGGCTGCTTTGCAGCGCCTGGCCGAGCGCCATCGCGACGAGTTCGACATCCCCGTTGTGGGCATCACAGGCTCTAACGGTAAGACGTGGGTCAAGGAGTGGCTCTACCAGTTGCTAATGCCTTCGATGAAGGTGACGCGTTCTCCGCGTAGTTTTAACTCGCAGATTGGCGTGCCCTTGTCGGTATGGCTGCTCAACGAGCAGACCAAGGTGGCTCTGTTCGAGGCTGGTATCAGCGAACCCGGCGAGATGCTGTCGCTCCACGACATCATCCAGCCTACCATCGGCGTGCTCACCTCTTTAGGTTCGGCACATCAGGAGAATTTCCGCTCTATGGACGAGAAGTGCATGGAGAAATTGCAGCTCTTCCGCAACACGCAGGCAGTGGTCTATCCCTCTGACGATGACACCGTTAGTCGTTGCGTGCGCCGTTCGCAGTATCAGGGCGAACGCATCGGTTGGTCGCGCTACAGCGAGAAGGCTCCGATGTATGTCAAGGTCGATGATCGCCACATCTCATATATATATAAAGGTGTAGAGGGTGCCTTCGATATTCCTTTTGCCGATGAGGCTAGCATCGAGAACTCTATTACCTGTGCCACGGTGGCACTCTATCTGGGACTCACCCCCGAGGAGATTGCCGAGCGCATGTCGCAGTTGGAACCTATTGCCATGCGACTGGAGGTGAAGGAGGGACAGCGCGGACTCACGCTGATCAACGACTCCTACAACAGCGACATCAACTCGCTTGACATTGCACTCGACTTTATGAACCGTCGCCCAGAACTGAAAGAGAAGGCTAAGACACTAATCCTGAGCGATATCTATCAGAGTGGCGAGTCGCCTGTCGAGCTCTATGGCGAGGTGTCCGACCTGCTCGTGAAGCGAGGCATTGACCGTTTCATCGGCATCGGTCCCGAGATTGCATCGCAGGCCAACCGCATCGCCGTCGAGAAGAAATGGTTCTTCACAACTGTCGATGAGTTCCTGCAGAGTCAGCTGTTCCATACACTCCACGACCAGATTCTCTTGTTGAAAGGTGCTCGCTCGTTTGGCTTTGAACACATCAGCGAGCTCCTGGAACAGAAGGTTCACGAGACCATCCTCGAGGTGGACCTCAATGCTGTGGTTGATAACCTGAACCACTACCGCTCGTTCATGAAGCCTGGCACCAAGATGGTGTGCATGATCAAGGCCGACGCCTATGGCGCAGGTGCCGTAGAGATTGCCAAGACACTGCAGGATCACCGTGTGGACTACCTGGCCGTGGCCGTGGCCGACGAGGGCGTGACGCTGCGTAAGGCAGGTATCACCCAGAATATCATTGTCATGAATCCCGAGATGTCGTCTTTCAAGACGCTGTTCGACTACGACCTTGAGCCCGAGGTGTATTCTTTCCGACTGATGGAGGCTCTCATCAATGCTGCTAGCAAACAGGGTATCACGGGATGGCCTGTTCACATGAAGCTCGATACGGGCATGCACCGTTTGGGCTTTGACCCTGAACACGACATGGAACGACTCATCGACTGTCTGAAACACCAGCAGGCTATCATTCCTCGTTCGGTGTTCTCGCATTTCGTAGGTTCCGACAGCGACGACTTCGATGCCTTCTCGGCTCATCAGTTTGAACTGTTCGACAAGGCCAGTCGCCAACTGCAAGACGCCTTCCAGCATAAGATACTGCGCCATATGGACAACTCAGCCGGTATCGAGCACTTCCCCGAGCGACAGATGGACATGTGTCGTCTGGGCATTGGTCTTTATGGTGTGGATCCTCGCACCAACCAGATGCTCTCTACCGTCTCTACGCTGAAGACCACCATCCTGCAGATGCGTCGTGTCAAGGCTGGCGACAGCGTAGGCTATAGTCGGAAGACCATTCTGGAGCGCGACAGCATGATTGCTGCTATACCTATTGGCTATGCCGATGGCTTGAATCGTCATCTGGGCAATCGTCATGGCTATTGTCTGGTGAATGGTCAAAAGGCGCCCTACGTTGGCAATATCTGTATGGACGTTGCCATGATTGATGTCACAGATATCGACTGTCACGAGGGCGACAGCGTCGAGATATTTGGCAAGAACCTGCCTGTCACGGTGCTCAGCGACACCATCGACACCATCCCCTACGAGGTGCTGACCGGTGTCTCAAACCGCGTGAAGAGAATTTATTTTCAGGATTAAGAAAGATTAGTTAAAACCTCACCCCCGGCCCCTCTCTGAGGGGAGAGGGGAGTTATAGGATATGGGCGCGCCGACCTTTTCTTCTAAAGGTCGGCGCGCTTCTTTTTTGCTTGCTTTTGGCCCTCAGGCCCTCCGCTCCTTGCTCCCTTCGCCGTAGGCCTCGGCTTGGCCGAGGCATTAAATTTGCTAAAAATTTTCGTGTTTACGATTATTGTTGTATCTTTGCACAGGCTAAGAGAAAACCTGGCCAAACAACTACACTAAAACAAATAATTTTTTTATAAAGATAAGATGGAACAAGTTTTCAGTTACATTATCAATTTGGGAGCCTCGGTCATGATGCCGATACTCTTTACTGTCATTGGCCTTTGCATCGGCATGAAGTTTGGAAAGGCCATCAAGAGCGGTCTCTTTGTAGGCGTGGGATTTATTGGCTTGAATGTTGTCACGAAATTGCTCACCGACAACTTCACCTCTCCGCTTGAAGGAATCTCCGAACTCTATGACCTGGCACTCAGCGTGTTTGATATGGGCTGGCCTGCAGCAGCTGCTGTGGCCTATAACACAGCCGTAGGCGCACTGATCATACCTATCTTGTTGGGTGTCAACTTCCTGTTGCTCTTCACCAAGTGCACCCGCACGGTGAATATTGACTTGTGGAACTACTGGCATTTTGCCTTTATTGGCGCCGTGGCCTACTTCGTGATGGACAAGTCTTTGGCATGGGGCTATTTCGCAGCCATTGTGTGCTATGTGGTCACGCTGGTCATGGCCGACCTCACCGCCGATAAGTTCCAGAAGCACTACGACCTGCCAGGCATCTCTATCCCTCAACCTTTTTGCCAGAGTTTCACGCCGTTTGCCGTGCTCATCAACAAGGCACTCGACATGATTCCCGGGTTCTCGAAGCTTGATGTCGATGCCGAGGGACTGAAGAAAAAGTTCGGCGTGTTGGGCGAACCACTGGTGTTGGGTGTCATCGTAGGTGCTCTGATAGGCATTGCTGCCCAGCTCGACGTCAAGAAAGTGTTGGTTCTTGGTGTCACGATGGGCGCCGTCATGGAGCTCATTCCCCGCATCACCTCGCTCTTCATCGATGGCTTGAAGCCTATTGCCGAGAAGACTCAGGAGGTGGTGAAGCAGAAGTTCAGTGGCAAGAAAGTATATATTGGCATGTCGCCAGCTTTGGTCATCGGTCATCCCACGACGCTGGTGTGCTCTGTCATCCTGATTCCTGTCATCCTGGTCATTGCTGTTGCGCTACCGGGCAATCAGTTCCTGCCCCTGGCATCGCTGGCAGGCATGTTCTATATCTTCCCCCTCGTTCTCCCATATACCAAGGGCAATGTGGTGAAGACGCTCATCATCGGTCTTGTGGCTCTGATGATTGGCCTTTACTTCGTGACCGACATGGCACCAGCTTTCACGCAGGCAGCCCACGAAGTGTATGAGGCTACGAAGAACGATGCCGCCAAGATTCCCGCGGGCTTCGAGGCCGGCGCACTCGACTTTGCCTCGTCGCTCTTCGGATGGGTCATCTATAAGTGCGTCAGTTCGTTGGAGTATGTGGGCATGGGCTTGCTGAGTGGCGTTGCCGTGGTGATGCTCTTCATCAATCGCCGTCGCATCGTGGCCGACGAGAAAGTCAATCAATAGTCATCTGAAAACTAAAACAATAGAAGCATGAAAAAAGTAATCATGAGTTTTGCCCTGCTGATGGGCGCATGGGGTGCCAATGCCCAACAGACCGTGAACTTCCAGACGGCCTGCCATCCTGAGGATGTGAAGCACTACGATACGAAGACGCTCCGTGAGCGCTTCGTGATGGAGAAGGTGATGGAAGCCGACAAGATCAATCTGACCTATTCGCATTACGACCGCTTCATCTTTGGTGGCGCCATGCCTGTTGCCAAGACGTTGAAGCTGGAGAACTTCCAGGAGCTGGGTCTCGATGTGGATCCCACCATCAAGGACAAGTATTTCCTTTATAACCGTGAACTCGGCGTGGTGAACTGCGGCGAGGGCGATGGCGTGGTGATTGTCGATGGCAAGGAGTATGCTCTGGCTCCCAAAGAGGCACTCTACATCGGTCGTGGACATATTGCTAAGGGCAAAGATGTCAATAAGGAGGTGCTCTTCCGTTCGAAGGATGCCCAGAAACCTGCTAAGTTCTACCTGAACTCGGCTACTGCCCATCAGCACTACAAGACGCAGTGGATCACGCTCGATGGGCGTAAGGGCTCATTGAAGGCTGCCGTCTGGGGACCAGTAGGCTCGCTGGAGGAGTGCAACAACCGCACCGTGTATAAGCTCATCGTGAACGACGTGCTGGAAGAGGGCCCCTGCCAGTTGCAGCTGGGACTGACACAGCTGAACCCTGGCGCTGCCTGGAACACCATGCCGCCCCATACCCATGGTCGTCGCATTGAGGCCTACTACTATTTCAACCTGCCTCAAGACCAGACCATCGCTCACGTGATGGGTCAGCCCGAGGAGAGTCGTGTGGTGTGGTTGCACAACGAGCAGGCCATCATGAGTCCTGAATGGAGCATCCATGCTGCTGCCGGTACCTATTACTATACCTTTATCTGGGGTATGGCAGGCGAGAACCTCTACTATAACGACAAAGACAACATTCCCGTAATTGATATCCGTTAACGCATCATGACACCTATTCAAACTTCAAAAATGACGAATTTCCGTTGGGTGATTTGTGGCATGCTGTTCATGGCCACCACAATCAACTATATGGACCGTCAGGTGTTGTCATTGCTCAACACCAACTATATCTCTACCGAGTTCCATTGGGACAACGACGACTATGGCACCATCACTGCCATCTTCTCGCTCTTCTATGCCTTCATCTCGCTCTTTGCCGGTCGATTCATCGACTGGATGGGCACTAAGAAAGGCTATATCTGGGCCATTGTGGTGTGGAGTATCGGTGCCTGTCTGCATGCCGGCTGTGGCATCGCCACCTGCTGGTTGAACGACATTGATAGCATCGAGACTCTGCGCACCGTAGAGAAAGCATCGCAGGTAGGACTCTTCGGACTCACTGCCAGTGTGTGGCTGTTTATCGCCTGTCGTATGATTCTGGCCATGGGTGAGTCGGGCAACTTCCCCGCCGCTATCAAGGTCACGGCCGAGTACTTCCCTAAGAAAGACCGTGCCTTGGCCACCTCTATCTTCAATGCCGGTGCTTCCATCGGTGCCCTCATTGCGCCGCTCACCATTCCTGCGTTGGCCGATGCCTTTGGCTGGGAGATGGCCTTTGTCATCATCGGTGCCGTCGGCTTTGTATGGGCAGGCCTCTGGGCGTTTGTCTATACGTCGCCGGTCAAGAGCCGTTTCGTGAATAAGTCCGAACTCATCTATATAGAGTCAGACAATGATGTGGAAGCCATCGAGAAAGAGGCAGCCAACGAGGCAGAGACCGACGTCAAACTGTCTCTCTGGGACTGCTTCAAATATCGTCAGACGTGGGCCTTTATCGTGGGCAAGCTGTTTACCGACGGTGTGTGGTGGTTCTTCCTGTTCTGGGCACCCGACTATTTCAACCAGCTGGGCTATCCCGTCACCACGATGACCGGCAAGATGTTGCTCTTTGTGCTCTACCTCATCGTCACCGTGGTCAGCATCTATGGTGGCTACCTGCCCAAACTGTTTGTCGAGAAGCGCGGCATGAATCCCTACATTGGTCGCATGCGCGCCATGCTGATATTTGCCTTCTTCCCCATCTTCGCCATGTTTGCTCAGCCGTTGTCGGGCATTTCGCCATGGATACCAGCCGTCATCATTGGACTGGCAGGCGCAGGCCACCAGGCATGGTCGGCCAACCTCTATTCCACCATTGGCGACATGTTCCCCAAGTCGGCCGTGGCCACCATCACCGGCATCGGCACTATGTTTGGCGGACTGTGCAGCTTTGCTATCAACAAGACCTCGGGTGTGCTCTTCGACTATGCCGAGGCTCAAGGCGAGGCTTTCACCTTCTTTGGCCAGACGGGCAAGCCAGCTGGCTACATGATCGTGTTCTGCTACTGTGCAGTGGCCTACCTCATCGGTTGGGTCATCATGAAGGCCTTGGTGCCTAAGTACAAGCCTGTGGTCGTAGAATAATGTTTCGCCAATAGGCTAAAGACAAAGTTAAAGCAACAAATAAAGGTCAGAATCGTCGAAATTCTGACCTTTATTTGTTTTGATGGTGCCCCCTATGTATTGGGGCTGTCACTATGGCATAACTGTTATTCTATTTTGATCTCTGCCGACTGCAGGAATGGCGCGGTGGCAGTGATGACAACATCTTCTCCCTTTGCCTTTCTGAAGTAGCCAACCAGTCGGCCGTTGAGCACGCGCAGACGGTTCTTCTGCTGACGCGCGTTCACGGTGGGATCCATCATGTCGCCGTTTTCCAGTCCCAGCAGTTGCGCTCCGTGCATGTGGATGGTCACCTCGTTGTCGGCCTGACGCACCACGTTGCCCAGCTCATCGACCACCTCCACGAAGAGATGAGCCACGGAGTCGGTGCTGAGGCGCAGCGCATGGGGTGCCTTCGTCTCAGGCAGCTCGTAGTTGGCACCGTTGGATGCCTCGCAGCGCAGCGTGCCTCCACGGTAGTCAATGTCCCAATAGGGCATGTCGGTGTGCTCGTCGCGCTGCATCTGGCTGTCCACGGGCTTTCCGTCGATCAGCAGTTGGGCTGTGGCGGCGTTGGTAAAGCACACCACGCGTTGCTTGCCATGCCCACGATTGCCGCGGTGCAGCGGGTACATCTGGATGAAGCAGACGGGCTTGTCGCTCCACAGCGCAGCGCGATACCAGCCGCCAGGCTTGCGCTGACCAGCCAGGTCGAGTAGTCCTGCCGACGAGCCGCGGGCGGGCCAGGGGCCGCTCTCGCCCAGGTAGTCGATACCCGTCCACAGGAACTGGCCGAAGATGTGGTCGTTGTCGCGCACCGCACGCCATGCATCCATGTCGTGACGGTTCTCCGAACCATAGATCACGCGCTGCGGATAGCGCTGGTGGTCTGTGTCGTAACGGCTCTCGGTGTAGTTATAGCCCACCACGTCGATAGCTCCGGGGTAGGCTGTCTCGTTCGACATCACCACACCGGCCAGTGCACCCGTGGTGGGGCGCGACGTGTCGATGGCTTTCACCACCTTGACCAGTCGCTCGGCGATGCGACCGATGCGTTCGGCGTTGGGCTGTTCGGGCTTATAGCCGCCGTAGGCTGGCTGTGTGAAGTCGGTGCCGTTGCCGTTGAGCACCGGGTGCGAGTAGGGGTCGTTGGGATAGTCCACCTCGTTGCCTATAGACCACATGAACACCGAGGGGTGACAGCGGTCGCGGCGCACCATGTCGGCCACGTCGCGCTCTATCCACTCCTCGAAGTAGGTGTACGTGCCCTGGAAGCCAGGTACCCCTTTGTTCCAGCCCTTCAGCCATTTGCGCTTAGGAAATTCCCACTCGTCGCTGGCCTCGTCCATCACCAGCATGCCCAGCTCGTCGCACAGGTCATAGAGTTCGGGGGCGTGCGGGTTGTGGCTCATGCGGATGGCGTTCACGCCGATGGCTTTCAGCTCCAGTATGCGGCGTCGCCATACCTCTTTAGGTACAGCGGTGCCCAGCACGCCAGCATCGTCGTGCAGGCAGACGCCCTTCACCTTCATCCATTGGCCGTTCAGGGCAAATCCCTTGTTGGCCGAGAAGTTCAGCGTGCGCAGTCCAGCCTTGACGGTAGAGGCATCCATCTGTTCTGAGTCGGAGGATAGGGTGGTGTTGAGTGTGTAGAGATAAGGGGCGTCCAGGTTCCAGCGATGAGGCTGGCTGAGGGTCAGTCTCACGGTCTTCTTCTCCTGTGGTTTGATGGCAGTGGTGGCCGAGGCAACCGTATTGCCGTGGGCATCCACCAACGAGACGTTGGCCTTCAGCGGCAGTGGTGTCTTGTTGGCGCGCTCGTCGGTGGTCTCAATGTCCACCTCGACCACGGCGCGCTTATTATTTATTGAGATAAGTCGGTAGGCTGTGCCCCATGGCGCCAGGTGCACCTCAGGGGCTTCTATGAGCCATACATTACGGTAGATGCCCGAGCCCGTGTACCAGCGGGAGTCGTTCTCCTGTTGGTGGTTCACACGCACGGCGACGACATTGCGGCCGTCGGCACGCAGGTAGGGTGTCAGGTCGTACATAAACGAGGCGAAACCCGACGGGCGACAGCCCAGCAGTTGACCGTTCAGATACACCTCCGAGTAGTTGTAGGCACCTTCAAAGTAGATAAAGAGTCTCTTCCTAGCCCCCTCCGAGGGGAGGGCGGATTTTTCGATGGCAAGCGTTTTTCTATACCAGCCAATGCCACCAGGCAGGTAGCCCTGGCACGAGCCCTTGTCGGGCGACATGGGTTGTTCGATGCTCCAGTCGTGTGGCAGCGAGAGCTGTCGCCACGACGTGTCGTCGTAGCCGTTCTCTCTCATTTCAGGTTGTTCGTAGATGTTTTGTGTGCTGTCGATGCGCAGGAATCGCCAATCGTCGTTCAGCAGTCGGGCTTTTCCAAACGATACCTGTGCTGCGGCGAGTGCCGGTGACAGAAGGCAGACTGCCAACAGTCCGAGCAGTCTGGCGTAGCGAGTAGTTTGTTGCATGATGATGATAAAATGAAGTGGTTATGGTTTGTTCTTACAGAAATCCCTGGTGTTTCAGCGCCTCGATGAGTCCTGCCGACATTGCCTCGTTGTCTTTGCGGGTGTAGCGGATGTCGGTGAAGATCTGTGCCAGCGTCTCCTTGTGGTTCAGCTCCACGAAGTGCTGGTTTTCGGGCAGTGCTTCTTTCGCTTGGTAGTAGGCATCGATGGCTGCGGGTGTATAGTCGCTGTAGGTCTCCTGGTGCACGAAGCTTTGCAGTGGCAGACGATCGCTCAGCGCGGGTTCCTCGGCAGGCCAGCCCACCGTCAGCGTGGCTACGGGCATCACCAGCTGGGGCAGTTGCAGGGTGTCTATGATCATCTGCGGCATATAGACGGTGGTGCCCAGATAGCAGTAGCCCAGTCCTTCCTCGTCCATCAGGTTGCAGAGCGTCTGCGTGTAGAGCAGGGCGTCGATGGCTGCATTCTGAAACGACAGGAAGTTGTTGTAGCCCGGTTCAGCCTTTCGGCAGCGAGCCCACTGGCTGGTGCGGTTGAAGTCGGCACAGATGGTCAGCACCACGGGGGCTGCAGTCACCATGGGCTGGTTGAAGTGGGCGGGTGCCAGTTTGGCTTTCATCTCGTCGCTGCGTGTCACAACGACGCTATACAGTTGCAGGTTGCCCATGGTCTGTGTGCGGGCGGCCTCGTTCATCAGTCGGTTGAGCAGTGTCTCTTCTACAGGACGGTCGGCATACTTCCTGATGCTGCGGCGTGATAATAAGTTCTTCATATAGTTTGATATTTTCTTTTCCTGTGTGCAAAGTTACGAAAAAGTCGCAAAGTTACTCCGTCTCGGCATAAAAAAATAAATAAATTTATTTTGTTCTGCGCTCGACTTTTCGTAACTTTGCGACAAAAGTCGCGAAGTTACTGCGCCTCGGAAGAAAAAACAAATGAGTTTGTTTTGTTCTTCTCTCGACTTTTCGTAACTTTGCACCATAATTAAAGATGTGTAACGGAATGGAGAATCTGAAGACCTTATCGAATGAAGATCTGCTGCAAGTCCTATTTGCCGAAGAAGGCGGCGAACAGCAGTGGGTAGCCAACATAGTAAAGCAGGAGAAAGGCCTGGCTGATGCCTTGAATGAGGCACAGATGAAACGTGTGCTTGACTATCTGCGTGCTTGTTCACTGAAGGCTGACTTGTCGCAACTGCACCCACAGGTGACCGAGGTGCGACCGCAGGTGTTGGAGTGCGATGTGGTTCGCTTTCAAAACAACAAGGAGAAATGGGTGGCTCTGGTAGGATTGCTCAATGGCTATCCCTACGAGATATTCACTGGTCTGCAGGACGACGATGAGGGTATCGTGCTGCCAAAGTCGGTGACCAAAGGTCGCATTGTGAAACAGGTGAATGCTGATGGCACCAAGCGCTATGATTTTCAGTTCACAAACACACGTGGTTATAAAATCACGGTGGAGGGACTGTCAGAGCGTTTCAATCCCGAATAC
The DNA here is from genome assembly GCA_024695815.1 of Prevotella sp. GTDB lineage: Bacteria > Bacteroidota > Bacteroidia > Bacteroidales > Bacteroidaceae > Prevotella. The sequence continues at coordinate 181,616 of JAILHK010000034.1, forward strand.
TGGAATTATGCCAAGTTGATTTCGGGTGTGCTGCGCTATCGCATGCCGATAGAGCACGTCATCAAGTTGGTGGCTTCGCTGCAGTTGCAGTCGGAGAGCATCAACACGTGGAAGAACGGTGTGGAGCGCGCCCTGAAGAAGTATGCACCCGGCAGTGCTGAAAGTGAGGAACAGACGATTGAGGATGGTGCCGTATGATGACCATCGCACGTAGTGAGGTGCTGCTGAAAGAGGCCCGCTTCTATGCTTTCCATGGGGTGATGCCGCAGGAACGAAAGGTGGGTGCTGAATATACCGTCAGCGTGACGGTGGGGTATGACTATGCCAAGGCGGCCGAGAGCGACGAGGTGGACGACACACTAAACTATGCTGAACTCTACGAGTTGGTGAAGTGTGAGATGCAACAGCCGTCGCAGCTGCTGGAACATGTGGCGCTGCGCATTGGTAAGGCCATCTTTCAGAAATGGGCAAAGGCCGCTTATGCCGATATACAGGTGATAAAGAACAACCCACCGATGGGCGCTGCCTGCGCAGGTGCGGGCGTTAACCTGCATTTGATAAACGACAATAAAAGGAAATGCTAAGAAAACTATTATATACATTATTTATATTATTGGGCGTGGCCTGCACCATGACGGCGGCAGGCAAGCACCGCTATACGCTGGTGATAGATGCTGGACACGGCGGAAAAGATGCTGGTGCATTGGGCAAACGTTCGAAAGAGAAGAATATCAACCTGAGTGTGGCACTGGCCTTCGGACGCTATGTGGAACAGAACTGTCCTGACGTGAGGGTCATCTATACACGTAAGACTGACGTGTTTATCCCCTTGCACGAGCGTGCCAGCATCGCCAACAGAAACAAGGCTGATGTGTTTATCTCCATACATACCAATTCCGTGGCCAGCAAAAAACCGGTGACGGGACTGGAGACCTACACCATGGGTATGCGACGTAGCGGCGAGAAACTGAGTGCTGCCATGCGCGAGAACGACGTGGTGCTGATAGAGCAAGACTACCAGCAGCACTATGCTGGCTTCGACCCGCGCTCGCCCGAGAGCTATATCATCTTTGAGATGATCAATGACGACAACATGCTGGAAAGTGTGGAGCTGGCCAAACTGATACAGAAGCGTGTCTGCGCCACAGCCGGACGACCCAACAAGGGCGTGAAGCAGGATGCCTTCTTGGTGCTGCGCGAGACTTCGATGCCTGCCTGCCTGATTGAGCTGGGCTATATCACCACAGCATCGGAAGAGGCCTACCTGACTAATCCCACCAATGTAGATGCAATGGGACGTGGCATCTATCAGGCTTTCCTGGAGTTTAAGAACAAGAGTCAGGGCATCACACCAGCCTTGCCCGCAAAAACACCGGCCAAGGTGAGCCAGCCCGTGGAGACACCAAAGGTGGAGGAGACACCAGCACCAGCCGAGACCGCAGGGCAGACGGAGCAGGAGAAGCCTGCGGAGGTTGTGGAAGCCGCTGCCACCGTCAAGGTGGAAGAGCCAGTGGTGGTGAAGGAAAAGAAACCCGCAGTCAGAACAGAGACGACTGCACCCGCAGTCAACACGTCGGCTCCGGTGTTCAAAGTGCAGTTCTTGGCCAGCGAGCGGCAATTGCGTGTGGGCAACGAACGCTTCAAGGGCCTGAAAGATGTGGAGAGCTATAAGGATGGCGGCCTGTGGAAATATACCGTGGGTGCATCGACTGACTATATGCAAATCAGCGAGAAACGTCGTGAGGTGGCCAAGAAGTTCCCTGAGGCCTTTATTGTAGCCTTCAAGGATGGTGTGCGCATCAATGTGCAGGATGCCATTCGTGAGTATAAAACAAATAAGAAATAAAAATAGAAAGAAACCATGAAGTATTTTACAAAGGAAGTAAGAATAGGCTTGATGGCCATCGTAAGCATTATCGTGTTGTTTGCTGGCATGCAGTTCCTGAAGGGCTTGAACCTGTTTAACAAGGGTAATGAGTTCTATGCCAAGTTCGATAACGTCAGTGGATTGTCGGCATCGAGTCCTATCTATGCCAATGGCTTCAAGGTAGGCGTCGTGAAGAAGATTATCTACGACTACAATAATCCAAAGAACATCTTGGCTCTGGTGGAGCTGAACAAGAAGCTACAGTTGCCCGTTGGTACCACTGCAGCCATATCCAGCGACCTGCTGGGTAATGTGAAGATAGAGCTGAGGTTCGGTCAGAACCCCGTGGAGTTGATGGAGACAGGCGATACCATCAGAGGCGAGATAGCACGTGGCTCGATGGATAAAGCTGCCGACATGTTGCCACAACTGGAGGCCATGATTCCAAAGGTGGACTCTATCTTTACGAGTCTGAACAAACTGTTGGCCGACCCTGCGCTGGCCAGCATTCTGCATAACGTGGATGGCGTGACAGCCAACCTTACCACGACCACCAGCGAGCTGAACACGCTGACGGCATCGCTGAACAAGCAGATGCCTCAGATGCTGAAAAAGGCCGATGGCGTGCTGGCCAATACCGAGGGCTTCACCCGCCAGTTGAACGAGATGGACCTGGCTGCCACGATGAATAAGGTCAATGCCACGATGGACAACCTGCAGCAGACCACCGACAAGATGAACAGTAAGGAGGGCACACTGGGATTGCTGATCAACGATCGCGCACTCTATAACAACCTAAATGCAACAATGTACCACGCCGATTCGCTGATGATGGATCTGCGTTTGAATCCCAAGCGCTACGTCCACTTCTCTGTATTCGGTAGGAAAGGCAACTAATTTTATTTTGTCTAAATAATAATTTGTTCGCTTTTCTTTTAAAAAGTGTGCTAAGTTGCTGAATGATAGAGTGTTTGTATTACACAAGTGGTGTCAATATAACGGTTATTGTGAAACATCATAAATAACCTATTTATAGGAAGTTACAAGAATTGTAAACACAAAAAGCAATTTGGACAGATTTTGTTAAGTGGAAAAAAAATGCGAACTTTGCACTCACAAGTTTAACCATAGGAATTACCTATCTTGTAACATAATAAAAAATAAAAGTATTAACGCCTAAGATGCAAAATAATCATTTGGCGCTATGGGGCAACTGCCTGCATCTCATCAAGCAGAATGTCTCGGAGCAAATATATAAAACGTGGTTCGAACCAATCGTTTTCGAGTCGTATGACCCTGAGAAAAGAACACTATTGGTTCAGGTTCCAAGTCCGTACATCTACGAGTACTTGGAGCAACACTACGTACGTATGATAGCTTGGGCGTTGAACAAGAGCTTCAACGAAAATGTGAAGTTGACCTATCGTCTGGTGACTGATAAGGTCAACAAGAAGATACAAGACTGGGAGAGTGAGGGCGACACCAGTTTGGAGACCGTGCCACCAAGGGCACGTGCCAACAAGGCCCCCACAACCATCGAGGCTGCTGTTCCTCAAGACTTGAACCCCATGCTCGACACCAAGAAGACGTTCGATAACTATATCGAGGGTGCTTCTAACAAGTTGCCCCGTACGGTGGGCCTTTCTATTGCCGAACATCCGGGCAAGTCAACCTTTAACCCCTTCTTTGTTTTTGGTCCTTCGGGCTGCGGTAAGACGCACCTGATTAATGCCATTGGTCTGCAGTGCAAGCGCATGTATCCGAAGAAGCGCGTGCTTTACATCTCTGCACGCCTGTTTCAGGTGCAGTTCACCGACTCGGTGCGCCAGAACACGACCAATGACTTCATCAACTTCTACCAGAGTCTGGATGTGCTCATCGTCGATGATATCCAGGAGTGGGCAAGTGCCAAGGAAACGCTGAACACGTTCTTCCACATCTTTGACCACCTGTTCCGTCTGGGCAAGCAGATTATTCTGGCCAGCGACCGTCCACCTGTGGACCTGACCTGGGTGAAAGACCGCCTGCTGACACGTTTCTCTTGCGGACTGATTGCCGAGTTGGAGAAGCCCAACGTGCAGCTCTGCGTGGATATTCTGGAGTCGAAGTGCCGTCGCGATGGACTGAAGATTTCTAAGGAGGTGTTGCAGTATGTGGCACAGACGGCCAACGGCAGTGTGCGTGACCTCGAGGGTGTGCTGAACTCTCTGTTGGCCTACAGCATTGTCTATAACTCAAACATCGACCTGCACTTGGCAGAGCGCGTGATCAAGCGTGCGGTGAAGATAGATAACCGTCCGCTCACCATCGACGATATTTTGGAGACGGTGTGCAAGCACTACGGTGTGAACCAGCAGCAGGTGTACAGCAAGAGCCGCAAGCGCGAGTTTGTGCAGGCCCGTCAGATTTCAATGTATCTGGCACAGAAATACACCAAGATGCCTGCATCGCGCATTGGACAGCTGATTGGTGGCCGCGACCACTCTACGGTGCTCTACAGCTGTTCTAGCGTAGAGAAGCTGTTGAAGGTGGATCAAGCCTTCCGCGAAGAGATGAACAGCATTGAACATTCGTTTAAGTTGAAACAATAGTTTTTAGATAGCATATAATGAAAACGCCCGTTCAGTTCGAACGGGCGTTTTTGTTTTTTCCTTTTGGGGGGCAGCGGCTGAGCCGTTGCTTGCGGAGAAGCGTGGGACTTTATTTTGCCAGGTATTTCCTGCCGTTGATGATGTAGATGCCGTGCTGAGGCTTCTCGATGCGCTGGCCCTGCAGGTTGTAGTACCTTGGGGCCTGGGTGGTTGGTGCGCTCTGCACTTCCTGGATGCCTGTAGCATCTACGCCTTGGAATGACTCGATGTAGTCGGGCAGGTAGTAGCCCAGGTGCGGTGGCTGGTTGTAGGCCACGTTCTGCCAGCAGATGCCCATACGATACACATGGTCGTGCATCAGGGTAGGTACGCGGTACTGGGTGGGATAAGCAGACGTGTAGATGTTCAGCGTAGCACTGTCGGTCTTGCTCCACAGAATCAGCTCTTCGCGCCAGTCGCCAAAGATATCGGCGGTGAGGCAGGGCGTAGCCTTCGTGCTGTTGCATGAGGCGGGGCTACCATAGGCCGCCACGGCGTTTCTGTTGAAGCCTAGGCCCAGCGGTGTTGCAGCACCATTGTTCCACTTATTGATGGTCACATCGTCGAGCATCTCCTCGTACATGTCGCCATCCCAGTAGATTCGGAAGTTCATACCGGGATTAGCTGAGGCGATTGAGGTGCCTTTGATGGTATAAGAGTCCAACTGGGTGGCATAGGTAAACTCGCAGCCACGGTGGTTGGCATCGAAATCGGCTGCGATGCCACGACCGGTATCTCGGTCGCGGGTGCGGCGAATGATGATCTCACCCGTCAGTGCGTCGTGCAGGTCAGCACCATAGTCTGCTACCGACTCTTCGTGAACGTCAAACACCTCGTAGCCCGGACGGTCGGGGTCAAGGTCGGCCAGATGGATGGCATCGCCATGGCCGAAGCCAACGGCATAAAGCAACTTACCATCATTGTCCACAGCACCGCTTCCCCAGATGATCTCGTCCTTGCCGTCGCCATCGACATCGCCCACGCTGAGGTTGTGGTTGCCATTGCCGAACATGGTGTAGTAAGAACCTACGCCACTGGTGTTCGTGCTGTATGTTTTAGTGGTCTTGTTCCAGTTGGCATCATAGAGTTCTACGGTGGTCTTGCTTACACTGGCGTGCAACCACTTGTGCTTCAGTTGGCTGCCATCGAAGTCCACAGCCCACAGGTAGGCACGGGTATAGTAGCCGCGACACATCACGGCGCTGGGATTCTTGTCGGGGCCGTCTAGGTAGGCCACGCAAGCCAGATGGCGATCGGCACGATTGCCGTAGGCATCGTTCCAGAAGTTCTTGGCAGGGTGCTTGTCGCTGCGGTTGAAGTTGCCAGCACGGTTGGGGTTATACCAAATGGTGTGGATAGCCTTGCCTGTAAGTCCTTCGAAGACGGTCAGGTATTCAGGGCCGCTCAGGATGTGGCCTGTTCCCTTGTCCACAGTGCCATTGTCACGATAGTCAGCAGTATTGTCTGCCGTTGAGATCTGCGTGTCTGTAGCTGCTTTGTTGACATAGTTGCCAAGTCCATCCTTTGAACCGGGCGCTGTCTTGCAAATCATCTCTGCCTTGCCGTCGCCATCGAAGTCATATACCATGAACTGGGTGTAGTGGGCGCCAGCTCGGCAGTTGATACCCAAGTTGATTCGCCACAACTTGGTGCCGTCTAGTTTGTAGCAGTCGAAGATGACTGGGTTTGAGTTTCCAGAGTTAGAATTGTCCTTAGAGTTCTCAGGGTCCCATTTCAGGATGATCTCATACTCGCCGTCGCCATCCACATCGCCCACCGAACAGTCGTTGGGGAAGTAGGCATAGCCATCAACTTTCGCCGGGCGGTCAAGATGAAGGCTCAGGTACGAGCTCTTCCAAGGCTTCACTTCCTTGGTGGTATCCACGGCCACACCTTTCTGATAGGTCACCACCTGAAAGGCATCGTTGGTTGTGCCACTGACACTCAGCGAGGTGGCCGTGAGAATATTCTTCTTGTATGATTTTCCGTTTTTTAGCAGTTCGAAACTGGTTTGCTGTGTGTCGGTGCCAAGCAGACGCCAGCTGACAAACACCTTGCCAGACGTGGTGGGCAGGACAACGAGTCCGCGGTCTAACTTCTCCATCTGTGTGGTGGCTGTGTCAGACGGCTTCTGTGCATGGCCTGCTGTCATTGCCAGCAGACCGCACATCAAAGTGAGGATGCTCTTTTTATTCATTTGATGATAATTTTCTTTCCGTTTCTGATGTATATGCCCTTCTTTGTTGGCTTGTCAATAGGCATGCCGCCCAGGTTGAATAGTTGGCCATGGGCATCGTTTTGCTGCAGGGTCTTGACAGCAGTGGCTTCTATGACGCGCAGCTTACCCTCCTTTTTCAGCAGCTCTGACGTGTCCCATTCAAGACCGCTAGGCAGGGTGGGCAGGTTGATGATGACAGACGACGAGGTGGCCAGTCGGCCCACTTTCCAGAGTATGACCTCCTCACCAGCTTTGGGACTGACACCGCTCCACGTCACATTGATCTCTTCTGTAATAGATAGCGTGCCCACGGCTTCAATCTTGGTGTTTGTGCTGTTGCCGCGCGCTCTGGTCACCTTCATGTTGACCTTCTTCACCGAGTAGACGCCGGCACCAGAGAGTGTCGCATTATCGTCGATAGCACCGATGGTGATGTTTTTACCATTGTTGTTGAAGATACCGTGAATGGTGGCCTTGGCCAGACCATAGCTGTTGTCCCACATGATGGAAGGATCGTAAGAGCCCGTCTTCAGATTTTGGAAGTTGATGGTGCCTTCAAACTGGCTCCAGTCGCCTTGCATCTGTGAACGTGTGTTGGTGACATTGACCGTCAGCTTGCCCTTACCCGTCAGTTTGCCTTTGTAGTAGCAGCGAGAGTCGAGTGTCCATGTGGCAGTCTTACCCTCGGGCACGTTGACGTTGGCCCTGTTGGTGGAGTAGCTATACATGTTGTCGGGGTCTTTCAGTGTGCCTCCGTTCAGTGTGATGTTGGTGGGGTAGGTGTGTACGTCGCTAATCTCGCCACCATGAACAGTGCCCTGGTTCACCACGAGTTCTCCATACTGAGCGTTTCCTTGAACCTGCAGCGTGCCATTACCAGTCTTGACCAACTGCTTGCCAGAACCGCTGATGGCGCCATTGTGTGTCAGTGTTATGCCGTTGTCCACGTTGATCGTTCCAACAGAAGTAATGGCGAAGGGATGCGACGTTGACATGGTCTTTAGGATGTTCAATGTACCATTGTTAAACGTCAGCTTGTTCTTGGCGCTGCCCAGCGCAGCATAGTCCACACCGTCGTTGTTGGCCAGCGAAGCTACCGAAAGCCTTCCACCGTTCAGGTAGATAGCGCCCGTGAATTTGTTGGTGTTGGTGATGTTCACCTGACCCTCGCCCTGAAGGGTTATCGAGGTGTTGTCGATGATGCTGCCTTCACCGCTCAGCGTGAAGTTCTTGCTGTTGTTGGCAAAGACGATGCTGCCTGGTGCAACGACACCTTGGATGGTGATGTCTGACTTGCTAGCCTGGTCGTTGAAGGTCACCTCATCGCCAGTTACAAATATGATACTCTCGTTGTCGCGCTTGAAGTTTTCAGTCTCTCCGAAGTCCCATATGCCGTCTTCACCGCCGTCCCAGATGATGCTGGTAGCATCGCGAAGTTTGATGATGACTAGATAGAGCTTACCTTCTTCATAAGCCAAAGCTACCTTTTTCTTTTCAAATCCCTCCAAGACGATATCGTTGATGTTGCCTTCGATGGTTGTGATGTCGCCCAACAGATAGTTGCCGTCAGGTAGAGCATCGATATCGGCGTTGTTGAATTGGAACACTGGTGCTGCATACTCTGGGCCATATTGCCAGTCTTTCTTCTCAATGACGAGCTTCTGGGCATTGACCTTGTCAGCAGTTCCCGTCTTGGCAATGTCGAAGACCACGCGCGAACCGAAGCCCAGAGCCAGTGTGGTGGTGGTGAGGTTGCCCGTGGCGTTCTTGCCGCCAGGATAGATGGTGGCATTATAGTCGGCCTTGATGCCGCCGTTGAACGTGCCGCCATTACTGATCAGGTTGGTGTGGCGGTTCAGCCATACACTACTTGACTGCATGGTACCGTCAAACTGCAGCGTGCCGGCCCATACATCGGTGTTGCCGGTGTAGGTCTCGGTGACGTTGGGCAGCACCAGTGTGCCGTCGCCCTGCTTCACCAGGCGCATACTGCCTGTGAAGGCACCGCCAGTCAGCGTGTGGGTAAAGTAGCTGCGGGTGATATTATTGTTGTTGTCGTGGCCCTGTACCCAGCTGGGCGCATTGTCAAAGAAGATGTAGGGCGATGCATCATCGGCCACGCTGACGGTCATGTCGTTGGTCTCGGCCAGCATCACCTGCTTGTTGTTCAGGGCCGTGCCGATGCTACTGCCGTTCTGAATCTCGGTGCGGTTGGTGTTGGTCAGAGCGGGTGGGGCAGTGGTGATGCCTTCCAATTCGCCCAGGAAGTAGCTGACGTGGGGTGGCTGGTTGTAACCGTTCATCTGCCACACCATGGCGTTGCGGTACTGCATGTCGTGCCACAACGTGTAGTTGCGCCACGTGGTGGGAATGGTAGTGGTGTAGATACGGATCTTATTATCGGCCGTGCGGGCAATCACCTCCTCGCGCCAGTCGCCAAACAGGTCGCCCTGATAGCAGGGGGTGCCCTTGGTGTCGTTGTTGGTCAGCGAGCCAGCCAGCGTCTCCAGCATGCCCTTGTTATACTTATAGATAGCGATGGCCGTGTTCTTACCGTTCGAGTAGTTCAGTCCCTCGTCGCAGAGGTCGCCATCCCAGTAGATGCGGAAGTTGTCGGGTATGCCCCCTTTGTTCATGCCACTGATGTAGTCGGCGGTGACACAGCTGATGGGATTGTCGTAGCCTGAGAAGCCCATGGCACCGGGATAGTCGTTAGAGAAGTTGCCGGCTATGCAGCGACCGTCGTCCTTGCTGCTGACAAAGCGGTGGTATATTTTCGCTGTGGTGGCGTCGCGGTAGTTGTTGCCGGGGTTGTCTTCCAGGCAGGCAAAGATTTCATGACCATGCTTGTAGGGGTTGAAGTCGCTGTGATGCTGAGCATCGCCATGCCCCAGCCCCGTTGTCGACAGGCCCTTGCCGTTGTCGTCGATCACCATCGAGCCGAAGCATATCTCGTCGCGTCCGTCCCAGTCAACATCGGCAATGGCGTAGTTGTGGTAGCCGTTGCCATACCAGGGCGAGCTGCTGTCGTTGCAGTTCCAGCGCCAGCGTACAGAGAGCTCGTGAGTGGCGGGATTAACGTCCAGTGCAATCATCTTATGACGGGTGTAGATGCCTCGCGCCAGGAAGATGCTGGGCTTGCGACCGTCCAGATAGGGTGCACCGAAGAAGTGCTTTGACGAGCGGTGGCCGTAGCCGTCGCCCCACGCCTTTTCCAGGTCGGTCTCGCCATCCTCCAGTCGTTTCAGGGGGTATTCCATGATTTGATAGGGCACACCGGTCTCACCATTCAGATAGACCAGATACTCGGCACCGTCGTGCATAAACCAGTTGGCGCCGCCGCCCGTGGCTGCGCGGTAGTTCTTGGTCTGGTCGCCAACAACGTGGGGAGTACCGTTCACATCGTAGATGGTGGTGCCGTCGGCAGCACGCATGATGACCTCCGCCTTGCCGTCGCCGTCCCAGTCGTAGGCTGCAATGTTCTGCTCGTTGTTCTGGAAGTCGCCCATGTTAGGACCGCAGTTGATGTACCACAGGCGTGTGCCATCCATTTTCAGACACTCAAAGAGGCTATACTCCTTGGTGTCCACGCCGTCAATCTTCGGACCGTTCTTGGGGTACGACTGCGAGATCTCGCTCTGGTTGTCGAACTTCATCAGCATCTCCACCTGTCCATCGCCATCGACGTCGGCGCAGCATACATCGTTGGGCACATACACAGACTTCAGGCCGCTGTGTGTGGGAGTAATCTCCTTGTAGTTGCTGGCCCATACGTCGGCCACCTTGCTGCCCGTGGCTTCCTCTACGCCGCTTACCACCGCCTTGACCGTATATTTACTGTCGGTGGTTCCGGCAGCATCCTTAAAGTTTGAAACCTCCAGGTTCGAGGCCACCTGTGTGCCGTTGCGATAGAGGTTGTACTTCACATCGTAGTACTCCTCGCCGAGAATACGCCAGGAGCAGAACACACCGTCGGCCGTCTTGATAGCGGTAAGTCCACGATCCAGCGCATCGGTGCGGCGCTGTGCAAAGCCGTTGGTAGCCGTTGTTAGCAACAGTGCTGATAGGAATAAGAGTTTTTTCTTCATATTGTTTTAGTATTGTTATCGTTATTAGTTCGTGGGCAAAGATATGAAAATTCTGTTAAACACAACAGAAATAATTGGTTTTTAACTTGTGGAATTTGAGAGAAAAGAGGTTTAACCGTAGTAAACCACATGTGCGATTTTGGTACCACCACTTGGTAGCGTGATTACCACCGCTTGGTAGCCTCAGTACCACGGCTTGGTAGTGTGACTACCGACGCTTGGTAGCCTCAGTACCAACGCCTGGTACGACCAGTACCAAAACGTGGTACTGATTTTGGTACTGAGAGAATACAAAAATCCCCACAACCTGTTGGCTGTGGGGATTGGTATTGTTTGTTCGCGTTCGGAAGAATACAAACGAGTTTGATTCTTCGCTTACTTAATCACAAACTTTTTACCCTGCTTAACGTAAACACCCTTATTCAGGCTGTTCATGTTCATACGAACACCGTTCATGTTGTAAACAGGAGCGTTGTGGTCAGAAACCACCTTGTTGTAGTTCATCTCGTTGATGCCTGCAGGATTGTTGTCGGGAGTCAGAACGAGGACGCGGTTCAGGGCTGTATCAACACGATAGAGCTGGAAGGTCTCCAGACCAGTGTGCACCTCGTTTACACCACCCAGGTGAGCAGCCTTGTAAGTAGCAATAGCTGTTTCAGGTTCGGTACCAACGGGGAACTGTGGGTGGATAGAGCCACCACCATAGTTGTCAATCTTAGAAACAATGATGAAGTCCTCATCGGTCAGACCGTCAACACCCATAGTAACGTTGTTGATAACGATAGCGGCATAAGTCATGCTCTCGTTGATATAGAAGTCACCACCATCACCCAGGTTACCAGAGAAGCATAGACCGATACCCTCGTACATCTTCACGTTGGTGCTACCGCCTACATGTCCCAGATGGTCCGTCTTAGGCTGTCCTTCTTCATAGTACTTTGTAATAGAAGGTGATACGTTAACAGAGTCGTGCCAGAGATACATAGGAGCAAACAGAGTAGCAGCAGTTTCTTCGTTCAGTTTAGACTGCAGATACTGATAGCGCTTGATGGCCTCATAGTTCTGAGTTGTAGGACCGTAAACGGGAACATTAGTCCAGATAGTGTTCTGATCATCATCTTTCTCGCCAGAGTCAACCTGATAGTACATACGCATACGGCCAGTCCAGTTGTTCTCACCAGAGGTGGTTTCAGAGTCAAGATCGTCCATAGCAACAAAGCCCTTATCGGTAAGCTCGGTGCCAGTCATGTGCTGGAAGTCAATATCGTTCTTGATGGCGAAAGCCTGATTGTTTTCAACGTTGACGGTTGTTGTTCCGAATCCAGGAGCAATAGTCTGGATAGTCAGGATACCCTTATCCTCAACATTAACTTTTACACCATTCAGCTGATCCTCTGCTTTCTGGATAACTTTGTCGCCAGACTTGAACTCGTAAGCAATGAAAATCTGGGGCTTGGTGGGAACCTCACTATTGTCAACTGTGATGGTGTACTCCTTAGCATATCCCTTTGAAGCATTGGTGATTGTGGCTACAGCAGCGGGAAGTTGGAACAGAACGCATTCTACTTCTGCAGTTACCTTTTCAGATGTAGCTTCGCCAGAAGTTGTCCAAACCTCGAGTGTACCAGAGGTTGAAGTGATGTACTGATAAGAACCATCGCAGTCTGAATACTCAATTTCCTGTTCTTGGCCATCGGTACCCTTTACGTGCAGAGTCTCTCCCTCGAGGAAGGCAATGGTGTAGGTACGCTCTGTACCGTTCACACCAGTCAGGGCTACAGAAGGAACGTTAGCAAAGTCTTGTTGGGTGATAACCTGAACCTTGAGGTTGTCAAGCTGAAGAACACTCGAATAGCGAGCTGCATAGATGTTCAAACCAGAAGCCAGCATGTTTGTGCCAGCGGCAAAAGTACGTTTACCTTCTGCCTTAACATCTGATGAATTGATCTGTGACGTAATCTGATAAGACAGTTCATGTGCTAAGGTGTCGATATCAATAAAGATAGAATACCACGCACCGGCTTCAACAGCAAATGTGTTCTCAGTGTCGCCATTGATGAAAAACAGATTGTGATTGTCTGCTGACTCCGTGATTGAGAACAAGGTGCTCTCTTTAGCATTGATGACGCCATTGTTTGCAGCGGGCTTTGTGCCAGAGAATAAAGCAAACTCAGTACCAAACTGATTATTAGCAGCTGTGGCATAGCACCATTCGAACTCAATGTGATATTTTGCCTCGGGTAGATTGTCGGCAAAAACGCTCTCACCCCATAAAGCATAGCAGTTGCGGCCATTGTTGCCACCCAAACTGAACTGGAAAAATTTACCGAAATCGTCACCAGCAATTGCCATACCGCCTGCCAAGTTTGGAGATGTCCATCCCCATGAGGCAACATCACCAGACTCATAGTCTTGGCTAACCAGGTTGATAATACCTGCATTAGCACCTGTTACCATAGCCACAAAGGCCGTTAGTAAAAGATAAAATTTCTTCATAATTAAAGAGATTAAATTAGTAAATTAATGCTGTTAGTTATAATAATAGTTATTCTATTACCAACCAGGGTTCTGTTTCAAAGCACCGCCCGACTTCTGAATCTCGCTCTGTGGGATGGGGAAGAAGTACATCTTGTCATTCCATGTGTTGCGAGTCTTGTTGTCCACCTGCGGGGTGTAGGTGCAGTCATATTGAACAGAAGTGGTGCCGTCGCCATTGTCTGTCACTTGCTTGGTACCGGTGATCTTCATCGTCTTGATTGTGGTGAAGTACTCTGGTGCCTTCTTCCATCGACGAACGTCAAAGAAACGGTGTCCCTCGAAGGCCAGTTCCACAAAGCGCTCGTTCTCATACTTCTTGGTGAAGTCGGCCAGGCTCAAACCAGTTACCAGGTCAGGCTGTCCGGCACGGGCACGAACAATGTTGATGGCTGCAGCTGCCGACATGCTAAACTCTGAGTCGGTGGCATAGCCGTCGCCCTTCCAGTTGAGCAGTGCTTCGGCATAGTCCAGATAGAGCTCGCCAAGACGGAAGATTACATAGTTGTGATAGAACGCATTGGCACCCTTAGCACCAATGATGGTGGTGGGGTTGCAGTACTTCTTCAGATAGTAGCCAGTGGGTGTGCCATTGGTTAGCTGAGGACCATTAGCGCCACCTTCGAATGTCTCCAGCAGGGTGGGGTTAGAGTTTGGCCACTGTTCGCCGTTGACTGCTACAATCCATCCCAGACGCTTATCGCGGTTGGCATAAGGATTCTGTGGGTCGTAGCCGCTGCCTTCTTCGTCGATGGCCTTACCATTGGTCATTTCGAAAGCGTCAACCAGATTCTGAGTGGGGCAGTTGCCGCCACCACCGTTCTCCATACCTACAGGGAAGTTATACTTCTCGTAGTTGTTGTTGGCAGAGGTTGAGTTCTGACGACGAATGAAGATCTGCTCCTTGGTGTCCTTATAGTTGTCCGACTGGAACAGTGATGCATAGTCGCTGGTAAGGCCCATACCGCGCAGTTTGCATGCGTCGATAGCCTCCTTGCAGCGCAGTGCTGCCTGGTGCCAGCGCTCCTTGTCGTTCTCGGGGTTGAACAATGGACTTGCATAGTAGAGAGCAGCACGCGCACGCAGTGCCAGCACGGCGAGGTCGTTGGCGCGACCAGTCTCGGCAACGCCCAGGCCCAGTGTGCCATAGTCCTTCATGATGTTGTCTTTGATAGCAGCGCACTCATTGTCGATAAACTGGAAGATCTCGTCAGACGAAGTGCGGGGCAGACTGTTGGCCTGTGTAGCATCCATGTTCTCCACCTTCAAGGGCACATCGCCATACTGGCGCACCAGCAGGAAGTAGAAGTAGGCGCGAGCCCAGCGGGCTTCCCACTGGTAGTTCTCGTACTGCTGCATCTCTTTCTTGTATTCAATATCCAGCTGATAGTCGGGGAATGTCAGTCCCTGGAACTCGTCGAGCAACAGGTTGCAATAGCTGATGCCTTTGTAGCAAGAGCTCCAGATGGAACTCTTGGCATTGGTGGGACTCCATGCACCATTGTAGAAGTCCTCAATCTGATTGCCGGGATGTGAATAGACTGACTCGTCGGTAGCGGAGCTCAGCATAGCACCGCTATAGTTGCCGAAGTCCTGATCCAACTGCTGGTAGATGGTCGTGGTGAAACCACCAACGCGGCTGAACATCTCCTTGATATAGTCAGCACCATCTACCTTGTACTCGTGGTAGTCCATCTGGTCGCTGCAAGAAGCCAGTGCCAGTAGTGCAGAAGCACTGATGATATATGATTTGATTTTCATAATAGTCATTGTTTTTTGTGGGTTAGAAAGTTACTGACAGTCCGAATACAACACTGCGGTTCAGTGGTGCTGTAACGCCGTAAGAGGCTGCATCAACCTCGTCGATGTGGTCGAAGGTGAGCAGGTCGTTGCCACGCAGGTAAACCTTGGCAGCATTGACAATCTTAGTGCTGGTCAGCAGCGATTTGGGCAAGTGGTAGTAGAGCTCTACGTTGCGCAGCTTCATGTAAGAACGATCGCGCAGCCAGAAGGTGCTGTTCTGTGTGTTGTTGGCATTGCTGGCAGAGCTGAGGCGTGGGAACTTGGCGTTGGCCACGTTGTTAGTTTCCTTGTTCCAACGGTTGTCATAGACATACTGTGAAAGTGCATTATTATTTACAATGGTGCTGAAGTATGCAGATGAGTTGATGTTGGCAGAATAGCGACCTACGCCCTGGAACATTGCATCGAAACCGAATCCTTTGTATTCAGCGCCCAGATGGAAACTGTAGAACAGCTCAGGGCAGTTGGCGCTATAGCCAATCTTGCAAACGTCGTTGTTATCAATCACGTTGTCGTTGTTCACATCCTTGTACTTGATGTCACCAACGGTGACTGTAGAGAAGGTCTGTGTGGGGCTGGCAGCAATCTCGGCTTCGCTGGTAAAGATGCCTTCAGCAATCAGTCCGTAAGATGAGCTCAGAGGATTGCCAGTCTGAACAAGGTTAGAATAGAGGCGTGGCTCTTCGGCCATGTCCTTGATCTCGTTGCTGTAGGTCATCAGGTTAGCACCTACGTTCAGGGTAACCTCACCCAGCTTCTTGGTGTAGTCGGCTGCAACCTCGAAGCCATGCTGCTTAACCTTACCCTGGTTCAGATATGGAGCATCGAAACCAATCAGTGAGGTGTAGAAGCCTGCACCCGATACCCAAATGTCGTGGCGGTTTTGCATGAAGTAGTCAACTTCAAGGTTCAGACCGTCGAACAAAGTAGCATCCAAACCAACATTGAACTTGGTAGCCTTCTCATGTGAGGGATTAGGTGTGGCCATCTGACCGATGGTTACAGGGCCATACATGGCTGAGTCGTAACCACTACCGAATGCATAGCCACCACCAGCTTGTGAGTAAGACTGGGTGTAGTAGGTCCATACGTTATCGCCTGGCAGATAGTCGGCATTGATCAGACCGAGGCTGGCGCGAAGTTTCAGGAAGTTGACAAATTTAACGTCCTTCATGAAGTTCTCCTTGCTCAGCAACCAACCGGCTGACAGGGTGGGAGAGAACGACCACTTTGTGTCGGGAGCCAAGCGGCTGCTGCCTGAGTAAACCAAAGCGAGGTCTGCCAAGTAGCGGTTCTTGTGAGCGTAGTGTGCCCACAATGCGTAGTTCATGCGTGTGATGGCTGTGTTTACACCTGTGGTGTTCTGATAGTCGTAGTCATATTTCACCTGTCCGTAAACATAGTCGTTGTCAGTCAGCTGTTTGTCGTAGTTAAGACTAGCTTGGAAGGTCATGCGACGCTGGTAGTTGTTGGTGTTGGCATCCTTGCTCATGGTGCCGTCTTTACCACCAGTGAAGTATGAACCCAGAACGGGAGCACCGCCTGCCCATCCAGATACGGGATAGCTGCCGTAGATATACTCACGGCTGTGGTTCTCGAAAAGTGTTGAGTACATGTCGTAACCCATGCGAGCAGTGAAGCTCAGACCTTCGAGCCAGTACTTCAAATCCTGCTGCAAAGTCATATCGGCAAACAGAGCACGTTCGTGAATCTTGTAGTAGGCGGCTGCCGTTGACTGTGCCACGGGGTTCAGTGTTCCAGCATAGGTGGCATTACCACCCCAGTCGCCAGTCTCACTCTTGATGGGGAATGCATTGGCGGGCAGTGAATATACGTTTTTCCACAGGTCAGTCTCGTTGCCGGGACGTGACATCTCGCTCAACACACCCAACAGGTTCACTTTCAAATCGGTGGTTGGGGTCAGGTCAATATCCAAGTTGGTACGCATGTTACCACGAACGTATTTGTCTTGTGTTGAGTAACCCTCGTTGGCATCGAAGTTCTTGATGAAACCCTTGTCTGAAAGCAGGTTCACCATGGTGAAGTAGCGGAAACGCTCGCCACCGCCTTTAAACTCAATGGCATACTTGTTAGTGACGCCATGATGACGGAAGGTCTCGTCCACCCAGTTCACGTTAGGTGCCTGGAAAGGATAGGTGCCGTTCTGATAGGCATTCAGCTCGTCGGTGCCATAGCGTGGTGCTGCACCTTCGTTAGCCAGTGCCTCGTTCATGGCGTTGGCATAAGTATAGGCATTGACGAACTTAGGACGATTAATCTGATAGTTAATCAGGTGGTCGTAGTTCACACGGATGCTGTTGCTATTATACTGACCACGCTTTGTGGTAATCTGGATGGCACCGTTGGCACCCTTATAACCATAGAGTGCAACAGCGGCAGCATCTTTAAGAATGGCTACGTGGTCCACCTCTTCGGGGCTCAGCAGCGTGATGTCGCGCTCGATACCATCAACCAAAATCAGTGGGGTGCTGGTGCTGAGACTCTGCAGGCCACGTACGTAGAACGTGGGATTGGCAGCATAATAGATGCCAGCGCCATCGAGTGAGATCAGACCATTGCCTTGACCCAGGATAGAGTTGCCGATATTCTTAGAAGAACGCTTGTCAACGTCCTGACTCTTAATCACAGAAACAGCGGCTGTTGACTGGGCGCGGGTGAAATTCTTACTTGCACCCACCTCGATGACTTGATCAATGAAGTCATTGCCAGTCAGCGTAGTTGAGTCTTTCTGTGCTGCTGCTGGCAGGCTGAGGCCTGCAAGCAGTGAAAGCACGTATATATTTTTCTTGTTCATATCTTCTATTATTCTTAAATTATTAATTCTTACCCATTAACTCAAGAATATTACCAGCCGGGGTTCTGGATTAGACCATAGCCCTTGTTGACCTCTGTAACGGGGAATGGGAACAACAGCCACTTCTTGATCTCGGGAGAGTTGGGATCCTTACCCCACTGCTGACGCTCGCGGTTCATCAGCTGGAAGGTTTCGTATTCGAAACGGTAGGGTTCTGCGATACCATTGTCCTTGTGGGTACCCATCCATGGTTCATAGTTGCGAACCCATTCGCCCTTACTGTTCTGCATCAAACGATAAGTGATCAGTCCGTGTAGGGGTTTCACAATCCAGTTAGTACGCTTGTAGCGTATCATGTCATAATAGTGGTTGTTGCTCATACCCAGCTCGCAAGCACGCTCACGCAGAATCTCGTTGATGAGGTTGTCCTTGTTGCTGGTCAGGTTCAAGGCTGCGTTCTTTGCAGCCAGGCCAGGAAGACCTACACGAGCACGAACAATATCTACTTGTGCGATGGCACCAGCCAGGTCGCCGGTTTGTGCCAAAGCCTCGGCATACATCAGGTACATCTCGTCCAGACTCAGGTAAACCCAATGCATAAATTTGCGGTGGTATTCCTCACCCAGGTAGTACTTGATGACACCCATACCCGTAGAATACTTAGAGAAGAGCTTCTCTTGAAGAATATACTCTGTAAGGCCGGTCTCTGCATTTTTCTGAGGACCCTTGACGTCCCAGTTCTCGTGATAACCGCCAACCCATAACTCGTAGGCATTGCCAGAGGGCACACCTTTGTTCCAGTCAAACTGTTCGGTGGTTCCGTTCACAAGAATGTTTTCATATAGACGTGGGTCGCGTGAAGGCGTCTTTGATACGGCACCACCACGGCCTACTTTGTTTTGATAGAAGAGACGGCCCTTATCACCATTGATGCGGCCTGCAGCAGCGTCCTTCTCCCAGTTGAATGGAGCACCATCGCTCCAGGGGAACATCTCCATGTACTCCAGTGTGGGCAGATAAGAGTGGCGGCCATTGCCGACCCAGTTCCACCAAGCGTAGGTACCCTGTGTACCATAGACTGTGGCTACGCGGGTAGAGTGGAGCACTTCCTTGCTGCCCTGACGGATGTAGCCATAGCGGTAGGCCTGACGGTAGCCGTTGGCATCTTTCTTACAGTTCACCTCGGGGTCTGTGGCTTCCATCAACTTGTAGTAACCATCTGTTTCCAAACGGTTGAAGAAGTCTTTGCAAGCCTGAAGTGCTCTCTGCCAACGCTGTGCGTCATAGTTTCCATGCCATACCAGGTGCTGCTTCTCGGCTTCTGTAGTACCGTCATAGTAGCTCTGGTCTGAATTGTAGATAGGCGATGCTGAGAACAGCAGAACCTTTGCTTTCAGTGCCATGGCACCAGCGGCAGTCCAACGACCAGTGTTGGTGTCGTCAGTGTCAGTGGTGTTGCCATTGTAGGCCCAACGCAAATCAGGGATGGCCTCGTCGAGCAGGTTAACCATGAAATTGACAGTCTCTTCAACTGTTGCGCGTGGGAAAGAATAGCTGCTCTCTGTGCCGCTGAAGGCATGATCAACGATGGGCAGTCCGCCAAATACGCTGAACAAATCGAAGTAGCGAGCTGCTATCAAACACTTTGCCTGAGCAATCATGTTGTTCTTCTCGGCTGCTGAAATACCTTCAACCTTCTCGATGTTTTCAATGAAGATCCAAGCCTGACGCACGGCCTCCCAGACATAGTCGTTGCTGTAGCTGATGAGTGGCTGCTCGTTGGCATTCAGTGTGCCAGAATAGAAACTGTTATAGACGGTGTTGCTATTCCAGTGCAACTGATAGGCGTCTGTCAGGGCGTCGAGCTTACCAACGTATGGGTTTGCACTGTGGTTGACACTTTGGTTGTAGGGAAGTCCGTAGTATTGTAAAGCATAGATACCTGTCAGAAACTGCTTGGCATATTCTGGGTTGTTAAACACCGTGTCGATGGTTACTGTACCACCGGGTGACTTCTCGATGAAGGCGTCGCCAAACTTAATTTCGTCTGTACAGGCAGAGATGAGCAGTGCTCCTCCCATAGCCATTGTAATGACGCCGCTTGTGATATGCTGATATATTTTCATATTGGGATATCCTTATTTAATTAGATAATTTAGCTGAAGTTAGAATCCCAGTTTAAGACTGGCCGTATAAGTGCGCTGCAAGGGGTAAGAGGGATTACCACTGGCAGTTGTTTCGGGATCACCCCAGATGTATGGAGTGAACGTAAGCAGGTTGTAACCACTGATGGCCAGCTGCATCTGGTTCAGACCCAATACCTTCATGAATGGAAGGTGAAAGTCGTAGGCCAGCTGAATGGTCTTCAGACGCAGGTACTTGGCATCCTTCTCATAGAGTGTTGAAGGTGCATAGTTCTGGTTGGCGTTCTTCCATGTAGCGCGAGGATATTCTGCGCTCTGACTTGGATTCTCGGCTGTCCATGAATGATCCACATGGTACTTGAGCAGTCCACCGCCCTGTGTGCTCTGACCAGCCGACGCTGTAAATGGAGTGCGGAAGGCACCTTCAATAAGGCGAGAAACATTCCATGCTGCAGTGAGTTGCGCATTGAAAGTGAAGTTCTTCCAGGTGCACCCCATCTGCAAACCAGTGATATACTCAGGATCGTTTGTGTGACCAAGGCCTACGGCATAGTCGTTACCATCAATCTTGCCACTCTTGTCTAAGTCCACATAGATAGCATCACCAGGCTGAAGGTTGGCTACCAACTGAGTTGGGAATGACTCAACACCAAACTCCTTCATATAGTCTTCTTCGGCACCTTCATAGTAATACTTCCAGAACTTCAGGAGTGAACGAGAGTTAATACGATGTCCTTTGGTGTACATGAAATCGTTGGTCTGAGGAGCTTGTCCATCAATTTTGATTTCGTTCTGGTTGTACGACAGGTTCAGCTTAGCCCAGTAGCGGAACTCCTTGCCAATCTTGTCTTGCCAGTTGACAGAAACTTCCCAACCCCAGCTGTTAACCTCACCGAAGTTGGTGAAGGGGATAGAGAAACCGCGCAGTGAAGGCGAGTTGTTGTTCTGCCACAGAATGTCCTTACGGTGCTCCTTGTAGTAGTCGAAGTTGGTGCGCAGACGATCGTTGAGGAAGTACATGTCGAAACCATAGTCCTGCTTGAAAGCCTTTTCCCAAGTTACATCGGCAGAGTTCTTGGCAGATTCAACAGCACCCATTGCAGTGGTACCATTCTCCACACCGAAGTTATAACCGAATGCGCCAGTATCCTTACCGGTACGCTCCAGCAAAGCATTCTGGTTTACGTTGTATGGGTCTGGGATATACATGAAACGCTTTCTGCTCACTTTGTCGTTACCTACAAGACCCCATGATGCACGCAGTTTCAAGAAAGAAACAACGTTCTTGACGGGCTTGAAGAATGGCTCGTCGCTGACAACCCATCCAATAGAACCTGCGGGGAAGGTACCGAAGCGCTTGCCGGGAGCAAAGTTCTCAGAACCGTTGTAACCAATGTTGAACTCGGCCATGTAGCGGTTGTTCCAGTCGTAGGTCACGCGACCTACCAAGCCAACGTATGTACGGGGAATATCGGTATAGGCATTCTCGGCATCGCTAACATAGTAGTTCTTGCTTTGGTTGTAAAGAGCCAAAGCGGTGATGGTGTGCATACCGAAAGAGCGATTGTAGGTGAATGAACCTTCTACATACCAGTCGCGTCCTTTTCCGTAGCCGTAAGCATAGGTTGGGTCAACATCCGAACCATTCTTACGGAAGAGCATAGGCTGCGTCATCACGTTGCCATTTTCATAGATGATATCATTGTTTTCATCGCGTTGTGCCAATACGACAGGAGTGTAGTTGGCAACACTGGCGGTAAGAGTCTTTGTTACAGCGTAATCACTATTATATGATCCTTTAGCTTTGAATGACAGCCCCTTAGTAATGAAATCCAGTTTCTGCTCCAGAATCAGGTCCATAGACAACTTGTTGTTGTTGGTCTGGATGGCACCGGGTTGATAAGCGTAATAGGTCATTGGAGTGTCGCCAACAAAAGGCAGCATGATGCCGTCCTCATTGTCGGCATTAGAGTTAGAGTTCACGATATAGCGTCCGTCAACAATACCAGGGCTTGAGAAAGGTGTGGCATTGTAGATGGCCTTAATCATAGCAGCTGCACCGCCACCAGTTCTTGGACGTGCAGCATCGTCAACCTTACCAGCAATGTTGAAACTCAGCTTTGTGGTCTTTGTGACGTCCATGTCTAAGTTCGCACGGTAGTTGAAACGCTGGTATTCGTAACCATAGTCCCAAGACTTGCCAAACTCCTTGAACATACCGTCTTGTGTGAACATACCGGCAGAGATGAAGTACTTCACTTTCTTATTACCGCCTGATATATTAATATTGTGTTGCTGCTGGAGTGTGACATCCTTCATGATGTACTCATCCCAACGCATATTTGGGAAACGAATAGGATCGCTTCCGTCTTTGAATTTTTGAATAACAGCATCGGTGAAAACGCCTTTGGCAGCACCATCACTAATGGTTGCCTGATTGTGGTAGAGGGCGTACTCGTATGAGTTGGCCTGCTCAATCATGTTGGTTGGAGTCATGGCAGAGAAAGAGACGTTCGTTGTAACTCTTGCTTTACCTTCCTGACCGCGCTTGGTGGTGATCAGAATAACACCGTTGGCACCGCGTACACCGAATACGGCAGTTGCAGAAGCATCCTTCAATACGGTGATGCTCTCGATTTCGTTGGGGTCGATATCCCACATCTCGCGCTCAACACCGTCCACCTGGATCAAAGGCTTAGAATCAACCCAAGTTCCCTGACCACGAACAAAGATGTTGGTGGCATTTTGTCCTGGCTCACCTGATGACTGAATAGTTGTTACACCAGAGAGCTGACCGGCAAGCACGTTGGTAACGTCGCCTACTGGCGTACGTACCAGGTCTTCGGCCTTAACGGAAGAAAGGGCACCCGTGACGGTCACCTTCTTTTGAACACCGTAGGCCACAACCTCGACGCCCTTCAGCATGGTCGATTCTTCTTCGATGACCACCTTCATGCCGTTAGAGGCTTTCACGGTAGTCTCTTTGAAACCTACATAAGAGATTTTTAACTGGGTACCAGGAGCTACGTTCAGCATGAAATTACCGTCGAAGTCGGTTACGGTACCTTGAACAGTCTTGCCACCTACGATGACAACGCTGGCGCCAATGATTGGCTCACCTTGACTATCTACAACTGTACCTTTGATCTGGCTCTTCTGTTGCTGAACAGATGCATAAGCACTTTGCCATCCTGCAAAAGGAGGGGTCAACAGCATCATAGCGCACATCATTGCACATGGCATGATAGTCTTCTTGATAGCAGTAAGTTTGATCATAAGTTATTTTGTTAGTAATATTTGCTTAGTGAATTAGTATGGTGCAAATATAGACATTATTTTATTCTCTTAAAAACGAAACTGCCATTTTTTTTTAATTTAAGCTAATTTTTGTGGTTAAATATCAATTTTCAAAGTTTTTTGATTAAGTTTGCAATTGCAAATTAATTCCTAAACAAACAGTAAACAATGAAACAATTATTCTTATCTGTCCTGCTGGCTATGGGGACTGTCGTGGCTGTATGTGCGCAGCAACCGCTGGCTGGAAAACGTATCGGAGTGTTGGGCGATAGCTATGTGCGCAACCACCGTGAACCTGTGGAAAATACTTGGCATTATAAGTTCGCTCAACGACAGGGTATGCAATACTATAATTACGGGCGTAACGGGAACTGTATTTCTATAGACCTAAACCGCTGGGGAAAGGCAATGGTAAACCGCTATCAGGAGATGAGTGACTCGCTCGACTATATCGTGGTGATAGCAGGACATAACGATGCGACACGGCTAGACAGTATTGGCATTGATTTGTTTAGAGAAAAGTTGACAGAACTGTGCGATGGACTGATAGACCGCTACCCACGCGCACAACTGTTTTTCTTCACGCCATGGATGCGGGCTGATAACGATGTGAATGCGCACAACTTCGAAGCCGTGGTGGACTGTATGCTGAAGGTGTGTGCTTCGCGCGCCATCCCTGTGTTTGATGCCTATCACCAAAGTAATATATATGCGCAGAACGACCGCTTCCGCGATGTTTACTTTCAGAATGGTCGTCGCGACACGGCTCATCTCAATGCCCGGGGCCATGATCGCTTCTTGCCGATAGCCGAACATTTCATCATGCAGTATATTGCTTTGGATAAATAAAAACAACAAATGCTTGGACGTTTTGCATTTTTTGCTTATTTTTGCAAATCAAAAGTTAAAATTGATGTACTTGGTTAGATGAAGAAGCTATTTTTGTCCTTAATCTGTTTTGCGCTTTTCATGATGTCGTGCTCTGAGCGTCAGACGAAATATCGCGTTGGTATTTCGCAGTGCTCTGAAGACATCTGGCGCGACAAGCAGAACTATGAACTCCAGATGGGAACCTATTTCCATAATAATGTGGAGTTGAAGTTTGCTGCTGCCTATGATAATGATGAGCGACAGGTGCAACAGATTGACAGTCTGGTGAACGAAGGCATCGACTTGCTGATAGTGGCTCCCAATCAGGTGCAGACCATTTCTCCCGCCATTGACCGCGCTTACGATAAGGGCATACCAGTCATCGTGTCTGAGCGAAAAACGAACTCCAGAAAATATACTGCCTTTATCGGTGCCGACAACTATGAGATGGGACGTGTGATGGGCGAGTATATCGTTTCTTGTCTTCATGGCAAGGGCTCGGTATTGGAAATCAAAGGACTGGAAGGATCGTCGCCTAGCATAGAACGACACAATGGTTTCGTTGATGCCCTGAAGAAGGCACCGCAGATTAAGCTGCTGGCTTCGCTGCAAGGTGACTGGACCGAAGAAACGGGGTATGAGACGACACGCCAGTGGATGGCCGACCACCCAAACGAACACGTGGACCTAGTGTTTGGCGCCAACGACCGCACTGCGATGGGGGCGAGAAAAGCTCTAGGCAACAAGGTGCTGTATTGTGGCATTGATGGTCTTCAGGGCCAGGGCGGCGGTATTCAGCTGGTGCGCGACTCGCTGTTGGAAGCCTCTTATATCTATCCCACCAATGGAGATCAACTGATAGACCTGGCGGTGAAGATACTGGAAGGTCAGCCCTACGAAAAAGAGACGATGATGATGTCGGCCCTCGTGACGCACGACAATGCCAAGGTGCTGCTGATGCAGAACGAAGAGCTGATGCGACAGACGCATCGGCTAGACCAGATTCATCAAAAGGCTGACTCCTATCTGCAGGAACTGAACACGCAGCACGTCATCAACTGGTTGGCTGTAGGTGTGATTGTGCTACTGTCGCTCGTGATTATCTTGTCTTACCTGCAGCATCTGCGCAAGGTGGCTATTCAGCGCGAACGTGTGACAAACACCCTATGGAACATGGAGCCCATCGCTCCTGTGGCAGAACAGCAGACACCTGCTGACGTCGTGAAAGAGCAGGGAACGGATGCCGGTCCGGTGGAGGGCTCGTTTATCTCACATTTCCGTGAAGTGGTGGAAACCCGTCTGGGGGACAGTGACCTCAGTGTGGATGATCTGGCCTCTGCGATGAGCCTCAGTCGTGTTCAGCTCTATCGCAAAGTGAAGGCTATTACGGGGTCCTCGCCCGTAGAGCTGCTTCGCACTGCGCGTCTGAATCGCGCCTATCAGATATTGCTTACCACAGACAAGAGCGTCAGCGAGGTGGCCTATGCTGTAGGCTTCACGGCACCATCCTATTTCACCAAATGTTTTAAAGAAGCCTATGGCATGGTGCCTGGCGACGTCAGAAAGTAAACCTTATTGAAATATCAAATATCGTTCATTCCATCGTAAAAATGTTACATTGCAACAATTTTTGGGTGGCATGAACGATATTTTCAATCTATAGCTACTAATATTATATACTTTTGTGGCATGATTATTCTAACAGAAGTATTAACTAAAAACTGAAAGCTAATGAAACAAGCAAAACGAGTGTTTTTGAGTTTCCTTACCCTGCTGTTTTGTACGGTGATGTATGCACAGACAACAGTTTCGGGTACAGTGGTCGATGAGACTGGCGAAGCAGTCATCGGTGCCACGGTGAAGGAAAAAGGCACAACGAATGGAACAGTGACCAACTTCGATGGTGAGTTCACTTTGAAAGTGGAGGCTGGCAAGGTGCTGGTGGTTACCTACATCGGTTATCAGCCACAGGAAGTGCCGGCAAAGAATGGCATGCGCGTGGAACTGAAGCCCGACAATCAGGTGCTGCAGGAAGTGGTGGTGACAGGTTATACCACACAGCGCAAGATTGACTTGACGGGTGCTGTCTCGACGGTAAATATTGGCGAGCTGGCCAAGCAGAACGAGAACAACCCCATGAAAGCTCTGCAAGGACGTGTGCCGGGTATGAACATCACAGCCGACGGTAATCCCTCGGGCGCCGCAACGGTACGTATTCGTGGTTTGGGTACGCTGAACAATAATGATCCTCTATATATTATAGATGGTGTGCCTACCAAGTCTGGTATGCACGAGCTGAACGGCAACGACATTGAGAGCATCCAGGTGCTGAAGGATGCCGCCTCGGCTTCTATCTATGGTTCGCGCGCTGCCAATGGTGTGATTATCATCACGACCAAGCGTGGCAAGGAAGGTAAGGTAAGGGTGGACTTTGACGGCAGCGTGGCTGCCTCGTTCTATGCGCATAAGATAAAGACCCTGAATGCGCGTGAGTTTGGACAGGCCCTTTGGCAGGCCAACGTGAACGACGGCAAGGACCCCAATAAGAATATTGTGGGGTATAACTTTGACTGGGGCTACGACCAGAATGGTCATCCTCAGCTCTACGGCGTGACGATGGACAACTATCTGGACACCAATGGCACCCTTCATGCAGGCGATACCGACTGGTTTGACGAGGTGACTCGCACGGGCATCGTTCAGCAGTATAACCTCTCTGTGAGCAGTGGCTCGGAAAAGGGCAGCTCGTTCTTCTCAATGGGCTACTACGACAACAAGGGTACGATCAAAGAGTCGGAGTTCAGTAGACTTTCGGCACGTGCCAACACCGAGTATAAGCTGTTGGACGATATCGTCACTATTGGTGAGAACTTCACCCTGAACCGCACCAAGGGAACAGATGCTCCTGGCGACATACTAAGAAACGCCCTGCAGTTCAGTCCTAACTTCCCCATCTATGCTGAAAATGGTGAGTATGCTCAGCCCGTAGGCGCTTTCCCCGAGCGCGAGAATCCACTGAGCATGCTTTCAAGAACCAAAGACAACGAATACACCATGTGGCGTATATTCGGTGATGCCCATATCAGTATCACACCGTTTAAGAACTTTATGATTCGTTCTACGATTGGCTTGGACTACAGTCAGAAGCAGCAGCGCAACTTCCAGTATCCGGTGGCTAATGGTAAGATAGCCAACTCGGAAACGGCAGCCGAGATGCGCCAGGAACATGCACAGCGCTGGATGTGGAACGCCATCGCTACGTATAATCTGGAGATTGGCAAGCACCGTGCTGATGCCATGGTTGGTACGGAGTTGAACCGTACTGACGATAACTGGAGTAATGCTCGCCGCTATGGGATGGCTGTGCTGACTACCGACTATATGTGGCCCACTGCAGGCTCTGGTCGACAAGTGGCCGAGGGCTCTGGTGGTGGCTTCTCGCTGGTATCTTTCTTCGGAAAAGCCAACTATACCTATAATGATACCTACATGGCTTCTTTCACCTTACGTCGTGACGGTTCCAGCCGTTTCGGTAAGAACAACAGATATGGTACCTTCCCATCTGCATCAGCAGGCTGGCGTATTACTCAGGAGAAATTCATGGAAGGCACGCGAAGCTGGCTCGATGACCTGAAGGTGCGCTACTCTTGGGGTATGACCGGTAACCAAGAAATCTCGAATACCGCTCGCTTCACGATGTATGCACCTGTGGTTACGACAGAGTTGTGGAATGGTGAGGCCCCTGCAGGTACGGTTTACGATATCACCGGTAGTAATGGTGGCACCAACCTTCCCAGCGGCTATATCCGCAAGCAGATTGGTAACGAGGATATTAAATGGGAGACGACCATGCAGCATAACCTTGGTTTTGACTTCTCGCTCCTTAACAGAGATATTTATGGTAGCTTTGACTGGTTCTATAAGAAGACCACCGACATCCTTGTCGAGATGAAGGGTCTTGGCACACAGGGCGAAGGTTCTTCGCAGTGGATCAATGCCGGCGAGGTGAAGAACGTTGGTTGGGAGTTCTCGTTGGGCTATCGTCATCAGCTGGCCAACGGTTTCTCTTGGGATATCACTGGTAACATCAGTAAGTACACCAACGAAGTGACCAAACTGCCTGAGACGGTTGCTGCGGCAGGTACCTATGGTGGCAATGGCGTGTTCAGCATCATCGGGCACCCCATGTATTCAGAGGTGGGCTATGTGGCCGACGGCTTGTTCCGCACACAGGATGAGATTAGTAATCATGCCTCTCAGGAGGCTGCCGGACTGGGCCGCATCCGTTATCTTGATGTGGTTAAAGACGGCACTATCAACGAGAGTGACCAGGCTTGGATCTACAATCCCACACCCGACTTTACGTGGGGTTTGAATATATACTTGCAGTATAAGGACTGGGACCTGTCTATGTTCTGGCAGGGCGTTCAGGGCGTTGACGTCAACTGTTACGACTATAAGACGCAGACCGACTTCTGGACCAATACTTATGATAAGGTGAACCTTCCCTATCTGAACAAGGGCACCCG
Source organism: Prevotella sp. (assembly GCA_024695815.1). Taxonomy (GTDB): domain Bacteria; phylum Bacteroidota; class Bacteroidia; order Bacteroidales; family Bacteroidaceae; genus Prevotella. The sequence goes on from JAILHK010000034.1 coordinate 210,412, forward strand.
CGTTCTCGACGCATGGAGTCCTGCTAATCCTGGTAGCGACATCCCCGCGCTGAGCACCCGTGATGTTGCCAACGAAGGTCGCCTGTCTTCATACTATATCGAGGATGGCTCTTTTGCTAAGTTGCGTACCATTCAGTTGGGCTACAACTTGCCCAAGACGCTTGTCAGCAAGATGAAGATGGAACGTGTACGTCTCTATGCTTCAGCACAAAACCTGCTGACCATCAAAAGCAGCAAGTTTACTGGCGTAGATCCTGAGAACCCAGGCTTTGGCTATCCTATCCCCCTCAACCTCACATTCGGTATGAATGTATCGTTTTAACTGATAACTGATAATCGAAATTTGATCATTATGAAGACTATATATAAAGCAATTGTTGCATGTTGCGCATTTGGTGGCTTCACGTCATGCTCTGATTTCCTCGACGACCAACTGCCACAGGCTACACTGACAGAGGAGCAGGCTAAGAACCCTGCCAATGCAGACAATATCCTGACGTCGGCGTATGCCGGCTTGGTAACCATCGAGGATATGAACGCTTCGTTCTCTTTGTGGAATTATGATACCCGCTCGGACGATGCTTATGTTGGTGGTGCAGACCACTCAGACGGTACGCCTTTCCACAATCTGGAACTGTGTACTGGTGTGATGACTACCGACTGGAACTTCAGTTCTATCTGGACTCGACTCTATAAGTATCTGTCGCGCGTTAATCTTTGTCTCAACGTGCTGTCGAACGGCGACCAGAACGATGCTGCCGTTCAAGAGCGCATAGCCGAGATGCGCTTCCTGCGTGCCTACGGTCATTTCCAGCTGAAACGACTGTTTAAGAAGATTCCTTTCGTCAATAAGCCCAATCTGGAGGAAGAGGATATTAAGAATATCTCAAACACTGAGTATAGTAACGACGAAGGTTGGATGCAGATTATCGAAGACTTGAACTATGCCTACGAGCATCTGCCTCAGACTCAGGCTGATAAAGGACGCCCTAATAAGTCGGCAGCCGCTGCCTTCTTGGCTAAGACCTATCTCTATAAAGCCTATCGTCAGGACGATGCCAACAGCAATCAGGTGACCAGCATCAATGAAGACGACCTGAAGAAAGTGGTGGAATACACCGAGCTCACCCTGTATCGCGGCTATGATCTGGAGGGTGACTTGCACAATAACTTCCGTCCGGAGGAAGCTTATGAGAATGGTAAAGAGAGCATCTGGGCTATTCAATATTCAAAGAACGATGGCACTAACTATGGTAACCTGAACTTCTCTAACCGTCTGATTCCACCCGAGCTAGAAGGTATTCTGGGCGGTTGCGACTTCTACAAGCCCTCGCACAACCTAGTGAATGCCTATAAGACCGACTTTGAAGGTCATCCGATGTTCGATGAGGCTAATGCCACGGACTATGCTGTGCTTGTGGGAAAGACCGTCGGCAACAGTCAGACTGTTGACCCACGACTCTTCATCACCGTAGGTATGCCTGGCACACAGTTTATGTTCAACCCCAGTCCTAAGCTCACCATCGGTGAGGGTAAACCCTGGAGCCGTTCAAATGGCAACTATGGCAACTTCATCTCTCTAAAGCAGTGTGTTGATCCCGACCTGACAGATAAGTATATCTTCAATGCAGACAACCAGTGGGCTACATCGATGAACCGCATCGTGTTCCGCTATGCAGATGTGCTGCTCATGCGTGCAGAAGCATTGGCACAGTTGAACAAGACTGGCGAGGCTATCCAGCTGGTGAACAAGCTTCGCAATCGCGCCAAGAGCATGCAGTCCAGCAGTGTTGTGGCCAACTATCCCAACACTCTGAATGTGCGTTATAACGTGAAACCTTACGAAGGCACTTACGACAAAGCCCAGACTTTGAACATTGTCAAGATGGAACGCCGTCTGGAACTGGCCATGGAGTGCGAGCGTTTCTTCGACCTCGTACGATGGGGTGAGGCAGCCAGCGTGATCAACAACTTCTACGCCAGTGAGAGTAAGAGCGCTAAATTCCTAGAGGGTGCACAGTTTGTGGCCGATAAGAACGAATACCTACCTATTCCTCATGAACAGATGGCTGCTTCTAATGGTAAGTACACTCAAAACTGTGGTAATTGGTAAAATGAACATAAAACGGAATATTATGAAGACTAAAATATTTAATATCATATGTGCACTGATGGTGGCCTGTGGGTTTGCAGCCTGCTCTGACGACCGTACGGGCAGTCTCAGTGTGGATGGCGACTGTTTGGTGCAGAAGTTTGTGCTAAACGATAAGTACGAGGGAACCATTGATATGGCGACTAAACTGATAAAAGTAAAGGTGCCCGTCGATTTTATGGCTAAGAACGACATGGTTGTAACCAGTCTGATTGTTTCGCCAGGTGCCACCAGTAGCATGAAGCAGGGCGACCACATTAACGTGGAGGCCGACCAGACATTGCGCATCACCAATGGCGACCTGATGATGGAGTATCGCATTGCCGTACGTAACGATGAGGCCAAACTTTATAATTTCTACCTCTCGGGCATTAAGGGCGCTATCAATGAGGACGATAAAACCATCACGGTTTATGTGTTGGGCATCAGTGGTATCGACTTGAGCAATGCTTCTTTTACCGTGGACAATAGCGAGGATGCTGTCAGCTTCCCTGCCAGTGGTTCAACGGCTGATTTCAGTGATCCTGAAAATCCGTTCCAGTTGACGCTGACCGACGGTACGGCCACCAATACCTATACTGTGAAGATTGTGCTTATCGACAAGCCTGTGGCTATCTTTGCAGGTAATGCCGCAAACGTTGACGACCTGAAGGACGAAGAGAAGGCTGCAGCCAAATGGCTGACCAGTAATATTCAGGGCTCGGCTTATGTCTCTTGGGAACAGATAGCCAACTTCGATGGACTGTTGGACGAGTGTAAGTTTATCTTCTTCCACCGCCAGACGGGTGCCTATACTTCTTTCTCTGGTTTTGAGGGAGGCGAGAAGAGTGCCATGGAGGCATTGCCAAAGTTGAAGGAATACTGGAAGAAAGGTGGCGCTTTCGTGCTGCAGCGAATGGGCGTTAACCTGGCAGCGGCATTGGGCGCTATGCCACAAGACGGTTGTCCAAACAACTGTTGGGGTGGCAATGGCGAAGGTGGTCCACAGATGGGCGACGATCCCTGGACACTTCCCGTATTCGACAAGAGTCATGCTCTGTGGCAGGGACTTGTTGTCAACCCGGCTAACCCCGAGGCTATCTACACGCTTGATAAGGACTACACCATCTGTAACTCTGCATCACAGTACCACTGGGATGGTGTTTCAGACGACGCCCTCTATCAGAAGTTCGACGAAGTGACAGGTGGAAAGGCACGCCGCCTGACAGGTCATGGCAACGAGATTTCTTCTTGGGAACTGAAAAACTACAATGGTGAGTTTGGAAAGGGTGGTATCATCTGTTTCGGTGCTGGTCTGCTCGACTGGTATTCTCCTACAGACTATACTTCTGTTTACCATGAGAATATGGGCAAAATACTGATGAATGCCTATCATTATCTCACCGGTGAGTAATCAATAACTGTCTAACCTTATTTAAATAGAACAATATGAACACTTTAATCATAAACAAATTGCCCTACACAATGACAGTGATGAGTTTTTGCTTGGCTGCCATCGCGCTCTTCTCTTGCTCTGACGACAAAATCGTGGGTGATCCTGCCAAGGACTGGAATAGCAGCGAAGAGCGTTATACGCCAGTTGACGAGAATGCCTTCTTGACTTACTTTAAGCCTGCGCTCGGACGCGTTGGCGACCCAATGCCTTTCTACGATCAGAAGGCTGGTAACTTCAAGGTGATGTACCTGCAGGACTATGACGACAATGCTAAGTATTGCTTCCACCCCTATTGGGGCGTTCAGACCACCGATGGCTGCAACTATCAGTCAATAGGCGAGGTACTGGCTGTGGGAAGTAATGACTATCAGCAGGATGCTGCGCTGGGTACAGGCTGCTGCTACTACAACGAAAGCGAGGGACTGTACTACATCTACTATACTGGTGAGAACCCCGACTGCAAGGATCGCCAGGTTGTGATGCGTGCCACGTCGACCGACTTTAAGACCTGGACTCGCGACAAGCTCTGGCAGTTACATGGACCTGACTATGGCTATTCTGCTTGGGACTTCCGTGACCCACAGATATTTGTGGCCGACGATGGCCTCTATCATATGGTAATCTCTACGGCTCCTTCTTATGGCGGCGATCCTAAATTTGCCGACTTTAAGTCTGCTGATATGAAGAACTGGGAGCACGTAGGACAGTTCAATATGGTGTGGGAACGCATGTGCGAATGTCCTGATGTGTTCAAGATGGGCGACTGGTGGTATCTGGTGTTCAGCGAAGGCCAGGCCGTCAATTGGAGTCGTAAGATGAAGTATGTCAAGGCCAAGAGCTGGGAAGAGCTGAAAGCCTGTCTGAATGATCCTAAAGTATGGCCCGACTATAAGGAGGGCGTGTTGGATAGCCGTGGATTCTATGCCGGTAAGACAGCTTCGAACGGCACCGACCGCTATATCTGGGGATGGTGTCCTTACCGTTCGGGTGCAGACATCGATGCAAAGAATGTCAATGTGGGCGCTGGTGGCGAACCTAACTGGGGTGGCGCACTGGTTTGTCATAAGATTATTCAGCATGAAGACGGAACCATCTCGTTGGGCGAGGTGCCTGCAATGGCAGCAAAGTACAACAAGCAGCAGAACCTACAGGTGGTGGCCAGCAATGGCTATGACAACAGTCAACTCACTGGTGAAGGTGCCTACGTGATGTTCAACCGACTGGGCTATCACAACCATATCAGCATGACGGTGAAGACCGAAGGCGATGCCGACCGATTCGGTATCTCGCTGGTACGTAGTGCCAATGCCAAGAAGTACTACACCATGATGGTTAACCCCGAGGCTGATGGCGCAAAGCGTAAGGTGAACTTTGAACAGGAGGGTGAGGAAGGTAAGGGTTTCATCGAGGCTATCGATGGCTACGAGGTGCCACGTCCTGAGGATAATACCTATCAGATTGATATCTACACCGATAACTCTGTTTGTGTGATGTACATCAACGATAATGTTTGCTACACCAACCGTATCTATGGCATACAGAACAACAACTGGAGCATCAATAGTTATGGCGGTGCGGTGACTGTTAGCAATGTTAAGGTCACTCAATATTAAATTAATACTATTATGAATATCTGGGGAACAAACATCATCAATGGCCTCGCTGCCGTGATGATGTTCTCCCTGCCTTCCAACAATTAGGAAAATATTCGTTCAATGTGCGCAAAAATGTTGCTATGAACGAATTTTCCTATTGTTTGTAACAAGAATGATAACTGAAAAGGAAAAAAACACTTACTTTTGCATCGAACAACAGTAAAATATAGGTTATTTGGTAAAAGGTTTGGTGATAATATAAGGGTAAGAGATTGCGTTCAGGATAACATTGATATTGAAACTAAAAACTCGAATATATGAACGCAAAAAAGTTATTATCATTCTTGACAGCCATTGCGATGGCAACAGGTATAACGGCACATGTGTCGCCCATTGTGCTGGGCGACAGTCATGCCATGTTGAAGATTACAGAAAACTCACGCTATCTTTTGATTCCAATACAGGAAACCGAAGATATCGCTTCTATTGCCGTGCTGGATGCATATAATAATATGGTGAAACGGCTCAACGTGAAGTTGGCCATTGATCGTGTGGACTATTGGGTGCCATACGAGCTGAATGATGCCTGCCTAATGGATATAGAGTTTCACGGAGACCGTCGCCAGAAGGGTGCCGTCAGCGAGTTTGTTTGCTGGCGCGACATGGCCTATTCCGACACTTTCGATGTGGCTAACCGTGAGCATTTCCGTCCGCTTTATCATCACACCCCGCAGTATGGATGGATGAACGATCCCAATGGCATGTTTTATATGCCGTCATCGCCGACAGGCAACGATGGGCAGGCAGGTGCTGCCGGCGGTGTCTGGCACCTTTATTATCAGTATAATCCTTATGGCTCGCAGTGGGAGAACATGCACTGGGGCCACTCTACCTCGCGCGACCTGATTCATTGGGAATCACAACCCATTGCCCTTGAGCCCGACTGGCTGGGCAGCATCTTCAGTGGTTCGTGTGTAACCGCCGGCGACTCGGTGGTGGCTTTCTATACTTCTGCCGGTATGCACCAGACGCAGTCTATGGCTGTATCGAAGGATGGCGGACGCAGCTTCAAGAAGTTTTCTGGCAATCCCGTGATGTTTACCAGCGATGTGCCCGACTTCCGCGATCCGAATGCCTTCTGGAACGAGGATGCCCAGATGTGGAATCTGATACTGGCTGCCGGTCAGGAGATGCGCATCTACTCATCGCACGACCTGAAAGAGTGGAAGTACGAGAGCGCTTTTGGCAAGGAGTATGGCAACCATAGCGGTGTATGGGAGTGTCCTGACTTATTTAAGATTGACGACAAGTGGGTGCTGATATGTAATATCAACCCCGGTGGCCCCTTTGGAGGCAGTGCGACACAGTATTTCATTGGTCATTTTGATGGTCATAAGTTCACCTGCGAGTCGATGCCAAAGGTCACCAAATGGATGGATTATGGCAAGGACCACTATGCCACGGTATCGTTCTACAACGCCCCTGAGAACCGTAGGGTGGTGTTGGCATGGATGAGCAATTGGCAATATGCCAACCAGGTGCCTACAAAGCAGTTCCGCTCTGCAAACAGCATCCCTCGCGACCTGGGGCTGTTTACCTGTGGCGAGGAGACCTATCTCAGTGTGGTTCCTGCCAAAGAGATGTTGGCCCTTCGTGGTCAAAAGGTGAAACATCCCACGGAGGCTTGCGAGATTGTGGTTGACGTAAAATCACAGGCCGAGATTGTTCTTTCTAATGTAAAGGGCGAGCAGGTGGTGATGACCTACGATGCCGTCAAGCAGCAGTTCTCGATGGACCGCACGAAGGCTTGTGATGCTAGTTTCAGCGAGAGCTTCCCTTGTGTGACCGTTGCACCAACCTATGGACACATCAAACAGTTGCGCATCTTTATTGACCGATGCAGCATCGAGGTGTTTGATGCCGAGGGCAAGATGGCTATGACGAATCTGGTGTTCCCTGCCGAGCCTTATAATAATATAAAGGTGAAGGGTGGAAAGGCCGTTGTATATCAAATTAATAATTAAGGATTGAAAATTGAATGATATGAAACAAAATAAGTCTATTTATCTGATTCCTGTGATGCTCTGCTTTTTCTGCATGGGCTTCGTGGACTTGGTGGGCATCGCCTCCAATTATGTGAAGAGGGATTTGTTGCTGAGCGACTCGGTGGCTAACGTGTTTCCTTCGTTGGTATTCTTCTGGTTCTTGATCTTCAGTGTGCCTACTGGCATGCTGATGAATAAGATAGGTCGCAAAAAGACCGTGTTGCTGTCGCTTGTCGTCACGGTGGTGTCTTTGCTGTTGCCACTGTTTGGTGAGACCTTTGGCATCATGTTGGTGGCATTCTCTCTGCTGGGCAATGGCAATGCCTTGATGCAGACGTCGCTCAATCCGCTGGTATCTACCGTGATGGGGGGTGGCAATCTGGCTTCAACGCTCACCTTCGGACAGTTTGTAAAAGCCATCGCCTCGTTCTCAGCTCCTTACCTAGCTATGTGGGGCGCCACAATGGTGATACCTGAGTTTGGACTTTCTTGGCGCGTGTTGTTTGGCATCTTCTTCATAGTGGGTGTGCTTTCCACCATCCTGCTTTTTGTAACACCGATTGACGAGCCCGCTCCTGAGGGCAAGGCTTCTTCGTTTATGGAATGTCTGAAACTGCTGGGTACGCCTATCGTTCTGCTGTCGTTCCTGGGTATCATGTGTCACGTGGGCATCGATGTGGGAACCAATACCACAGCGCCAAAGATTCTGATGGAACGTCTTGGCATGACCCTTGATGAGGCTGCCTTCGCCACCTCGCTATATTTCATCTTCCGTACGGTGGGATGTCTCACTGGCTCGTTTTTCCTGCGTGTGCTGAGGATGCGCACTTTCTTCATTGTCAGTATTGTCATGATGGCCCTGTCCATGTTGTTGCTGTTCATCGGTCAGGCACAGTGGGAACTCTATCTTGCCATTGCTTTGGTTGGTTATGGCAACTCGAACGTGTTCTCGATGTGTTTCGCTACTGCACTGGAGTCGATGCCTGACAAGCAGAACGAGGTGAGTGGCTTGATGATTATGGGACTCTTTGGCGGTACCATCTTCCCGCTGCTGATGGGCTTCGCCAGCGACGGTTTCGGACAGGCTGGTGCCGTACTGGTCATGGCAGTCGGTGTGCTCTATCTCTTCACGTATATCAAACAATTAAAAACCGCATAGAACTATGAATGAGAAACGTTATGTAGTGGGACTCGGCGAGGTCCTGTGGGACGTGCTTCCCGAAGGCAAGAAACTGGGTGGCGCCCCTGCCAACTTCGCTTATCATGCCGGACAGTTCCTGGGCATGGACAACACGATTGCCGTGAGTGCGCTGGGCGAAGACCGTCTGGCTGAAGAGACACTGGATGCACTGCGCGAACACAACCTGAACGACCTGCTGCCTCGCGTGCCCTATCCAACGGGAACCGTACAGGTGCAGCTCGATGAACAGGGCATCCCCAGCTATGACATCAAGGAGAATGTGGCATGGGACAACATCCCCTACGATGAGGATATCCGTCAGATTGCCAAAAACTGCCGTGCCGTGTGCTTCGGTTCACTGGCACAGCGCAACGTGGTGAGCCGCACGACCATCCAGAAGTTCCTCGATGACACCCCTGCCGACTGCCTGAAGATTTTCGATATCAACCTGCGTCAGCAGTTCTACACGAAGGAGATTGTCAAGGAGTCTCTGCAGCGTTGCAACATTTTGAAGATCAACGACGAGGAGCTGGTATTGATAGGACGCATGTTTGGCTATCCCGGTCTTGATATGGAAAACAAGTGCTGGCTCATCCTCGGCAAGTACAACCTCGACATGTTGGTGCTGACTTGCGGCACCAATGGCTCGTATGTGTTCACACCTGGTCAGATGTCGTTCCAGGAGACCCCGAAGGTGAAGGTGGCCGACACCGTTGGCGCCGGCGACTCGTTCACGGGTTCGTTTGTGGGTTCTATCCTCAATGGCAAGTGTGTGCCCGATGCACATCGCACCGCCGTTCAGGTTTCGGCCTATGTCTGCACGCAGAATGGTGCCATGCCTGATATACCATCAGAGTTTGTGAAGTAAAATTATATCGTGCGCCACAGGCGCTCCAAGTGTGCATGAGGTCGTGTCTGTTACACGACCTCTTTTCATTTTCAATAGTTCCGCTTTTGTCATGCAATACGGCTTGTTTTTCCCTTGCTAAACGAGTGCTCTATATGATAGAGTGCTCATTTTTGAATTTTCCACTATCCTTTGTATAATAATATTGATATGCTATTTTGTTTTGTCTTTTTTTTATTATACCTTTGCAACGCAAATGATTTTTAATCAACTCAACTATAGTTGGTGGTCGGACTGCTGGCGTACTATATGATTATGAATTTTAATTAAATTGTTATGAAGAAATATTTTAAGTTACTATATTTTGGATGCTACTATTGGGAATGGTGCCTCACGAGATTTTTTCATAGGCTACTAAATCCTATCGGCCGAAAAGTCATTATAATAATACCATATATATTCCCATTTATTAAAAAGAATCTTGCAAAACAGGGAATGACACCAGAAGAATATGCAGATAACATTTTAAAGTTGGGTGATAAAATCTCCAATGCGAATATATCTCATAGTTTCGAGGCAGGTATAGCACTAAATATCCATGTTTTCTTTATTTTTTTATTGACAGATTTATTTTTGATTCTTCGCAATGTTTTTGGATATAATTGGTTTGGATTTGAAGTCATACGTAACAACGTAGTTTTTATAGGTTCATTCATCGTGGTGTTAGCTGCAATATGCATGATAGCCTTGAATAACCTGATAGGAACTGATAAAAATGAAAATAAATTCAGGAAACAGCCCAAGAAAGTACATCATAAGGCTCTATTTATTTTTGGAGGAAGTCTTATTCTTGTTGTAATTCTATTCTATTTTTTATGGGGACATGCTATCTTTGGAAGATAAGAGAACTTCTCGTGTCTGTTAAGAATGTATCGAAAAAGAATCCGAATAATGGTCTTACGTTTATGACAAGGATACTAGGTGCCTGTTGAGTCATGGAGAATAATTTCTTATTATGAAAAAGAAATTTGAATATTTCCTAAATGCCATTCATTATTGTTTGTGGCTTTTCGACATTAAGTTCGGAGATTTTATGGGTAAGATTGTGGATGTCCTGCTTTCTCCTGTACCAAAGTATCTCTTTACGAAAGAATGTAAAAAAAAGTATTACGAACGTCTTTCAAAAGTAGAGTCAATTAAGGAAAAATTCTTCTACGACAAGGAATGTGGGTATCACATAGGATGGGCCAATCATTGGTTCGGCTATTTCTATTCTGGATATCCTGCATTTTTCTCATTTGCATTCGGTGCATATGCAATGAAAAACGTGGAAGATATTGATGCCCTTGTAAAATTGTTGATACTTGCATTTCCAATATTCGTTTGCTATATTCCTGCATACAGGGCAGTTTTTACAAAAGACCGTTATTTAAAATACTTCAAGCAGTTTGAGAAAGAGGATAAACGTTGGCATAAGAAGTGGAAGATCATTACGATACTATTCTGTATAGGCTCTTGTGTTGCAGGGCTGTTAGGTATAGTCACAGCATTTCTTATCTTTATTTGCTAAAAAGAAAAGCAATAGATGTAATAGTATGAAATTTAAGGTTCTGTAGGACCGGTGTGGAAGAGTAAGGTAACACTTGCTTGATTTCTTGACAAGTGAGAAACGTTAGCACTATCCCTGTGCTCTTTGCTTATTGACAATTTGTAGATTTATGAATAGATAGAAATCAATTAAAGTAGAAATCAGATGGAAATAAGGACAGGATTACCCCTTCCCTCGGGAGGGTCTGGGGGCGTTCTTGGTCGGAATAGGAATGGTTTCGCACTGTCATAGTGCTGCTTTCGTCTTGTTATAGTTTCGCTTTTGCGTTGTAATAGCTTTACTTTTGATGTCCGTCCAGCCCCTAGATGTGGCGCATCCAGCCCCTGGAACGGGTCGTTTTAGCCCCTGGATGCAGTTGTTCTAAGGGCTGAATGTAGAGTATCCAGGGGCTAGACCAGAAATGATAGCTTCGGTTTTAGACGTTAGAAATGCCTCTTCTAGACTTTAAAACACGTGCTCTTAGACTTTAAAACGACCTCTCCAGACTAGTCTGACAGCCCCAAAGCCACGGTTGGACAGCCCTATACCGCCAACTTTCCTGCCGAAAACCTTGGCAGTTTGGGATTTTTGTCATACCTTTGCGCGTTGGTAACTAACAACCAAAAACAACAATGAAACGACTATTACTCTTCGCATGCGCCCTGGTGGTCATGACCGTGCAGGCACAGACTGCACGCAAGTTCACAGTAAACATCACGCCCGACGGGGCTTCAAACATGGTGGCCTATCTGCCCGACATGCCGACGGGTAGGGCAGTGGTCGATTGTCCCGGTGGTGGCTACAGCCATCTGGCTCTGCAGCACGAGGGACACGACTGGGCTGCGTATTTCAATAAGCAGGGCATTGCCTACTTCGTGCTGACCTATCGCATGCCGAAGGGCAACCGTGATATCCCCCTGAGCGATGCACAGACAGCCATACGTATGGTGCGCGACTCTGCCGACTTCTGGCATGTGAACCCCTACGATGTGGGCATCATGGGCTTCTCGGCAGGCGGTCATCTGGCTTCATCCGTGTCAACGCATAGTGAGTTTGACTGTCGTCCCAACTTCAGTATCCTGTTCTATCCGGTCATCTCGATGAATCCCCGCGAGGGGCATCGTGGCAGTAGCGAGGGCTTCTTGGGAAAAGCAGGTCTGGAGAACGAGCAGCTGGTCAAGGAATGGTCTAACCAAAATGCTGTTCGACGTCACTTAACTCCGCCAGCCATCATCTTCACCGCCAGCGACGATCAGGTGGTGCCAGTCATTACCAACTGCATGCGCTATTATGAGTCCATGCGTCGTGCCGGCAACGACTGTGCTATGTACGTCTATCCTACAGGCGGTCACGGCTTTGGCTTCCGCGACAGTTGGACCTATCACAACCAGATGTTGAACGACCTGACCACCTGGCTCAATGCACACAAGGCCCCCCGCAAGGATGCCATCCGCGTGGCATGCATCGGCAACAGCATCACCGATGGATCGGGCATAGACATGGCCGACCTGAAAGGCTATCCCGCACAGTTGCAGAAACTGCTGGGCAAGGGCTATCACGTGAAGAACTACGGCGTGGGAGCACGCACCATGCTGAACAATGGCGACCATCCCTACATGATTGAGCTGGCGTGGCGCGACGCGCAGGCTTTCCAACCCAACATCGTGGTCATCAAGTTGGGGACCAACGACTCAAAGGATTTCATCTGGAGCAAGCATTCAAAGGAGTTTGCGGGCGACATGCAGACGATGGTCAACGCACTGCGCAAACTGCCGTCTAATCCGAAAATCTATCTGTGTACGCCTATCAAGGCCTTCCGCGACAAGTGGGGCATCACCGACTCTGTCATCGTGAACGGTGTCATTCCCGCCATCCGACAGGTTGCCAAGAAGAACAAACTGACGGTCATCGACCTCCATGCGGTGCTCACCGATGAGGCCAGCATGACGCACGACATGATACATCCCAACGAGAAAGGAGCAGGGCAGATGGCGAAAGCCATTGCCGATGCTATTCGACTAAAAGAATAATAAAAAGAAAGAAAAAAGGGATTTTTCTTTGCAATTTGGTAGATTATTCGTACCTTTGCACGCAGAATAAATTACTCGGGGTGCTTTTTGCTTACCTTTCTTATTGTAAATAAGAAGAAATGCAGGAGGCTGAGATTATACCCATTGACCTGATGCAGGTAATGCTGCCGTAGGGAATGAGCACAGATGATAAGTATAAACCTCGGGTAAGGACCGTCAATAGGTCTTTGCCCGAGTTTTTTTGTTTAAGAGGTATGACTATTAGACTGAATGGGAAAGAACAGCAGACGGCGGCTGCTACACTACAAGAACTGGCACAGGAACTGAATTTGCCGGAAAAAGGTATCGCCATAGCGATGGAGATGAGAATGATACCGCGACAAGCGTGGGCAGAGACATGCCTCAACGCCGACAGCGAAGTGATAATTATTAAGGCAGCCTGTGGCGGATGATACAGTTTATTAGTCATTACAACGACCAATACGGTTATTTGGAAACGATAGCGCTGGCCCTGCAAGGCGGATGCCGATGGGTGCAGCTGCGCATGAAGAATGCGCCTGTCGATGAGGTGCGGCGTACGGCAAGACTGGCACAGCTGATGTGTCGCAGCGCTGGTGCCACGTTTATCATCGACGACCACGTGGGACTGGTGAAAGAACTGCATGCCGACGGTGTGCATCTGGGACTGAGCGACATGCCGATAGCCGAGGCACGCCGTCTGTTGGGTCCCGACTATATCATTGGTGGCACAGCCAATACGTTCGACGACGTGAAAGCACATGCTGAGGCTGGAGCCGACTACATAGGGTGCGGGCCCTTTCGGTTTACCACCACCAAAGAGCGCTTGTCGCCGGTGTTGGGACTGGAGGGCTACCGACAGATTGTGGAAAAGATGAAGAGCGAGCATATCAACCTGCCGATTGTTGCCATTGGAGGCATCACGGCTGCAGATGTGCCTAACATCATAAAGACAGGTGTGACGGGCATTGCCCTCAGTGGCGCCGTCATCAATGCGGTTGACCCTGTCAATGAAATGAAAAGATTGATAAAGATTGTAGATCATGAGTAAATTGGTAATCGCAGGTCGTGAGTTCAGCTCACGCCTGTTCCTGGGAACGGGAAAGTTTAACAACAACACCCTGATGGCAGAGGCTATCAAGGCAAGTGAGACGGAAATGGTGACGGTGGCCATGAAACGCATCGAACTGGGTGATAGGGATGACGACCTTCTGACGCACATCACGCAGAATAAGCATATACAGTTGCTGCCCAACACTTCGGGGGTGCGCAATGCCGAAGAGGCCGTGTTTGCTGCACAGATGGCCCGCGAGGCCTTTGGCACCAACTGGCTGAAACTGGAGATACATCCCGATCCGCGCTATCTGCTGCCCGACTCGGTGGAGACGCTGAAGGCCACCGAACAGCTGGTGAAACTCGGCTTCGTGGTTCTGCCTTACTGTCAGGCTGACCCCACATTGTGTAAACATCTGGAGGAGGCAGGCGCAGCCACTGTGATGCCCCTGGCAGCACCCATCGGCACCAACAAGGGACTGCGCATGAAGGACTTCCTGCAGATCATCATTGACCAGGCAACCGTACCGGTGGTGGTCGATGCAGGCATCGGTGCACCCAGTCATGCTGCCGAAGCCATGGAGATGGGTGCCGACTGCGTGTTGGTGAATACTGCTATTGCCGTGGCTGGCGATCCCGTCAGGATGGCAGATGCTTTCCGTCAGGCCGTGATTGCTGGTCGTCAGGCCTACGAGGCCGGCCTCGGAGCTATAGCCGAATGTGCAGAGGCTACCAGTCCTCTCACGGCCTTCTTGAATGTTTAGAATTGAAAAAATGAAGAATTAAAAAGTATGATCAACGACCATAAAGCTTACGCTCAACGTGAAAAGGCCTATATGCAAGGCTCCATCTATCCCAGTGTGAAAGTGGGTATGACCAAGGTGAACCTGACGCCTACTGTGACACGAGATAAAAATGGAAAGACACACACAGAAACCAACGCACCTATATATATATATGACACCAGCGGTCCTTACACCGACCCTCATTATACGGTGGATTTAAAGAAAGGACTGCCACGCATGCGCCAGCAGTGGATAGATGAACGTAAGGCGAAAGGACTGGGTATCACCCAGATGGCTTGCGCCAAGGCGGGCATCATCACACCCGAGATGGAGTATGTGGCTATCCGTGAGAACATGAACTGCGAGTCACTGGGCATCAAGACGCATATCACTCCAGAATATGTGCGCGACGAGGTGGCTCGCGGACGTGCCGTCATCCCTGCAAATATCTATCACCCTGAGAGCGAACCGATGATTATCGGTCGCAACTTTGCTGTGAAGATTAATACGAATATTGGCAACTCGGCCACCACATCGTCTATTGACGAGGAAGTGGACAAGGCTGTCTGGTCGTGTAAGTGGGGTGGCGACACACTGATGGATTTATCAACGGGTAACAATATCCATGAGACGCGCGAATGGATTCTTCGCAACTGTCCTGTGCCCGTTGGCACGGTGCCCATCTATCAGGCACTGGAGAAAGTTGATGGCAAGGTGGAAGACCTCTCGTGGGAGGTCTATCGCGACACGCTCATTGAACAGTGTGAACAGGGTGTGGACTATTTTACAATTCATGCCGGCATTCGTCGTCATAATGTTCATCTGGCCGACAGCCGTTTGTGTGGTATCGTGAGTCGTGGCGGAAGCATCATGAGCAAGTGGTGCCTGTTGCACGACAAGGAGAGCTTCCTCTATGAACATTTTGACGACATCTGCGATATCGTGGCAAAGTATGATGTGGCTTTGTCGTTGGGCGATGGCTTGCGCCCTGGCTGTACGGCCGATGCCAATGATGCGGCGCAGTTTGCCGAGCTCGATACCATGGGCGAACTGGTGGTTCGTGCTTGGGATAAGGATGTACAGGCCTTCATCGAAGGTCCTGGTCATGTGCCCATGCATAAGATTCATGAGAATATGGAACGTCAGCTGGTGAAGTGCCACGAGGCACCTTTCTATACCCTTGGACCTATTGTTACCGATATTGCTCCTGGCTACGACCATATCACGAGTGCTATCGGTGGTGCACAGATTGCCTGGCTGGGTACGGCCATGCTTTGCTATGTGACGCCCAAGGAACATCTGGCTCTGCCCAATAAGGATGATGTGCGTGCCGGCATCATCGCCTATAAGATTGCTGCCCACGCTGCCGATCTGGCTAAAGGACATCCGGGCGCTTGCATTCGCGACAATGCGCTTTCGAAAGCGCGCTTTGAATTCCGCTGGCGCGATCAGTTCCATCTCTCGCTCGACCCCGAGAAGGCTTTGCAGTATTTCGAAGAGGCTGGTCATACCGATGGTGAGTATTGTACCATGTGTGGTCCTAACTTCTGTGCTGCCAAGCTGACGCACGACTTGAGGAATATTAAGAAATAAGAACTCATGGAACTATCCAGCGAACAACGTAGGCGTTATAACAGACACTTGATACTCGATGGCTTTGGCCTCGAAGGCCAGGAAAAACTGTTGCAGGCCAAGGTGCTTTTGGTTGGTGCCGGAGGCCTGGGTTCGCCCGTGGCTCTCTATTTGGCTGCTGCTGGTGTAGGCACTATCGGTGTGGTGGATGGCGATAGTGTGAGCATCAGCAATCTGCAACGTCAGGTGTTGCATAGTACGAAGGATATCAACCGTCCGAAGGTCGAGGTAGCACGCGAACGTATAGAGGCCATGAACCCTGATGTCAATGTGCGTACCTATGAGCTTTTCTTGAATGAGGCCAACGCCATGAACCTGATAGAGCCCTACGACTTTGTAATCGATGGTACCGACAATTTTGCCACAAAATATCTGGTAAACGATGCCTGTGTGATGCAAGGAAAGGCTTTCTGTATGGGTGGCATCAGTCGTTATAGCGGTCAGCTGATGACCCATGTGCCTGGTTCAGCCTGCTACCGTTGCTTGTTTCCGGAACCGCCAGCCAAAGAGGACGTAGAAACTTGTGCGATGGTGGGTGTGCTGGGTTCTATTGCCGGCATGTTAGGCACTGTCCAGGCCACCGAGTGCATCAAATATCTGGCAGGCGTGGGCCAACTGCTCACCAATGCCCTTCTGACCTTCGATGCCCTGACAATGCAGTGGCAGCGCTTTGACTTCGCTCAACGCAGCGACTGCGCCCTTTGTGGCGAGCATCCTTCCATCCACGAACTGAAGGAATATGCCTTCCAACCTTGTAAATCAAAATGAAATAGATATGTTTTCTGATGAACTAAAGAATATCAGTTGGGACGAGACTACCGAGCGTATTGCCCGGATGACAGATGCCGACGTGCGCCGTGCACTTGGCAAGAGTCGTCTGGATGTGAACGACTTCATGGCGCTTCTCTCGCCAGCCGCCGAGCCTTATCTGGAGACGATGGCCCGACTCTCACGTCATTATACCGAGGAGCGCTTTGGACGTACCATGTCCATGTTCATCCCCCTTTATATCACGAACTCTTGTTCTAACTCGTGCGTGTACTGTGGCTTCCACCGCGAGAACCCAATGGCGCGCACCATTCTCACCCCCGAACAGATCGAGGATGAGTATAAGGCCATCAAGCAGTTGGCTCCTTTCGAGAATATATTGTTGGTGACGGGCGAGAACCCCGCCAAGGCTGGCGTTCCCTATCTGGCGAAGGCCATCGATATTGCCAAGCGTTACTTCTCGAACATCAAAATAGAAGTGATGCCCCTTAAGATGGAAGACTACAAGGAACTGACTCACCACGGACTGAATGGCGTGATCTGTTTTCAAGAGACCTACAATCGCGACCATTATCAGTTGTATCATCCACGAGGCATGAAGAGTCGTTTTGAGTGGCGCTGTGATGGCTTCGACCGTATGGGACAGGCTGGTGTTCACTCTATTGGCATGGGTGTGCTCATTGGTCTGGAGAAGGATTGGCGCACCGACGTGACGATGATGGCTCACCACCTGCGCTACCTACAGAAACACTACTGGCGCACTAAGTACTCCATCAACTTCCCACGTATGCGCCCGGCGCAGAACGAGGGCTTTCAGCCAAACTGTTTCATGACAGACCGTGAATTGGCACAAGCCACCTTTGCCATGCGTATCTTCGACCACGATGTGGATATCTCTTACTCTACACGTGAACCTGCTTACATTCGTGATAATATGTGTACGCTGGGCGTCACCACCATGTCGGCCGAGAGCCATGTGAATCCCGGTGGCTACCACACCTATCCGCAGGCGCTCGAGCAGTTTACAGTGAGCGATGAACGTACGGCCAAGGTTATCAACGCCCGACTGAAGGAGCTGGGCCGCGAGCCTGTGTGGAAGGACTGGGATGCCTCGTTCGATTATATCAACCGCGCAGTATGATTATCGTAATCACTCGTCCTGATTTCTTTGAAGGTGAAGCTGAGCGTATCACCGAACTGCTGCGCAGCGGCAGGGCTGACTTGATGCACATCCGAAAGCCTCAAGCCAGTCGCGAGGAGGTGATGCGACTACTGATATCGTTGCCAGGTGACATCTACGACCGGTTGGTGCTGCACGATCAGCATCAGTTGGCCGTAGAATGTCATTTACATGGCATCCATTTGAACCATCGTAACCCGCAACCGCCAGCAGGATGGACTGGGGCTGTCAGCATTTCGTGCCATTCGTTCCAGGAGTTGGCCGAATGTCACCGACAGTCTTTTGCCTATATGAGCTTGAGCCCTATCTTCGACAGTATATCGAAGCAAGGCTATCGCTCGGCCTTTACGCCAGAACAGATAGCAGAGGCCGCTGCCAAGGGGCTCATCGACGAGCGGGTCATGGCTTTGGGCGGCGTGACGTTCGATAGAGTAGAGGAGGTTATGAAAATGGGCTTCGGAGGAGCCATGATACTTGGAGACGCATGGAGATAGTACTGACCATAGCTGGCAGCGACAGTAGTGCTGGCGCTGGCATACAACAAGATTTGAAGACCATGACGGCCCTGGGGTGCTATGGAGCTACGGTGATAACAGCTCTGACGTCGCAGAACACCATGGGCGTGCAGGCCGTGATGCCTGTACCTCAACAGGTGGTGATGAGTCAGATGACATCGGTCTTGTCTGACCTCGATGTGAAGGCGGTCAAGATTGGCATGGTGCCTAATCGTGACGTGGCCGAGGGAATTGTGGAAGTATTGAAAAGGTATTCTTGTGCCAACATTGTCTATGACCCCGTCATGATATCTACCAGTGGCACACAACTGATGACGGATGATTGTATCGCATTTGTACAACACCACCTCATGCCGCTCTGTACACTTGTCACACCTAATATCCCTGAGGCGGAGGTGTTGGACTTGCAGGCCCTGCATGATGCTGGAGTTGCCTATCTGGTGAAAGGAGGACATGCCGATAGCGACATGATGACCGACATACTGTATCTGGCTGACGGCTCACAGCAGGTGTACTCGTCGGCTAAGATAGTCACAGCCAACCTCCATGGCACGGGGTGCACACTGTCCAGCGCCATTGCAACCTTTCTGGCTAAGGGTGCCTCGCTGCCAGAGGCTGTCCGTTTGGCTAAGCAACATATGAAAAGGGCCATTCTCGCGGGGCGCCACCTAGGCGTGGGTCACGGGAATGGTCCTTTATGGTTTTAAGCGCAGAGGCACTTATTTGTTGATGGCTTCATTGTAACGCTCCATCAACCATTCGTCTTGTTCTGGAATGGTCATGTGACTGTTGTCCAGCAACAGGGCATCGTCAGCCTGGCGCAGGGGTGATACCTCGCGGTGAGAGTCGATATAATCGCGCTCCTGCACGTTCTTCAGAATGTCTGCATAGTCTGCTGGCATTCCTTTCTCCTTCAACTCATCGAAGCGTCGCTGTGCACGCACTTCGGCAGAGGCCGTGACGAAGATTTTCAGTTCGGCATCTGGGAACACCACGGTGCCAATGTCGCGACCGTCCATCACCACACCTTTATCCTTACCCATCTGTTGCTGTTGGGCCACCATCGCTTCGCGTACAAAGCCCAGCGTGGCAATGGGCGACACGTGGTTGCTCACCTCCAGCGAGCGGATCTCCTGTTCTACACACTCACCGTTGAGATAGGTGTCCGGGCGTCCAGTCTCTGCATTCAGTTGGAATGAGATGCTGATGTTTGCCATCTGCTGTTTCAACTCATCTGTTTTGATGCTACCATCCTCGCAAAACAAGTTGTGACGCAGAGCGTAAAGTGTCACCGAGCGGTACATGGCGCCGGTATCTACATAGATATAGCCTAGTTTACGAGCCAGTGCTTTTGCCATCGTGCTCTTGCCACATGACGAGTGGCCATCGATGGCTATCGTAATCTTTTTCATAGTGTATAGCTGAAATTTATGATTAATGATGTGCTACTAACGTGGTATTTGCCATAGGCAACGTGCAGTTTGAGTCGCTCCAGTGACATACCGGCACCCAATGACAGACCAGCACCGTGTGAAGAGGTGTCGTCGCCACTGCTGATTTTCATCTCCGAGGCGCGCATGCCGTTATAACCGGCAGCCACATAGAACTGTTCGGTGAGCAACAAGTCGGCACCAAACACCAGGTGCTTGCCGATGCCGTATTCCCAGTCGTTCAGTCGTACCATGGTGGCCGAGAAACGCAGGGGTGAGCCCGTCAGTCGTTTAGTGACACCCAACTGCAGATCGAGTGGGATGCGCTCGAAGTCATCCTCGTAGGCTTTGATCTGTCCACCCAGGTTGCGTGCCACAGCACCGATGCCCCATTGTGAGTCTTCATCGAAGTAGTGCAGTCCCAGGTCCACGGCCACGGCCATCGAGTTGTAGTTGCCGATGTAAGAGGCAGCCCATTTGGCGGTGATACCACCGCTGATATGGTCGGTCAGTGCGTAGGCAAAGGTACCGCCCAATGCCAGGTCGTTGGCATGGAAGGTGCCCGTCTGCTGATTGTCGAAGGTGGTCTGTTTCATCTCGCCATAAGAGATGAAGCGTCCCTGAACGCCCCATGTGCCTCGCTCGTTCAAAGCTCGTGTGTAAGAGGCCGAACCAGTAAGTGCTCCTTGCATATAGGTCATCATGTTCAGGTTCATGGTGCGGTCTGTGACGTTGTTGATAAGGGCTGGATTGTGGAACACCAATGAGGCATCGTCTTCGTTGACCGACACGTTTTCACCGCCCAGTGCAGCAACATGTGCGCTGACAGGCAACCGCAGGAAGTTGAATGCGGTCTCACTGTCTTGTGCCTTCGCCCATAGGGAGAAGACCGACAACAGGCTTAACAGAACGGTTTTTCTCATTGTTTATTCCGAAATTGACGGCAAATATACAAAAAATATATGCCATTACTTTATTATAACGCATTATTTTATGATTTATTTCGGAATAGTTTTGTATATTTGCAGCCGAAGCCTGTTTCTTTACGGGTTTTTCATTGGGAAAAGTAACTAATTAATTAATAATGTGTATAATCATGGGAAATATCAAGAAACTGTTGTTTGTATTTGTTGCATTGATGCTGGCAACCACCACTGTACATGCTCAGACTCACAAGTATTACGACACCAAACATGAGGTTGGCGTCTCGGTTGGTGTTGGTGCTAATACGGAGATTATTGGTGTCATCGGCGATGCTGTAGAGATTGTAACTGCCAATGTGGTGCTGCCTATATTGACAGGGGGGTATAGTCTTGAGAGTCAGAAATACATCTATGGCGATGCGTCCTATTATCCGACGGTTGCTGTGGAGTATTATTATCATGTTAATAGAGTCATTGGCCTGGGTGGCATCATGGCCTACAACGGAATGAGTCGCGATATGTTTGTCACGGTAAAGGATAATAATACCGGCACACGCAGTACGCAAAAGACGGGCGTGGCCAAGCGTCATAACTTCAGCATCATTCCTACGGCTAAGTTCGATTGGTTGCGCAAAAAGAACTTTGGCATGTATTCAAAGTTGGGTGTTGGTGTCAGTTTCCTCAATGAGAGTCAGAAAGATGATGCAGCAGGTGGAACAGACTATAGCAACACCGATGCCGTTGTCAACTTCCAGTGTTCGCTTTTAGGCATAGAAGTGGGAAGTCAGCGTTTGCGTGGTTTTGTTGAGGCGGGTATTGGCGAACGTGGTATCTTCTCTGCTGGACTGCAATATAAATTTTAAATAGAAAAAACGCCAAGCTCATGCTTGACGTTTTTTTGTTTGCGGAGAGAACAGGATTCGTGCTCGACCTGTAAGGGCGCTTTCACAAAGCAAAGCGACTGAAAGAACCGTGAGAACCTGTTGTCAACGCAATAGAAAAAACGCCAAGCTCATGCTTGACGTTTTTTGTTTGCGGAGAGAACAGGATTCGAACCTGCGAACCGGTTTTGCCGGTTACACGCTTTCCAGGCGTGCCTCTTCAACCACTCGAGCACCTCTCCTTTAGCAAATGCGTGTGCAAAGATACGAATAAGTGAGCAAATAACAAAATAAAAGATGTCATCTTTTTGTTTTTATTTATTTTTCCAGAACACCCTTCTTACGTTTTCCGTAGTCTGCCTGCCAATCTCCGTTTCGCTCACGCCATAGCTTTTAGCCAACAGGGCGATGATGTGCGGGATATAGGCGCTCTCGTTGCGTTGTCCGCGCATAGGAACAGGCGCCATATACGGCGCGTCGGTCTCCAGCACCAGACGGTTGAGCGGCACAACTGCTGGCAGTACCTCGGGTAGATGACTCTTCTTGAATGTAGATACACCACCGATGCCCAACACAAACTGCGGGAACTGTAGCAGCTCGCGCGCCTCTATCTCGTTGCCTGTGAAACAGTGAAACACACCGCCTGGCAATTCGTCGGCATAGCGCTTCAGTACAGCCACCATCTCGTTTTGTGCCTTTCTGCAGTGAATCATCAGTGGAAGACGAGTCTCTACTGACCAGCGGACCTGTTCTTCGAAGGCTTCCAACTGTTCTTTCTCGAACTCCCGACTCCAGTAGTAGTCCAGTCCTACCTCGCCAATGGCCAGCACCTTCTGTTTGTTGGCATCCAGCAACCGACGGATCTCGTTCAGCTGCTCGTGCCAGTCAGCACGCACCTCTTCTGGATGCAGTCCAACCATCGGATACAGGAAGTCGGCATGAAGGTTACAAAGCTCCAGGATGCGACGCGACGTCATCAGGTCGATAGCCGGTACGAAGAGTGCGGTGGCACCCGCCTCACGGGCACGTGTCATCACCTCCTGGCGGTCGGTGTCAAACTCCTCGCCGTCGATGTGTATGTGGGTATCTATGAAATGCACGTCCATGCTTTATTTCTTGCGCTTCATCATCTCATCGGTATAGGTCAGCAGCAACTGCTTACGTTCCTCGCAGACGTTAACCTTTGCCAGATACTTACGACATTCCGTGAAGTAGTAGTTGATCTTCTCCTCGCACAACTGGCGGATGCCAATCTCGTCGTAGAGTGCCGTCACAGCACGAACCTTCTCCTCGCGGTCAAACTCCTTGGCCTCGATCCAGCGCATCAGCTCGCTGCGCTGCTTGTCGTTGGCACGGTTCACGGCATTGATGAGCATGTAGGTCTTCTTGTTAGAGGTGATGTCACCGCCAATGGCCTTGCCAAACACGGCAGGGTCGCCATACACGTCGAGCAGGTCGTCTTGCAACTGGAAGGCCAGTCCCAACTGCTCGCCAAACTTATAGAGATGATACGTGTCCTCCTCAGAGGCGTCGGCCAGGATGGCACCAATCTTTGTAGCGCAAGCTAGCAGCACGCTGGTCTTCAGTCGGATCATCTCGATATATTCCTCTTCGGTCACGTCGTTTCGTGTCTCAAAAGTCATGTCGTACTCCTGTCCTTCACCAATCTCGAGTGCTGTCTCGGTGAACACTTCCAGCACAGCCTGCAGATGACGTGCATCGCATTGCATCATGCGCTGATAGGCCAGCACTAGCATCGAGTCGCCCGAGAGGATGGCCTTGTTGGCATCCCACTTCTTGTGCACCGTCTCATGTCCGCGGCGCAGGTCGGCATTGTCCATCAGGTCGTCGTGCAGCAATGTGTAGTTATGATAGGTCTCCAATCCCAGCGCCGGCATCATGATGTCTTCAGGCTGGTCCTTGTAGAGCTGGTAGGCAAGTAGCATCAGTACCGGACGGATACGCTTACCACCGAGCGACAACACATAGCTGATGGGGTCGTAGAGCGACGTGGGTTTGCGGTCATAGCTCATGCCGTCGAGGGCGGCGTTTACTTTCTTTAGAATGTCGTTTGCGTTCAACATAATCTATCTTTTTACAATTTGAATATTACAGGGATGCACACCTTCGTGCGACAGGGTTTCCCGTCTTGAATGCCGGCAGTCCAGCGGGGCATGGTGCGTAGCACGCGCAGCACCTCGCGGTCGCAAGCAGGGTGGAAAGAAGAAACCACCTTGACGTCGGTCACCGATCCGTCTTTGTTGACGATAAACTCTGCCACCACCTTGCCCTGCTTCTTGGCTTGTTGCAGGTTGGCAGGATATTTCAGGTTGCGTGTGAGCCATTTCATGAACTCCACCGGTCCGCCAGGGAACTGTGGTAGGTCTTCAACCACGCGGAAACTCACAGCCTCTTTGTCGGGTGGGGGAGGCGGTTCCATCTCGTCATCCACGGCATCCATGTCGCTGCTGAGGTCTGTCTCTACAGGCTCTTCGTCCGTCTGTGGCTTGTTGTCTTGCGTTTGGTCGTCGGGCTTCACCACCAGCTTCATCGTGGGTTTTGGCTCAGCCTTGGGCGCCAGCGCCAGCTCATCCTCTGTTCTCATCAGCGACGAGAGGTCTTCATCGTTGGACAACATCTCCAGCAGATCCGGGTCGTCAAGGGGGTCGTCGGGGGTTATCGTGTACTCTAATGCCACGAACAAGCAAGCCAACGCAACAATCAGTCCTAGCAGGAACCGTTCGGTGCGCTTGCCTTCCAAATCAGCCTTATCGCTCTTCTTTATCTCCATTGACGCGGCAAAGGTACTATTTTTCTTTTTAATTACGACATCTTTTGAAATATTATTATTACCTTTGCCGCGCAAAACGAAAAAAGATTATGAAAAAGTTTTTGTTTATACTTGTCGTATTCCTGCTGACCATCGCCGCAGGCGAAAGCATGGCGCAAGACAGTCTGGCTAATATCTCTGTCGAAGAGATGGTTGGCGAAGAGGATATGGCTGCCTTGCAGGAGATGGCCGATGACGACATGAGTTTCCACCAGCAGCTGAAGACCAAGTTCGTGGAAGGCACGGCCGGCTTTATGTCGCTGGTAGCCATAGCACTGGTGCTGGGCATGGCTGTCTGCATTGAGCGCATCATCTATCTGACATTGTCGGAGATCAACGCAAAGAAACTGTTGGAGGACATCGAGAAGAAGGTGGAATCCGACGATGTAGAGGGCGCCAAGACCCTGTGTCGTAACACACGCGGTCCTGTGGCCAGCATTTGTTATCAAGGACTGATGCATATCAAAGACAGCATGGACACCATCGAACGTTCTGTGATGAGCTACGGCTCGGTGCAGACGGCCAAGCTGGAAAAGGGCTGTTCGTGGATACGCCTGTTTATTGCCATTGCTCCTTCGTTGGGCTTCCTGGGTACTGTGGTCGGTATGGTGATGGCCTTCGACCAGATTCAAGAGGCAGGCGACACCAATGCCACGATTGTGGCATCGGGCATGAAGGTGGCGCTGATCACCACCATCTTTGGTATCATCGTGGCACTCATTCTGCAGTTGTTCTATAACTTCATTCTTTCCAAGATAGAACACCTGACCTCTCAGATGGAAGAGTCGGCCATTTCGCTACTGGACATTATCTCAAAACAAAAGTCACAGCCAGGGAAATGATTGACGTCATACTCTATACGATTTATATCCTGTTGGCCGTAGGTACAGGACTTGCACTGTGGTCGGCATTGCGCCATGTACGTGTGACGCCGCTGATGCTGGGCGTCGGCGCCGGTTTGCTGGTCGTCCTGACACTGACCTATTTCCTGGCCGACACCACACCACTAACCATCAACGGACGTACCTTCGACGATGAGTTCTGGTTGCGCATCAGCGACATGCTCATCTGGACATCGGTGGTGCTGATGCTGATAGCCGCTCTGGGTGTTATTGTCAGCACCTCGGGGCTCAGTCGTAAACTAAAATAGAAATCCATGTTCCGCAGACGACAGCAGAGGGACGTTCCCGAATTGAACACCACATCGACAGCAGACATCTCGTTCATGCTGCTGATCTTCTTCCTCGTGGCCTCGTCGATGGACGATGTAGATAAGGTGATGCCACGACAGTTGCCGCCACCAGAAGAGAGTACACAGGTGCAAGAGCTGGTGGTGAAGCAGCGCAATGCCTTGGTGCTGAAGTTGGATGCCGACAACCGCCTGACGTGCAATGATGAGGCCATCACTCCCGAAGCGCTGACCAAGCGTGTAGAAGAGTTTGTGGCCAACGCCAGCAACGACCCCTCGTTGCCCGAGAAGAGCCGCCGCGAGGTAAACCTGTTCGGACTTTGCGAGGTCAGCGACAAGCACGTCATCATGATTGATGCCGACAGCAAGGCCACCTACGATGCCTACTTCCAGATGCAGAACGCCATAGCTAGAGGCTATATGCATCTGCGCAACCAATTAGCCATGAAGCACTTCGGACGTCCGCTGACCAAGTGTACCCCCGAAGAGCGCGAGGCCGTTCAGATGGTCTATCCGCAGCGCATCAGCGACCGCAGCGAGACCGAGGAAGGAGGTGAGTCATGAGGTTCGACCGTTATTCCTTCCGCAAGAAGCATCGCCCCGATGTGCCCATGCTGAATACTGCCTCGCTGCCCGACCTGATTTTCACCGTGCTGTTCTTCTTCATGCTGGTGACCCACATGCGCAGTGCCGAGGAGAAGGTGCACTACACCATCCCGCAGGGTGAAGAATTGCAGTCGCTCACCCACAAGGCAGCCAACTGCTACATCTTCATAGGTCATCAGCCAGGTGCTGCTCCCGACGACTATAGCATTCAAATCAACGACAAGCTGGTAAAGCTGGCCGATGTAGAGAAGTGCGTGGATGCCGAGCGTGCCAAGATGGCTAGTGACGACCAGGCTTATATGACCGTTACCATCAAGGCCGACAAGCAGGTGCCCGTGGGTTTGATTACGGACGTGAAAAAGGCATTGAAGAAAACTTATGCGCTGAAAATCAACTATTCAGCCACCGAAAAATAGAACAGAAATGTTTTGAATTGAAACATTTCTGTTAAAAATGACTATAAAGTAGTTGTGCAAATGGAAAAAATGTATTATCTTTGCACGGATAATACATTTTATATTAATATGGCAAATCAGAAACTTGATCGCTTAGATAAGCAAATACTGAAACTTATTTCTGAAGATGCGCGTATTCCTTTTCTGGAAGTTGCTCGCGCATGTAATGTCAGCGGTGCCGCTATTCATCAGCGCATTCAGAAGCTGACAAACATGGGCATCTTGAAAGGTTCGCAGTTCGTGATTGATCCTGAGAAGGTGGGTTACGAGACATGCGCTTTCATTGGTCTTAACTTGAAGAACCCCGAGTCGTTCGACGAGGTGGTAGAGAAGCTGAAAGGTATGCCCGAGGTAGTGGAGTGCCACTACACCACAGGTAACTACGACTTGTTTATCAAGGTTTATGCCTTGAACAACCACCACCTGCTCACCTTTGTCCACGACAAGTTGCAGCCTCTGGGACTGGCGCGCAGCGAGAGTCTTATCTCGTTCCACTCGCCCATAGACCGTCCGCTCCCCATCGTTGACATGATCAACGCCGAGGAAGAGGACGTTTAAGCAGGAACATAGTCAACAAAAGCATAAGCGTGCGAATGGCGCTCGTCGGTCGAGTGTTGTTCGCGCGCTTTTTCTTTCCACTGACTATAGTCGGGGAAGAACGTGTCGGCCTGTGTCGGCACATCGTCTATTTCGGTCAGACACAGACGGTCGGCCTTGTCAATCAGGTCGCGATAGAGACTGGCACCACCAATGATATAGATGTCTTCGTCGGGACTGCAGGTCTTGATGAAGTCGTCCCAGCTTTTGAAGCACTCGCAGCCGGGCAGCTCGCTGACCGTTGTCGATAGCACGCAGTTGCGACGGTTGGGCAGTGCGCCTTTGGGCAGACTCTCGAAGGTGCGTCGTCCCATCACGATGGTGTGGCCCGTGGTCAGCGCCTTGAAGCGCTTCAGGTCGTTGGGCAACCAATATATCAGTTTATTCTCAAAGCCGATAGCTCTATTCTTAGCTACGGCGGCAATCATTGAAATCATACGCTTACTTCTGCTTTAATGTGTGGCCATGGGTCGTAGTTCTCCAGTTGGAAGTCCTCGTACTGGAAGGCAAAGAGGTCCTTCACGTCGGGATTGATCTTCATGGTGGGCAGCGGGCGTGGCTCGCGGCTGAGCTGCAGTCGTGCCTGTTCCAAGTGGTTCAAGTACAGGTGTGTGTCGCCGGTGGTGTGGATAAACTCGCCAGGTTGCAGTCCTGTGACCTGTGCCATCATCATGCACAGCAGCGCATAGGATGCGATGTTAAAGGGCACGCCCAGGAACGTGTCGGCCGAACGCTGGTAGAGCTGCAACGACAGTTTGCCGTCGGCCACATAGAACTGGAACATTGTGTGACAAGGAGGCAGCGCCATCTTGTTGACCTCGGCCACGTTCCATGCTGATACAATCATGCGGCGCGAGTTAGGATTGTTCTTAATCTGGTCCAGCACATACTTGATTTGGTCAATGGCACCACCATCGTAGTCGGGCCATGAGCGCCACTGGTGACCATATACAGGGCCCAGCTCACCATTCTCGTCGGCCCATTCATTCCATATTCTTACGCCGTGCTCTTGCAGATAGCGCACGTTGGTATCACCCTGAAGAAACCACAACAGTTCGTAGATGATGCTCTTCAGGTGCAATTTCTTGGTTGTCAACAGCGGGAAGCCCTTGCTCAGGTCGTAGCGACTCTGCGTGCC
This sequence comes from Prevotella sp., assembly GCA_024695815.1. Classification (GTDB taxonomy): domain Bacteria; phylum Bacteroidota; class Bacteroidia; order Bacteroidales; family Bacteroidaceae; genus Prevotella. The sequence goes on from JAILHK010000034.1 coordinate 239,284, forward strand.
GAAGATGCTGATGGTGCCCGTACCCGTGCGGTCGCCCTTCTCTGTACCCTCGGTCAGAATGCGGTTCAGAATATCCAGATATTGTTTCATAATGGTCTTGTTTGGAGTGCAAAAATACACAAAAAAGCAGATACTGCCAAATAATCATCCTTGTATTTTCTGTTATACATCCGACGCAACAATTGTTTGGTTGTTTCATAATAATAATGTAACTTTGCAGCCGAATTAAATCAAATACTCAAAAAATGGAGCAGCAAAACGCTATTTATGATGCCCGTCAGCTTGGTTTGCCTCGCATGATGGTGCTTGGTGTGCAACACCTGTTTGCCATGTTTGGCGCCACCGTTCTCGTACCTCTTCTTACTGGTCTTGATGTTTCCGTAACCTTGCTTTTTGCGGGTATCGGAACATTGATGTTTCACTTCATCTCTAAGTGGAACGTGCCTGCCTTCCTCGGTTCGTCGTTTGCTTTCCTGGGCGGTTATGCATCTGTCAGGGAGATGGGCGTGGCTCAGGGACTCTCTGAGACGCTGGCACTCGACTATGCCTGTATGGGCGTGGCCTGCGCAGGTCTCCTGTATTTCGTCATGGCAGCCCTCATCAAGTCGTTTGGCGTACAGAAGATTCTGCACTTCTTCCCACCAGTGGTCACCGGTCCTATCGTGATAGCCATCGGTTTGGTACTGTCGGGTTCGGCCATCGCTAACTGTCAGACCAACTGGCCCTTGGCCATCATCTCTATCGTCACCGTTATCACATCGTCGATATGGGGTAAGGGCATCATCAAAATCATCCCCGTGCTCCTGGGCGTCGTCGTGTCATATATCATCGCTGCATTGATGGGCGAAGTGGACTTCTCGCCCTTGGCCGATGCTGCTTGGGTTGGTTTCCCCATTTCTCGCGAGCGCACCATTCTGGCTGTGTTCGAAGATGGCAACACCACCCTTATGCTCTCGTCTATCCTGGCCATCATGCCTATCGCCTTTGCCACCATCATGGAGCACATCGGCGATATGTTTGCCATCAGCTCGACGGTGGATCGCGACTTCCTGTCGAACCCCGGACTGCACCGCACACTGACAGGCGACGGCATGGCTACTGCTTTAGCATCGCTCTTTGGCGCCCCCGCCAATACGACCTATGGCGAGAATACCGGTGTGCTGAACCTTACCAAGGTGTTCGACCCCAAGGTGATTCGTATTGCTGCCTGTCTGGCCATCATCCTGGCCTTCTGTCCTAAGTTCGCCAGTCTGGTTCAGCTCATGCCAGCGGCCACTATCGGTGGTGTGAGCCTGATTCTATACGGAATGATTTCGGCAGTCGGCGTGCGCAACCTGGTAGAGGAGAAGGTTGACCTGAAGAGCTCGCGCAACGTGTTCGTGGCAGCGCTCATCCTGGTGCTGGCCATCGGTGTGAAGTATGGTGCCAACGACAACATCGCCTTTGGTCCCATCCACCTGTCTGGTCTGGCCATCGCTGCTCTTGTGGGCATCTTCCTCAATGCCGTCATGCCTGGTAAGCTCGGTATGAAGGTGAAGTCGTTCAAAGGAAAGAACAAGTCCTAAGCGACTTTTTCTCGCAATTGTTCTGCAAAACCATAGCTATTACATCAGTAAAGTGCCACTTTTCCCCTCGAAAAGTGGCACTCTTCTTTTGCAAAAGCGTAGGTTTTGTGTTGCAATAGTTGCCCTTTTGCTTCCGTTCCAGGGGCTAGAATGGTGGTTTCTAGGGGCTAGACACGACCTTTCTAGGGGCTAGAATGGCGTCGGGAGTTAGACTATTGTGTTTCAAAACGTCTGCTCTGACGGAATAAGAGTGCCTGTATGAAGAGACAAAAGTGCGAAAAAAAGAACGAAAAACTTGGATAGTAACGGGATTTTAGTTACTTTCGCAGTCAAATAAAGAAAATAAGGATAGCATATGTTTGATGTGATGATTACCCTGTTTGTCATTGTCGTGGTGGGATATGCCGCCGGCAAACTGGGATATATGGGAGGTGAGTTCGATCGCAAACTGTCGAGTCTGGTCATCAACTGGACTTGTCCGGCCTTGATTCTGGCGTCGTCTATGACCGGCGATATGCCCGATCGCAGGTATATCCTGCCACTGCTGGGCATCAGTGCCTTCACCTATGTGGTGCTAACGCTGCTGGCATGGGGCCTCTCGCATGTGCTCACCAAGAATACTAGCGACCGTGGCATCGTGGCCTTTGCACTGGTGTTTGGCAACGTGGGGTTCATGGGCTATCCCGTGGTGGCCAGCATCTTTGGTCAGCAGGCGGTGTTCTATGCCGCCGTGCTCAACGTGGTGAACACGTTTGCCGTCTTTACAATTGGCACCATGATGATCACTGGCGGGCAAGGCAGCGACCGTGAGCGATTCAACAAGAAGGTGCTCTACAGCACACCCATGCTCTCGGCCTATCTGTCTATGCTCATCGTGGCGCTAGGCATCGACAACATCCCCGCCTATGTCAGTCAGCCACTGACCATGATTGGCAACATCACCGTGCCGGCAGCCCTGCTGATCATCGGCTCGTCGATGTCGCAACTGCCGCTGCGCGCGCTGATGGGCAACATGACGGTCTATGGCACCACACTGTTCCGACTGGCTCTGTTGCCTGTCGGTATGCACTTTCTCTGTCTGGCGCTGGGCTTCGACCCTTATGTCGCCAGCATCAACACGGTGGTCATCGCCATGCCTGTGGCCACCTATGGCACCATCCTCTGTCTGAAGTACCAACGCGACACCACGCTGATAGCCGAGGTGACGTTTATCACCACGCTGCTATCCATGATATCCATCCCATTGCTGGTATTGCTATTTTAGTGCTGCAATCTCCAGGGCCATCAGGTTGAGTTGTTGACATTGATGGGCTGTGAGCTTTCTTTTCTCGTTATGATGTTCCCATGGCGACAGCATGAGCAGTGTGCCTTTTGCACATGCATAGAACTGTTCACCATGTGGTTTCGATAAAGGACCGAAACCATTTTCCATGAGCACGATAGTGGGGAAACCGGCATCGAAGACGGTCCGCATGACGCGCTTCTCGGCCGGTGAGATAGCAGGCGAGACGAGCACAGCTCCCTGTCGTGCAGCCTCCAGATAACGAAAAATCTCCCGCTCGATGTCGCTGTCGGTCAGTCGGCGCGACAGACGGACAGCGATGCGCCATGGTGCAGTCAGCAACTGTCGGTTGCCGATGCCACTATAGCACTGTTTGCCGATGTGCAGATTGAAAAAGGGGCGTAGAAACTCGGGCTTAGCGCGTTTTATCATCAAGCGCCGCGGGTTGTCTCGTAGATAGTTGACCCACGTGGGTAGCTCATCGTACGAGCGCAAGATAAGATCGTTGTAGCCCTTTGCGAAAAGGAGAAGGCTTGGGTGCGACGGCGAAGCCGCCGCCTGCTGAGAAACCACCACCTGCTGAGAAACCGCCTGCTGTGAAGCCGCTTGCTGAGAAACCGCCTGCTGAGAAGCGGGCACCTTGGCGGGAATGGGGGGCTGGCTTTTAGCTGTAGGTAGCGGCTTTGCCGCTACTTTGCATTGTTCTGCCTGTACGAGGGCTCGCTGGGCTTTGCGGCAGCCGGCTTTAAAGCCGGAGATGACTTGGCCTAGATGCACTGGTAGTGGCGCGGTGACAAAAAGAATGCCATGTAAGTGGTCTGGCATCATCTGGATTGCCATGACCTCGATTTGTGGGTAATAGCCGTGAATACCCATCCACTCGCTTTGAACGGCTTTTCCTAGCTCTGTCAGTTCTATGTGTGGCGCTTGCTCGCTATCGGAGGGCGCAAAGGGGTCACCTTTTAATGTTCCAAAGATAGGGCGACGACCTTCTGTTTCTATGGTAATCATGTACATCCGACGATCGGAGTAGTCGTGATAATCGTCACGCCGTTTCATAGATGTTTTCTTCTCGCCGGCGTATAGCTTCTTTTGTGCAATCTGTTCGTCGGTCATCCTAAAATGGGGACGTAGGTGTCGGGGGTGTGGGTGGTCCTGATGCGCCACTCCTTAGGATAAAGGTTGTTAGCACGACTGCCAATATTCTTCATGGTGCCAAGCACTTGCTGCTGGAATGTCGCTGCCACGATACCACGAGGGGTGTCGGCAGGCAGCACCAAGGCTTCACCACGCAGATAGGCGATGGCCTGTTGGTAGGTGAGTTCCACCGGTGTGGTGTCTGTCGGCGCCTGGTCGACAGGTGCCGTGAGCACCCTCAGGGCATCGGTATTCGCCTTCTTCTGTGATATCGATGTCGGCAGATGCCCCTTCTTTCGCAGTACGCACATGAAGAGACCTTCGCCACGGGTGATGCCCGGGATGAAACGATAGACGGGCTGGGTGAATCCTTTTAGCAGTGAACCGGTGATGTGCCATACTGCCTTCGTGGCTACGGGCAGCACCTCAGCATCCAACTCGTCGATAATCCACTGGATGTTCTCTTCGTTCTCTTTAGTATTAAACGTACAGGTACTATATATTAATATGCCCCCTTCGTTGAGGCATGTCCATGCATCGCCGACAATGTCGCGCTGCAACTGCCAGCAGCGCTCCACGTTCTGTGGGCTCCACTCGCCGATGGTGGCTTCGTCCTTGCGGAACATGCCTTCGCCCGAGCAGGGCACATCGCAGAGGATGAGGTCGAACTTCATCTTCGACTTGCGGTAGTCCTTGGGGAAGAGGTTGGTGACGTGATGATGATCGTGGCCCCACTTGGTGACGTTCTCCAGCAGGATGCTGGCGCGGTTGCGCATGGGTTCGTTGCTGTAGAGCGTCCAGTTGGCAGGCAGGGCAGCGCGTAGCAGCGTTGACTTGCCACCAGGTGCAGCACAGAGGTCGAGGGCGGTGCCTCCGCCTGTCTCTCTGAGAATGGCGGGAAGGTGCTGTCGGAGCACCTCGTCGAGAAACATCGATGAGGCCTCTTGCACATAGTAGCAACCAGCATGAAACAGGGGGTCGAACGTGAAGTTAGGACGACTCTTCAGGTAATAGCCACCCTGACACCAGGGCACTTGTTCGCCGTCGATAACTTTGAGCTCGCCGCTCTTTAGGGGGTTCAGTCGGATGCTGACCGGTGATGCTTCTTCGAACGAATGAAGGAAACGTTCGAAACGCTCGTCGCCCATCAGCTGACGTGTGGAAAGGGTGAATTCTGTGGGTAAATTAGTCATTTCGATGCAAAGTTAATCATTTTTTTTATACCTTTGCAACTAATCAGTTTTTAATTGCGTCTAACAGATAAAAAGATACAAATAAAAAATGTTTTGGCGTATGAAGAAAAGAACGATGATGCTATTGGCTGCAGGAGTAGTTCTGCTATGCACTTCCTGTCATTTCCGTATTAACACAGAAATGGACATGACCGAAAACAGAACCCACGTGAGGGATTTTGAGAAAATCGAGGTGTTGGGCGCTATGGACGTGGAATATGTACAGGGCGACTCGTTCGAGGTAAAGGTTGTGGGACGTGGTAGTGAGTTAAATAAGGTGGAGACCGTAGTCAAAGACCACACACTGCAGATTCGCATGAATGATAGCTATAGTGTGCACCGCTTTGGTATTGTGAGCTTCGGCAACTCAAGCAGCGACAATGTGAAAGTAATGGTGATGTCGCCTGACCTGATAGGTGTCACGATGAGTGGCTCTGGCAATTTTGATTGTGACGGAATGCTCGACACCGACGTGCTCGATATCAAGCTGAATGGCTCTGGCGACGTGGAATTCAAAGATGTGATTTGCGATCAAATCAACGTGCGACTAGTAGGCTCTGGCGATGTGGAGGTGAAGAAGGTGAAGACGCTGATGTCAGACCTGGAACTGATAGGCTCTGGCGATATTAAGATGAAGTTCGACGATGCCAAGGCGGTGAAAGCACGACTGATTGGCTCGGGCGACATCGAACTGTCTGGCAATGTAGATATGCTGAATAGCAGTGCACACGGTTCGGGCGACCTGAATACCGATAAACTAACAGTAAAGAATAACATGTAATTAATAGAAAGGGAATTAATATGAAAAAGTATTTAGTAGGACTTACCATACTGCTGGCGCTCTCTGTGAGCATGCAGACATTGGCGCAGAAACATCGCCACACCTCCCAGCCGACAACAACGATGGAGCTGGTGGACTCAACGAGTAAGAATTCTATCGAGGTGTTTTCTGACACAACCAGTGCAGACACAGCTCAGAAACAGTCATCTGTCACTCGCGTGATTAGTATTAATGCTTCTAACGACGCAGAACTCGAGGAACTCGAAAAGAACATGACTCTGCTGAACAAGTCATTTGATCTTCTGCCATGGGGTACTATCACATCTATCTTTGCCATCATATTCCTCATCCTGCTGCTTCCCATTATCCTGTTGATTGTTATCGTCATCGTAGTGCTGAAGCATATTCGCAAGCGTAATAGGGAGAGAATGATGTACATGAACATGAACAAGCAGCAGGCAGACCCGCAATCGAACGTCAATGCTGCTCCCGAACAAATCAGCGGAGGATACTATCAGCAGTCGAGCGCTGACTGGACACAGCCGTCATCGATGATTGAAGACGACTACCAGAAAGGCTTGCGCCAGTGCTTCGTAGGCGTAGGACTGTTCATCTTCCTCGGACTGATCATTGACGAAGTGGGCTTTGGTATCGGTGCCCTGGTGTTATGTATTGGACTGGGCAAGGTGGTTGGAGCCAAGAAGATGAAGCAGATGAGAGACGAACAAGAGAAAGGCAAATCGGACTCTGATTTGTGAAAAAATAAAATCAATAGTGTTTTAAAAAAGAAAGGATAAAATCATGACTAGAAAATTATATCGTGGCGACGACCGCATATTGGGTGGCGTTTGCTCAGGACTGGCAGAATACTTAGATTTTGATCCCGTACTCGTACGCTTAGGCTACGCAGCACTGACGCTCTTTACGGCTTTTTGTGGTCTCATCTTCTATGTTGTAGCATGGATCGTGATTCCTGAGAGACCTATCAGATAGTTATAAGTTAAGTTAATTACGTTTGAATTAAGAAGTGGCTACAGTTAGTGACCTTTCTCTAGTTGCACAGGTGGCGGTGTTCGGCAATAAGCGAGCTTTCGACGAGCTCGTGCGCCGATACCAGTCGCCTGTGCGCAAGTTCTTCCTGAACCAGACACTGGGGGATGGTCAACTGAGCGACGACCTGGCGCAAGATACCTTTGTCAAGGCTTATACGAACATTGCGTCGTTCAAAGGTCTGGCTTCTTTTCAAACGTGGATCATGCGCATTGCTTATAACGTTTATTACGACTATACGCGGCGGCATCGCATCACGGAAGATGTAGATGTGGTGCCACAGCGAAGCAGCAGTGGCGCACAGACAGCCTTGCAGATGGATATCTATGCTGCGCTGGCACTGCTGAAACCCGACGAACGAAGTTGTATCACCCTACAACTGATAGACGGTTACGACATCGCCGGCATTGCCAAGATAACTGGCATGAAAGAGGGGACGGTGAAGTCGCACCTCTCGCGAGGGAAAGAGAAATTAGCAACTTATTTAAGACAGAATGGATATGATGGAAGATAACGAACGCTTATTACAGAACTTTTTCAGTGAAGTCGCTAGCACACCGGTTGCTGACGATGGCTTCACCAATCGTGTGATGCAGCGGCTGCCACAGCGTGTCAATTGGTTTACGCACCTGTGGAACATCTTCTGTGTCACGGTCTTCATGGTGCTGTTTGTGGTATTCCGCGGATGGGAATCGCTGATGGCACAGTTTGTTGTGATGATGCGCACACTGATGGCATACGTAATGATGCCCGAGCCGCTCAACATCAATCTGTCGGTGGTGCTGTCGGTGGTCTGCGGTCTCCTGTTGGTGGCCGTCATCGAATTGATGTATAGTGATAAATTGAAGATTAGTGATTTGTAGCGCCTAGGCCATAAGTGGTGCGCAGCACGATAAACTCGGTGCGGCGGTTCAGCTGGTGACAAATCTCTTGTTTCTCTTCGTCTTTTAATGCGTTGATAAACTCCTCGGTCAACACATCGCCTTCTTTCAGCCAAGGGTAGGTTTCGGTGAGCTTGCGCTTCACGACCTTTGGCTTTCCTTCTCCATAACCCACAGGCGACAAACGGTCCTCGACAATGCCGTGGTCGATAAGGTAGCGAACCACGCTCTCGGCACGGCGCTGAGACAGGCGTTGGTTGTAGGCATCAGCGCCGCGGAAGTCGGTATGCGAGCTCAGCTCAATGGTGATGTTGGGATTCTCGTTGAGTAGCGTGATGAGGCTATCGAGTGCCTGTGTGGACTCTGGACGCAGGGTGGCCTTGTCGAAATCGTAGAAGATGTTGCGGATGAGCACGGGGGCCGAGAGTGATGCCAATGGGAATTGCAACACGTATTCCTCTGATTCCTTGACGGGCTCCACACGCAGTTCTTCCTTATGGTTCAGGAATCCCTTGCAGGTTCCCAGGAACACATAGTCCACGCCAGGGTGTATCTCTTCGGTAAAGGAACCGTCGCCCTTCACATTCAGTTTCTTGTTGGTTCCGTCGTTGCCTACCATGTAAACCAGTGCTTGTGGCAACTCATAACCATCTTTTTCATATACCCATCCTTTGACGGTCTGGATGACTTCCGACTTCTCGAATGAATAGATGTGGTCCCAGCCATTGGCATTGCCACGATTCGACGAGAAGAAGCCACGGTTGTGCAGTCCTTCGAAGGTCATGCCAAAGTCGTCGCCTTGCGAGTTGAGGGGGGCACCAGGATGTTCTAATGTGTATAAACTCTCTTCAGTCTTCTCCTGGCTCCCCTCCTCGGAGGGGCTGGGGGAGGGTTTTGCTATGAAAATGTCCAGTCCGCCCATGCCGGGATGACCGTCGCTCGAGAAGTAGAGGTCGCCATTGGGTCGGAACGTGGGGAAGAGCTCGTTGCCTTCGGTGTTGACTGGCTCGCCCAGGTTCTCCAGGGCTACCAATCCATGACTGGTGATTTGTATGCGCCAGATGTCGTAGCCGCCCAGTCCGCCAGGCATGTCGCTGACAAAGTAGAGCCATTCGCCGTCGGGCGAGACGGCAGGATGGGCAAAGGTAGAGAGCGTATCCTTGGTAATCTCCAGGTCGTTGGCCTTGCCCCACGAGGCATCACTGCGTGTGGCTGTGGCTATCTTTGCATAACGTGGATAGTTGGGGTCGGTCTTGCAGACGGTGAGATACATGGTTTTGAAATCGGGTGTGAAAGCACAGGCGCCCTCGTCGAAATCGCTGTTCAGGTCAGACTCGATGGCTTCGGGCTTTTGCCATTTCCCTTTCTCGTCTTTTTGCGATACAAAGATATCGGCATTCTTCATGCCGGTGATGCCGCTCAGCTCGTCGCCTTTAGCCTGATTGCGTGTGGACGAGAAGTAGAGCTGGTTGTTGTCTTCGCCAGCCAGCATCGGTGAATAGTCCGTACGGCGCGAGTTGAAGATATCCTCTCTTTTTACGGTGTAGCCGGAATATTCGGCTTCGGCTTTCCATTTGGGAGCCATGCGTGCCGACTGCAGACCGTTCTTGACAAGTTGCGACTGGTTGCCTTCCTCTATCATCTGAAGGAAGGTGTTCTCGGCATCCTTATAGCTGCCGTTCTTCAGTTGCAGTCTTCCCAGGTGAAAGAGTGTCAGCGAGTCTTGTTGCTTGAAGCGGATGGCGTTCTTATAGGCTGCAATGGCCCGCTGTGTGTGGTTGATGCGGCGATAGCAGTCGGCCATCTTCAGTGCACGAAGACCACGCAGTTGGCGCTCTTTGGCGGGTGTTTGCGAATAAGCTTTCTTGTATTGTGTGGCTGCGTCGTAATATTCTCCAAGGGAATAATATTTATCTCCTTTCTTCATGGCGGTATCTGCTCCGCATCCTGAAAGCAGGATGCAGACAATACCTATATATAATATAAAGAATATCTTACGCATACCCTTATATAACGTCGGAATCGACATTTTATTGCTTAAGGGACTGGTCGAAAGGTAAACGGAAGGTGCAGCCTTCCTTCCAGCGCGAGCAACCATAGGCGGTCTTTCCCTTGATAATGGTGCCTTGGCCGCACAGTGGACAGGGGGTTCCCTCTACTGCTGTGGTCTGGGAATCAGACTTGGATTTTTCTGCTGTCGGTTTTGGCTGTTCTGTAGCTGCCTTGGTCTTCTTCTGTCTCTTTTTTGGAGCTTTTTCTTTCGGTGCATCCTTTGCTTTGGGGGCTGGAGCAGCCTCGATGGTGACGCGGCGATTGCTTTGGTCGGCAATGACCTGGCGCACGATGTCGTTGACCTGATTCTTCAGTTCGTCGATAAATACCTGTGGGTTGTATTTCTGGGCTTCGATGTCGCGAAGTTTCTTTTCCCAGATACCAGTCAGCTCAGCACTCTTTAAGAGCTCTTCACGAATCAGGTCGATCAACTCGATGCCGGTAGGCGTGGCTACCAGGTTCTTGCGTTCCTTTTTGATATAATGGCGTTTGAATAGCGTCTCGATGATGGCGGCACGGGTGGAAGGACGGCCAATGCCGTTCTCCTTCATGGCACGGCGCAGTTCTTCGTCGTCAACCAGTTTGCCGGCGGTCTCCATGGCGCGCAACAGGGTGGCCTCGGTGTAGAACTTAGGCGGTGTGGTCATCTTCTCGGTCAACGTAGGCGTGTGAGAACCACTCTCCCCCTTGGTGAATGTGGGGAGTGTGCGCTCTTCTTCGTCGGGCTTCTTCTCTTCGTCATCGCTCTGCACATCTTTTGCATAGACGGTGCGCCATCCGGCATCCAAAATGGTACGTCCGGTGGCCTTGAACTCTATCTCGTCGACTTTGCCCAGCACGGTGGTCTGTGCAAACTGACAGTCGGCATAAAAAACGGCAATGAACCTGCGGGCAATGAGGTCGTAAACCTTGCGCTGCATGTCGGTGAGGTTTTGGGGTACAATGCCTGTGGGGATGATGGCGTGGTGATCGGTTACCTTTGAAGAGTCGAAGACCTTCTTCGACTTGATAAGTGGTTTGCCACCCAGGGCTTTCACCAGGTCGGCATAGGGCGACTGCCCCGCAAACTTCACTTGGAACAGTCCGTTCATGGTTTGAGGGCACTTGGGATAGACATCATCGGGCAGGAAGGTGGTGTCCACACGTGGATAGGTGGCCAACTTCTGTTCGTAGAGCTGCTGAATAAGGTTCAGCGTCATCTCTGCCGAGAAACCAAACTTGCGGTTGCAGTCCACCTGCAGCGAGGTCAGGTCGTAGAGGGATGGCGGCGCTTCCTTACCGTTCTTCTTCTCTACCTTTGTGATTTCGAAGGGCTTGCCCTCGATGGTGGCAAAGGCCAGCTCACCTTCTTCCTTGGATGTGAACTTGCCAGAGGTGGCGGTGAACGTGGTGTCGCGATAGACGGTGGCCAATACCCAGTAGGGCTCGGGCTTGAAGTTGTCAATCTCTTTCTGACGGTTCACAATCAGTGCCAGTGTGGGGGTCTGAACGCGGCCAATGCTCAGCACCTGACGGTTCTGACCATACTTGATGGTGTAAAGACGTGTGCAGTTGATGCCCAGCAGCCAGTCGCCCACGGCACGGCTCAGTCCTGCCAAGTAGAGTGACTGATATTCGGTCTGGTCCTTTAGGTTGGCAAAGCCTTCGCGGATGGCCTCGTCGGTCATTGATGAGATCCACAGGCGTTGCACAGGACACTTGACTTGTGCTTTCTGCATGACCCATCGCTGAATAAGTTCACCCTCCTGACCGGCGTCACCACAGTTGATGATGCTGTCGGCTTGCGACATCAGGCGCTCGATGGTGGCAAACTGCTTCTTGATGCCTTCGTCCTCTTTCAGGCGGATACCGAACTTAGGGGGTATCATGGGGAGAGACGATAGGCTCCACGACTTCCACATGGGCGTGTAGTCCTCGGGCATCTTCAGCTCGCACAGGTGACCAAAGGTCCACGTCACCTGATAGCCGTTACCTTCCATATAGCCATCGTGCGAAGCTGTAGCACCGATAATACGTGCAATATCTTTTGCCACACTGGGTTTCTCTGCAATGCAAACAATCATGCTTGGTTCTTCTTTGTTTTATTTGGCAAAGGTAAGCATTTTTTGGTAATAGGCAAAAAGAAAGAGGGAAAAACCAGTGGTCTTTCCCTCTTTTATAATGGGCTTTATGGATTACTGAGCCAGTTTGCCGTCAGAACCGAGCACATTCACAATCTTGTGGATGTACATCTTCTTCATGTTCTCGCGAGCGGGCTTCAGGTACTGGCGAGGATCGAAGTGATCGGGATGCTCAGCGAAGTGCTTGCGAATGGCAGCAGTCATAGCCAGACGTGAGTCAGAGTCGATGTTGATCTTGCAAACAGCGCTCTTAGCAGCCTGACGGAGCTGCTCCTCGGGGATACCTACTGCATCGGGCAGGTTACCACCGAACTTGTTGATGGTGTCAACCTCGTCCTGAGGAACTGAAGAAGAACCGTGGAGCACAATGGGGAATCCGGGGAGCTTCTTCTCGATCTCAGCGAGAACGTCGAATGCCAATGGGGGAGGAACGAGCTTACCAGTCTTGGGATCGCGTGTGCACTGCTCGGGCTTGAACTTGTAAGCACCGTGAGAAGTACCGATAGAGATAGCCAGTGAGTCGCAACCTGTGCGAGTAGCGAAGTCGATAACTTCCTCGGGCTTGGTGTAGTGAGACTCCTCAGCAACAACCTCGTCCTCAACACCAGCCAGAACGCCGAGCTCAGCCTCAACAGTTACATCGTACTGGTGAGCGTAGTCAACAACCTTCTTGGTCAGGGCGATGTTCTCCTCGTAGGGCAGTGAAGAACCGTCGATCATTACGCTAGAGAAGCCCATGTCGATACAATCCTTGCAGAGCTCGAAGCTATCACCGTGGTCGAGGTGAAGAACAATCTCAGGATGCTCGCATCCCAGCTCCTTAGCATACTGTACAGCACCCTCAGCCATGTAACGCAGAATAGTAGCGTTAGCATAGTTACGAGCACCCTTAGAAACCTGCATGATAACAGGTGACTTTGTCTCAACAGCAGCCTGAACGATAGCCTGCATCTGCTCCATGGTGTTGAAGTTGAATGCGGGGATAGCATAGCCACCAGTCACTGCTCTCTTGAACATCTCGCGAGTATTTACGAGACCTAAATCCTTGTAATTTACCATAATTGTTAATATTAAATTGTTAGTTTAAAAATCCAATCTGAGCGCAAAGATAGTAAATTCTTTCGGAAAACGGAAAAGAAATAGGCACGGATTACGCAGGATTTCACGGATTTTAAACTTTTCCGTACTTCTGCGTAACCTGTGCCTGAAAAAATGCAAACCACGCGTTGCAAAAAGAGGGACTCAGCCCTCTCCTGACGCTTATTACTTCTCTGCAGGTTCAATCAGCTTCCAGATGAAAGCAGCCAGCGCACCGCCAACGAAGGGACCAATGATGAAAATCCAGAGGTTATCCAATGCCGTGCCGCCCTGGAACACAGCGGGAGCCAGCGAACGGGCAGGGTTCACACTGGTACCTGTGTAGCGGATGCAAGCCAGGTGAACCAGCACGAGGCTCAGACCGATGGCCAGACCAGCAAAGTTATTCGTAGCACCGTTGGTCTTGGCCGTAGCACCCAGCACCACCAGCACGAAGACGCAGGTGAAGATGATCTCGGCCAGCAGACCGCCCAGCATCGAGACATTAGCCTGCAGGTCGTTAGCACCTGTACCCTCCAGTCCGGGGACATTGGCCGTCAGCACATAAAGCAGGGCACTGCCGATGAAAGCACCAATGCACTGGAACACGATATACATGCATCCCTCCTTGACGTCCATACGACCAGCAACCACGCAACCCAGCGTGATGGCAGGATTGATGTGGCAACCCGAGATGCCGCCGATGGTGTAAGCCATAGCCACCACAGCCAGACCAAAGGCAAAGGCTGTACCTACCACGGCAGGAATGTTATTAATAGGATCGCAACCCAGACTCACGGCCACGCCGCAGCCCATCAGAACCAGCACCATCGTGCCAACCATTTCGGCTAAATACTTTTTCATAATTCTTTTGTTTAAATTGATTAATATTTGTACAAATGATTCTATTCTTACCTTGATTTATTTATATATACAACGCAAAGATATGAATTTTATTTTACTTCTGCAAATTTTTCAGACAAAAAAATGTTCTGACAGCCCATATCTTGAGCTAGTATTCTTTCTAAAGTTTGCAAAACTGGAACGATGGGTCTATCTTCGCGACCATAACAAAGGAAAGAGACAGGATAGAAAGACCTCCATTTGGCATGTAGTTATGCACAGAATAAGACATGAACAGGTACTGTCTCATGGGTGTTCGATTAAGTGTAACGGCTGTAACGCTGTAACGCCTCGTCGTTTGCGAAAGTGAAAATTGGGGGTTTAAATGGGTGGATTCCGAGGGTAAAGTGAAGGATTCCGAGGGTAAAGTGAAGGATTCCGAGGGTAAAGTGAAAGAAAATGGAGAGGTGATTTTTGAAGAAAAACGGGTGTGCAGAGGAGTTCAAGAGAGAAAATTTGCGCGCTAGTGAGGAAAAATTTTTTCTCTAGTGAGGGAGCAAAAAATGGCGGCGGTAGCGTTACAGCGTTACAGGCGTTACAGGTAAATAGGAGGTGGTAGAGGTGGAAGATGATAGTATTATTATATATATTATAAATAATATATATAATAATAAAAGTTCTTTACATAAAAA
>JAILHK010000005.1 GCA_024695815.1 Prevotella sp.
GAGAACTACATCCATGTGAAGTGTAATGTGCTGGAAACTTTGAAGGAATATAATCAGAAACTTGGTATTTAAAGAATAGGAGACTTGAATTATGCGTAAACAGTTTAAAGATATTGATATCTATGCAGGCATCAAGGCTCAGGATGGTGCCAAGTGGATTAAAGATAATGGTATAGTAGAAAACTGGAAAACTCCAGAGCACATCGAGGTTCGCCCTGTTTATACAAAAGAGGACCTTGAGGGCATGGAGCACCTCGACTTTACGGCTGGTATCCCTCCATACCTGCGTGGCCCGTATTCGATGATGTATCCCTTCCGTCCGTGGACTATCCGTCAGTATGCTGGATTCTCTACTGCTGAAGAGTCAAATGCCTTCTATCGTCGTAATCTGGCTTCTGGTCAGAAGGGTCTTTCTGTAGCCTTCGACCTGCCTACACACCGTGGCTACGACCCCGATAACGCTCGTGTAGTGGGAGATGTGGGTAAGGCTGGTGTAAGTATCTGCAACGAGGAGAATATGAAGGTGCTTTTCTCTGGTATCCCCTTGAATAAGATGTCGGTGTCAATGACCATGAATGGTGCTGTGTTGCCAATCTTGGCTTTCTACATCGTGGCCGGTTTGGAGCAAGGTGCTCAGCTCGAGGAGATGGCTGGAACTATCCAGAACGATATTCTGAAAGAGTTCATGGTGCGTAACACCTATATCTACCCACCTGCATTCTCTATGAAGATTATTGCTGATATCTTCGAATATACTTCGCAGAAAATGCCTAAGTTCAACTCGATCTCTATTTCTGGATATCACATGCAGGAGGCTGGTGCTACAGCCGATATCGAATTGGCATATACTTTGGCTGATGGTATGGACTATCTGCGCACGGGTGTGAATGCTGGTATCGATGTAGATGCTTTCGCTCCTCGTCTGAGTTTCTTCTGGGCTATTGGTATGAACCACTTTATGGAGATTGCTAAGATGCGTGCCGGTAGACTGCTGTGGGCTAAGATTGTGAAGAGCTTCGGTGCAAAGAATCCTAAGTCGTTGGCTCTGCGTACGCACTCGCAGACTTCTGGTTGGAGTCTTACTGAGCAGGATCCCTTCAACAATGTGGGTCGTACTTGTATTGAGGCTATGGCTGCTGTGCTGGGTCATACGCAGTCTCTGCATACCAACGCTCTCGACGAGGCTATCGCTCTGCCTACAGACTTCTCTGCTCGTATTGCTCGTAACACGCAAATCTATATACAGAATGAGACGAAGGTCTGCAAGCAAATAGACCCATGGGCTGGTTCTTACTATGTGGAGACGCTGACCAATGAGTTGGTTCACAAGGCCTGGGAGCACATTCAGGAGATTGAGAAGTTGGGTGGTATGGCAAAGGCCATTGAAACGGGGCTTCCTAAGATGCGTATCGAGGAGGCTGCAGCCCGTACTCAAGCTCGTATCGATAGTGGTGTGCAGACTATTGTCGGCACCAACAAGTATCGATTGGAGCACGAAGATCCTATCGATATTCTTGAGGTTGATAACACCGCTGTACGTAAGCAGCAGGAGGAAAACCTGAAGGAGGTTCGCAGCAAGCGTGATGAGGCTGCTTGTCAGGCTGCACTTAAGGCTATCACAGAATGCGTGCGCGACTTTAATGAAGGTCGAAAGAGTGAGAACAATTTGCTTGACCTGGCTGTCAAAGCAGCTCAGTTGCGCTGTACACTGGGTGAGATTTCAGATGCTTGCGAGGAAATCGTAGGTCGTTATAAAGCTGTAATTAGAACAATTTCAGGCGTGTATAGTTCAGAATCAAAGAATGATAGCGACTTCGAGTTGGCTTGTAAGCTAACCGATGAGTTCGCTGAGAAAGAAGGTCGACGTCCGCGTATCTTCATTGCTAAGATGGGACAGGACGGACATGACCGTGGTGCAAAGGTTGTGGCAACGGGGTATGCCGACTGTGGTTTCGATGTGGATATGGGCCCCTTGTTCCAGACACCAGCAGAGGCTGCCCGTGAAGCAGTCGAGAACGACGTACATGTAGTAGGAGCCTCTTCATTGGCTGCCGGCCACAAAACGTTGATACCTCAGCTTATTGAGGAATTGAAGAAGTTGGGACGTGAGGATATCATGGTTATCGCTGGTGGTGTGATTCCTGCTCAAGACTACGACTTCCTCTATAAGGCTGGCGTGGCTGCAATTTTCGGCCCAGGCACTTCTGTAGCTAAGGCTGCTGTTGAGATGATGAAGATTCTGTTGGATAAGGATTGATTTGTCAAAAGCAATATACATAAAAAGAGGAGCTATCCGATGTGGATGGCTCCTCTTTTTATGTATGTGTTGTTGAAATTACGCTTCCTTAATGTTGGGCTCTTCAAGTCCAAGTCCTTTCTTCTTGTCAACAGCCTTCAGAACAAGACCGAGTAACAATGCTGCTACACCTAAACCTGCGAACATAACCAAAGGTATGGTGTGATCAAGTTCTGTAGGTGCTGTACCTGCTGGGTTTGTAGCATCAAGCATCTTTCCATAGAGCATGGGGAAAAGCCACAAACCAATATTCTGAATCCAGAATATCAGTGCATATGCAGAACCGATGATCTTTGCGTCAACAAGTTTTGGAACGCTGGGCCACAGTGAAGCAGGAACCAATGAGAATGATGAACCCAGAACCAAAATAGTGATGTAGGCAATAACGACACCGCCAACAGTGCTATCCTTAAACATGGGCAAAACGAATGCGAAGGTCAGATGACAGCCGATGAGCAGCAGTGAACCAAGTACAAGCATTGAAGCTGCCTTACCCTTATGGTCTACATACTTACCAAGAATTGGGGTGATGAGCACTGCCAATAATGGGAATACAGCAAAGATTGAACCTGCAGACTGGCTTCTGTAACCCATATAGCAGTAGACGATTAGGGCTACGACAGAGGCTCCTAATAAACCATATTTATAGGTGTTACGCTTCATGAAGTTGCTTGCGAAACCTGTTGCAGCTACAAACAATGAGATAACATACTGAACAATGGTCATTGAAGAACTAGCCCAGAATGAATCGGGAGCAGGTGCTTCCAATGTCAGGTTACACTGTAACATGTTGGTTGCATACTTCTGGAAGGGGAAAATAGCGCTATAGTAAAGAACGCAGAGCAGAGCGACGAGCCAGAAACCGCTTGAAGTGAGAATCTGTCCGAGGTCGCTAATCTTAAATGGATCGTCCTTTTCCTCAGCTTCACCTGTCTGTGCGTCCAGCTTCATGTCCATCACGAAGTACACGATGGTCATGATCAGTGCAATACACATCAGTACTACACCGAAAGCTACAGAACGACTTACGCTGATTTCACCACCCAGATGTGCAAAGTAGGGCGAGAAAATCATACAGGTTGCTACGCCTAGACGAGCCAAAGCCATCTCTGAGCCCATAGCCATAGCCATCTCACGGCCCTTGAACCACTTCACAATACCACGGCTAACGGTGATACCTGCCATCTCGCAGCCACAGCCGAAAATCATGAAACCGCAGGCTGCAAATTTGGCAGAGGCGGGCATACCCTGATAAAAGGGACTGACTCCAAGCTCATCGAACAAGGGTATGTAGTTGAGGTTGTTGTTAAACCAATTTTCCAGTCCGCTACCAATGAAATTCTCGCTGATGGCATACCACTTGATGAAAGCTCCAACCAACATGACGGCGGCACTGAGGACTGCGGTAAAACGAACGCCCATCTTGTCGAGGATGATACCTGCGAAGATGAGGAAGAAGGCGAAGACGTTAAGGAATACCTCAGAGCCTTGCATCGTACCGAAGGCAGTAGAGTCCCAACCACGGGTCTCCTGCATCAGGTCCTTGATGGGCGAGAGGATATCCATGAAGATGTAGCTGCAGAACATGGCCATCGCCAGCAGCAGCAAAGCGGTCCAACGCATGGCAGCGCTGTCGCGTAGAGTTTTTTGAATTGTTTGTGACATATGTTTATGATTTATTTTTTCAACCATTTATCCAACCACTCGAAGTAGGTGCGCTGCCACAGAATGCCATTCTGTGGTTTCAGTACCCAATGGTTTTCATCGGGGAATATCAGCAGTTCGGCTTCGATACCACGCATGCGTGCAGCATTGAAAGCACTCATACCCTGTGTGGCGTTGATGCGATAGTCTTTCTCACCATGAATGACGAGAATAGGCGTATCCCACTTGTCTACGAAACGATGGGGAGAGTTCTCGTATGTTTTCTTAGCACGAGCCGTCTGGTCTTTGTTCCAATAAGCATCATCGTACTCCCAGTTTGAGAACCAATTCTCTTCGGTCTCAGTGTACATTGCCTCGAGGTTGAATGCTCCATCGTGTGCAATGAAACACTTGAAGCGTTTGTCGTGATGGCCAGCCAGATAGTAAACAGAGAAACCACCAAACGAAGCACCTACAGCACCCAGACGGTCGCGATCAACATACGACAGACTGTCGCAAGCAAAATCGATAGCCGACAGATAGTCGTTCATGCACTGGCCTGTCCAGTCGCCACTAATCTCTTCGAGCCATTCCTGTCCGAAGC
Source organism: Prevotella sp. (assembly GCA_024695815.1). Classification (GTDB taxonomy): domain Bacteria; phylum Bacteroidota; class Bacteroidia; order Bacteroidales; family Bacteroidaceae; genus Prevotella. The sequence goes on from JAILHK010000005.1 coordinate 4,545, forward strand.
CAGGCAGACCGCGACGATTAGGAGCAACGACAACATATCCCTGAGAGGCCATGATAAAGAAGTTCCAGCGATAGCTCCAGAACTGAGATACGGGACTCTGGGGGCCGCCTTCGCAGAAGAGCAGGGTGGGGTACTTCTTGTTTTTGTCGAAATGAGGAGGCAGGATAACCCATGTGAGCATCTCCTTACCATCGGTAGTCTTCACCCAGTATTGTTCTACAGAAGGCTTACCTAACTGGTCAAGGATTTCCTTGTTGACCTCGGTAATCTGAGCAATCTTTGTGTCGCTGATGCTATCGCCAGGGTTAACAACATAGAGGTCGGCGGGCTCTAAATAAGAATGACGTTCTGCCAGAATCTGCTTGTCGTTCAGCATCTGCAACGAACCAAAGTCGGCCCAGTCTTTGCTCAGCTGAGAAACCTCACCCTGAACGTTGGTGCGATAGAGATTCTCGGTGGCGTGCCATACACCAATATAATATAATGTACGCGAATCGGGAGCCCAGCAGAAATCGTCTACACTTGAATCGAACGACTCTGTGACGTAGGTCTTAGCATCGGCATGACGGTTTTTTGTAATTATGCTGAGGTCGCATACGCAAAGACGGTTGCGATCGCTCTCATAGCCATCGCGCTTCATTGAAAGCCATGCAACATAACGTCCGTCGGGCGAGAACTTGGGATTGATGTCGTAACCCACGTTTCTGTCTTTCAAGCCAGCATGCTGGTTGATATATTGGTTCTTCAGTGACTTAGTGGGATTGCAGATGCCGTCGGGTGAGTCAACAGTTCCTCCATCGGGTATCACGCCAAACTCACCTCCTTTACAGAGGTTGATGGTCTTTTCGTGATTGCCACTTTCTACATCATAGAGGAAGATGTCGCTATCGGTAGATATGCTGTAGTCGATGCCTGTCTTTGTGCGACAAGTGAAAGCGATGAACTTGGAGTCGGGGCTCCAAGCCAACTGTTCCATACCGCCGAAAGGTTCCATAGGACACTCGTAGGGTTCGCCTTCGAGGATATCCTTACCTTCGTTGGTAATTGTGAGGTTGTCGTCTACGTTGAAAACAAAGGGATGCTGAATGCTTTCTACATAGTGATCCCAATGACGATACATCAGGTCGGTCACCACGCGACCTGTGGTTTTGGGCAGGTCGGCAGGCTTCTCTTTGATAATCTCGTTGAAAGGAATGCTTTGTAACACGATGACCTTTTTCTGGTCGGGCGAGAACATGAAGCCCTCTGCCTTTCCTTCTGTGTTAGAGAGTTGCTTGCGGCCAGAACCTTTGAGGTCCATTTTCCACACCTCGCCACCTTTCAGAAAAGCGATGGTCTCGTTGTTGAGCCACTGAGCGTCTGTCTCATTGTCAGCATCTTCTGTGAGCTGCTTTTGTTCAGAGCCGTCGGCATTCATCATCCAAAGAACTTGATGACTCTTGTTCTCTTCTACACTATAATAACCCATCTGGAATACGATATGTTTACCATCGGGCGAAGCCTGATAGCTACCAATTCGACTCATGGCCCAGAGTGCTTCTGGGGTCATTTGGTCGTTTTCCAACTGGATTGTCTGCTTTTGGATGTTCACTTGGTCGTTGTCTTTCTGTGTGCCACAAGCTGTCAGCATCATGACTGCTGCGGCTGTTGTTAGTATATGCTTCATACTATGTCAGATTTGGTCGTATGATGTTGACTGTTTTATTTCTTTCTAACAGGATCGCAGGTGAGGCCACATCCGAGCTTCTTGAATATCTTACGGTCAACCTCGCTGAGCATTACGGTGCTGTGAACTTGACAACCACGTAGTTGTGGCAATTGCTCAAGTGCCTTGCGGCAGTTCTCGTCGTCGGGTGACAATACGGAGAGTGCTACAAGAACCTCGTCAGTATGCAGACGTGGGTTCTTGCCTCCAAGATATTCAATCTTAGTCTTCTGAACAGGCTCGATGAGACTTTGAGGAATCAGTTTGACATCGTGTCCGATGCCAGCCAGATGTTTCATGGCGTTCAGCAAAAGTGCAGCGCTACATCCCAGAAGAGGACTTGACTTTGCCGTAATGATGGTTCCATCTTCTAGTTCCATAGCTGCGGCAGTCTGCTCTGTCAACTCTTGCTTGGCAGCGGCAGCGACAGTTACGCGACGATATGCTGTGGTAATCTTAGCCTGGTTGAACAACATAAGAATCTTGTTCACCTCGCGTTCGTTGTCAATGCCATCGGCCATCTTGTTGGTGGCATCGTAGTAGCGACGAATGATTTCGTCACGACTGGCCTGACAACAAACCTCGTCATCGCTAATGCAGAAGCCAACCATGTTGACGCCCATATCGGTAGGTGACTTATAGGGGTTCTCGCCATAGATGCCTTCAAACAAAGCATTCAGCACTGGGAATATTTCGATGTCGCGATTATAGTTGATGGCAATCTTGTCGTAGGCATCCAAGTGGAATGGGTCAATCATGTTAACATCGTTCAGGTCGGCAGTAGCAGCCTCGTATGCGATGTTGACTGGGTGTTTCAAGGGCAGATTCCAAACGGGGAATGTCTCGAACTTAGCATAACCAGCTTGTACGCCGCGCTTGTTCTCGTTGTAGAGTTGCGAGAGGCATACTGCCATTTTGCCACTTCCAGGACCTGGTGCTGTGACGATGACCAGTTCGCGAGAGGTTTCAACATAGTCGTTCTTGCCAAAACCTTCATCGCTGGCAATCAGTTCCACGTTGTGGGGGTAGCCGTCGATAAGATAGTGCACGTACGACTTGATGCCCATTCGTTCCAGTCGATGGCGGAACTGGTCGGCAGCTTTCTGACCATTGTAGTGTGTAATGACGACAGAGCCTACCATGAAGTCGCGATTCATAAACTCTTCGCGAAGACGGAGCACATCCTCATCGTAGGTGATACCGAGGTCGGCTCGTACCTTGTTCTTCTCAATGTCTTCTGCGCTGACCACAATGACAATTTCCAGTTGGTCGCGTAGTTGAGCAAACATACGCAGTTTTGAATCGGGCTTGAAACCAGGCAATACGCGAGAAGCGTGGTGGTCGTCAAACAGCTTGCCACCTAACTCCAGGTATAGTTTTCCGTTAAACTTTGCTATTCGCTCCCGAATATGCTCTGATTGTATCTTCAGATACTTCTCATTGTCAAATCCAATCTTCATTTTTTTTTGTGAATGTGTTTATGGTTTATTTCTTATATCCGTTCTGACGTTGACGCTGCAATTCCTCGGCCTGTTTCTGCATGGCTTCCAGACGGGCTGCAAGTCCGCTTTGCTTCTTAGGATTGTTCTTGTTCTCCTTATAGCGTGCTTCAAGGATGGCCAGCAGTTTGGCATCGTCTGTTGTCTTACGCAGTGTCCACATGATGGCTGCTGAGAAGAACAGAGAAATGAAATAGTAGAAGTTAAGACCTGCAGAGTAGTCGTTGAACATGAAGAAGAACATGAGTGGCATGAGGTACATCATCCATTGCATCATCTTCATCTGTTCTGCCTGCTGTCCAACCATCTGGTCGCGTTGTTGACGCATGGTCATATAGCTATAGAGGATGTTTGATACACAGAAAAGGATACATGTCAGCGAGAGATGATCGCCAATGCCCCATATGTGGGTTCCCCATTCGATGATGGGGTCGTAGGTTGACAGGTCGTCAATCCACAGGAATGACTCACGACGCAATTGGATGGCATTAGGTACGAAATTGAACATCGCAATCCAAATAGGCATCTGAATGAGCATGGGCAGACAACCTCCAAGAGGCGAAACGCCATATTGTGCGTAGAGTTGCATCATGGCCTGCTGTTTCTGCATCTGGTCTTCTGGCTTGTTGTATTGCTTTGTCGCTTCGTCGAGTTTGGGCTTCAGCACGCGCATCTTTGCGCTAGACAGATAGCTCTTCTTTACCATTGGGAAGGTGATGGCCTTCAGCAAAAGGGTGATGAGGATGAGCACAATACCCATGTTGAATCCAAACTGGGTGAGAAAGTCGAATACGTAGAGCGTAAACCAACGGTTGATGATACGGAAGAGAGGCCATCCCAGATATACAAGTTGCTCGAGGTCAAGGTCTTTGTCGAATGTACTTTGCTCCTCAACACTCTGAATCAGACGGAAGTCGTTGGGACCGATATACATCTCGAACTCAGAGGCCTCCTTTCCCGTGGGGTCGAACTTTGTCTTCAGTTCTGCCTGATAATGTTTCAGAAATCCTGTACCTTTTTCCTGAGGTGTGCTCACCAGGTGAGCGCCTTTCTGGAAATCGTCTTTCGCAATGAGAACAGCAGAGAAGAATTGGTTCTTGTAGGCAATCCAATCAAGTGCATTCTCTGTTGTTTCTTCGTCTTCCGATGTCTCGCTCAGGTAATCAGTATCACCTTCAGTCTCCTTGTAAGTGAGAGTCGAGTAGCGATTCTCGAACATAAATCCTGCCTCTTGCTGGCGGCATGAGTCCTGCCACTGAATGGTCATGTCCTTAAGCGTAGAACTGAAGTGTTTGCTCATGTTTTGTGCTTGTACAGACATGTGGAGTAGGTAGTCGGGCCCCAACTCGTAGTTGATTTGCAATTGTCCGCCATCGTTTGTCTCGGCAGTCATCACCAGTTTCTGGTCACTTTCCTTATGAGCCGTGAAATACAGATCCTGTGTGATGATGTTGTCTTCTTTACCGTCGATAACGAAGTTCATCTGCTGACCTTCGCTGGTGAAGAGTGTTACGTCGGGGTTGTTGTCACGATCTTCGAAGTTCAGGATTTTGGCACTTGCCAGGGCACCTCCCTTGGTGTTGAAGCTCAGCTCCACCTTGTCGTTGCTGAGTGTCACAACTTCATTTTTGCCATTCATGGCACTATAGAACAGGGCAGCACTATCGACGAAAGTCTCGCCGGCTTCTGTTTGTGCAGCTTTTAGTGCTTCTTCTTTTTGTTGTTCTGCATTTGCCTGTATTTGTGCAATGCTGTCCTGCTGTCTCTGATAGGCATCAATCTCTTCTTGAGTGGGTTGCGACCACCAGTTAAACAAGACTAATAAAACCGCAATAAGGGCAAATCCCGTAAGAGTGTTTTTGTTCATTTTTATTTGATATAATGTGATTACTTCCTATAAAACAAGGTGCAAATTTACAACTTTTTTTTGATAACTAATATCTAATCATTTACTTTTTTGGAGATTATAACATATTAAATGCGGAGCATGTTATTGGGGTATAACATCTCCGCATCTGTCTGACCATTTGCAAAGTGCCACTTTAGTCATGGAAAAGTAATCGTTTTCCGATGCTAAAGTGGCACTTTTGTGATGCAATAGCTATGCTTTTACAAATAAATACTTGATTATTTAATCAAATCAAAGCTGCGTTTCAGGAACTTGTCGAGCGACTCGCCTTTCAGCATACCGTTCTGAAGCAATGCTAAGTCGATAAGCTGGTGAACGATAGCGTTCTTCTGAGCATAATCGCTGATAAGCTTCTCTTTCTTCTGTTTCAGCTCATCGATGGTGTTCTGCGTCTTGGTCTTATCGTCTTTTTCTTCCTGCGTAATCTCTTCAGGCTTCTTCTTTTCAGTCTTTTGATTGAGTGCAGCCATACGAGCCTCCTGGCCCTTCAGCTCGCTTTCGATAGGCTTGAGCTCGTCGGCGAGTGCAGATTGTGCCTCGTTGAGAACCTCTTTGATCAGACGATGATCGCTGTTCAGTACAAGATTGAATGAGTCTGGCATCTGACCATAGAAACTCATACCACTCTGATAACGGCTCATTTCCTTCATGCGTCGCATCCACTCGTTTTGAGTAATAACTACAGGTCTCTGCTCCTCACCCAGGCTGTTGACCTCTACGAGGAACTCTGCTTTCTCTAGTTTTGGCATCTGCGACTGGAATACGGCTGTCAAATTGTCACGCTCATTGTCTGCAAGTGTACATTTTGGCGTGTCGTCCTTCTGAATCAGATGGTCAACGGTATCGGAGTCAACACGTGTAAAACGACTCTTCTCGAACTTCTGTTCCAAGGTCTGGATACAATGAACGTCGAGCTGTCCGTCGAGCAAAAGTACTGAATAACCCTTATCCTGAGCCGCCTTAATGTATGAATACTGGTCATTGAGGTTTGTGGCATAAAGATAAATCAAATTGCCGTCTTTGTCTTTTTGTGAAGTCTCAATTAGGGTCTTATACTCATCGAATGTATAGTACTTTCCGTCTGTATCTTTCATCAGAGAGAAATCCTTGGCACGGTCGTAGAAATTCTCCTCGGTAAGAATACCATAGTTGATGAAAATCTTGAGGTCGTCCCATTTCTTCTCATATGCCTTACGATCTTCGTTGAAGATTGCCTTCAGTCTGTCGGAAACCTTCTTGGTGATATAGGTAGAAATCTTCTTAACCTCGCGGTCGCTCTGAAGGTAAGAACGGCTTACGTTCAGAGGAATGTCTGGTGAGTCGATAACGCCATGGAGTAGGGTGAGGAACTCTGGAACAATGCCTTCAACCTGGTCTGTCACAAATACTTGGTTGCAGTAAAGCTGAATCTTGTTCTTCTGAAGTTCCAAACTGTTCTTGACCTTGGGGAAGTAAAGGATACCTGTCAGGTTGAATGGGTAGTCAACATTCAGGTGGATCCAGAACAAGGGTTCGTCCTGCATGGGGTAGAGTGTGCGATAGAATGACTTGTAATCCTCGTCTTTCAGCGTAGATGGAGTCTTTGTCCACAGAGGCTCTACATTATTGATGATGTTGTCTTCGTCAGTGTCAACCTGCTTGCCGTCTTTCCATTCGGTCTTCTTTCCAAAAGCCACTGGGATGGGTAGGAACTTACAGTATTTGTTCAGCAGACCTTCCAACTTGTTCTTCTCAAGGAAGTCCTTGTTCTCATCATCGATATAAAGGATGATGTCTGAACCATGTTCGCTGCGGTCTGCATCATCAATCTCGTAGGCAGGACTGCCATCACAGCTCCACTTTACAGCTTTTGAACCTTCCTTCCATGATTTGGTGATAATCTCTACCTTCTTTGATACCATGAAAGAAGAGTAGAAGCCTAGTCCGAAGTGACCAATGATATTGTTGGCATTATCCTTGTATTTCTCAAGAAACTCGGTGACGCCAGAAAAAGCAATCTGATTAATATACTTGTCAATCTCCTCTTCTGTCATTCCGATACCGTGGTCGCTAATGGTAATGGTACCTTTCTCGGTGTCAAGGTTCACACGAACTGTCAGGTCGCCAAGCTCATTCTTGTATTCTCCCTTCTCTGCAAGCGTCTTCAGCTTCTGTGTAGCATCAACGGCATTGCTGACTATTTCGCGGAGAAAGATTTCCTGATCACTATAGAGAAACTTTTTGATGACGGGGAAAATGTTCTCTGTCGTAACCCCGATATTACCTTTTTGCATGATATAATTAATTTAACGTCTGCCCAAGTCATTGCAAATACCGTGCCAAAATTTGACATTGAAAGCTGAAAATAATTAAAGAAAAAAATCGTGTGTTTTCTTTGAGAATTTGATTATAATGATTATCTTTGCAACATAGATTTAAATACTAACCAACTAAATTTATATTTTATGAAGAAGAAATTTATATGTGCCGTATGTGGATATATCTACGAAGGCGAGTCTGCACCCGAGAAGTGTCCTATCTGTAAAGCGCCAGCATCAAAGTTCTCTGAACTAAAGGAACAGGCTGGAGAAGTAACATATGCCACTGTACATCGTTTGGGAGATGGCAAAATTGAGGGCGTGCCTGAAGAAATGATTAATGAGTTGCGTAATAACTATAACGCAGAATGCGGAGAGGTCGGTATGTATTTGGCTATGGCCCGCCAAGCCGATAGAGAGGGCTATCCAGAAATTGCAGAGGCCTTCAAGCGTTACGCTTTCGAAGAGGCAGATCATGCTAGTCGTTTTGCTGAACTGCTAGGCGAAGTGGTGTTTGATACCAAGCAAAATCTGGAGAAGCGCTCTGCTGCTGAGGAAGGTGCTTGTGCTGATAAGTTTGAACTCGCTAAGCAGGCCAAGGCAATGGGCTTCGATGCTATTCACGATACCGTTCACGAGATGGCGAAAGACGAAGCTCGACATGGCGCAGGCTTCACAGGCTTGCTAAAGCGTTATTTTGGAAAGTAAATATATAATAAAATAAGGAATAGTCCGTTTTGTCTATATATGACGAAACGGATTATTTTATTTTTAGCCATACTGTCTGCAGTTGTGTCTTGTTCGGAAGATGACTTGTTTACTACAAGTCAAACTGCTTTGTTGAACTTTTCAACCGATACTGTAAAAGTTGATACGGTCTTTACGTCTATAGGATCAAGAATGTACGACTTTTGGGTATATAACACTAATAAGGAGGGAATACGCTTAAAAAACGTTAGGTTGCAGAATGGTAATCAGTCGGGTTTTCGCGTGAATGTTGATGGTAGCTATTTGGATAATTCGTTGGGTTCGGTAGTAACCGATTTGGAAATACGTAAAGGTGATAGTATTCGCGTTTTTGTAGAACTGACTGCTCCTGAAAATAAAGGTCTTGCACCGCAGATGCTTGAAGATAATATCCTTTTCACACTGGAAAGTGGTATCACTCAGAAGGTCAACCTGAGAGCGGTTTCGTGGGATGCAGATATAAAAAAGGACCTCATCGTCAAGTCGGATACTATTATTGAAAGCAGTACGCCAATTGTTATTTATGGTAACTTGATTGTTGACAGTGCTGCTGTCTTGACAATTAAAAATTCCACACTGTACTTTCATGATGGTGCTGGTGTTGAGGTGTATGGAACTTTAGTGGCCGATAATGTGGTGTTTCGTGGTGATCGCCTAGACCATATGTTTGACTATCTTCCGTATGACAGGGTCAGCGGACTATGGAAGGGAATACGATTACATGCTTCGTCGACAGACAACGTGATTATTGGATCTGAGATTCGTAATGCTGTCAATGGATTAGTGTGCGACTCTGCGGCTTTTAGCGAATATGATCGGAGGCTCTATATGGAACGTTCCATTGTACATAATAGTAAAGGACATGGGGTAGAGCTCTTTAATGCATATGCAGAGTTTTTGAAATGTCAGTTTACAAATGCTCAGGGTGACTGTTTCTCAGTTCATGGCGGGCTGGCTTTGGTAGACTCATGCACTGTGGGACAGTTCTACCCATTTGTTGGTGGCAGGGGAGCAGCTCTTCGCTTTTCTAATTTTTATAAAGATTATAACTATCCACTCGTAGGTCTGCAAATGAAGAACTCTATTGTAACAGGCTATGATGAGGATGTGGTAATGGGTGAATCAAAGGACTCCACAGTGGCTTATGGTTTCTATTTCGAAAATTCTCTTCTACGTACACCAGAGATAAAAGATTCTTTGCAACAAACCTTTGTGAATGTGAAGTGGGAAAGTGCAAAGGATTCGATTCAAGGGAAACAGCATTTTGTGCTGATTGACGAAGAAAACCTAAAGTATGATTTCCATTTAGATTCGCTTTCTACAGCACATGGAATGGGGTGCTATTAAATCTTGTTGATGTCCACATATCCATGCATAACTGCATAGATAGTTAGGGCAGAAACACTCTTAAAGCCCAGCTTGTCCATGATGTTTTTTCTGTGAGTAACAACTGTAGCCAATCCAATGTGTAACTTCTCGGCTATTTCCTTGTTGATATAACCTTGTACAATTAAAGAAATAACTTCGATTTCTCGGGTAGAGAGGATATTCTTTCTAAGAGCCTCAGGCATCTCAGGAAGATTTCGTCCATGGCTATGACCGTGCTGCTCGAGCATTAGCAGAGAGCGAACTAATTCGTGTTCTGGCACATTAATACACATCGAGTGGAATTCCTTGAGTTGACTGCTGTCTTCTCTTGAAATTGTTAGAACAATCGTCTTTCTCCTATATTCACGGAAAAAGTCAAGATGCTCAAGGACAATATTCATTGAAACAAAATAGTGCGCATATTTTTCGTGATGATTAGCCGTCAGTTCTGCCAAAGAATTATATGTGTCAATCTTTAGGATTGGCAAAACATTCTGCAGAAGCTGTTTCAGTCCTAAAACAGCTAATGTGTTCGAATCAACGATTGCAATATGTGGACGTTCTTTGTATGAATTCATAATCCGTTTGCAAAGGTACTACTTTTTTCAGATTGTACCAAGAATGTAGTTTTGAAAAAATATAAAAAAGCGGCAAAATTATTAAATAATATTAAATAACCTGTTGGTACAGTGCAAAATAGTTGGAGGCTATAATAAAAATGTATATATTTGCATCGTGTTTTTCATGGTATTAGATTATTAAGGTTAATTTTGAAGATTGTGAGTCGTGAGACAGACAATCTTCTTTCAAAAACCGTTTGCATCGATTCTTTGAATGCAAAGGTAACAAAAGAGGAAACCTGTGAAGGTTTCCTCTTATTTCTTTTATATAATCATCTTTATTGCTATTTCTTGGTTCTGTTAATCCGAAATAGGTCACGAATACCATTGAAGTCTTTCTTCATAATAAGTCCGATGCCTTGGGTGTTCAAAGAGGAACGAGTGAAGTATCTGTCGTTTGTTTGGTTGTAAACCTTAAGTGCAAGATTGCCGTTAGGGTATAACAGATAGCGTAGGCTGAAGTCACCAATAAATGATGGGGTTGCCTGCTTAGCGTTGTCTCGATAGCCAAACTGTCCATTAATGAGTAAGCGATTGTTGAGCATCTTACCACTAACCAATCCTTCATACTCTGCATTGTTCCAACCTTCGTTACCTGTAGAGATGTTGGCACCAAAGTTCCAGTCGTTAGAGTTTACTACTTGTGATAAAAGTTGATTTATCTGTGTAGATACTGTGCCAGATAAGAAACTTTGCATCGCGAGCTGGGTTTGTCCATATTGCTGTTGCTCTGCATTGTTTGCTCCCTGTGTGTAGAAACGACCTATACCTAATAAATATAATACTTGCTGATTCATCTCTTGTTCGCTGGTGATTACCGAGCGAATCATTTGCTTTTCCTCACTATTGACGTTGGGCATATCCAGGTCGAAGTCTATACGTGGCGAACCGGCTGTTCCTGTAATGTTCATCAAGCAGTTCACTTTTACTGTATTGGAAAAAGAGTTACCGATGTTCAAGTCGGAAAGTGAAACGCCATTTACAGTGTATAGCGCTTGCAGATTCAAGTTTGCGTCGAATGGATCTCCTCTGAAACTAATGGTTCCGTTAGGTTGGAAAATAAATGTCTTCTTGATGATGTTTTGTATGGTGATGCCATAGGTTCCTTCCTCGACGCCATAAGTACCAAACATGGTAAATGCACCTTTGTTGTAGAACTGTGCTCTCAGTATGCCATTTCCTCTTAATGAGATGTTGTCACCGGTTGACTGGTCCATCAGAAGCTTAAGTGTCGCATCGGGGGTGGCGTTGATGAGGAAGTTGATATAGATATTCGATTGGTTGTTTTGGCTCACTGGGCCTTGTTGGATTTCAATGAAATCGTCTGTCAGATCTTTGTTTCTTGAAGACCATGTAATAAAGTTTTGCTGATTGATGGCATCTGGGTTTGCAGCATTATAACTAAAGGATGACCCGCGGGTAGGGGTTACGTTACAATTGATGATGATGTCATCGTCGTGTCCGTGTAGATCGACTTTCCCATCTGTATAGACTGTTCCGCAAATGGTACTCCCGTCTTCATAGGTTGGGAAGTCATAGGCCAACAAGTTGTCTGCTTCAATATCAAAATCGAACGAGAAGTTAGAGATGTGGTCATGATGAACGCCTCCCGTTAGTCTGCCTGTATGATGATTTCTATCGTATATTCTGAAGTTCTTGAATTGAATGTCGTTTTCAACCAGATGCACGGTGTCGCCTTCTATGCTATAGGTCGTTCCTAAAGCTGCTACAGACACTTTTCCTTCAACGGAAACTTTTCCTAGCAGGTTCATGTCTCCAAAAGGTCCAACCACTTCAACAAAACCGTGTCCTTGACCTGAAATGTCTTTTAAGAAACTTGATGTGAAAGACTTACAGAATTCAAGGTTGGTACCTTCTGCGTTTATTTTAAGGTCGATATTACTGTGGACTGGCGATACATAACCATTAATTCTTGTTTTGGAAAGTGGGCTTTCCATACTTAATGCATCGATGTCTATCTGCTGTTTCAGTTTGTTCCATTCGGCATTTGCAAAGAGGGTTCCCATCTGTCCGCCTTGGAACGTAAAACCTTCTACCTCTAAGTTTGCTTTTGCTCCGAAGTCGCCAAAGATGTTGTTGGCATAGACTTTTCCAGAAGCCTTACCTGCAAAATCAACAGAATGAAAGTTGACTAGATCAAGAATGTATTCAACATCCATTTTGTTTAGGTCTAGGGTTATTGTATCTGCTGGATTGTTTGATGCGACACCGTCGATGTTTAGGTGTTGCTCACCATGTGATATGTTGAAATGGTCAATAATCAAATGATTGTCTGAGTATAGTATATCGCAAGGTTCAAGACTCCAGTCGGCTCCTCTTAGGTGCATTAATGAGGGGAGAATGCGTACCTGAGCTTCAGCCTTTCCTGTTTCGTTCGTGTAGAGTTGGGTGATGGTGTTGATGGTGCCATACATAGCTTGTGTATGATCGTTGCTCCAGCGTGTGCTGTTGTCCCACATGAGGGAGTTTGTTAATAAATTATCAGAAGCTTTCGATGAGAAAGATAGCTGCGTTTGGCGTCCGTTGTCCATTATTTTATTAAGCTCTAATTCACAGAAGGCTGTGTCTTGTTCTGTAGTAAGATGTATGTATCCATCTTGGTATGGAGCATCATTATAGGTGAATGAAGGGAATTGACCGTAGATGTCTAATTCTTTGGAATGATCGTTAAGCTTAGCCTGTAAATGTGCAGGCTTGTCAATCATTAACTTAACGCCAAGAAGCTTCTCTAACCATTCTGTTTCTGCAAGGTCAATCTCTAACTCAAAGTCGTTGTTGACATTTGAGGTGGGTTGAGGCAAGCCAGGCAGGGTGGGGAGCTTTGATGCTATGTAGTTGATGAAACTTTGCGGCAGCGTCTGCCAGTCAAAGTGTCCTTTAAGGAACGCCTCACCAATGTCTCCTTTTAAATAAAGGAAGTGAGTTTTATCGTCTTTGTATCCTGATCTAACGTTAAGATTCTCAATGTTATAAATTCTTTTTGCTAAAGAGTCGTTTGTAGTCATTAGGAAGTTGTTGATGTCAATGGCTCCTTCTGCATTGTTTAGGTTGCTGGCCCAAAAGTTTGCATCAATGGCAGTGGTAAAAGATACGTCTCCCCATTGCTCGGATATGTTTAATGCTTTTGGCGAGAATTTGTTAATAATGCCATTTAATTGATAGTTTGATCTCGTAGCTTTACTCCATGTGCCATTGAGGCTTGCTTGTAAATTCTGATCGTTAATCTGCAGTGCTCCTGTTATGTGTGTTGGGTTGTATGTGCCATCGATAGCTATGTCGTGATAACTATAATTATTGTAGTCTAACCTTGAAATATTTGCATTTACTTTTGCTTGAGTGGTAGTACCACTAATATTTATGCTCGAGGAAATGAGTCCCAGGTGCTTGTTGTCTAAAAGTTTTCCCAGATTTATACTATCAGAGTTGATGGTCGATGTAATGGTTTTATTTGGTGCGATTGAACCCTTAATAGTTGCATGTCCAATGCCCGTTCTGACAATACCATTCGTTTCGAAAAGACCATTGTGAGATTGCTTTGCCTCGCCTGTGATATCAATATCATTAAGGCGTACTAGTATTTCTGGTACTTGCTTGAAATTCTCGTGTAATTTCTTGACGAGCATGTTGGTGATGTGTAGCTTGTCTATTTGAGTTTGCCATGCAAGGCGTTTATCTTGCCAGTCAAGATTTCCATTTCCTTCTAAACTCATCATTCCTGGTATGCTGAATTTTGCGTTTAGGATGGATATGTTTTGTGTTTCGCCCTTAATTGAGGTTTCGAAACTAATTTGTTCGTTAAATGACCTGAATTGCTCGTTGATGCAGGCAAGGTCAGATAGCGTGATGTGCGATTGACTGAACAATCCCTGCATGTTCTTCATGCTCTCCCCGTTATAGTTGATTGACCATTGATGAGCCTGGATGCATGTGTTGGGTAGCTCCAAACGAAAATCTCGAATGGTGGCATGGTGGTTGTTGGCCTCGTAAATTGCAGAAATACGGTTAACTGTCAGTCCCGACTGTTCATTAAATGCCAGTCGTTTTAGGTTGACGTTGATAGAGTCTTTTGTTAAACTCTTCACCATGACATGTGCACTAACCTCATTAATATATAGATGATTGGGGTTAAGGAGACCTGGTGTTTCAACTATATCAAGGCGGTTATATTTGAAGCTTGATCTTCTAACTATTAGAGATTTGATTGTAAGATCAAGATCGGAAGAAGAACTGTCGTCTTTAGAGGATAGAGAGTCTAAGACAAATTGATAGTTGGGAACGGTCAATGAATCCTTCTGATAGAGGTTGGCATTGACATTGAAAAGTTGGGCGGAAGAAATAAGAATCTTGCCTTCTATCAGTGAAATCGGGTTGAGCTTAACAGATAGACGTCCGGCTTTAATCATTTCTTTCCCTTGTTGGTCTTTAATCACCACATCATCAATAATGATGCGTGTAAGGTAGCCTAAATCTATACGCCCTATAGACACTTCCGCGCCAATCTTGTTTTCAATAAAAGAAGCCATTCTCCTTCCAATGCCATCCTGAACCGTTGGTATTTGAATGAGAACTAAAAGAGACATATAGAGCACCACGATGCTCCATATTGTCCAGTTCGTTATATGTTTAAGCCGCTTCAAACTGATAAACCGAGATAGCAAAAGTTTTGCTTTTGTCTTTTTAAGTTGCAAAATTACGACAAAAAGTTTTTATTCCCACATTTTTCGCTGAATATTTGTTTTCCATATTACTAAATTTTATTAATTTTGCACACGCTAAAAAGAATAGACTTTAATTAATTCTCATTGATTATATATGGCAAGTGTTATTAAGCTACGCAAAGGCTTAGACATTCATCTTCAAGGGAAAGCTAAGGAAACGAAACTAGAACTCAAATCGAACGGCAAGTATGCTTTGGTACCCGACGATTTTGAGGGAGTTACGCCCAAAGTGATTGTCCGCGAAGGTGACGTTGTCAAGGCCGGGGATGCCTTGTTTGTAAACAAGCTCTATCCCGAAGTTCGTTTTGCCTCTCCTGTTAGTGGTAAAGTTACCGCAGTGGAGCGTGGCGAACGTCGCAAGGTGCTCTGTGTGAAAGTAGAGGCCGATGCTCAACAACAGTATGTGGATTTTGGCAAGAAGGATGTGTCGAAGATGGACGGCAAAGCCGTTGTCGATGCTCTGCTCGAAGCTGGTATCTTTGGATACATCAACCAGCTTCCTTATGCAATTTCCACCAACCCCTCGGTTATGCCGAAGGCTATTTTTATTTCTGCACTTCGTGACAAGCCCTTGGCTGGTAGTTTCGATTTTGAAGTGAAAGGTCAGGAGCAAGACTTCGTTACTGGCTTGCAGGCGTTGTCTAAGATTGCTAAGACCTACTTGGGACTTGGCATTCAGCCCAATCTTCAGTCAAAGTTGCAGCAGATGAATGTAGAGAAGGACGTCGAGGTTACTGTGTTTGATGGTAAATGCCCTGCAGGTAACGTGGGTGTTCAGGTAAATCACCTCAACCCTGTAAACAAAGGTGAGGTGGTTTGGACCATTGGTGATCCTACCGTTGTTCTCTTTATCGGTCGTCTTTTCAATACTGGTAAAGTTGACTTAACCCGTACTGTTGCCCTTTGTGGTAGTGAAGTTACCAATCCCTGCTACGTAGATATGAAAGTGGGAGAGGAATTGTCAACATTGCTCAGCAACAGTTACGACAATACCCATTCCGTTCGTGTAATCAATGGTAATGTGCTGACAGGCCGTCAGACCTCAAAGGATGGTTTCCTCGGTGCTCATACTTCAGAGATTACTGTGATTCCTGAGGGCGATGATAACGACGAAATGCTGGGATGGATTATGCCTCGCTTTAGTCAGTTCTCTGTAAGCCGCAGCTATTTCTCTTGGCTCTTTGGCAAGAAGGAGTATGCTTTGGATGCCCGTGTTAAGGGTGGCGAACGTCATATGATTATGAGTGGTGAGTACGACAAAGTGCTGCCAATGGATATCTTTGGCGAATACCTCATCAAGGCAATCATTGCTGGCGACATCGACAAGATGGAGCAGTTAGGTATCTATGAGGTTGCCCCTGAGGACTTTGCGCTTGCTGAGTTTGTGGACTCTTCAAAACTTGAACTTCAGCGTATCGTTCGCGAAGGATTGAATAATTTACGTAAAGAAAACGCATAATAGACGATGAAAGCAATAAGAAATTACTTGAATAAGATTAAGCCGAACTTCGAAGAGGGCGGCAAGCTGCACGCTTTCCGTAGTCTGTTCGATGGTTTCGAGACCTTCCTTTATGTGCCTAACACCACATCTACGAAGGGTGTTCACATCCATGATGCCATCGATTCGAAGCGTATTATGAGTATGGTTGTTATCGCTCTGATGCCTGCCATGCTGTTTGGTATGTACAATGTAGGATATCAGAACGCTATTGCCTCTGGTTTGGATGCCTCCTTCATGGATATGTTTATCTTTGGCTTCCTGGCTGTTCTTCCTAAAATCCTTGTTTCTTATATCGTAGGTCTGGGCATTGAGTTTGCTTGGGCACAGTGGAAAGGCGAGGAGATTCAGGAAGGCTTCCTTGTGAGCGGTATCCTGATTCCCCTGATTGTTCCTGTAAACCTTCCACTTTGGATGCTGGCCATTGCCGTAGCCTTTGCCGTTGTTATTGGTAAAGAAATCTTCGGCGGAACAGGTATGAACATTTTCAATCCCGCATTGATGGCACGTGCCTTCCTCTTCTTTGCTTATCCTCAGAAGATGACAGGTGATCAGGCTTGGATTGCTAATAGCCCCATCTTTGGCTTTGGTGGTCAGGTGCCTGATGGTTTCTCTGGTGCAACACCTCTTTCACATCTGGATAGCTATGCTTTCAATATGGATGCTATCACAGGTCTGATTCCCGGTTCAATTGGTGAGACTAGCGTTATTGCTATTGCCATTGGTGCTGTCATTCTTCTCTATACTGGCATTGCTTCTTGGAAGACCATGTTCAGCGTGTTTGCTGGAGGAATCCTTGCAGGTCTGCTATTCGAGAGCCTTGAGATGACTCCTATTCATTGGTATGAGCACATCGTTTTGGGTGGTTTCTGTTTTGGTGCCGTATTTATGGCAACCGATCCTGTTACCTCATGCCGCACTGAGTGTGGTAAGTGGATTTATGGCTTCCTGATTGGTGTTGTTGCCATTGTGGTTCGTGTCATGAACCCAGGTTTCCCCGAGGGCATGATGTTAGCAATCCTGCTGATGAACATGTTTGCTCCTACGATTGACTACTTTGTAGTTGACCGCAATATTACGAAACGTTTGAAGAGAGGAGGTAATAAATGAAACTGAATACAAATTCTAATACGTACATTATTATATATAGTACGGTGCTTGTCCTTATTGTGGCCTTCCTCTTGGCCTTCGTGTCGCAGAGCTTGAAGCCTCAGCAGGATAAGAATGTGGCTCTCGATCAAGAGAAGCAGATTCTGAACTCACTGAACCTTCGTGGCCTTTCAGACGACGAAGCACATGCTACCTATGAGAAGATCGTTACCTTCGACGAGGCACAGAATGTATATGTCTGCACTTTGGAGAATGGCGATGTGAAGTATGTTCTTCCTTTGAAAGGACAAGGCATGTGGGGCGGTATTAGTGCATTCCTGTCAGTAGATAGTGACAAGAATACCATCTATGGAGCCTATTTCAACCACGAGAGTGAGACAGCTGGTCTTGGCGCTGAGATTAAGGATAATCCTGATTGGCAGGCTAAGTTCCATGGCAAGAAGATTTTTGCCGATGAGAGCAAAGAGACGCTCGCTTTGTCTGTCGAGAAAAATGTGAACAACGAGACAACGGTTGATGCTGTCACAGGTGCTACCGTAACCTCTACTGCTGTCAGCAAGATGCTGCAGGAGCAGTTGACTAAGAAGTACATGGACTTTTTAAAGAACTAAGACTATGGCACTATTAAGTAAGCAAAACAAAGAGGCATTCACCAATCCGTTGAACCTCGATCATCCCATATTGGTGCAGGTACTGGGTATCTGTTCTGCACTTGCTGTAACCAGCCAGTTGAAACCCGCTATCGTGATGGGTTTGGCAGTGACTGTCATTACAGCCTTCTCTAATGTGATTATCTCAATTATTCGTAATACCATTCCAAACCGTATCCGTATTGTGGTACAGTTGGTGGTCGTTGCAGCGCTTGTTACCATCGTTTCTCAGGTGCTCAAAGCCTACGTCTATGATGTTAGTGTACAGCTGTCAGTATATGTTGGTTTGATTATTACCAACTGTATTCTGATGGGTCGTCTCGAGGCTTTCGCTATGCAGAATAAGCCTTGGCCTTCGTTCCTCGATGGTGTGGGCAATGGTATCGGCTATGCCATGATTCTGATTATCGTTGGTGCTTTCCGCGAGTTCTTCGGACGTGGCTCACTGCTGGGCTTTCAGATTATTGACTGCAAGGACTTTAACAATGGTATGATGACAATGCCTGCCATGGCTCTGATTCTGGTGGGATGCGTCATCTGGATACATCGTGCATATTTTTATAAGGAGAAGTAATTTATGGAACACGCAATATCATTATTCTTTAGGTCGATCTTTGTCGACAATATGATTTTCGCATTCTTCTTGGGTATGTGCTCTTTCCTTGCCGTTTCGAAGAATGTTAAGACATCACTCGGACTGGGTATGGCAGTTACTTTCGTGCTGCTGGTTACCGTACCTGTTGATTATCTGCTCCAGACCAAGGTGCTTAGTGAAGACGGCATCTTTGGCATGGACCTCTCTTATCTGTCGTTCATCCTCTTTATCGCTGTCATCGCAGGTATCGTGCAGTTGGTAGAGATGGTGGTTGAGAAGTATTCTCCATCACTTTATGCTGCTCTGGGTATTTTCCTGCCCCTGATTGCTGTGAACTGTGCCATCATGGGTGCATCACTCTTCATGCAGCAGCGCATCCTGCTCGATCCTTCAGAAACAAAGGCCATTACCAGCGTTGTTGACGCTTTGGTTTACGCTTTTGGTTCTGGTATTGGTTGGACAATAGCTATTGTTGCTATGGGTGCCATCCGTGAGAAGATGCAGTACAGCGATGTTCCCAAGCCTTTGCAGGGACTCGGAATTACGTTTATCACCGTTGGCTTGATGGCTATGGCTATGATGTGCTTCAGCGGACTTAAAATTTAAGAGGAGGGCAGTATGTTTATTTTAAATAGCATTATCGTGTTTTTGGTGACGATCATTGCCATCGTCATCATCCTGCTCGTTGCGAAGAAATATCTGTCTCCCTCGGGCAATGTGAATATTGAGATCAATGGCGAGCGCACTATCAATGTGCCTCAGGGTAACAACCTGATGGCTACGCTCAATCAGAATGGCATCTTCCTGCCTTCTGCCTGTGGTGGTAAGGCTTCGTGTGGTCAGTGTAAGGTACAGGTGCTTGAGGGTGGCGGCGAGATTCTCGATTCAGAGAAACCTCACTTCACTCGTAAAGAGATTAAAGACCACTGGCGTCTGGGTTGTCAGTGCAAGGTGAAGGGCGACCTGAAGATACACGTTGACGAGAGTATCCTTGGCGTAAAGGAGTACGAGTGTACCGTTATCTCAAACAAGAACGTGGCCACCTTCATCAAGGAGTTCAAGGTGCAGCTGCCAGCTGGCGCTCATATGGACTTCCTGCCTGGTTCTTATGCACAGATTAAGATTCCTGCATTCGACTGCATCGACTATGATAAGGACATCGACAAGAGCCTGATTGGTGATGAGTATCTGCCCGCATGGGAGAAGTTCGGTTTGTTCCCACTCAAATGTAAGAACCCCGAGCCCACCATCCGTGCTTACTCAATGGCTAACTATCCTGCCGAGGGCGATGTGTTTATGCTGACAGTACGTATTGCCACACCTCCTTTCAAGGCCGACCGTTCTGGCTTTATGGAGGTTAACCCTGGTATCGCTTCTTCTTACATCTTCTCGCTGAAACCCGGCGACAAGGTTATCATGAGTGGTCCTTTTGGCGACTTCCACCCACATTTCGATTCAAAGAAGGAAATGATTTGGGTCGGTGGTGGTGCCGGTATGGCTCCTCTGCGTGCTCAGATTATGCACATGACTAAGACGCTTCACACCACCGATCGAGAGATGCACTACTTCTATGGTGCACGTGCGCTGAACGAGGTGTTCTATCTGGAAGACTTCTTAGGTTTGGAGAAGGAGTATCCCAACTTCCACTTCCACCTGGCTTTGGACCGTCCAGACCCCGCAGCCGATGCTGCTGGCGTGAAGTACACCCCAGGTTTTGTTCACAATGTGATGTTCGAGACTTATCTGAAGGATCACGAAGCTCCCGAGGATATCGAGTACTACATGTGTGGTCCTGGTCCTATGTCGAAGGCCGTTGTCGGCATGCTCGACTCTCTGGGCGTAGATCCTGAGAGCATCATGTACGATAACTTCGGTGGATAAGGCACAGAAAAGCATAACTTTACTCATCTTAAAGGGCAACTTTACGCATCGTAAAGTTGCCCTTTTCTGTTCTAGTTCGGTAATTTTTGTTTTTTTCAACATTTAGATTTTTCTATTCACTCCTTTTTTATTAACTTTGCAAGCGGTTTATGAAAGCAACAGAGAAGAAGGACAGTGTGCGATTGGCTGTAGAGCGCATACTGACTAGTTATTTGGAGATGAATAATCATCGCAAGACGCCAGAACGCTTTGCGATATTAGAAGCAGTCTATAGTTTCAAGGGCCACTTTACGCTCGAGGAACTTGGCCAGAAGTTAAACGATGTTTATAAGTTTCCTGTCAGTCGTGCAACCCTCTACAACACCATCAATCTCTTTTTGGAATTGCGCCTCGTGGTACGTCATAGTTTTCAGGGCGCTACAAAGTATGAGGCCTGTTATGCAGACGATAGTCATTGCCATCAGGTGTGTACGGTTTGTGGAAAGGTGACAGAGGTTCGCGCTCCAGAGATATCGATGGCCATTGATCAGATGAAGTTGAAGCGATTCCATAAAGATGGTTTTACGCTCTATATCTATGGCATCTGTTCTACTTGTCAGGCTGCTCTGACCAGAAAACGTAATAGCATGAATGTTAAACATTAAAATTAAACGATAGATTTCGATGAACACAGGTAAGGTTGATGTCCTGCTGGGATTGCAGTGGGGCGATGAAGGTAAAGGAAAGGTAGTTGATGTGCTGACTCCCAAGTATGATGTGGTGGCCCGCTTCCAGGGTGGTCCCAACGCAGGTCATACCCTTGAATTCAATGGTGAGAAGTATGTACTGCGCTCTATTCCTTCAGGTATTTTCCAGGGTGGCAAAGTGAATATTATTGGTAATGGCGTCGTTCTGGCTCCAGACCTCTTTATGGACGAGGCTAAGGCTCTCGAGGCAAGTGGCCATCCACTTCGTCAGCGTCTTCATATTTCAAAGAAGGCCCATCTGATTATGCCAACCCATCGTGTTCTTGATGCTGCCTACGAGGCACAAAAGGGAAAAAATAAAGTTGGTACCACGGGTAAAGGTATTGGTCCGACCTATACAGATAAAGTTAGCCGCACAGGTCTTCGTGTGGGCGATATCCTAGAGAACTTCGAGGAGAAGTATGCCGCAGCAAAGACCCGTCATGAGGCCATCTTGAAGTCGCTCAACTTTGAGTATGATATTACTGAGGTCGAGAAAAAGTGGATGGAGGGTGTCGAGTACCTGCGTCAGTTCCCCATCGTCGATTCTGAACACGAACTCAATAAGCTGCTCGCTGATGGTAAGAGCGTTCTTTGTGAAGGCGCTCAGGGCACAATGCTCGATGTGGATTTCGGTTCTTATCCCTTCGTAACCTCTTCAAATACCATTTGTGCCGGTGCATGTACTGGTCTTGGTATTGGTCCCAACAAGATTGGTGAGGTGTTTGGCATCATGAAAGCCTACTGCACACGTGTTGGTGCTGGTCCATTCCCCACAGAGCTCTTCGATGAAACAGGCAAGAAGATTCGCGACCTGGGTCACGAGTATGGAGCAGTGACAGGTCGTGAGCGCCGTTGCGGATGGATTGACCTTGTTGCTCTGCGCTATTCTATCATGGTAAATGGCGTCACACAGCTCATCATGATGAAGAGCGACGTGCTCGATGGTTTCGACACCATCAAGGCTTGTACCGCTTATAAGGTCAACGGACAACTGACACGCGATTTCCCCTATAATATTGAAGAAGGCATCGAGCCTGTTTATCAGGAGATGCCAGGATGGAAGACCGATATGACTCGTTTCACCAGCGAGAGTCAGTTCCCCAAGGAATTCAACGATTATATCGACTTCCTCGAGAAACAACTGGAGACGCCAATCACCATTATCAGCATTGGCCCAGATCGTGAACAAACTATCATAAGAAATGGCAAATAAACCAAGCATACCCAAAGGAACACGCGACTTTGGCCCTGTAGAAATGGCCAAGCGCAATTATATCTTTAATACAATCCGTAGCGTCTATGAACTCTACGGATTTCAACAGATTGAGACCCCCGCACAGGAGACCCTTCAAACGTTGATGGGCAAATATGGCGAAGAGGGCGATAAACTGCTTTTCAAGATACTGAACAGTGGCGATTACCTTTCAAAGATTGATGATGCCGAACTGCAAGAGCGTAACACGTTGCGTTTGGCCTCGAAAATCTGCGAGAAGGGTCTGCGCTATGACCTGACAGTGCCCTTCGCACGCTATGTTGTGATGCATCGCGAAGAACTGCAGTTGCCTTTCAAACGCTATCAGATGCAACCCGTATGGCGCGCCGATCGTCCTCAGAAGGGTCGCTATCGCGAGTTCTATCAGTTTGATGGTGATGTGGTCGGCTCTGATTCGTTGTTGAACGAAGTAGAGCTGATGCAGATAGAAGACGAGGTCTTCACACGTCTGGGCGTGCGCGTACAGATTAAAATTAATAACCGTAAGATACTGACCGGTATTGCCGAGGTTATCGGAGCAGCCGATAAGATTGTTGACATCACCGTTGCCATCGACAAGCTCGACAAGATTGGCGTTGATGGCGTCAATGCCGAACTGCGTCAGGATGGTTTGTCGGAAGATCAGATAGCTAAACTTCAGCCTATCATTGCGCTTGAGGGTAGCAACGAAGAGAAACTCGCCGTTATTGCCGACGTGCTGAAAGATAGTGAGGTAGGGCAGAAGGGTATTGAAGAGACCAAGTTCATTCTTGGTACCTTGAGTAACCTTGGCACGCTGCGCAACGAGATTCAGCTCGACTTGACCCTGGCTCGCGGACTGAGCTATTACACAGGTGCTATCTTCGAGGTGAAGGCGCTCGACACACCCATGGGAAGTATCTCTGGTGGTGGTCGTTACGACAACCTAACGGGTATCTTCGGTATGCCTGGCATCTCGGGCGTAGGTATCTCTTTTGGTGTTGACCGTATTTATGACGTGCTCAATGCCCTCGATCTTTATCCCAAGGACTCGCTTCAAACCTCTCGTCTGCTCTTTATCAACTTCGGAGAGCGCGAGACGGCCTATTGTCTGCCCATTATCTCGAAGGTTCGTGCTCGTGGCATCCGCACCGAGTTATATCCCGATGCCGCCAAGATGAAGAAGCAGATGTCGTATGCTAATGCCAAGCAGATCCCATTCGTGGCCTTGGCTGGTGAAAGCGAAATCGAACAAGGTAAGGTGACTCTCAAGAACATGGAGACAGGCGAGCAGTTCTGTCTTGATGTTGACGAGTTGATAAACAAGGTGTTATAATTTAATTTTCAGAATGCAGAAGAAACGCAGATGGCATTGCCTGTCGGGACAAGAACCCACAGAACTTGATAAGCAGGTCATGTATTGGGAGAACAAGGGCAAACTTGTTCCCACACGTGATTTAATCAAAACGCCAGAACAAATTGAAGGTATCAGAAAAGCAGGCGTTGTGAATACAGGTGTGCTTGATGCTGTAGCAGCAGAGATTCATGCCGGTATGAGTACGCTGGAAATAGACCAGATCTGTCGTAAGTATTGCGAGGATCATGGTGGTATCCCTGCTTGCCTCAACTACGAGGGCTTCCCAATGAGCGTCTGCACCAGCATCAACGAGGTGGTTTGTCATGGTATTCCTAAAGAGGAGGATATCCTTGAGGAAGGTGACATCATCAATGTTGACTTTACCACCATTCTTGATGGCTATTATGCTGACGCATCGCGTATGTTCATCATCGGTAAGACAACCCCCGAAAAGGAACAGTTGGTGCGTGTGGCCAAAGAATGTTTGGAAATCGGTATGGAAGCAGCAAAGCCATATAGCTTTGTTGGCGACATCGGTCATGCCATCGAGAAACATTGTAAGAAGTATGGATATGGCATCGTCCGCGATCTGGCCGGTCATGGCGTAGGACTTCAATTCCATGAAGAGCCCGATGTCAATCACTATGGACATCGCGGTACTGGCATGTTGCTCGTACCTGGCATGGTGTTTACCATCGAACCTATGATCAACATGGGAACATGGCGCGTGTTCATTGATGCCGACGATCCATATGGATGGGAAGTCATTACAGAAGACGAGAAACCTTCAGCTCAATGGGAGCATACGCTTGTCATGACAGAACATGGAGTTGAAATATTGACTTACTAATGGAAGAGAAAGATATTTATATATTAGGAATAGAAAGTTCCTGCGACGATACCTCTGCCGCAGTTCTGAAGAATGGCATTCTGCTGTCTAACGTTACAGCCTCTCAGGCTGTGCACGAGGCTTATGGCGGTGTGGTTCCAGAATTGGCTTCAAGAGCTCACCAGCAGAATGTGGTTCCTGTTGTTGATCAGGCTATTAAGCGTGCCGGTATCACCAAAGAACAGCTCACGGCCATTGCTTTTACGCGCGGTCCTGGCTTGATGGGCTCGTTGTTGGTTGGCGTCAGCTTTGCTAAAGGTTTTGCACGTTCGTTGGGTATTCCTCTTATAGATGTCAATCATCTTCAGGGGCATATTATGGCGCACTTTATCCGCGAGGCAGACGATGACCATGCACTGCCTCCATTGCCTTTCCTTTGTCTGCTTGTCAGCGGTGGCAACTCCCAGATTGTGAAGGTGAACGCCTACAATGATATGGAAGTTCTGGGTCAGACCATCGACGATGCCGCAGGCGAAGCTATCGACAAATGTTCGAAGGTGATGGGGTTGGGCTATCCTGGTGGACCAATCATCGACCGACTGGCGCGTCAAGGAAATCCCAAGGCCTATCAGTTCTCCGAGCCCCATATTTCAGGCTTGGACTATAGCTTCTCGGGTCTGAAGACCTCTTTCCTTTACAACCTCCGCAAGTGGGTTGAAGACGATCCTGACTTTGTGGAACATCATAAGGAAGACTTGGCCGCCTCTCTTGAGTGGACCATTGTGGATATCCTCATGAAAAAGTTGCGTCTGGCTGTGAAACAGACTGGTATCAAGCATGTTGCGGTTGCCGGTGGCGTAAGTGCTAACAACGGACTTCGCAATGCTTTCTACGATCATGCCAAGCGTTTCGGATGGACAGTCTACATTCCTAAGTTCAGCTATACCACCGATAATGCCGCAATGATTGGCATCGTGGGCCATTATAAATATCTGGACGGAGAGTTCTGCTCTATCGATGCACCAACCTTTAGCAAGGTTACTTTCAAGTGAATCAACTAACAATCAAATCATAGATTACAGAAATATGGATTTTGAAGGAAAAATCATCAGTCGCGACGTTAGTCAGCTGCTGTGGGAAATGGAAAAAACCGTTGGTACAGCCGAGAGTTGTACGGGCGGACGTATCGCAGAAACTATTATGGGCGTTCCTGGCGCTTCTAAATATTTCAAGGGTGGCATCATCTGCTATGTCAACGAGGTCAAGGAGAACCTTCTTGGCGTCTCTCATGAGCTTCTCGAAGAGAAGACAGCCGTTTGTGAAGAGGTAGCTATTGAGATGGTGAAAGGCGCTTGCGAGACCCTGAATATCGACTATGCCGTAGCGGCAACAGGCTTGGCAGGTCCTGGAGGCGGCACAAAGGATATTCCCGTCGGAACTATCTGGCTTGCTGTAGGTAATGCCGAGAGAACCGTCACTGCCAAGATCGTTGAGGACCATGGTCGTGACATCAATATTGCCATTGCTACCAATAAAGCCATGCAGATGCTTCGCGATTTCCTGATTGAGGAAAATAAAGAGCAGGAAGCCGCAGAGAGTTAAAAAATATTAATGATTAAGTGATTATTTTGCATTAATTCTCATTTTACAATAAAAATTCGTACCTTTGCACCCTGTTTGGAGTAAGTATCAAAAGTACACATTTTAAAGTAGATAGAGATGTCTAAGATTTGTCAAATCACAGGAAAGAAGGCACAGATCGGTAATAACGTGTCTCACTCAAAGCATCGCACTAAGAGAAGCTTTGATGTAAACCTGTTCAGCAAGAAGTTCTACTACGTAGAGGAGAATTGCTGGATTCAGTTGAAGATCAGCGCTGCTGGCCTTCGTATGATTAATAAAGTAGGTCTTGACGCCGCTTTGAAGCAGGCTGTTGCCAATGGCTTCGTGGATTGGAAAGACATTAAAGTAATAGGAGACTAATAGACCATGGCAAGCAAGAAAGCAAAGGGCAACCGCGTCCAGGTAGTTCTGGAGTGCACCGAGATGAAAAGCAGCGGTCTTCCTGGCACCAGCCGTTACATTACGACCAAGAATCGTAAGAACACGCCTGAGCGCATGGAGCTGATGAAGTATAACCCCATCCTGAAGAAGATGACTCTTCATAAGGAGATTAAGTAATAGTAAGACAGAATGGCAAAGAAAACCGTCGCTACCCTCCACGAAGGCTCAAAGGATGGTCGCGCTTACTCAAAGGTTATCAAGATGGTTCGCAGCCCAAAGACGGGTGCGTACATCTTCGATGAGCAGATGGTTCCCAACGAAGCCGTTAAGGACTTCTTCAAGAACTAATCTTATTTGAACGATTGTTATAACAAATATAAAAGAGAGATGCGTTGTGAAGATGCATCTCTCTTTTTTTCTAGAACTTGTTTCTTTTAGTTTTTTGTTCCTACTGTTGGCGATAGATTTGTTCGTATTGTTTCGCCACCTTTAGGTAGTCGTGGTGCCGCTTCACGTATTCTATGCTTTGTCTTTTCAGCATAGGGATGCGCGAGGGGTTGAGTATCAGTTGTTCTAACTCGTTATAGACGTTCTCGTAGGTCGGCTGTACGTTAATGATGGGGTGCAACTCGTGCTCGTTGATAATCTCGTAGTTTTCGGGTTCGCCTCCACCAATGCAGATGATACCTTTTGACATGGCCAGTAGCGGGTTCATGGATGGCGTGTAGCTGTAAAGCTGATCCAAGATAGCATCGCTGCCATCCATCATGTGCTGGTATTCTGCAAAGGGAACACCTTCTGCCTTTCTCAATTCCATTTTGTCTGGGTATTTGCGCAGCAAGTCCTCTGCAGCTTTCAGCATGATGTCCGTTCCCTTATAGGCGCTACGCCCTTTGCTGATGCCAATGAATATCTTTGTTTTTGTGGGAGTTTCGCTGACAAGTTCTTTGTCAGAAGGCATTTTGATGGGTAGAGGGATATAGGTCAGTTTATGGCTGAAATACGGCTGGTAGCAGATGTGATCGTCGTAGAGCCCCGACACGATGTTGTCGCAATCCTCGGCAATCAACTTGTTGAGTTGCTCCTTAGCCGTGCCCAACCAGTCTTGCTGGTCCTTTATCACGTGAGGTTCGGTGCGTACCTGGTCACCGATGTTGAAGTCACTGTAGCGCATCGGTTTGTTGTACGTGCTCTCATGCACCCAATAGTAGTCCATGCCCATGGCACACAGCACCATTTTCTTGTTGTGCCTACGCAGGTAACGGTATATGGGGAAGATACGTTCTGCCTTCAGTTCCACGAACATCGGGTTGATTAGCTGCACCACGTCATAATTGCGCCATGTTGGCAGTAGTGCGTAAATCTTAGCCATCAGTGCTAAGCCACCCAGCTTTCCTTCCTTTCTTGCCAAGTCGATGTCGCGTGGGTAGTTCTTCCAGAAGTCACCATTCGAAGCCACCGTGACCTGGTGTCCCAATGTCCTCAGGCCCTCTGCCAGTGTGGCATGTACATTACTATATTCTCCAAGCAGAAGTATTCTCATAGTATCCAGCACTTATCGTGTTTTCTATACGAAAGAACGTTCATCGCTCCCGACTCATCAAGGGTAGTGTGTGCAACAAGACCGTCAGTCCTATCTCCGAGTTTGTCATTCTGCGGAACCACTTATATTTATTGGTATAGTCGCGCTCGGGCAGGGGGAAGAGCTGCTTTTGCTTCAGTGCTTCCAGGCGCGTGTCGAGCTCCGTCCTGCTCTTCGTCTCTATGATGATCTGATAGATATAGTCCATTGTCAGCTGTGCCACGCGCCTGCTCAGTGCCACCCGTTCGTCGGTAGGCGACTGTAGAGCCAGTTTGCGCAGGCCCTCGATGACGTACAGCTTGTTGTCCAGCCGTTTGGCAATGGCCTCGGGTGTTCGCTTGTTGGTTATCGAGTCTGTCCTCGTGTTATACAAGTATGCCTTAGCGTCTGTTACAACCACCCTTTTAGCCTTCAGTAGCAGTCTGGGTGTAAAGTTCTCGTCTTCGTGTATGATACCCTCTACGAATCTCACCCCACCGATGATGTCGCGACTGAAGATGTAGTCACACACCGTGCCATGGATGTTACAGTTCGTCATGTAGTCTATGCCTGTCCGTTCGTCATGGTCTTTGAACAACACCTGTTGCTTCTCCTTGTTGGTATAGTCGAACACCACCATCTCTGGCTGTTTGAATCTTATCAGGTCCAGACAATGTTCATATACCGGTGTTATCAGTCTGTCGTCGCTATCTACAAACTGCACATACTTTCCCGTAGCCATTTTCAGTCCCATGTTTCTAGCGGCACTCAGACCCTGGTTTCTTTGTCTGATGTAGATGATATCCTCCTTCGCATCGTCCAGTTCGTCAATCACACACTTTTGCGAGCCATCGTCCACCAGGATGATTTCTCGTTCTGCGGGTCTTAGCGATAAAGATAAGATGCTGTGCAAGCAATCTTTTATCATGTATGTCGGCACGTTGTATGTCGGTATGATAAAACTTACAAGTGGCGATATATGTTGCGGTGTATGGCTTTGTTCAGAATGCATATTCCTTTGATTCCTAAAATGTCTTGCATGAGGGCTTTTATTTTCTGCATGGGTGTCAGGCTTCTGTCGAAAGGAGAAATATATCTGAATCTCAGCATGGGTTCCTTTCCTGTTTGTTCATAGACATCCATCTGTGTGTTCAGAATCCTCATGTAGTATGCGGGTGTGTACCAATGTCTTAATGCGGCCAAATGCGCATCCAGCAGCATCTCCAGTTCCGGTCCTTTGGCCGTAGCTGTGATACCTTTCGCGTTCATGCAGTAGTGGTACAACCCCTTCGACGTGGTCCTGACGCAGCGAGCATTCAGCAGCAGTCGGCGCAGCGTGTAAATATCTTCAAACACGCGTCCTACGGGGAACTTAACATTCTCGAACAGTTCCCTGCGGTACAGCTTGTTCCAGGCGTAACAGTGTTCAAAGACCTCTTCGCCTATCCAATAGTCCTGCATGTTGTCGTACGTGCGGTCTTGTAGGCTTAGTATGTCGATCATTTCGCCATTCACACTTTTCTCCACGGGAAATTCCAGTATGTCGCAGTCCTCCATCAGTGGCAGCAGCTGAAGGTAGGTGTTTGGTTCCAGATAGTCGTCTGAATCTACAAACGTCAGATAGTCGCCTGTAGCCCTTTTGATGCCGGCATTACGTGCGTCGCTCAGTCCGCCGTTTCTTTTGTGTATCACGCAGACACGGCTGTCTCGCTCCTGCCATTGGTTGCACAACACGGGGCACGCATCGTCCGAACCATCGTCCACGAGTATGACCTCCATGTTGGCGATGTTTTGGTTTAACACGCTCTCCACGCATCTATCCAGCGTGGCTTCTACGCGATATACGGGTATAATGACACTTAGTTTCATAACTTATTCGGTTGACAAAAGTACAATAAAATATCGGATAATCAAAATAAAAGTTGTAATTTTGCATTTTAATAATATAATTCATGAAAGTCGAAGGCGAAGATAGCTACGCCCATGTGTTGAAATACACGGGCATATTTGGTGGTGTGCAGGGATTGAACATCCTTATCAATTTGGTGCGCACCAAGGTGGTGGCCATGTTTCTTGGTCCATCAGGCATTGGTTTGGCTTCGCTTTTCAGCTCTGTGGTGACGTTTGTCTCCCAGACCACCAACTTCGGCATCTCTTTTAGCGCTGTGCGCCATGTGTCCGATCTCTTCGACAAGGGCGACGACGCTCAGATACAGCATTTTGTCAAGGTAGTACGTGCCTGGAGTCTGCTTACAGCCCTCCTTGGTATGTTGGTGTGTGTGGCAACCGGTCCGCTACTCAGCAAATACACCTTTTCATGGGGCGATCACACCCTCCATTTTGTTCTCCTCTCGTTTGCCGTGGGCCTGCTGGCTATCACTGGTGGCGAGTCGGCCATCCTTAAGGGCGCCCGTCGCCTCAAATCGCTGGCCCTCATTCAGCTGATCAACGTCCTGTTGGCTCTATTCATCACCATCCCCGTCTATTATTTCTTTGGCGAGAGTGGCATTGTGCCAGTCATCGTGCTCACCGCCTTCTCGGCCATGCTCACCACTTTATATATGTCCTACCGTCTTTATCCCCTGCACCTGCGGGGTTGCAAGGGTATCCTTGGCGAAGGCATGGGCATGGTGCGCCTGGGCGTAGCCTATGTGTTGGCTGGCATTTTAGGCAGTGGTGCCGAGATGCTGATCCGTGCCCATCTTAATGTGGCGGGCGAGCTCGACGTGGTGGGTTTCTATAATGCAGGTTTCATCCTTACCGTCACCTATGCCGGTATGGTCTTCTCGGCTATGGAGACCGACTATTTCCCCCGCATATCCACCGTGATGAACGAAGGGGGCGAGATGATATCCAATGTGGTCAACAAGCAGATAGAGGTATCGTTCCTACTGGTGTCGCCCATGTTGGCCGTGTTCATCCTGTTGCTGCCCGAATTGTTGCCCCTGCTCACGCGCACAGATTTCACCCCCGCTGTGCCCATGGCTCAGGCAGCCTCGTTCTCTATGTACCTGCGTGCTCTATCGCTGCCCATGTCGTTCATGGTGCTGGCCAAGGGCGATTCGATGGCCTATTTGCTCATCGAGGGTTTCGACTCCATCCTGCTGTTCTTCCTCGTGGTGTTAGGCTTCCGCTATTATGGGTTGGTAGGCACAGGTTTGGCGCTCGACGTGTCCTACGCTGTCGATCTCGTCATCATCTTCATCTACACCAGTTGTCGCTACGGCTATCGCTTCTCGTTGCCCCTGCTTCAGATGGTGTTGGTTCAGTTGCCTTTAGGTGTCAGTATCTATCTGCTGTCCCATCTCGACCACTCCTGGCTGGGTGTGGTTCTGAGCTATATGCTGGCCTTCGTCAGCATCATCTTCTCGCTCACCATTCTCCATCAGAAGACCTCGTTGTGGCAGTCGCTCAAGCAACGTCTTCAATCCAAATTCCGTCATCATGAGTAGCACGAAGGTATCCGTATTAGTGGCCGTCTATAATGCCGAGATGTGGTTGTCCCGCTGTCTCGACTCGTTGCTGGCGCAGACCCATCACGATTTGCAGATACTCTGCATCGACGATGCCTCTACCGATGGTTCCTTAGCTCTGCTCCGCCGCTATCAGCAGCAGGATGAGCGCGTGCAAGTCATCGCTCTCAGCGAGAATCATGGGCAGGCCTATGCCCGCAATCAGGGGCTGTTGCAGGCCAATGGCGACTATGTGTGCTTTCTCGATGCCGACGATTGGTATTCGCCCGATGCCCTCGAACAGGCCGTTTGTGTGTTTGAACAGTATGACGATACCGACTGTGTCCTCTTCGATGTGGACTATGTCTATCCTCAGCATTCCGAGCTCTACACCATGCCTCCCTTCGCCTCGCTCACAGGTCAGGAGGCCTTCCGTCTCAGTCTCGACTGGACCATCCACGGCGTCTATATGGTGCGCCTCGCGTTGCATCAGCGCTATCCCTACGACGATACCTGTCGCTCCTTTAGCGACGACAATACCACGCGTCTCCATTTTCTGGCCTCGCGCCGTGTGCGCCGCTGTCAGGGCGTCTATCACTATTTGCAGCATGCAGCTTCGGTGACCCACGCCAGCGACGTACGCCGGTTCGACTTCCTGCGTGCCAACGAGAGCATGAAGCGCCAGTTAGAGGCCCTGCAGATGGGGACCGACGTGATGCGTCTGTGGGAGACCCAGCGCATGCTCACTCTGGTAGATCTATGCATGTTCTACCATTGTCACTCCCGCGAGTTGCCCCCGGCCGATGCGGCCTATGGACTCAGCGAGCTGCGCCGCGTGTGGGGCACTATCCAACCCTCGCTTCTTGATCCCGTCCGCACCCGTAAGTTCGGCTATCGACTCATGCCCACATGGACGCTTTTCCGACTTCAGGAGTGGCTCTATTTCACCCTGCGTGGCTGGCTGGGGAAGAATCGTTGATGCCTTCGTTTTTTAATTTATTAATCAGAAAAAGACTATACATTATCATCAATATATGGAAGACCTCCTTTCACAACTTAACGCCGAGCAGCGCGCGGCTGTAGAGTATAATGATGGTGCCTCGCTCGTCATTGCAGGTGCCGGCTCAGGCAAGACGCGTGTGCTCACCTATAAGATTGCTTATCTGTTGCAACAAGGACTGAAGCCTTGGAACATCTTGGCGCTGACCTTCACCAATAAGGCCGCTCGCGAGATGAAAGAGCGTATCGGGCGTCTGGTAGGACAGGAGCAGGCCCGCTATCTGCAGATGGGTACTTTCCACTCGGTCTTTGCTCGCATTCTCCGTGCCGAGGCCGACAAGCTGGGCTTTCAGTCAAACTTCACCATCTATGACCAGAGTGATGCTCGTTCGCTGGTGAAGAGCATTGTCAAGGAGATGCAGCTCGACGATAAGGCCTACAAGCCCAATAGTGTGAGCGACCAAATATCGATGGCTAAAAACCATTTGGTAATGCCCGATGCCTTCCCCCAGTGCTCACTCTACGACAGCAAAAAACCTGCTGTGGCAGAGGTCTTCCGTCGCTATGTGGAGCGCTGTCGCCAAGCCAACGCTATGGATTTCGACGACCTGCTGGTGCAGACCTACCTGCTGTTCCTTAATCATGAAGATGTACGTAGGAAATATGTTGAAAAATTCCATTTCGTGCTGGTTGATGAGTATCAGGATACGAACTATGCCCAGCAACAGATTGTGCTTCAGCTTACCCGTGAGCGCCAGCGCGTCTGTGTGGTGGGTGATGATGCTCAGAGTATTTATAGTTTTCGTGGAGCTAACATAGATAATATCCTGGGATTTAGGGAGTCATACGATAATGCGAAGTTGTTTAAACTAGAACAGAACTATCGTTCCACTCAGCTTATCGTTCAGGCAGCCAATAGTTTGATACGAAAAAACGAGCGCCAGATACCCAAGGAGGTATTTAGTGAGAATGAACATGGAGAAAAGCTGACACTTAAACCTGCCTATAGCGACAAGGAGGAAGCCCTGATTGTGTGCAACGACATACAGCGCATCAAGCGTCAGGAGCATTGTGAGTATAGCGATTTTGCTATTCTCTATCGCACCAACTCGCAGAGCCGTAGCTTCGAGGAATACATGCGCAAGATGAACATCCCGTATCGCATCTATGGCGGACTGAGTTTCTACCAGCGCAAAGAGATCAAAGACGTGATTGCCTACTTCCGCGTGGTGGTGAACCCCAACGACGAGGAAGCGCTGAAGCGTATCATCAACTATCCCACACGTGGCATCGGCGATACCACGCTATCAAAAATCATCGATACGGCTTCGCAAGATGGTGTGTCGCTTTGGGACGTGATGACCCGTCCGGCACACCTCAACGTCAGCAAGGCCACGCTCACCAAGATTTCTAACTTCTGTCAGATGATAGATGGCTGGCGCATGCGCTTAGATGGTGAGGATGCCTATCAGCTGGGGCATGCTATTATTATGGAGAGTGGCATCTCGCGCGACGTCTATAGTGGGCGCAACCCCGAAGACATCTCGCGTCAGGAGAACCTCGAGGAGTTCCTGGGTGGCATGCAGGACTTTGTGGAGAGTAGGCGAGAGGAGGACATGGGCAATGCCGTGTCGCTGGGCGACTTTCTTCAGGAGGTGGCGCTGCTCACCGATCTCGACAGCGACTCAGACGAGGAACAGGCCAAGGTGTCGCTGATGACCATCCATGCGGCCAAGGGACTGGAGTTTCCCACCGTCTTTGTGGTGGGGCTTGAAGAAAACATCTTCCCTTCGCCCATGTGCACCGAGTCCATGCGAGCTCTCGAAGAAGAGCGTCGTTTGCTCTATGTGGCCATCACGCGTGCCGAGAAGCATTGCGTCCTGACCTGTGCACAAAACCGTTTCCGCTTCGGACGTGTGGAGTACGACACGCCCTCGCGCTTTATTCGCGACATAGACCCCTCGTTGCTGCATGTCGATTCGGGCAAAGATGTGCCTGAGCAGGATTTTGGCACCAAGCGACTGCCTTGGACGCAGAATCCTCGTCCGGTAGCATCGCAGTTCAAGGCCGATCCCATGCCCCGTCAGGTGGCACCCCGTCGTCCAGAGCCCGTCGTGGATCCCTTCTCCGAAGGTTTCAAGCGTCGCCTGGTCAGCGAGAGCGGTGGTCGCTTCAAACCTGTGCGTGGGCAAGTCCCCGCCATGTCGTCAGCCCCTGCAGCAGGAGCCACGTCTGGTCGGCTGCATGAAGGCAATGTGATTGAGCATCAGCGCTTCGGCATCGGCACCGTTGTCAAGGTGGAGGGCAGTGGCGAGAACGAGAAGGCCACCGTTGAGTTTCGCAACCTGGGCACTAAACAGTTGCTGCTGAAGTTTGCAAAATTCAAAGTCGTGTCTTGAGACATAATAACAGAGGTAAAGACATAATAACGGGGGTATAGACATAATCGCTCGGCTCTGCCGCTTTCACCAAGCGAAGCGACTGAAAGAACAGACGAACATACTTTTTTTACGAACATCTTTTTTTACGAACACACCTTTTTACGAACATACATACATGTTCGGCATCGTTGTTTTCTTTAAAAAACATAGTGCTGGGAGGTACCATTGGGGGGTAGTTTCAGTACCGCCTGTTGGTAGCCTTGCTACCGCCAGTTGGTAGCCCGACTACCTGGCGTTGGTAGTGTGACTACCGCGGCTTGGTAGCCTCAGTACCAGCGCCTGGTACGACCAGTACCAAAACGTGGTACTCTTTTTGGTACTGAGATATAAAGTTAACTCGTGTTAAACTTTAATACATCCATTGCCCTTTTTGAAAAATTGACTATTTTTGTTCCCGAATTGATACAAGTCAATTTGTAACCTAAAACCTTTTATTTAATTAATTATTTTTATGGTTAAACATCTTTACCTAGTGCTTGCATTATTGCTTGCATCAGAGAGTGTTTATGCTGCGCCCATCTCGAAAGACGCAGCGCGTAAGAAAGCGGAAACCTTTGCTGTCAGAAAAGGACGTACGCTTAGTTTCACTAAAAGTGCTGTTCACAAGGCCCCACAAGCCAAAGAACAGGAAACCTCACCTTACTATGTGTTTGATATGGCTCAAGATGGCGGCTTCGTGATTGTTTCTGGCGATGACCGCACACGCAGCATTATCGGATACACAGAGAAGGGCTGCTATGATGAAGGCACACTGCCTGAAAACATGAAGTCGTGGTTGCAAATGGTTGCTGACCGCATCACGTCGCTCGGCGATGCAACAGCCACAACGAGTCAAAGCAAGCATGTCAAGTCTGCACGAGCAGCTGCGGCCACGGTGGTCATTCCACCACTGTTGTCGAGCACGTGGAATCAGGGTACTCCCTATTGGGACAACTGTCCCTTCCGTAATGGACAGCGTTGCTACACAGGCTGTACAGCTACTGCCTTTGCTCAGGTGATGTACTATTACCGCTGGCCTGAGGGTGCCACAACATCGGTGCCAGGCTATTCGGACGACGGACTGAATTACAGCTCGTTGCCTGCCACTACCTTCGATTGGAACCTGATGAAGAATAGCTATGGCGACGGCGACAGCGGCTCGAGCAGTGGCAATGCCGTAGCCAAGCTGATGCACTATGTGGGCAAGGGGGCTTTGATGCATTATACAGGTGGAGGCTCAGGAGCAGCTTTTGTCAATGCAATCAATGCACTCAAGAATTATTTTGGTTATCCTCAGGATATCTATGAGATTTATAAGGACAACTATAGCAGTAGTGACTGGGTTAATGCTGTCTATGCAGAGCTCTACTATGGACGTCCAGTACTGATAGAGGGTTACTCAGACATCAACTGGGGCGGTGGACATGCCTTTGTCTGTGATGGCTATCGCGACGATGGCTGCTTCCACATCAACTGGGGCTGGGGCGGCTGGTGCGACGGCTATTTCAGTCTTGACGTGCTGAACCCCGATGATCACAGTGGCATGGGCGCAGCTCCTGGTGGAAATGGTTATTATTGGCACGAGGGTGCTGTTGTGAATGTGCGCCGTCCTGACGGCATCGGTGGTGGAACAAACTCGGGCGGTGTACCAGTGGCCACGTTCTATCAGGACATTAACTACGGTGGCTATGCTGTACAGCTTAGCGAGGGCACCTATACACAGTCGCAACTGGAGGCTCGGGGCATCCGAAACAATGACATCACCTCTCTGAAGGTATTGGCTGGATTCAAGGTGACTGTTTTTGATGGCTCGTCTTTCAATGGTGATAGCAAGACGCTGTCGGCTGATTGTAGTTGGATTGGTGGCGACTGGAACGACCGAGCCAGTTCTATCAAGATTGAACCCAATGGTGTGAGCGGTCTGGGTGGCATCCATAAGCTGAAGAATTATCACAGTGGCAAGTTTATGGATCTGGATGGCAATAGCACTAACAATGGCACCGCTATCGTGCAGTGGGACGACGAGGGTACTGAGCTCTATCAGCAATGGCGCTTCAACGAGATAGAGCCAGGTGTCTATACGATTCAGGCTGCTGCCACGCAGAGCCGAGGGCTCGACATTATCAACCGTGGCACTGCCAATGGCACGCAAGTCATTCTTTACGACTATCTGAATGGTGCTCATCAGCAGTTCATCGTCTTCGACAAGGGTGCTGGCTGGTATCAGCTGGTGGCACGCAATTGTGGACGCGTCGTGGAAATGCCTAATGCCAGCACCACTTCGGGCGAACATGTACAGATCTGGGACAATAATAATCAGATTTGTTCGTGGTGGCAGCTGGCGGTGGCTTACACGACGGCTGATTTGACCGATCTCGGTGGCTCATGCGAGGTGTCGCATGCGGCTGTGAACGGCAATGAGTCGGCTACAAAGCTATTTGACAACAATTCAAATACAAAATATTGTGCATTTGTTGGTTCTACAGACGAGGTCTCAATGACCTTCCACTCGACAAGAAGTGCCCGACTGACTAGCTACACCATTACTTCGGCCAACGACTTTGAAGGACGCGACCCTAAGAACTGGCGATTGGAGGGTTCGACCAACGGCACTACGTGGGAGACTATTGACACGCGTAGCAACGAAATATTCACGGCGCGTTTCCAAAAGAAAACTTTTAGTGTTAGTCCTTCAAACAGCTACAGTCATTATCGATTAGTGGTTACTCAACGCCGGGATGCTCAGTCCACGGTATTCCAGATTGCCGAGATCGAATATTTTGCTCTTGTGGCTCAAGGACAGTATGCACCAGCCAATGCTCAAGTGCTGAGCATTGATTCTAATATTCTTGATGGACACTCGTCCGAGCATACCTTTGATATCTACTCCGTGGATGGAAAGCTTGTAAAGAGAGCTGTCACCAATCTCGAAGGAATGCCTAAGGGTGTGTATGTGGTTAATCGCAAAAAGGTGATGATTAGATAAAAAAACAAAGTAGGGAAGAACCTCGAGTTCTTCCCTATTATTTTCATTGTGTAATTTTAGCTAGTTAAGCGTGCCACTCTTGTGAGTGTATCCTTGTGTACATGTTAATCCAGTCCATAGTTTGTTAAGCATGCTCCTTTATGAGATAGATAGTGTATTAAGCAGTTTTTTTTAACAAAATGCATTATTTTTTTGATAGAGACCATGTATTATATATTCCTTATTCAGAGTTTCTTGACTACATAAAAGATAATAAGGAAATTGTTGATGATGATCAGTTATTCCCTCAATATATCAAACATTAGAATAATACAGCTTTTCGTAAAAGTTGCTTGTGGTTATTTTGAAACAGTAGGAATACCAGAAACAGAAGTATGACTAGACGCAACAGTACGAGGATTTACTGCTCCATTTATCACGTTTTTTATTTAAAGTGCTTACTGGGACAGGCTAACGGTCCACTTGCCTTACAGGCAGTGCAATGGACGAAAAAAATGGGTGGGAGGTGATGCCGGGCTTACAGGCAGTGCAATGGACGAAAAAAGGAGGGGGCTGGATACCCATAAATGGTTAATATTTTGTGAGGCTTATGGAACTATGACGGGGCGAAAAAACACCATGATTTGAGTATTGCGCTCTTGGGCTTTTTAAGCTATCTTTGCAACGATAATCTATCGTTGAATAAATGTATTAGCTATTATGGGATTTGTAAGTAAGTTTTTCACTAATTGCGCTCACCCTAAGGGAACAATGGGGCGCATGATGCTTAGGGTTATGAATGCGTGTCATGCACCGCTGACCAATTGGGGACTGTCGTTCGTGACGTTTAAAGAGGGATGGACCATGCTTGACATTGGCTGTGGCGGTGGTGCTACGCTGAGACGCCTGCTGAAACGGAGCAAGAACGGTGTAGCCTATGGCATCGACATCTCAGAGGAAAGTGTGGCAAAGGCACGTAAGGTTAATGCTAAGGTGATAGACCGGCAGGTGTTCGTCTGTCAGGGCTCGGCTGTGAAACTGCCTTATGAAGATGAAAAGTTTGAACTGGTGACAGCCGTGGAAACGGTCTATTTCTGGCCAGAGTTGCCTGTGTGCTTGCAGGAGGTGCATCGTGTGCTGAAGCATGGCGGACGCTTTGTAATTATGGTAGAGGTGGTGGACAGGTGCTCAAAATGGATTGACGTGGTGGAGGGTATGACGGCTTATCCGCCTGAGCAGCTGAAAGAGATGCTTGATGAGGCTGGATTCGTGAAAACGGAAATACACAGAAAGCGTCCTTCATATGCTACCATTGTGGGGGTGAAGTCTTGATGTGTCTGGGACTGACGAGAAAATAGGGGATGACGAAAAAATCTCATGCCAAAAGGATGGCATGGGATTTTTTTGTGGTATCTTTGCAAATTGAAAAATGGAACTTAACTAAAGAGGATATAAAAGCATGGGTAAGAGTCAATGGCAATGGCAAAAGGAAGGTACTTCGTGGAGGGGCATCGGCATTTATCATGTCACGCTGACGGTGCCGTCAAGGCAACCGTTGTTAGGACGTTTGGTCGTGACGGATAGCGACCCCTCTAAGGCTCGAGTGGAAAGAACGGAGCTGGGCAGACTCTTGCTGGAGTGTCAGCGGTCTGTGCCTGTGTTTCATCCCGAGATTCAGATCTTGCAGTATTGTCTTATGCCTGATCACTTGCACATGGTCTGGTACGTTCGCCGTCCGATGGAAAAGAGTATTAGACAGGTGGCGCAGGGGTTCTGGCAAGCTGTCAAGAAACTGGGGCGCGCATATAGCTATATCGTGGAGGGCGAAAGTGATGCCTGCCTTACAGGCGGCACAATGAACGGAAGGGATGGGGCTGGTGAAGCCTGCCTTACAAACGGTGCAATGAACGAAAGAGGTGGGGTGTTGAGGCTTTCGTCGATTG
This sequence comes from Prevotella sp., assembly GCA_024695815.1. Classification (GTDB taxonomy): domain Bacteria; phylum Bacteroidota; class Bacteroidia; order Bacteroidales; family Bacteroidaceae; genus Prevotella. The sequence goes on from JAILHK010000005.1 coordinate 44,652, forward strand.
TTGAGGCTGATAGCCAGAAGAGTTCTCTTTGTCTGGCTATTGGTAAGGAACGCTATTGTCGGCTGGACCCTGTATTCACAGAGCGACCTTTCTTGCGGCCATTATCACGTCGTGGACAGTTGCATGCGATGATTCGATATGTGCAGATGAACCCTCAACGGTTGGCTACGAAACGGATGATGCTGGGCTTCTTTTGCGTGCAGCAGGGCATTGAGCTTGGCGAGCGTATCTATAGTGGGGTGGGGAATGTGAAGTTGCTATCTATGGAGCACTTTGCTGCGGTGCATGTGCGTAGCATGTGGGTGAGGGCTGCAGAAAGGGGCGACCGACAGCAACTGCGCAACTATATGAATGGCTGTGTGATTGAGGCTCGCAAGGGGTGTGTGATGGTGTCGCCATTCATCTCGGCACAGGAGAAGCAAGTGATGCGGGTTCTGTTAGATGAAAAACATCCGTTTATCCTTTTGGCAGACAATGGCTTTCGCAATTACTACAAACCGTCGGATGCTCTTTTTGGGGCATGTGCAGAGGGGCGCGTGCTGATACTTAGTCCATGGACCTATGATGCTGACAAACGCCATGTGACGCGTGAGGAGTGTGTGGCTCTAAATGAAATGACTGCGGAGTTAGTGAGTTTATTGAATGAATGAAAAAAAATAAAGCGAGGCTCGATGACCTCGCTTATTCTTTGTTGCTCACTTAATCGCAATATTGACCAAAGGGTCTAAATTGCTCACGTTCGGCAATTAAAGCAAGCTTTATTGCGCTCACTTAATCGCAATTTTGTCGACGCGCTTTTGATGGCGACCGCCTTCGAAGGTGGCAGTGAAGAACTCGTCCATGATTTTACGCGCCATGTTGTTGTCGATGAAACGACCAGGCATCACTAGCACGTTGGCATCGTTGTGCTGACGAATGAGATGGGCTATCTCTGGGATCCAACACAGACCGGCACGCACCTGCTGGTGCTTGTTGAGCGTGATGGAGATGCCCTCGCCACTGCCACAGATGGCAATGCCGGGATATACCTCGCCACTCTCAATTCCCTCTGCCAAAGCATGGCCGAAGTCGGGATAATCTACGCTGGCATCGCTATAGGTGCCGTAGTCTTTGTAGGGATAGCCCTTCTCCTCGAGATACTCGAGTACGAACTTCTTGAGTGCAAAACCTGCGTGGTCGCAGGCTACGCCAACTGTCTTTACTTCCATAAGCTATAGGTATTAAATTATAAAAAACGAAGAGACACAGGCGGACAGAGTCTTTCTTTGCGGATGCTCTGTGCCCCTGTATCTCTATGTGGATTAAACGATTATGCAAGCAGTTTCTTTACCTGCTCGTAAACATTCTGACCGGTGTAGCCCAGTTTCTCGTCGAGTACCTTGTAGGGGGCAGAGAAACCGAAGCTCTCGAGACCCCATACGCAGCCATCGGCACCAACGAGTCCTTCGAGGGTGACGGGCAGACCTGCGGTGAGGCCGAACTTTTTCTTGCCAGCAGGCAGCACGCTCTGCTGATAGTCCTTGCTCTGCGAGCGGAAGAGACCCTCAGAAGGAACGCTGACAATGCGTACCTTGACTCCGTCCTTGCGCAGCAGGTCGGCACCAGCCTCGAGGGTGGCTACCTCTGAACCTGAAGCCAGCAGGATGACATCGTAGTCCTCGTCGCTTCCGGCTACAACATAGGCGCCCTTGGTAGCCTGTGTGTAATCGTTGCCAGCAGGCAGCATGTCGATGTTCTGACGAGAGAAGATGAGTGCTGTTGGGGTAGAGGTATTCTCCATAGCCATGCGCCAGCAGACGGTGGTCTCTTCGGCATCGGCAGGACGAACAACGAGCATTGAATTCTTGCCGTGGTGGTTCTTCAGCTTCTCCATGAGACGAATCTGTGCTTCCTGCTCTACGGGCTCGTGAGTAGGTCCGTCTTCACCAACGCGGAACGCGTCGTGGGTCCAGATGAACTTCACGGGGAGCTCCATGAGGGCTGCCATACGTACGGCGGGCTTCATATAGTCTGAGAACACGAAGAAAGTACCGCAAGCGGGGATGACACCACCGTGCAAGGCCATACCAATGCAGCAGCATGCCATAGTGAGCTCGGCAACACCTGCCTCGAAGAACGCACCGCTGAAGTCGCCGCGAACGAGGTCGTGGGTCTTCTTGAGGAAGCCGTCGGTTTTATCTGAGTTAGAGAGGTCGGCAGAAGCACAAATCATGTTGGGAACCTGCTCGGCAAGCAGGCCCAGAACGGTAGCTGATGCTGCACGGGTGGCTGCACCTGCCTTCTGTTCAATCTTGCTCCAGTCGATTTTGGGAGCCTTGCCGCTGAACCAGTCTTCGAGCTGCTGAGCCTTCTCGGGGTTGGCCTTGGCCCAGGCGGCCTTCTCGGCATAGCGCTCGGCCACAATTTTCTTCAGCTCTTCGCGACGCTTAGCGTACATCTCCTGAACCTCGGGGAAAATCAGGAAGGGATTCTCGGGATCGGCACCCAAGTTCTTCATGGTGTTGATGTAGGCATCGCCACCAAGAGGTGCACCGTGGGTGGCGCAGTTGCTCTCGTAAGATGTATTATCGGCCTTGCGGGCACCTTTACCCATCACGCAGTGGCCAATGATCAGGCTGGGGCGCTCTTTCTCGGCCTGAGCCTTCTTGATGGCCTCGCGAATCTGGTCAACATCGTTGCCATTGATGGTCTGTACGTACCAGCCCCAGGCCTCGTACTTCTTGGCAGTATCCTCGCAGGTTACGACCTCGGTCTTTGTAGAAAGCTGGATGTCGTTGGCATCGTAGAACATGATGAGGTTGTCCAATCCCAGGTTGCCGGCAATACGACCAGCACCCTGTGAGATCTCCTCCTGTACACCACCGTCGCTGATGTAAGCGTAGATGGTCTGATTCATGACGTTGCCCAGACGAGCCTTCAGGAACTTGGCTGCGATGGCAGCACCCACGGCAAAGGTGTGACCCTGGCCCAGAGGACCAGAGGTGTTCTCAATGCCACGCTCAATCTCGCGCTCGGGGTGACCGGGGGTTACAGAGCCCCACTGGCGTAGGTTCTTTAGGTCGTCGATGCTGAACTTACCAATGAGAGCCAACTGAGAGTAGAGCATTGGTGCCATATGACCAGGATCAAGGAAGAAACGGTCGCGACCTTCCCATGCGGGGTTCTCGGGGTCGTAAACCAGGAACTCGCTGTAGAGGGTGTTGATGAAGTCGGCACCACCCATGGCACCACCGGGGTGACCACTCTTGGCTTTCTCGACCATAGATGCAGCAAGGATGCGGATGTTGTCCGCTGCAAGGTTCATAATCTTGTTGTCGTTCATAATACTATAATGAATAATTGTCTAATTTGTCTGCAAAGTTACGCAAAATAGTTGAATAGACAAAGAAATGCGCACGATAATGCGTTATTTCTTGTTGTCAACGGCGCATTGCTCTACGGGCAGACAACGCTTGTAGTTCTCGATATAACGCTCGAAACCAGCCACATCTTCGGCTGTGGGAGCGATGCTGACACCCTTGTTGCCGGCAAAGACAACAGTCTCGAGGTAGTCGGCAAGGCTGAGCTTGCTGGCGTTGTTCACCATGAAGCCAGCCAGCAGGGCGATGCCCCAGGCACCACCTTCGCCTGCGGTCTCCATTACAGAGATGGGGCTGTTGAGGGCAGCAGCGAGCATGCGCTGACCCACGCCGGCTGTCTTGAAGTAGCCGCCATGGCCGGTGATGCGATCCACCTTGATGTTCTCTTGCTTGAACAAGATGTCGTTGCCAATCTTCAACACGCCGATGGCACCATAGAGGTGGGCACGCATGAAGTTGGCGAGGTTGAACTTATCATTGGCTGAACGAATGAACATGGGGCGACCTTCTGAAAGTCCGGTCACGGGCTCGCCCGAGACATAGTTGTAGGCCATCAGACCACCACAGTCGGTGTCGCCCTCGAGGGCACGGTTGAAGAGCTTACCATAGAGCTCGTTCATATCTACGGGGATGCCCAGCAGCTGCTGGTACTCCTTGAACAGACCTACCCAGGCGTTGATGTCGCTGGTGCAGTTGTTGCAATGAACCATGGCCACGAGTGAACCATCGGGTGTGGTCACCATGTCGATCATCTCGTAGGGCTTGGAGAGCTCCTTCTCGAGCACAATCATTGAGAATGACGAGGTGCCGGCAGATACGTTACCCGTGCGCTGCTTCACGGCATTGGTAGCTACCATGCCTGTGCCTGCGTCGCCCTCGGGAGGACATACGGGGATGCCAGCCTTGAGGTGGCCAGAAACGTCGAGTTTCTTAGCACCCTCGGGGGTGAGGAAACCGGCATTCTCGCCTGCGTTCAGTGACTTAGGCAGAATGTCGAGCAATTTCCAAGAAAAGCCCTTTGGAGCAATCAGTTCATCGAACTTCTTGACCATGGTGGCATCGTAGGTCTTGGTCTTGGGGTCAACGGGAATCATGCCTGAAGCGTCGCCTACGCCCAGCACGAACTGACCCGTCACCTGCCAGTGGACATAGCCGGCGAGGGTGGTGAGGTACTTGATGTCGCCCACGTGCTCCTCGTTGTCGAGGATGGCCTCATAGAGGTGGCTGATGCTCCAGCGCAGAGGGATGTTGTAGTTGAACAATTCAGAGAGCTTGGCTGCAGCCTTGCCCGTGTTGGTGTTGCGCCAGGTGCGGAAAGGCACCAGAATGTCTTGTTTCTCGTTGAAGGCCATATAGCCGTGCATCATGGCCGAGAAGCCGATGGCAGCTAGACTTTCAATCTCGCAGTCGTACTGTTTCAATACGTCCTTGCGCAGTTCGGCATAGCAGTCCTGCAGACCATACCAGATAGCCTCGGTAGAGTAGGTCCAAAGACCATCTACCAGTTGGTTTTCCCACTCGTGTGAGCCTTGTGCTATAGGCTTGTTGTTCTCGTCGATGAGAACAGCCTTGATGCGGGTAGAGCCGAACTCGATGCCGAGGATGGCCTTACCTGCTTCGATCGTTTGTTTTGGTGTCATAGCGATGATAGTTATTTGTAGAAAACAAAGGCACGAAGGCACGAAGGTTGGTGGCTGCCTCGGTCGAAGCTCCATCGTATCTTCGTTTCTTCGTGCTCAGAAAATATTATTTCAATGCTTTGTTAAGCATGAAGTAAACCTCGTTGTTGCGGAGTGTCTGTTTGAAATCAGCAATGTTGGTCTGCTTGTTGATCTTGACATACTCGATGCCCAGCATCTCGGCAAAGTCTTCCCAGTACTCCTCGGTGATGTCGTAAGAGAAAGCGCTGTGGTGAGTACCACCAGCCAGGATCCATGCAGCAGCACCAATCTCGAAGCTGGGCTGAGGAATCCACAGAGCAGAAGCTACGGGGAGCTTAGGCATTGGTTTGGGCTCGATGCACTCTACCTCCTGAGAAATCAGACGGAAACGGTTGCCCAGGTCAACAACAGTGGCCTTGATACCGGCACCTGTCTTTGAGGTGAACACCAGACGGGCTGTCTGCTGCTTGCGGATACCGATGCCGAGGAAGTGAACCTCGAGTTTGGGCTTATCGGTTGCGATGAGCGGACAAACCTCGAGCATGTGGCTCTGCAGGCATGAGCTCTTGTCGCCGGCAAAGTTGAGGGTGTAATCCTCGAGGAACGAGCAACCGGTTGGCATGCCCTGCTGAATAACCCAGAGGGTGCGATAGAGACAAGCTGTCTTCCAGTCGCCTTCGGCACCGAAACCATAGCCTTCCTGCATCAGACGCTGTGAGGCCAGGCCGGGAATCTGGTCGAAACCACAGAAGTTAGGATCGTCGATGTTGGCATCGCCCAGATCGTCGAAGTTCGTGGTGAAGGCTGTAGCGCCCTCGTCCTTCAGTACGCGGCGCAGAGCAATCTCGGCCTTGGCAGCATTCTTCACCTTTTCCCAGTAAACCTCCTCGCCACTCTCATCAATCTTGATGGTGTATTCCTTCTTGTACTCCTCAACCAGGGCGTCGGCCTCGGCATCGGTTACCTTCTTGAAGTACTCCATCAGTGAGCTGACGGGGTAGTAGTCAACATGGTAGCCCAGACGCTGTTCGAACTCTACACGGTCGCCATCAGTCACGGCAACGTTGTTCATATTCATACCGAACATCAGGCAGCGTACGTTGTGAGCATCGGCCACACCTGCTGCCACGCGAGCCCAAACGGCAATCTGCTTCTGAGCCTTCTCATCCTTCCAGTAGCCACAAACCACCTTGCGAGCCACACGCATGCGGGTGCAGATGTGTCCGAACTCGATGTCGCCATGAGCACTCTGGTTCAGGTTCATGAAGTCCATGTCGATGTCGCTCCAGGGAATCTCGGCATTGTACTGTGAGTGGAAGTGGAGCAGAGGCTTCTGCAACTGCTGCAGACCCTTGATCCACATCTTTGCGGGCGAGAAGGTGTGCATCCAGGTGATGATACCTACGCACTTCTCGTCGTTGTTGGCAGCCAGCATGACCTGCTCTACCTCTTTAGAGCTGTTGGCTGTGCCCTTATATACAATCTTGACGGGGATGTTGCCGCTTTTGTTCAGACCGTCAACCATCTCTTTTGAGTGTCCGTCGACTGCAACTACAGCGTCGCCTCCGTAAAGGAGCTGAGCGCCAGTTACCCACCAAATCTCGAAATTGTCAAATGCTTTAATCATAATATTGTTAGTTTTTAATTAATAATTAGTAGCTTATTTGATTAATAATAAGTAGCTTATTGAATTAACAAAGTAGCTGTTTCGTTTGTCTTTATTGTAGCTTAATGCTTCTGGCCCTTCTGGCCATAGTAGGCGTTAGGACCGTGCTTGCGCATGTAGTGCTTCTCTACCAGGAGTGGGTTCATGGTGAGGTTGGGGTTCACCGAGAACGCGATGAAGGCCATCTTGGCACATTGTTCCATCACCTTGGCATTATACACGGCATTGTCGGGCGATGTGCCCCATGAGAAAGGACCATGGTTCTTTACAAGCACAGCGGGGGTATGATCAGGGTTAATCTTGCGAATGTTCAAAATCTCATCGACAATGACATTGCCGGTCTCCAATTCGTACTGTCCCTTAACCTCAGCTTCGGTCATGTCGCGTGTGCAGGGGATGTCCTGATAGAAATAGTCGGCGTGCGTAGTGCCGATGTTGGGAATGTCGCGACCTGCCTGTGCAAATGCTGTGGCATAGGTGGAGTGGGTGTGAACCACGCCCTGGATATTGGGGAATGCCTTATATAATATAAGGTGTGTGGGTGTGTCGCTCGAAGGGTTGAGTTCGCCCTCTACCACTTTGCCGGTCTCGAGGTCAACTACCACCATGTCTTCTGCCTTCATCTCGTCGTAGCTCACGCCACTAGGCTTGATGACAACGAGACCTTTCTCGCGGTCTATACCAGACACGTTACCCCATGTGAAGATAACTAGTCCTTGCTTGACAAGGTCAAGATTGGCCTTGAATACTTTTTGTTTTAGTGATTCTAACATGTTTGTTATACGTTTTAATGAGGAAACCTCAATTTGTTCTGTTCGTTATAGTTTGAAGTTTGGATCTTCAGAGTATGCCTTCTTGTTGAATCGATAGAGAGCTGCTCCGCGTTTGGATGTCACCTTGTCGATGAGCTCGGTCTTCTCGATGAAGTCCATATCCTTGATGCGCTTACGGAAGTTGCGCTTGTCTATCTCTTCGCCTAACACGGCCTCGTAGAGTTTCTGCAACTGGGTGAGTGTGAAGAGTGGTGGAAGCAGGCGGAAGCTGATAGGCTCGGACTTAATCTTCTGGCGCATCATGCGGAGGGCCTTGTCAACCATCTGGTTGTGGTCTGAATAGAGGTGAGGCAACTCGTTGATGTCCACCCATTCCACGTCGTGTTCCAAACGAAGCTTCTCGTCGTAGTCCTTGACGTTGATAAGTGCGTAGTAAGCAATTGAGATAACGCGCTCGCCTGGATCACGATCTACAGCACCAAAGGCTCCCACCTGACGCATATAGAGTTTGCTGAGCCCAGTCAGTTCGTTGAGTGTGTTGGCTGCACAGTCGTCAATACTTTCGTCGGGGCCAACGAAGCCTCCGTAGAGGCTCCATTCGCCACGACCCGGGTCCATCTTACGACGACCTATGAGTACTTTCAGCTTGCCATTCTCGAAACCAAAGATGATACAGTCTACTGACACCCAGGCTTTAGCATGTTCTTGATAGAATGTCATTGCGTTCTTCCTTTATTACCAGAAATAAACATAGAAACAAGCGCAGAGGCCAATTACAACCATTGTGCCAATAATGTCCCATGCACCCCAGCTCTCCTTGATAGACTTCTTGAAATCGGAAGAGAAGGTGATGGCGTCAACCTGTGCTTTAGAAGGTGCTGGTGTGAAGCAGCTGACAACTACCATCAGAAGGATGATGAATACCAACAGCCAGCACTCGAAGATGAGCCAGTTGGTCTGCCAGAACCATGCTGTGTTCTCCCAGAAGGCACCATCCATTACGGCTTTGCCAGAATCTGTGACTACGTTGGTGACAAGGCGAAGCATACCAATAAGGAATCCGCCAATCAGACCCCATTCACCTGCCTTTGGAGTGATCTTCTTTGAGAAGATACCCAGGGTGAAGACTGCTACCATGGCTGGTGCTATCAGCGACTGGATGTCCTGTAGATAAGAATAGAGGTTACCCATGTTCATCATGATAGGCATCCAAGCCAGACCCAGCAGCACGACAACGACTGTTGCTATACGACCAACGAATACGTAGTGGGCTTCGCTCATGCCTTTCTTCATTGGCTTGTAGAAGTCCTCGGTGAAGAGGGTGGCACAGCTATTGAAGAAGGCTGCAAGTGAGGCAACAAGTGCGCATACGAAACCAATAGTTACGATACCCTTGACACCTGCAGGCAGAATGTTCTTAACCATCATGGCGAAGGCACCGTCAGTTGACTCGTGATTGGTGATGTCCATCACGATACCGCTATCAGGATTCTGTGAGAGTGCATAGGCAATCATACCAGGGATAAGGAACATGAAGCAAGGCAGAATCTTAAAGAAACCTGCTGCGATGGTGCCGCGACGGGCTCGCTTGATAACTTCGGCGTTGTCCTCGCCAGGCACCTGACCAAGTACACGCTGAACGATGTGCTGGTCGGTACACCAGTACCAGAAACCGATGATTGAGGCACCAAGGAATACTACATAGCCAGGGAACTGAGGATACATGGGATCACCGGGCTCGGTGTGGAACATGTGAGTAGTTCCGAAACCATCGTGTGCAGCATTACATGCAGCCATCATGTTTTCCCAACCAGCAACAATGCTGCCATCGCCCAGTGCCGACAGTCCGAGGAAGAGCACCATGAATGAACCAATGATGAGGATGGGGGTCTGGATGGTAGAGAGGGTCATGACACCCTTCATGCCACCAAATACGGTGAATACGGCTGTGATGACAATCAAGCCAATGGCGCCATACCAGAAGGGGATACCCAAGAGGAATTTGAAGAAGATACCACCAGTGAAGGCTGTGACTGAAACCTTTGTCAGTACGTAGGCCACCAGTGTGATAATGCTGAGCCATGAACCTGTGCGCTGGGTGTAGCGGAACTTCAGGAAGTCTGGCATGGTGATAATCTTACCCATCTTGTTGATTAGCAACTGGTAGAAGGGCACGAACAGCCAACCCAGGATGAGGATCATCCAACCCTGCATCTCCCAATGGGCCATACCAACACCGTCTTTAGCACCAGTACCAGCCAAACCAACAAGGTGTTCGGAACCGATATTGGCTGCGAAAATGGCCATACCGATCACGTACCAAGGCTCGCCCTTACCAAAGAGGTAGGCAGAAGAGTCTTCACCCTGCTGGGCTTTCTTATCTTTCCAAATGGCATACCATACTGCTGCCACTACTCCTAAAAGGCCGACGGCAAGAATGGTCCAGTCGAGCCATATAAATTCATGAGAACTCCAATTCATAGTTGTATTAGTAATTATTGTAGTTAGTTTGTTTGTAGTTTTTCGAGACTCCCTTATTTCACAGAGAACTTGAATACCAAGTGACTGTAGTACTTCTCACCAGGACTCAGGAATGGACTTGGCCACTCGGGATGGTTGGGTGAGTTGGGGTACTTCTGACTCTCAAGACATACAGAAGGACGCTGAGGGTACTTCACGCCACCCTTGCGAACCTTGTCCTGCTCACCGTTGATGCCTTGGAAGTTGCCAGTGTAAACCTGCATGCCGGGCTCGTTGGTGAAGGCCTCGAGCAGAATTCCAGTCTTTGGAGAGTAGAGTGATGCAGCAACCTGTGTGTCGTCGCCCTTACCGTCCTTATAGGTGTTCAGAATCCAGTTGTGGTCGAAACCATTGCCAAACTTTACCTGCTCGAAGTCCATGCGCAGAGAATCCTGGATGGCATGGGCTGTGCGGAAATCCATAGGTGTGCCGGCTACCTCACAGATTTCGCCAGTAGGCATAAAGGTAGAGTCGGCAGGTGTGAACTTGTCTGCATTGATATACAACTCCATATCCATTGCGGGCTGAGTGGGATCGCCGTTCAGGTTGAAGTAAGAGTGGTTAGTCATATTGACAATAGTGGGCTGGTCGGTCTCGGCCTCCATCTTGATGTCAATGGCGTTGTCACTGGTCAGCGTGTAGGTGACGGTGGCTTTTACCTCGCCGGGGAAGTTGTTGTCGCCATCGGGGCTGACAAGTGTGAGTTTTAATGTGGTAGAGTCAATCTGCTCGGCATCGAAAATCTGATACTGCCATCCGGTGGGACCACCGTGCAGACAATGGCCGAAATTGTTCTGGGGCAACTGAATGGTAGAGTCGCCAATGCAGAACTGACCGTTCTTGATGCGGTTGGCATAGCGACCAATAGAGGCGCCAAAGTCGCTACCGAAGTTTTCTGCGTCGGCATACTGGGCAATGTTGTCGTAGCCTAAAACGACGTCGGTGAGCTTGCCGTCACGATTAGGAACCATCAATGAAACCAGACGGGCACCAAAATTGGTGATACATGCCTCCACACCATTCTCGTTGACAAGGGTGTAGAGCTTCACGGGTTTCTCGTTGATTACGGTGTCAAACTTTTCAGGGTTCAGTCCCGAAACAGTCAGATTTGCAGCTTCTTGGCTGCCACTACATGCACAAAACGCGAGCGCCATCGATGCGCCGAGTCCGAACAAACTAGCTTTTAATGCTTTCATTGGTTTTGGGTTTTAATTATAATAAAATCTGTTGTAGGTTTCCAAATTTGGGTGTAAAATTACAACATTCTTTTAAATTAGCCAAATATATTCATGTGTTTTTTACTACTTATTGTTTATTTTAACAATATCCGTTTGTTGCTACTTCTGTGCAGAATAAAGGAAAATGAGAGGTTTTTTGTGAAACTGCGCTGTTGAAAAGTGTAAAGAAAACCTTCTTTGTATTGTTCTCTGTTTTGAGAAGTGAGGTAGGGGGGTATATCTGTTGTTCTGCTATATTGCTTAATTTGTTTTGTGTGGTTATTCAATCACTTTTGGCTTGTAATAGTTGCCGTCTTGTCTCCTTGTTTGGCCGCTTTTGTTATCTTATTCGAACCCTTTTAGCTGTCAATAGTTCTTTCTTTATGTCTTTAATGACTTTTAAATAAATATCCATGTTATTTCCACTTTTTGTATGCCCTAGCTTTGGCTTTTGCTTTAGTCGGTCCTTTTCTAAGATAACAAGTTCTACAGGCTTGATGTTTCACGGGTGCGTGAAAAAATTTGGTGGTTCCGAAAATTAATATTACCTTTGCACTATGAAACAGATTATCGTAAAAGATACCGATTTGAGCAATGCTGCTCTTGAAGGAATGGATGCTTTCTTGCAGGTTTTTATTGACGCCCTGCGCGAGGCTGTCGGAGGCGAACCCAGTGCTGAAACTATTCAGGAATTGAATGCCGATCAGATGACGCTACTTTGCTGGGATACGTTGCATCAGGAAGTAATGGATGGTGGTTTTGTACAGTTGATACACAATGGCTACGGACCTTTCATCTTCAAGAATCCCTTTGCCAAGGCGCTGAATAAGATGTGGCATATGCGCGACCTGTCGAAGATGCTTTACGAGGTGCATACACTGTGGCTGGAAAACCGCGAGGCGTTGGAGGCCGATTGTACCGACGAGGAGTTTATGGCACTCTTTGAACAGTATCCACAGTTCGACGACTACGATGATATGTTTGTGGAAAACGAAGAGATGTGGACAGAACAGATTGCCCACTATGTGGATGAGAATATTGAGAAATTTGCAGTTGTAGAATGAATAAGCAAGAACAGGAACTCCGTAAAAAGAGTCCCGTACAGATAAAAAACAAAAAGGCGGCTTTCGAATACTTCTTTATCGAGGAGTTTACTGCCGGTATCGTTCTGACTGGCACAGAGATAAAATCGATACGAGCTGGAAAGGCAAGCTTGGTAGATACCTATTGTACTATCATCCACGGTGAACTGTGGGTGAAGGGCATGTCTATCAGTCCTTATTTTTATGGGTCGTATAACAACCACGAACAAAAGCGCGACCGCAAGTTGCTGCTGACACGTCGTGAGATAAACAGGCTGGAGAGTGCTACGAAGCAGACTGGTTATACCATCGTGCCCACGCTGGTGTTTATCGACGAAAATGGACGTGCTAAAATGGATTTGGCTTTGTGTAAGGGTAAGAAAGCCTACGACAAACGACAGACACTGAAAGAGAAAGAAGACAGACGCGAGATGGATCGCGCAATGAAGGTATATAAATGATACACAACGAAATTACTAAACGAATACTGGTGCTCGACGGTGCCATGGGAACCGTTGTTCAGGAGTATGGACTTGACGAGAAAGACTTTAGAGGAGAGCGTTTTCAGGACATCGATGGGCAACTGAAGGGCAATAATGATGTGCTCTGCTTGACGCGTCCTGATGTGATAGCCGATATTCATCGACGATACCTTGAGGCTGGGGCGGATATTATCACCACCAACACATTTAATGCACAACGTATCTCACAGAATGACTATCATCTACAATCATATGCAAAAGAGATAAATATTGCTGGCGCCCGATTGGCTCGTCAGTGTGCTGATGCGTGCTCGACACCAGAAAAGCCTCGGTTCGTGGCTGGCTCTATCGGTCCCACCAACAAGACTTGTTCTATGTCGCCAGACGTGTCGGACCCCGCGCGTCGCGAACTGACCTATGATGAGTTGTTCGAGGCTTATACCGAACAGATTGAAGGACTCATAGAGGGTGGGGTGGATTTGTTGCTCATAGAGACCATCTTCGACTCACTGAATGCGAAGGTTGCCATCGATGCTGCTGTTCAAGCTCGTGGTAGTCGCGACATTCCCATTATGCTCTCGGTGACTGTCAGTGATGCTGCAGGTCGCACCTTAAGCGGGCAGACGTTAGATGCCTTCATGGCTTCGGTTTCTTCATATCCCATCTTCAGCATAGGACTGAACTGCTCATTTGGTGCACGCCAGATGAAACCTTATTTGAAGGAGCTAGCGCGTAGAGCTCCCTATTACGTCAGTGCCTATCCTAATGCGGGTCTTCCTAACTCTTTAGGACTTTACGACGAGACGCCTATATCGATGGCACCTCAGATTGCAGAGTTTATCGACGAGGGACTGGTGAACATAGTAGGTGGCTGTTGCGGAACGACACCCGATTTTATACGCGAATATGTGCCTCTGACAGAAGGAAAGATACCTCGCCAGCCGGCACAGAGATCTGCCAATATACAGCTTTCGGGTCTCGACTTGCTCGAGCCGATGGCTTTTACCAACGTGGGTGAACGTTGTAATGTTGCAGGCTCGCGCAAGTTTCTGCGACTGATAAAAGAAAAGAACTACGACGAGGCATTGCAGATTGCACGCAAACAGGTGGAAGACGGTGCGATGGTGCTGGATATCAATATGGACGACGCCCTTCTGGATGCAAAGGCCGAGATGGTGATGTTCCTTAATTTGATAGCCTCGGAACCAGAAATCGCTCGTGTGCCTGTGATGATCGACTCCAGTAAGTGGGATGTCATCATGGCAGGTCTGAAGTGTGTGCAAGGTAAAAGCATTGTGAATAGTATCTCGCTGAAAGAAGGTGAGGAGGTGTTCCTGCGTCATGCTGCCGATGTAAAGCGCATGGGTGCTGCTGTAGTCGTGATGTGTTTCGACGAGAAGGGGCAGGCCACTACTTATGAGCGCCGTATAGAGATTGCCGAGAGAGCTTATCGTCTTCTAACCGAGAAATTGCATTTTGCTTCACAAGATATCATCTTTGATCCTAACGTGTTGGCTGTTGCAACCGGCATGGAGGAGCATAATGCTTATGCGCTCGACTTTATTCGTGCTGCAGAATGGATAAAGAGAAACCTGCCTGGTGCGCATGTTAGCGGAGGTGTAAGCAACCTCTCATTTTCGTTCCGTGGCAACAACTATATCCGCGAGGCGATGCATGCTGTATTCCTTTATCATGGTATTCATGTTGGTATGGACTTCGGTATTGTAAACCCTTCTACGAAAGTTACTTACGATGATATACCTGGAGATTTGCTGGAATTACTTGAAGATGTTGTTCTAAACCGTCGTCAGGACGCTGCAGAACGTCTGTTAAATTCGGAATATGCAGCCAATAAAGATGCAGTGCAGGGCAACGATAAGGTGCAGGCCTCTGTAATGGAACATCGTTCGGTGGAAGAGCGTTTGCAAGAGGCGCTTATTCGTGGTACCAACGAGACGCTGGCTGCCGATCTCGAAGAGGCTATAGCAAAATACCCTCGTGCTGTGGATATAATTGAAGGTCCTTTGATGGCTGGTATGAACGAGGTGGGACGCCGCTTTGGCCAGGGTAAGATGTTCTTGCCACAGGTGGTTAAGACTGCAAGAACCATGAAGCAGGCCGTAGAGATACTGCAACCATTCATCAACTCTGGAAAACAGGGTGATACGACAAAGGCGGGAAAGGTGCTTCTGGCCACCGTCAAGGGCGACGTACACGACATAGGTAAGAATATCGTGAGTGTTATCATGGCTTGTAATGGCTACGAAGTGATTGATATGGGCGTGATGGTTCCCGCTGACCAGATTGTTCAGAAAGCGAAAGAGGAGCAAGTGGATATGATAGGACTCTCGGGGTTGATAACTCCAAGTCTGGAGGAAATGGTGAATGTTGCTAAAGAACTGCGCAAGGCTGGTCTTGACATACCCATTATGATTGGTGGTGCAACTACCAGTGAGCTGCATGTGGCATTAAAGATTGCACCAGTCTATGGCGGACCTGTGGTGTGGTTGAAGGATGCCTCTCAAAATCCTATCGTGGCACAACGACTGATGAGGGAGGCTACGACTTATTCGGCAGAGCTGAATGAGGAGTATGAGCACATGCGCGAACAATATAATAAAGAACAACAGCAATTGCTTTCGTTAGAGGAGGCACGACGTAATAAACCAAATTTGTTTGAATGATAAGAAATATTATTTTTGACCTCGGTGGTGTGGTCATCACGCTTGACCAGTCGCAGGCTATCAAAAGATTTGAAGCTCTGGGCCTGATAGATGCTGCTCAGCGACTGGATGCATATACACAGGAGGGAATCTTTGGAGATTTGGAAGGTGGAAAGATAGATGCTGAGACGTTTAGAATTGAACTCTCAAAACTGGTAGGACATGAGGTGACTCATGAGGAGTGCGCTTATGCTTGGCAAGGGTATGCTAAAGAGCTGCCTGCTCGCAATTTGGAGGCACTGACCCGTCTTCGTCAAGAAGGTTATCGTCTGCTACTGTTGTCTAATACTAATCCGTATATGATGGAGTGGGTTGGTTCCGAGAAGTTTGATGGTCGCGGACATAGTGTGGACTACTATTTCGACAACTTATATCTGAGTTATCGTATGAAGTTGATGAAGCCAACCCCCGAGATATTCGGTCGATTGCTGATGGCCGAGCAGCTAATACCCTCGGAATGTTTGTTTCTTGACGACGGACCGCGCAACGTGGCAGCAGCCAGTCAGATGGGTATCAAAACGTTCTGTCCTGAGAATGGGTCAGATTGGACACAGGATATATATCAATTTTTAATATGAGAAACATACTATTACTACTTGCTTTGCTGTTGACATCGACAGCAAATGCGCAACAGAAAAGGGAATTTCGTGGTGCCTGGATACAGTGCGTAAACGGACAGTTCCAGGGTATGGGTACAAAAAAAATGCAGGAGACCCTAACTTATCAGTTGGACGAGCTGCAAAAAGATGGCGTGAATGCAATCATCTTCCAGGTTCGTCCTGAGTGCGATGCGCTCTATCCAAGTAATCTGGAACCCTGGAGTCGCTTCCTTACCGGTCAGCAGGGTAAGGCTCCCAGCCCTTATTGGGACCCCCTACAATGGATGATAGACCAGTGTCATGCCCGTGGTATGGAACTTCATGCATGGATCAATCCTTATCGTGCCAAGACAAAGGGCACATCGGCTTTGGCTACAAGTCATGTGGCTGTTCAGCATCCTGAACGCTGCTTTGATTATGATGGACAGAAGATTCTGAATCCGGGTATTGCAGAGAACCGCGACTATATCTGTATGGTGGCTAAGGATATCGTTTCCCGTTATGATATTGACGGTATCCATATGGATGACTATTTCTATCCTTATCCTGCTCCAGGTCAGGTTATCCCTGATGATGCTCAGTATCGTCAGCATTCAAATGGCATTGCTGATCGTGGCGATTGGCGCAGATATAATGTGAACCTGTTCATTCAGCAGTTCTATGAGACGGTTCATGGAGTTAAGCCCTGGGTAAAAGTTGGTATTTCTCCCTTTGGTATCTATCGCAATAAGAAGAATGCCTCTATAGGTAGTAATACAAATGGTCTGCAGAACTACGACGATCTCTATGCCGACGTGTTGCTTTGGATTAATAATGGATGGCTGGACTATTGTGTGCCACAAATCTATTGGGAGATAGGTAACCGTGCAGCAGACTATGATACGCTGATTCGCTGGTGGAACCAGTATGCTGGTGGTCGTCCATTATTTATTGGTGAGGATATCGAGAGAACAGTAAAGCATGCTGATCCCCGCAATCCTAATCAGAATCAGCAGCAAGCCAAACGTCGTTTGCATCAGCAGATGCGTAACGTGAAGGGAACGGTTCTTTGGTATGCTAAGGCTGCTGTTGACAATACGGGCAACTATGCTACTGTGTTGCGTCAGAACCATTGGCGCTATCCTGCGTTGCAGCCAGAGATGCCTTTCTTGGATAAGAAAGCACCAGGAAAACCCCGTAAGGTGAAGCCTGTTTGGACTCAGGATGGTTATGTGCTGTTTTGGACAGCTCCAAAGGGCAAACAGTGGGGAGATGTGGCAACAAAGTATGTGGTGTATTGTTTTGCTAATGGAGAGAAGGTTGATACGAATGATCCTTCTAAGATTGTAACAATCACATCGAATACGTTCTATAAGCTTCCTTACAAGAACGGACATCAGACCTATACCTATGTGGTGACAGCCCTTGACCGTATGCAAAACGAGAGTAAGTTGGCAAAGAAGAAAGTAAAACTCTAAAGTTGAACTAGGTTAGCAAAAAAAGTATTAAGGTAAATATAAAGTAGAAGCCCTGCCGAAAGGCAGGGCTCTATTGTTTGTTTGGAATAAGTGTTTTGTTTGTAAGTTGGTTAAGCTTCAGCTGCTGGAATTACTGAAACAACGCTCTTGTCGCGCTTGCCCTTGTGGAAGTTTACTGTTCCATCAATGAGAGCGTACAGAGTATCGTCTTTACCAATACCAACGCCATTACCGGGATTGTGCTTTGTACCGCGCTGGCGAACAATAATGTTGCCTGCTTCTACTTTCTGGCCCCCCCAGATCTTAACGCCAAGTCGCTGAGCAGCACTCTCGCGACCGTTCTTAGAACTACCTACACCTTTCTTATGTGCCATTTTCTGTTCCTCCTACGTTTTAAGCGACTACCTGCTTGATTACTACTTCTGTGAACTGTTCGCGGTGACCGTTCTTCTTACGGAAGTCCTTGCGGCGCTTCATCTTGAAAACGATGACTTTGTCGCCCTTAACGAGCGGGTTCACTACTTCTACTACTACCTTTGCACCTTCTACGGTGGGTGCGCCAACCTTGACAGCGCCGTCGGTATCTACGAGCAGCACCTTGTCAAATTCAACAGTCTTGCCTGCCTCAACATCCTTGATGTGATGCACGAAGAGCTTCTTGCCCTCCTCAGCCTTGAACTGCTGACCCTGAATTTCTACAATTGCGTACATTTGTTTTTATTTGTAAATAGGGGTTTTTCCGCAAGGCGGTGTACGTCCGTACACACTTCACCCAGCCTCCACGGACTCTTTCGGGGTGCAAAGGTACTGCTTTTATTCCATTATACAAGGTGTATAATTGATTTTTTTTATTAGTATTAGTATTATTTAACTTAAGATCCATATATAAAGCGAAAGCGATGGACTTCACAGTCAATCGCTTTATCTTCAATAGGTATTAGCTCTTTTAAGGTAAAAAGATTGTTTTCAGGATAACGTTGACAAAGGTATGTTTTTTTTTTGAAGTCTCCAAACTTTTCTTTAATTATTTTTTGTTTTTTTTATTGTGTGGGAACACAATTATATGAATTATGTTTAGGAGACGTGCAAATACCTTATTTTTTGTTTTTATTAAGTTTCTTTAGCCTGCGTTGGGCATCTCCGCATTCAGGATTGAGCTCTAATGCCTTCTGGTAATTGCGTATTGCAGCCTCAGTCATATGTTCCTGTTCGCACTCTTTACCTAGTAGCGTATATTCTGCAGCTAAACGTCTTAAGACGGCCTGTTGGGCTTCTAGTTGTGACTTAAGCGTAGCTATCTCTGATTTCTGTTTGTTGATGATTTCTAGCTTGTGGCGTATGTAGCGCTGCGCGGTAGGTTTTTCTATGTCGTAACGACTATGAATAGCTTTGAAGAAGTTCTCTAGAAAGCGTTTGAAATCGCCGCGATCGAATGCTTGGATGGCATCACGGTATTCTCTGTCGGCCTTTCCTGCCTGTAGTGCATGATTGATAACAGTCTGATTGTTATACTGGCGTGCAAACTGTACGACTTCGGCTCTCACAAAGATGTCTTGTTGGCGTATAGGGGCTACTAGTGATATGCCTTGAAGTGATGTGCATCGAGACAGGGCTACATAGGTTTGTCCGCCAGCGAAGGCACCGCCAGTGAAGTCGATAGATACTTTATTAAAAGTGAGGCCTTGGCTCTTATGGACAGTGATGGCCCAGGCAAGGCGAATGGGGAACTGTTTGTAGGTGCCCAGCAGTTGTTCTTCAATCTTCTGCTCTTTCTCGTTGAATGTATAGCGCATATTCTCCCATATTTCGCGCTCAACATCGAACTCGTGTCCTTCTTCGTCTGCTATGCTGATGATACCAGCCTCCTCGTCGATGCCAGTAATGATACCAAGCGTTCCGTTCACCCATCGTTTTTCCTTGTCGTTCTTGATAAAGATAATTTGTGCACCAAGTTTTACTTGTAGTTCCATGGGAGTCGGGAGGGACGATTCAGGGAAATCTCCTTCGATATTGCCATAGAATACGCTTGGCAGGCCCTCTAGTTTGCTGAGGTGTTGCTCGTTGATATAGTCAACAGTATCCCTACGAGTGGCTAACGTGATAGACAGACTATTGTTTTGATCTGTCTTGTCATCGTCAGTGTACCTAACTCTGGCATTAAGTGCAGTCAAATCCTGTTTTGTTGTCAGATTCTGCCTAATGCGGTCCAACATCGCAATGAAGTTGCTGTCTTTCTGTCTATAGACCTTGATAAGTTCTATGCTTACAAGTTGGATACTTTGCCAAACTTTTGCATTGAAGAAATAGGCAGAAGGATAGAAAGGATATATTAGTTGTCGTTCCTCTTCCTTAAGTACAGGTTCCAACTGATAGATGTCGCCAACGAGTAATAGTTGCTTGCCTCCAAATGGTTCGTTATTCCTAGTATAGATACGTAGCACTTTGTCAATGAAGTCGATGATGTCAGCACGTACCATAGATATCTCATCGATGATGATAAGATCTATCTCACGAATGAGTTTCCTTTGTTCACTGGTGTATTTCAGCGTTTCTTTGATGTGCCGACGGTCATATCTGGTATCGTTGGGTAACAACGGATGAAAGGGTAGTTTGAAGAAACTGTGCAACGTAGAACCGCCTGCATTAATAGCAGCAATACCTGTTGGTGCTAGGATGACATTCTTTTTCTTTGTATGTTTGGCTACGTAACGCAGGAACGTAGATTTACCGGTGCCCGCCTTTCCTGTGAGGAAAAGAGAGCACCGGGTGTAATTGATAATCTGAAGGGCATCTTGCCACTCCTTATTGTCTAAGTCAAGTTCTTCCATGTAGCGGTGTTATTCCGTTGTTGGTGGGGTGTCTTCTTCGTCAGCTGTTGCTTCGATAGCATTAATGGCCTCATTCACTTGCTCGTCGGTTGCCGTTGAGTCTTCTTGGAGACTGTCTGGTACTTCGTAGTAATATCCCCCCTCGTACATGCTCGGAGTAATGTTTTTATCGTGGCATGGGTTGAACTTAGTTCGATATTCCTTGAAGGCAGGGTCGCAAAGTACGGCTTTGTAGAATCTGCCACAAATTGGCAGGGCAGTGACTCCACCTTGACCAAGTGCACCAGTACGGAAGTGAATAGCGCGGTATTCACCACCGACCCAAGCACCGCAAACAAGCTTTGGACTGACGCCGACGAACCATGCGTCAGAGTGATTGTTGGATGTACCTGTCTTACCACCGAAATCGGTATCGGTAAATTGGCTGACGTACTGGTTTAAGGCCCAGCTAGTGCCATGTAGGCCTCCCATCAACATCTGTTGCATGAAGAAAGAACTGCGATAGCTTACAGCTTCTTTTGTTTTCTCTTTCGCCTTGTATATCTCATTGCCTTCACTATCTAGAATACGTGTCACAAAGACAGGCTCATGCATTTGTCCATCATTGGCGATGGTAGCATACGAATTAACCAGTTCCAGTAGGTTTACGTCGCTTGCACCCAATGCCAAGGCAGGTACCACCTTAAGATCGCTTTTGATTCCCATTCTGTGAGCTGTTTTAGCAACATTGTCAATACCAACTTCCTGTCCCAGTCGGGCGGCAATCGTATTGATACTCTTGGCAAAGGCTGCCTTCAGTGGCATGTTAGCTCCAGAAGTGATACCATCGGCATTGTGTGGCATCCAGTTTACTTCTTGGTTTTTCTCTTTGTCCCATACCTTGATGCTGAGATACGTGTCTGTTCGTGTATCTACAGGTGTGAGTCCCTGGTTCATAGCTTCTGTGTAAACAAAGAGTTTAAAGGTAGAACCAGGTTGACGCATGGCGGTAACCTTATCGTATTTCCATGATTTAAAATCCAAGTCGCCAACCCATGCTTTGATGTGGCCAGTATGTGGTTCCATAGCCACAAAGCCACAGTGCATGAAGTGTACCATATAGCGTATGCTATCCATGGTGCTCATTTCCCGCTCAATCTCTCCATCATAGCTAAACAACTTGACAGGGTGGGGTTGGTTCAAGTAGTATTCAATAGAGTCAGGTTCATTGGGGAATTTGTTTTTCAAAGACTTGTAATGTGATGTCCTCTTAGCAATATTCTCTATGAAATTAGGTATTTCGCGATATTGTTCATCGCGCCAAGGATTGTTGTTGCCCCAGTGATTGTTGAAATTCGTCTGTACATGTTTCATTTGTTCCAAAGCAGCATCCTCAGCATATTTCTGCATGCGGGTGTCGATGGTAGTATAGATTTTCAAACCATCAGTGTAGAGGTCGTATCCATTTTCATTGCACCAGTCTTTCAAGTGATTGGCCAATGCCTCGCGGAAATAGTTTGCCTGTCCGTCATAAGCATTTTCAACAGAATAGTTCAATTCGATGGTCTTAGCACTTAGCGTGTCGAACTGTTCTTGGGTTAAATGTCTATGCTGAAGCATGTTGTCGAGTACAACATTTCTACGATTCAAGCTGTTCTGTGGGTTCAATCTAGGATTGTAGTATGTAGTGGCTTTAAGCATACCAACCAAGATGGCTGCTTGTTCTGGCTTCAAATTCTTTGGTGCAATGCCAAAGTATGTTTTACAAGCCGTTTTAATACCATATGCGTTTGACCCAAAATCTACCGTATTGGCATACATGGTAAGTATCTCATTCTTATCGAAGAAAACTTCCAATTTTACAGCAGTAATCCATTCCTTTGTCTTCATTATCAGCATCTTAACGCCAGGAATGTTGCCAAGTAATCCAGTTGAGTATTCTGTACGAACACGGAAGAGGTTCTTTGCTAGCTGTTGTGTGATGGTTGAAGCACCGCGGGCTTCACCATGAATGATATAATCCTTTAGTGCAGCGCCAAAAGCAGGGAAGTCGATACCAAAATGATGGTAATAACGCTCATCCTCGGTGTCAATCAATGCTTGCCAGAATACAGGATTGACATCTTCAAAGGTGACGGGTGTTCTGTTCTCGCTAAAAAATTTACCTATCAGTACGCCATCGGCACTGTATATTTCAGACGCCTGAGAAGGACGTGTGTTTATAATCGTTGACATGCTGGGCGATTTGCCGAACAGCCAGAACAAATTGATATCCACAGCTCCCATGTACAACAGCATAAAAACGATAAAAGACCCGATGGTCGATATCGTCTTTATATACCAAGGGCGTCCCTTGAAAATACCAATGTACCAAGAGATAATTTTTCTGAAGTAGAACTTACCCTTTTCTATGATTTGTTTCGTTTTGTTCACGACTTCTTTTTGATTCATGACTGCTGAATGATATAATTATAAATGTCGTTTTCTACGTTTTGACTCTGACCGTTGTCGTCGAGTGTGAACCACTTCATCTCAGAATCTTTCTTGTACCAAGTGAGTTGCTTGCGGGCATATCTTCGAGTATTGCCTTTAATTCGTTCTATGGCTTCATCCAGTGACCAAGTGCCATCTAAGTATGTAAACAGTTCTTTGTATCCAACGGTATTCAACGCATTGAGTTCTCTTTCTGCGTATAGCGACCTGGCTTCCTCCAGAAAACCAGCCTGCATCATGTTGTCAACACGTTGGTTGATACGATTGTATAGCATTTCGCGTTCTCGCGTCAAGCCAATCTTGATGATGCCGAAAGGACGCTCACGCTTTTGATTAGTTCTGAACGAAGAGTAGGTCCGTCCGGTCATATGGCATATCTCCAATGCGTGCACTACGCGGCGTGGGTTTTGCTTGTCCACAATGGCATAGTGTTCAGGATCCAAATGCTTCAGTTCATTACAAAGACTCTCTAGCCCTTCCTCTGCCAGTCGCTGTTTCATAAGAGTGCGGGTTTCGTTGTCGATAGTTGGGATATCATCAATGCCATTGCATACAGCATCAATATACATCATGCTACCACCTGTGAGTAGGGCATAATCAGACGATTTGAATAGTTCTTGAAGTAGTTTCAAGACCTCTTCTTCGTACATGGATGCGCTGTAATAATCCTTCAGGTCAAGTTGACCAACAAAATAATGTCGCACCTGCTGAAGTTGCTCTTCAGTAGGTGCGGCAGTGCCAATAGATAGCTTGCGGAATATTTGTCTAGAGTCAGCATTGATAATAGGAATGCCAAATCTTTTGGCAATATCAATGCACAACTCTGTCTTTCCGACAGCTGTTGGGCCAGTGATGACTATCAGCGTTTTTGCCAAAGTCTTCTTATCTAATTACGCCTCGTTTTGAATTTTCGAAGAACGAGCAGATGTATTCTACCTCTTTTGAGTCCGGATATTTTGCTCGTGCCTCAGCAATACCTTCTTTCAAGATACCCTGAGAATAGATAATGCGGTAAGTATCATGAATCATATCAATGGTCTCATTAGAGAAGCCGCGACGGCGAAGACCGATGAGATTCAGACCTGCATAGCGGATAGGTTCCTTTCCAGCAATAATATAGGGAGGAATATCTTGGCTTGTACGGCTACCGCCTTGAATCATAACATATCCTCCTACACGGCAGAACTGGTGGAACAAGACCTCTGCAGAAACGATGGCGCAATCGTCAACCTCAACCTCGCCAGCAAACTTGGTAGAGTTGCCAATAATACAGCCATTGCCAATGATACAGTCATGAGCAATGTGCATGTTCTCCATCAACAGGTTGTTTGATCCAACCACGGTTTTTCCACGACTTGCGGTACCGCGACTGATTGTAACATTCTCGCGGATAGAGTTGTTGTCGCCAACTTCGCAAGTAGTCTCCTCGCCTTTGAACTTCAAGTCCTGTGGCTTTGTAGAAATTGATGCACCAGGGAAGAACTCGTTACCGTTGCCGATGCGTGCACCAGTGTGTATGGTAACATTGTTCAACAGGTGATTATTGTCGCCCATCACTACGTTCTTGTCAATCACGCAGAAAGGCCCAATAATATTATTGTCACCCAATTTTGCTTCAGGATCGACAACAGCTAGGGGATGTATTTGGTTTGCCATTATTTATGTTGTTCTGTTATTTAATATCTTTATCTTTTCACTTGTTCTTAACAATCTGAGCAGTGAAAGTTGCTTCTGATACAATCTTGTCGCCAACGAAAGCGTAGCCGTGCATAGTAGATATGCCATGACGAAGTGGAGCCATCAGATCGACTTTGAATATCAGAGTGTCGCCAGGCACAACCTTTTGGCGGAACTTCACGCCGTCAATCTTCATAAAGTATGTTGACCAGCGCTCAGGTTCTTCCACACTGTTGAGTACTAACAAGCCACCACACTGAGCCATAGCCTCGATTTGCAGTACACCAGGCATAACGGGCTCCTGTGGGAAGTGACCAGTGAAGAAAGGCTCGTTTGATGTGATATTCTTAACACCAACGATGCTGTTGGGGCCAATCTCAATCACTTTGTCGACCAACTGCATGGGGTAGCGGTGTGGCAACAGTTCGCGGATGCGGTTGACGTCCATAACGGGCTCTTCGTTAGGATCGTAGGCAGGAGCTTGAATCTCGTGCTTGCGAATCTCCTTTCGCATCTCGCGTGCGAACTTATTATTAATAGTATGACCAGGACGTGTAGCAACGATACGTCCCTTTACAGGTTTTCCAATCAGAGCCATGTCGCCAATGACATCGAGTAGTTTATGACGTGTGCACTCGTTGTCCCAAACCAAAGGCTTGTGCTGAATATAGCCCAACTCGGTAGCATCGCGATGCTCTACGTGCAACATATCGGCCAGTGTGTCAAGGCGCTCCTGGGTGGTCTGACGCTCGTAGATGACGATAGCATTGTCAAGGTCTCCACCTTTAATCAAGTTGGCCTGAAGCAGAGGTTCTATATCGCGTACGAATACGAATGTTCGAGCTGCTGCAATATCCTCAGGATACTTTTTGATGTCATCGAGTGTAGCAAACTGACTGTGGATAAACTTAGACTCGAACGAGCACATAGCCGTCAGTGTGAATTCATCATCGGGCAAGATGGTGATACATGAGCCAGTAGCTTCGTCTTTAACTTCTATTTTCTTACGAATGACATAGTAGTCTTTTGGGGCATTTTGCTCCTCAATACCTATCTCGTTGATTTTCTCTACATATTTGATGGCAGAGCCGTCAAGAATAGGGAATTCAGGACCGTTAACCTGTATTAGACAGTTGTCAACGCCCAAAGCGTAAAGAGCAGAAAGAGCATGCTCGATGGTAGAAACTTTAATGTCGCCTTTACCCAATACGGTACCACGTTGTGTGTCAACAACATTTTCTGCAATAGCATCGATGATAGGCATACCATCAAGGTCGATACGTTGTATTTTATAGCCGTGGTTCTCTGGTGCGGGGTTGAATGTAACGGTTAGGCTTAGACCTGTGTGAAGACCTTTTCCGCAAAGCGAGAAACTACCTTTTAGAGTTTTCTGTTTCATACTTTATTTATTTGCTTTTAGTTCTGCTAATTCTTTTTTCAGTTGATTAAGTTCGCGATACATATCAGGGAGTTTCTTCATAACGGCCGAAGCCTTGAAGAATACTTTAGGATCCATGGCTGGCGAACCGATAAGCTGTTCGTTGCCCTTTGTGCTGCTGATGACGCCACACTGAGCACCAACGAATGTCTTGTCGGCCACGTGGATGTGTCCGGCAAAGCCTGCCTGACCACCGACCATACACCAAGCGCCGACCTTTGTGCTGCCAGCCATGCCGACTTGTGCCGACATAACGGTGTTCTCGCCAATCTCACAGTTGTGAGCCACCTGAATCAGGTTGTCTAGTTTTACTCCTTTATGAACTACTGTAGCACCCATTGTAGAGCGGTCGATACATGTGTTAGCACCAATCTCTACATTGTCCTCAATGACGACGATACCAATCTGTGGAATTTTGTCGTAGCCCTCGGTGCTTGGTGCAAATCCAAAGCCATCGGCACCAATTACGCTGCCAGCATGGATGGTTACGTTGTTGCCGATTTGACAGCCCTGATATACGGTCACGTTGGGGTAGAAGAGACATTTCTCTCCAACTTTCACGCCGTCGCCAATGACTACGTGTGGGTAGATCTGTGCGCCATCTCCAATCACGGCACCATCGCCGATGCATGCGAATGCTCCGATATAAACATCTTTTCCGATTGTTGCCTTAGGCGATACGAATGCCAGGGCGTCAATGCCAGTCTTCTTGGGTTTGATAGACTCGTAAATCTGCAGCAACTTTGCTACGGCCTCGTAGGCATTCTTCACACGGATAAGCGTGGCAGAAACCTCCTGCTCCAGTTCCAAGTCTTCGTTGACCAATACGATGGTTGACTTAGTCTCGTAAAGATAATGAGTGTATTTGGGATTTGATAGGAATGAAATGGCTCCTTCCTGTCCTTCTTCAATCTTTGCAAAAGTGTGGACGGCTGCAGCCTCATTGCCTTCTACTCGTCCACCAATCAGATCGGCTATTTGTTTAGCAGTAAATTCCATAATATCTACTAGTTTTTCAAATTAGACTGCAAATATAAACATTTTTATTGAATTCGCTGATAACAGAGATAATATTTTCGTATTTTTTTAGAAAGAAGTGCTACATTTAGTATCTCTGAGGCTTCTGCGATGTCTTTTATACTGCCATCTTTGTATAAAATATCTATAGAGTCATCATCAACCGAATACATGTCTTTTTGTATTTCGCTGACGTTGAACATATAGTGTGTGTCCTCTTTTGGAATGCCCATCTTTTGTGAAATATCCGTACGTAGTTCTTCTAGCCTTTCCTCGGAAATAGGTTCTTCGTGAACCTCAACTTTGAATACACATCTATCGAGCATGTCCTTTGCGAGTGTTGACAGTATCTTGTCTTCGTGATATTTCCAAGCCTTCATGGCACTCCAGATGTCAGAGTCGTCAAGATCTTCATACATCAACAGAGCCTCGCTATGGTTTTCAAACCATTGTCTGTCCACATTGTTTTTCAGGAAGTAGTCGAGAGCAGGTGATGCAAACACCTTTTTGCCCTGACGCACCAAATCTTTGGCACGAGTGAGCATGCTTACCAACACTTTCTCGTAGGCCACGGTGGTCTTGTGAAGGTAAACTTGCCAATACATCAGCCTTCTTGTGGTGAGATAGTTCTCGAGTGAGTAGATGCCCTTTTGCTCGATGACCAGACGGTCGTCGACGACGTTCAGCATCTTGATAATTCTGGCCGAACCGATATTCCCTTCTGTAACGCCTGTAAAGAAAGAGTCGCGTCGCAGATAATCCAATCGGTCCATGTCCAGTTGGCTGGATATGAGTTGGTGAAGAAATTTCTTGGGGTATTCGTTTTTGAAAATAGAAATGGCCAGGTTTAGCTGTCCGCCCATGTCACGATTGATTTGTTCCATCATCATCAGTGAGATATCCTCATGAGATATGCCAGAGATAAGCGAGTTTTCCAATACGTGCGAGAAGGGGGCGTGGCCGATGTCGTGCATCAAAATAGCCGCTTTTACGGCTTCGGCTTCAGAATCAAAGATAAAATGACCTTTCTGTTGGAGCGACAGGATGGCTTCACTCATCAGGTGGAAGGCACCAAGTGAATGCTGAAATCGCGTATGCCGTGCACCAGGATAAACTACCGATGTTAGCCCCAACTGGTTGATCCTGTTTAAGCGTTGAAACAGAGGATGCTTTACGATGCCGTAAAGCAATCCTCTAGGTATTTGAATAAACCCGAATACGGGGTCATTAATGATCTTTGTTTCGTTCATTCATCTGTTTTTTACATGCCAATCTTTGCAAGTTCTAAAGCCATCTCCTGCTGAAGTTCTTTAGCTTTCTGACCTGCTACTTCGGCATAGTTCTCGTCCTGAGAAGCATAGATGATGCCACGAGAAGAGTTGACCAGCAGGCCGCAGTCCTTATTCATGCCGTATTTGCATACTTCCTGCAGGCTGCCACCTTGTGCGCCAACGCCAGGTACCAACAGAAAGTGGCTGGGAGCCACCTTACGGATATCCTCAAACATCTGTCCCTGTGTGGCACCTACCACATACATCATGTTCTCGTCATTGCCCCATTTCTGTGAGGTCTTCAGCACTTTTTCGAAGAGGCGCTCGCCCTGCTCATCTGCTGTCAACTGGAAGTCATGTGAGCCCTTGTTGCTTGTCAAGGCCAGCAGAATCACCCACTTGCCCTCATAACCCAAGAAAGGCGTAACAGAGTCTTCACCCATATAAGGAGCAACGGTCAGAGAATCTACGTCATATTCTTCAAAGAAAGTGCGCGCATACATGGCAGATGTGTTGCCGATATCACCACGTTTAGCATCTGCTACAATAAAATGATGAGGATAATTCTCTTTGAGGAAAGAAATGGTTTTCTCAAAGGAAATCATACCTTTCACGCCGAAGGCCTCATAGAATGCCAAATTGGGCTTGTAGGCCACGCAGTAGGGGGCGGTAGCTTCGATGATAGCCTTATTGAAGGCGAAGATAGGGTCTTCGTCTTTTAGCAAGTGCTGTGGGATTTTCTTTAGGTCTGTGTCAAGACCAACGCACAGAAAAGAGTGTTTCTCTTTTATTTGCTGGATAAGTTCCTGTCTAGTCATATTCTTTTTATAATTCGTTTTCTTTCATTCGTTCTGCATTCTCAGCTACGGTCAGCGCATCAATCATGGCCTGAATGTCGCCACCCAGGAATCCCTGCAGATCGTGTGTGGTATAGCCGATACGATGATCGGTGACACGACCTTGAGGGAAGTTGTAGGTGCGGATTTTGGCTGAGCGGTCACCCGTGCTCACCAATGTCTTACGGCGACTTGCAATGTCGTCCATATATTTCTGGTGCTCTTTGTCGTAGATGAATGTATAAAGACGAGACAGGGCGCGCTCTTTATTCTTGGGCTGGTCACGTGTCTCAGTACATTCTATCAGGATTTCCTCGGTTTCGCCCGTGTTGGGATTCTTCCACATATAGCGCAGACGTACACCAGATTCTACCTTGTTTACGTTCTGACCACCGGCACCGCTCGAACGGAAGGTGTCCCATTTGATTTCACCTTCGTTGATGTGTACTTCGAATTTGTCTGCTTCAGGCAGAACGGCCACAGTGGCAGCACTTGTCTGCATACGTCCATTAGACTCGGTGACGGGTACACGCTGTACGCGGTGAACACCCGATTCGTATTTCAGTGTACCATAAACGTCGGCACCACTCACGGCGAAGTCAATTTCCTTGTAGCCACCCACAGCGCCTTCGTTGAAGTCGGTGACGCTGAGTTGCCAACCCTTGGCCTCGCAGTAGTTCTTGTACATCTTAAACAGGTCGCCAGCGAATAGGCAGGCTTCGTCGCCACCGGTTCCTGCGCGAATCTCCATCTGAACGTTTTTGGCATCTTCCGGATCCTTTGGAATCAGTGCAATCTTAATCTCCTCCTCAAGTTGTGGCTGCAAGGCCTCGTTGGCAGAGAGCTCTTCGCGAGCCATCTCTTTCATCTCTGGGTCGTCTTCATTGGCCAGTATATCCTTTGCCTCCTTGATGCTGTTCAGACAGTTGATGTAGCGCTTGCGTGCATCCATGATGTCGCCAAGATCCTTGTACTCTTTCGTTAGTTTCACGAATCGCTGTTGGTCTGCAATCACTGCAGGGTCAGTAATCAGAGTAGATACCTCTTCAAAGCGACTTTCCAGTCCGTCCAGCTTTTGCAAAATGCTGTTTGTTGTTTCTGCCATTTTTATCTTTAAACTTTAATTTGGGTGCAAAGTTACGAAAAAAAAGCAGACTAACCAAAGGCTAGCCTACTTTCTTTATTATTAAGGAGTTTTCCTATTTAGTAATTAAATTCTCCGAATTCATTCTTGATGGTAAGGCTCTTCTTACCCTCTTCGATATGACCTACAACCTGTGCATCGATGTTGAATGACTTTGAAATCTCGATGACCTTGTCTGCAACCTCAGGACGTACGTAGATCTCCATGCGGTGACCCATGTTGAATACCTGATACATTTCCTTCCAGTCGGTGCCTGAGCATTCGTGGATAGCACGGAAAAGTGGGGGAACGGGGAACATGTTGTCCTTGATGACGCGACAGTTGTCGTTGACAAAGTGCAGTACCTTGGTTTGTGCACCACCAGTGCAGTGCACCATACCGTGAATCTCAGGACGCAGTTCGTCGAGCAACTTTTTGATCACAGGCGCATAGGTGCGGGTAGGTGAGAGAACCAGCTGACCTGCATTGACAGGCGAACCCTCCACGCTGTCTGTGAGCTTATACTTACCACTGTAAACCAGTTCGTCGGGTACTGCATGGTCAAAACTCTCAGGGTAGTTTTCTGCCAGATATTTTGCAAACACATCATGACGAGCCGAGGTAAGGCCATTGCTGCCCATACCACCGTTGTAGCGCTTCTCGTAAGTAGCCTGACCGGTTGAAGACAGACCCACGATGACGTCACCAGGACGGATGTTGGCGTTGTCGATGACGTCGCTGCGTTTCATGCGGCAAGTCACCGTAGAATCTACGATGATTGTGCGTACCAGGTCGCCTACATCAGCTGTCTCACCACCAGTGGGGTAGATGCCAATGCCCATCTCGCGCAGTTCCGAAAGCAATTCGTCGGTACCATTGATAATAGCCGAAATAACCTCGCCAGGTACCAGCATCTTGTTGCGTCCGATGGTTGAAGACACGAGGATGTTATCTACGGCACCTACGCAGAGCAGGTCATCGGTGTTCATCACGATGGCATCCTGTGCAATGCCTTTCCATACGGACAGGTCGCCCGTCTCCTTCCAGTACATATATGCCAGCGAAGACTTGGTGCCAGCGCCATCGGCATGCATGATGTTACAGTACTCGGGGTCACTACCCAGAATATCTGGGATAATCTTACAGAAAGCTTGAGGAAAAATGCCCTTATCAATGTTCTTGATAGCGTTGTGTACGTCCTCTTTTGCGGCACTTACTCCGCGTTGCATGTAGCGATTGTTCATTGATTCTATTGATGATGATTTAGAATTTAACTTCTGGTGCTTTTTCTGCTCCTGCAGCAGCTTCAAACTTGTCCATCTTTTCAAAGCCGAACATGCCAGCAAAGATGTTGTTTGGGAAACGACGGATGGTTATGTTATACTGCTGGACAGCTAGATTGTATTTGTTGCGAGCCTCATTGATACGATTCTCTGTGCCCTCCAGTTGCACTTGCAACTCGCGGAAGTTCTCGTTGGCCTTCAGGTCGGGGTAAGCCTCGTGTACGGCAAGCAGGCGGCTCAGTGCGCTAGACAGCTCGCCCTGTGCCTGCTGATAAGCTTTGATGTTATCTGCATCAAGTGTGATACTTGTTGCCTTCGAGCGGGCGCTGACCACCCCCTCCAGTGTCTCTTTTTCGTGTGTGGCATAACCCTTGACCACCTCTACAAGGTTTGGAATCAGGTCGGCTCTGCGCTGGTAGGCCGACTGAACTTTGGCCAGTTCTGTGGTGGTCTCTTCCTCCAGAGTGATCATGTCGTTGTACATTCCTTTTACCCATAAAGCCCCAGTAACTATTACAACAGCTATTACGGCAAGGATGATAAGTAGAATAAGATAAACCTTTTTCATAACTTTATTGTTTATTGATGTTGATTATTTTACCAACTTGATGTGGCGCCACCGCCACCAGAACCACCTCCGCTGAAGCCACCTCCGCTGAAGCCACCTCCGCTGAAACCACCGCCGATGTTGCCTCCGCCAAAGCCTCCAGTGCCAGGGATAATCACAACGGACGAAGTCTGCCTGACGAACGGATTGGGTAGCACATGATGGTATGCATAGCTTCTCAGGTTCCATCCATGACGGGCACTTAGGAAGAAATAAAGCACAACCCATCCTATGAACAATAGGAAATAAACGGTGAACAATACCGACGATGTGCTTGTTTCTGCCTTTTTTACAGGCATCTCGAGACTGTTAAAATCAGGCAGTTCCTTCTTTTGTAGCAGATTATAGACGGCAGCGGTCCAATAAACCATTGCGCTGTCGGGCTGATCGACCTTCAGGCAGGGGATGATATACTTTTCCTGAAGTCTGAAGCTTTCCACGTCTGTCAGGTCTGATTCCAGCGAACTGCCTGTATGTGTGCGCACCTGTCGATCCTTGTAGGCCAAGACAAAGACCAACCCGCGATTGTTCTTTCCCACCTTATATAAATCAAAGACGTCTTGCGCAAAGCGGAAAATGTCTTGATCTTCTATATGATTGACGATGATGACAGCCGATTCAACACCCAGCTCGTCATCCATTTTCTTCAGTTGCTTGTCGAGCAGCGCTTCCGTGTGGGGCGAAATCACCCCGTCAGGGTTCGACACATAGCGATTGCCATCGTTCATGTGAGGCATCGGTATGGTTTTTGCTGTCCACCCTCCGTCGGTTTGTACGCTTGCCTTTTCTTGAATCTCTTCATTGATAATGCTGTAGCTGCAGGCCGACACCTGAGTGAAGAGCCCTGCAACGATGATTACCTTCCAGAATTTCGAGATGTTAAAAGAGGTTGTCTTCGCCAGATCCCATTCGCTTAACACCCTTTTTACCTCTAGCGAAAGTGTTGCTCTACTTTTGAAGTACAGCGCCTCGTAGTTTTTTCTGATGCTCTCTTTCGACGGGTTGGTCAGCCTTGTGAAAATGGTTGGTTGACTGCTGAGAGACCTCAGATCTTGTTTGTATGATTGCTCAAGTGCCTTGACCTGACTGTTGAAACGAGAAGCGCAGAGCAGCAACTCCTGCTTTTTCCGTTTAATCAGGGCAACCGTATTTGCGTTCGATTTCAGGTCTGTAGCCAATCCGCCTAAAATGATGACCGCAAATGTGCTGGCATATATTCCTAAGACACTCCAAGCTTCGATCATGATTCCTTTCCCTTATTTCTCTCGACCTGTCCAGAACTCCCAGCTGGCAAAGGCCTGCAGTAGCAGCATCTCCAAACCATTCTTCACGGTGGCACCTCTTTCTGCGCCTTTTTTCATGAAGAGTGTTTCGTCGGGGTTGTAGATCAGGTCATAGAGGATGTTGTGCTCGTCCAGGGCCTCGTATGGCAGATCAGGACATTCGTCGGTTTTGGGATACATGCCTAGTGGCGTGCAATTCACAATGACGTTGTATTCCTTGACTACATCGGGTGTGATGTTTTCGTATTGAATAGTGTCAGGACGCTGATATCTGCTTACAAAGACGGACTCCAGACCAAGTGATTTCAGGCCATAAGCAATTGCCTTTGAGGCACCGCCAGTGCCCAGGATAAGTGCTTTCGAGTGGTAGTTCTCCAAAAGAGGCTCAATGCTTTGAGTGAAGCCTATCACATCCGAGTTGTAGCCTTTCAGGATGGTCTTCTTTCCTTCGTGCAGGATTCGTATCACGTTGACGGCACCGATGGCACGTGCCTCAGGACTGATATAGTCCAGGAACTCCATGACCTTTTCTTTGTAGGGGATGGTCACATTAAGGCCTTTAAGGTCGGGATTGGAATTCAGAACTTCCGCCAAATCGTCGATGGTAGGGATTTCGAAGTTGAAATACTTGGCGTTGATACCTTCGTCAGCAAACCGCTGGTTGTGGTAACTGATAGAGAACGAATGTCCCAAGGGGTAACCTATAAGTCCGTACTTATCCATGATTGTTGTCTTGTTTTACTTAGTTGCTGTGTATAGTGTGCAAATGCCGAATGTGAGTCGCCTGAAGGAGGCATTGGCAAATCCAGCCTGTTGCAGAATGTCCACCATGCGCTCGCCTTGCGGAAAAGCCTCAATCGTTTTTATCAAGTAAGAGTAGGCATTGGTGTCTTTGGAGATTAAACGTCCGTAGAAGGGTAGCACAGAGTGCGAGTAGATGTGGAACAGCTGTTTCATGGGGAAGCTCACTGGTGTTGTCAGTTCTACGATGCACAGGTGTCCGCCAGGTTTCAATACGCGGCACATCTCCTTGAGACCTTTGTCCAGGTCGGCAAAATTGCGGATGCCGAAGGCTGCAGTGACAGCATCAAATGAGTTGTCCTCATAGCTGAGGTGCAGACAGTCTTCTTTTTCAAACGAGATGATTTGACTGAGCCCCATCCGTTCCACTTTCTCCTTGCCAATTTTCATCATGCCCTCGCTGATGTCTGTGCCAATCAGTTTGGCGGGCTTCAACATGAGTGCCGATAGTATGGCGAAGTCTCCTGTTCCAGTGGCAATGTCAAGGATAGATTGAGGGTGGTGGGGGGCCAGCGTCTTGATGGCTTTCTTACGCCAACCTCTGTCTATATCCCATGACAGACGGTGGTTTAAAGTATCATAGGTAGGGGCAATGTTGTCGAACATCGCCTCTACCTGTGTAGTTTTTTCTCCCTCGTGATAAGGTTTTATCGTTTCTTGTTGGTACATAACCATTCAGTTACGTTCTTTTCGATGCGCTGAGCGATGTCGCCAGTCTCTGCAGCACGGTCGAACTTCTCGCCTACGATGTGCTCGAAGAGCTCGATGTAGCGCTCAGAAACGCTCTCTGCATACTCGTCGGTAATCTCTGGCATCTGCTGTCCAGGCTCGTTCATGAAGTTATGCTCAATCAGCCACTGGCGCACAAACTCCTTTGAGAGCTGACGCTGAGGCTCACCTTTTTCCAGCTTCTCCTCGTAGCCATCGGCATAGAAGTAACGGCTTGAGTCGGGGGTGTGGATCTCATCGATGAGATATACCTTGCCGTCTCTCTTACCAAATTCGTATTTGGTGTCAACCAAAATCAAGCCTTGCTTGGCTGCAATCTGCTGTCCGCGAGCAAAAAGCTTGCGTGTGTAGTCCTCCATGATGGCATAGTCTTCGGCTGAAACGATGCCCTGGGCAATGATTTCTTCCTTAGAGATGTTCATGTCGTGACCCTCGTCAGCCTTGGTTGTTGGAGTGATGATGGGCTCAGGGAAACGTTCGTTCTCGCGCATGCCGTCGGGCAACTTCACGCCGCACAACTCGCGACAGCCATTCTTGTACTCGCGCCATGCAGAACCTGTAAGGATAGAACGGATGATCATCTCAACGCGGAAGCCTTCACACTTGAGACCTACGGTCACCATGGGGTCGGGAGTGGCCAACTTCCAGTTGGGACAGATGTCGGTAGTGGCATCCAGGAACTTAGCTGCAATCTGGTTCAGCACCTGACCTTTGAAAGGGATACCCTTGGGGAGCACCACATCGAAAGCCGAGATACGGTCGGTTGCAACCATAATCATAAGGTCGTCGTTGATGTCATAAACATCGCGAACTTTTCCGTGATAAACACTCTTTTGTCCATCGAAATGGAAGTCAGTACTTGTTAACGCTTTCATTTTTTTACCTAATTTAGTTACCTATTGTCTCAATAAATTGCTTGCAAAGTTACAAAAAATTATGGATTCCATCACTATATATAGTGAAAAATCGTATCATTCGCCTTTAGATTCCTTGTCGAAGGCTTCATAGGCGTTCACAATTCTGGTCACCAGTTTATGTCGTACGATGTCTTTCTGGTCGAGATTGACCACTCCGATGCCTTCCACACCGTTCAGAATATGTAGGGCTTCGATGAGACCGCTCTTCTGAGAGTGGGGGAGGTCTATCTGGGTCATATCGCCAGTGATAATCATCTTGGTGTTCCATCCCATGCGTGTCAAGAACATACGGATCTGTGCAGGGGTGGTATTCTGGGCCTCGTCGAGGATCACAATGGCATCGTTGAGAGTGCGTCCGCGCATAAAGGCTAGAGGCGCTATTTGAATAACGCGCTTTTCCATCATGTCCTGCAATTTTACTTGCGGTATCATGTCTTCCAGTGCGTCGTAGAGAGGTTGCAGATAAGGATCAATTTTGTCTTTCATGTCGCCTGGTAGGAATCCTAGTTTCTCTCCGGCTTCAACGGCAGGACGACTGAGTATAATCTTCTTTGCTGCCTTATCTTTTAATGCCTTGACAGCCAGTGCGATGGATAGGTAAGTCTTACCTGTTCCTGCAGGTCCTACGGCAAAGACCATATCGTTCTCGTTGTAGGCGTTAATCAGTTTCTGTTGGTTCTCGCTTCTGGCCTTGATGGCTCTGCCAGACAGGGCGTAAACGACTACGCCTTCAGGTATTTCGTCGCGTGTTCTTTTGCCTTTTACGATGTCGATAATGTCTTCTTCTTTCAGTGAGTTAAAGCGCAGTACGTGAAGTCTGATTTTCTCGGCACTCTCTTCGAAAGATGCCATTTGCTCTTCGTCGCCCATGATGCGCAACACGTTGTCGCGTGCCACAATGCGCAGTTTTGGATAGAGCGCTTTCAACATTTGCAAATGAGCGTTGCCGACGCCGTAAAAGACTACTGGATCAATGTCCTCTAAAACAATATGCTTCTCTGTCAAGGTTGTAAATGTTTAGAATTTGCGTGCAAAGTTAATAACTTTCGTTGACTCTTGCAAACATAAAGCTAAAATATTCTTGTTCAAACGCATTGGTATAGGTGCCGTTTTGGGTGGTCAAAGTGTAGCTACTATTGCGTAATACTGGCGCTTTTAAAATTCAAAAGAAAAGCTCTTGATTTGAATGCAGACCCTAGAAAGTCTGTTTCTAGACCCTAGAATGATCTGTTCTAGGGTCTGCATCAACCAGTTCTAGGGTCTAGAAATGACTCTTCTAGACTCTAGATTGAGATCAAAAGTGCCACTATTGCAACTCAAAAGTGGCACTATTGCACTTTAAAAGGGTAACTATTGCGTGCTTAAAGTGCCACTTTTATAGAGCCAGATTTATTATTTGCCTTTTGACATTGATCGATCATGAAATTCTTTATGGTATGCCGAGATAATTCTTCTTGGTTTTTCTTTTGTTTCATTGTTTTTTATTAACTTTGCGCTCAAATTCTACAAGGTAATGAATAGCAGAAGAAAAACTCATAGGAATAGCAAAAGATATATACAGTGGTTTGGTGTGACAGTCATTGTTTTGGCGTTGTTTCGATGCGCTTTTTTAGGTGATTCGACCACCCAAACTAATGCTGAAGAACAAGTATGTCTGGCTGATGATGACTCAATAGCAAATCAGGAAATTGTCGATGTGCAGGAAAGTCAGGATGCTCAAGAGCAGTTAAACGCTCAGTCGCCTAGCATATCTTCGGCTCCGTCTGCTATAGACTGGTCGAAGCCTCATCGCATAAAAGGTGTTGCTAACTTCGATAAAGCCTTTCCCGATAGTAATCATGTGCAGCTGATATCCGCCCATCGCTGGGGCGTTTCGCCAGTGAAAGATCGTGAGGATGCAGAAAGACGCAAGTGCGAGTTGGTCTATATAGGTTCTTCACCTTATTATATTATTAAGCCACTCACATCCAGTATTCCTTATCTTGTACCCCATGCTGCACTTCTCCTGGAGGATATAGGACGCAGTTTTATGGATAGTCTTCAGGCCAAAGGACTGCCTTTGCATTATGCCGTAGTGACCAGTGTGCTGCGTTCTGAATACGATGTCAAGCGCTTGCGCCGCCACAATGGTAATGCCACCGAACAGTCGTGTCACCTTTATGGCACCACCTTTGATATTAATTACAACCTTTTTGCTAAGGTTGGCGACCCAGAAGTGTGTCCGAAGCCAGACTATGGAGAGGCTCGCTACAAGCAGGTGCTCAGTGAGGTTCTTAATGATTTGCGTCAGCAAGGACGTTGCTATGTGAAATACGAACGTAAGCAACCGTGTTTTCATATTACGGTCAGATAGCCTTAAAATTGCTTAAAACTTTCTTGTATTCAAGAAAAAGTTGTACCTTTGTTCGCTGAAAGTAAGTAGGCAAAACGCGTCAGCGGGCCTTAAAATGCCCTTCTCGTTGATTTTAGCCTAAAAATAAATAAGTAAAATTTGATAAAAAGTGGATCAGACTTTTGACAACGACAGAATTTTAAAGATTAACATCGAGGAAGAGATGAAGTCGTCTTATATCGACTACTCCATGTCGGTTATTGTGGCTCGTGCCCTTCCTGATGTTCGTGATGGATTCAAGCCAGTTCACCGCCGTATCCTCTACGGTATGTTGGGAATTGGAAATACCAGTGATAAACCACATAAGAAATGTGCACGTGTCGTAGGTGAGGTGCTTGGTAAGTATCACCCCCACGGCGACTCGTCTGTATATGGAGCCTTGGTACGTATGGGACAGGAATGGAACATGCGTTATACACTTGTTGACGGCCAAGGTAACTTCGGTTCTGTTGACGGTGACTCGCCTGCAGCCATGCGTTACACAGAGTGCCGCCTTTCAAAGATGGGTGAGCATATCATGGACGATCTGGAGAAGGATACCGTGGATATGGACCCCAACTTCGATAACACCCTCGATGAGCCTAGCGTAATGCCTACCAAGGTGCCCAACCTTTTGGTCAACGGTGGTAATGGTATCGCCGTTGGTATGGCTACCAATATGCCTACTCATAATCTAGGTGAGGTCATCGATGGTTGCTGTGCTTATATCGACAATCCCGATATCGACACTGAGGGACTGATGCAGTATATCCCAGGTCCCGACTTCCCTACAGGTGCATATATCTATGGTCTGCAGGGCGTAAAGGATGCCTATGAGACCGGACGTGGTCGTATCGTGATGCGTGCCAAGGCTGAGATTGAAAGCGGCGAAATGCACGACAAGATCGTTGTGACCGAGATTCCTTATGGTGTAAACAAGGCTGATCTCGTGGCATATATTGCCGATCTGGCCAACCAGCATAAGATTGAGGGTATCTCGAACGTCAACGATGAGTCTGGTCGTCAGGGTATGCGTATCGTGGTTGATTGCAAGCGCGATGCTAATGCCAATGTTATACTGAATAAGTTGTTCAAGATGACAGCCCTGCAGAGTTCTTTCTCTGTGAACAACATTGCTCTGGTGCCCATTCCTGGTACTCATGGCAAGATGCGTCCAAAGTTGTTGTCGCTGAAAGAGTGCGTGCGCTACTTCATTGAGCATCGTCATGAGGTGACCATTCGTCGTACGAAGTTCGACTTGAAGAAAGCTCAGGAGCGTGCTCATATCCTCGAAGGCTTGATCATTGCCGTTAACAATATCGACGAGGTTGTACATATCATCCGTCAGTCAGCTACTCCTTCAGATGCTCAGCGCAACTTGGAGAAGCGCTTCAATCTGGACGAGCTGCAGTCAAAGGCTATCGTAGATATGCGCTTGAGCCAGCTCACCGGCTTGCGTGTTGATCAGTTGCATCAGGAGTATGACGAGCTGATGAAGCTGATTGCCGACTTGGAGGAAATCCTGAACAACCCTGAGCGTTGTAAGGAGGTGATGAAGAACGACCTGCTGGAGGTGAAGGAAAAGTATGGCGATGAGCGTAAGACCGAGATCATTCCTTTTGATCATGAGTTCAACGCAGAGGACTTCTATCCCAATGATCCCGTTGTTATTACCATCAGTCATATGGGTTATATTAAGCGCACTCCATTGAGCGAGTTCCATGAGCAGAGTCGTGGTGGAGTAGGTGCTAAGGCAGCCCGTCATCGTGACAATGACTTCACCGAGTATATCTATCCTGCCACCATGCACAACACATTGCTGTTCTTCACTCAGAAGGGTCGTTGCTACTGGCAGAAGTGCTATGAGATTCCCGAGGGTGACAAGAACTCGAAGGGCCGTGCTATCCAGAATATGCTAAACATTGAGCCCGACGATGCTATCAATGCCGTACTGCGCATCAGCAAGTTCGACGATGAGGAATTCCTGAACAGTCACTACGTGATGTTTGCTACCAAGCAGGGTATCGTCAAGAAGACCTGTCTGAACCAGTATAAGAATGTACGTTCTGCCGGTGTGATTGCTATCAACATCAACGAAGGCGACCAGGTTGTCAGCGTGCGTCTGACCAATGGTAGCAACGAGATTATCCTGGCCAACCGCAACGGACGTGCTGTTCGTTTCAACGAGAACACTGTTCGTACGATGGGACGTGTGTCAACAGGTGTTATCGGTATGCGTCTTGATGATGGCGATGATGAGGTAGTAGGCATGGTATGTGTCAACGATCCCCAGACAGAGACCATTATGGTTGTTTCGGAGAATGGTTACGGTAAGCGTTCGGACATCGAGGATTATCGCATCACTAACCGTGGCACCAAGGGTGTTAAGACTCTTGCCATCACCGAGAAGACTGGTCGTTTGGTAGCCATCAAGGTGGTGACCGACGAGAATGACCTGATGATCATTAATAAGAGTGGTATCCTGATTCGTCTGAACGTCAGTGAGGTTCGTGTCATGGGTCGTGCCACACAGGGCGTTCGCCTGATCAATCTTACGAAGAAGAACGACACCATCGCCAGCGTCTGCAAAGTGCAGAAGTCAGAAGAAGAGGACCTGCTAGAAGAAGACGTAGAAGATGTAGATGCTGAAGAAGTTACGGAGTCGCAGGAGACACCAAACAACGAAAATGAATAAACCGTTTAACTAATAATTATTATGATGATGAAAAAGTTAATGACGATGGCCCTGATGGCAGCAGCTGCCACCACAGCCTTTGCTCAGGATGCCGTAGTAAAAGAGGCTAAGAAGCTCCTCTCAAGTAAGGACTTTGATGCCGCCATAGCTAAGTTGGCACCAGCTCTCACATCCGACGAAACCCTTGATAAAGAGGCAGCTTGGAAGTTGCAGTCGGATATCTGCTATGATAAGTATATGGCTATTCAAACCATTGATGCTCAGAACCAGCTGACCAAACAGAATACCCCCTATGATACTCTCGGTATGTATAAGGCTGCTGTTGGTGCATGGGAGGCTGCCCTGAAGTGCGACGAGCAGGATCAGCTGCCCGATGCTAAGGGTAAGGTTAAGCTCAAGTATCGTAGCGCTGCGCAGGGACGTTTCAAGAACCACGGCATCGCCTTGGTACAGGCTGGTCAGTTCTTCTATAACCAGAAAGACCTGAACGAGGCTCTGAAGGATTGGGAACTCTATCTGAACATGCGCAATACTGATATCTTCAATGGCGTGAAGGACTTCCCACAGGATCCTTTCTTCTACGACATCGCCTACTATGCAGCATTCCTTTCTTATCAGCAGAAAGACTATGTCAAGGCTGAGCGCTATGCTCGCCTGACAGCGATGGACCCTGCCAAGGCTGACGAGGCTAAGGAGATTCTGCTCTTCTCACAGAAAGAGAACTGTAAGACCGCTGCCGACACGCTGGCATTCATCAACCACCTGAAAGAGCTGCACAAGGCTGAACCCGCCGAGCAGCGCTACTTCAACCTGCTGGTTGAGTTCTATGCAAAGGCTGGCAACGACGAGATGCGCGCTTTCGCTGAAGAGGAGATTGCTGCCGATGCTAACAACAAGACGGCTTGGTTCCTGAAGGGTTATGCCGACATGCAAGACGAGAAGTGGGATGCCGCTATCGAGGACTATAAAAAGACCATCGAGATCGATCCCAACTATATCGAGGGCAACTTCAACCTGGGTGTTTGCTACAACTCAAAGGCACGTGCTTTGCAGGATGAGCTGGCCGATAAGCGTACAGGTACTATCACTGTGGCCAACTTCGAGAAGGTGAAAGAGGTGCTCGCTGTTTCTAAGGGCTATCTAGAGAAGGCACGTGAACTCGATCCTCTTCGCGAGAAGTGCAATTGGGCTTATCCCCTTTGGCAGGTTTACTATGCCTTGAAGATGGATAAGGAGGCTGCCGAGATGGAAGCTCTGAACAAGTAAAAGATTAAGAAACACACTCAATGACGAAGCAAATCATTTCGACGTTGCTTCTCTTACTATCAATAACACCGTGCCTGATGGCTCAGAAGAAAGAGCTCAGTCAGGCACGGTCGTATATCAAGAGCGGCAACTTTGACGGAGCAGATCAGTTGATGATGAATCTGCTCAAGGATACGGCAAATAGAACCAACGAGAAGGTCTATCTGACGTTGTACGACGCAGTGCGCGGAAAATATAATCAGGGTAACGAAAAATTTTATCTGAAGCAGTCTTTGGATACGGCAGCCTTCTTCGGTAATGTAAACCGCATGTTTACGCTTCTCGAGACACTCGACAGTGTTGATGCACAACCAGACAAGAAGGGACGTGTGGCACCTTCGTATCGCAAGCGCCATGCTTCGCAGATGGATGCACAACGCTCCAACCTCTTCAACGGTGGCGTGTTTCATGTGCGAAAAGGCAATTGGAAAGATGCCTATAAATTCTTCCAGACCTACATCGAATGTAGAAACCAGCCTCTTTTCACCGGCTACGACTATAATGCCCGCGACAAGAGAATGCCAGAGGCTGCCTACTGGGCTACGTTTAGTGCCTACAAGCAGCACGACCCTGAATTGACTCTACGCTATCAGAATATGGCCATGCTCGACTCTTCACGTGCGGCATTCACGCTGCAGTATGTGGCCGAGGCTTATCTGTGGCAAAACGAACGCAATCTGTATCTTGCCACCTTGCAGGAGGGGTTCCGATGTTTTCCTCAGTTTGCTTATTTCTTTCCTCGTCTGATAGATGAATATACCCGTCTGGGACAGCATGAAAAGGCACTGGCTGCTGCAGATAGCGCTATTGCTGTGAACGACAGTAGTCAGCTGTATCTCTTTGCTAAGTCGTCTGCATTGCTGCGTCTTGAGCGTAACGAGGCATGTATTGAGGTGAGCCAGCGTCTGTTGCAGCTTAACGACAGCCTGCCAGAGGCCTATTTCAATGCGGGCACAGCTCATATGAACATAGCCATGTTGGCAAGCGAGGACAATGACAAGAAGACTGCTCGACAGCACTATCAGAGTGCACGCACCTATATGGAGGCTTATCGTAAGATGAGCCCTGACGAGAAGAACAAGTGGGCACCTGCCCTTTATCGTATTTATCTCAATTTGAATATGGGACGTCAGTTTGACGAGATTGACGAGCTGTTGAAAAATAATTAACCTTAAGTAGTTATGAAGAAACAAATCTGCATCGTTGCTGGTGCACGTCCGAATTTTGTAAAGGTGGCACCGCTCATCCGTGCCATAGAGAAGAGTGGGGCAGCTCACTACCAGCTGATATACACTGGTCGTGAGGATGATTCCACACTTGAACCTACGCTGTTTGAGGATCTGCAGATGCCACGTCCTTCGATCTATCTGAATGTGGATAGCGTCAAACTGAACGAAATCACAAGTCGTGTGATGGCCGAGTTTGATCAGTATTTGGATCAGCATCATCCTGATGTGGTTATCGTGGTCGATGACCTGGCTTCGACGATGGCCGCTGCCATTGTCACCAAAAAGCGTGGCCTGCGACTGGCTCACTTGGTGGCAGGCACTCGCTCGTTCGACATCAACATGCCAAAGGAAATCAATCGTCTGGTCATCGATGCGCTGAGCGACTATCTTTTCACTGCTGGCGTGAAGAGTAACAGCGTGGCAACTCGTGAACAGGGTGATACTGGACAGACCTACATGGTTGGTAATATACTGATGGACTCGCTCCGCTATAACCACGACCGTCTGCGCCGTCCGGCTCTGGATGTTAAAGAGGGAGCTTACCTGGTGTTTACCTTGAATCGTAAGGCGTTGATGGCAGATAAGGATAATCTGAAGATAATGCTCGACGCACTTGTGCAGTCGGCTGGCGATATGCCTATCATAGCCCCTTTGCGCGGTCAGGCTGCCAAGGTTGTGGCATCGGTGTCTAGTCGTATTCAAATCGTCGATTCGCTCCGCTATCTGGAGTTTGGTTGGCTCACGGCGCATGCCCGTGGTATTATCACTGACAGTGGTAATGTATCGGAAGAGGCTACCTTCAACGGCATACCATGTATCACGTTGAATAGTTATACTGAGCACCAGGAAACTGTGAGCGTAGGCTCTAACGTGTTGGTGGGCGAGGACGCTGCCAGATTACAGCAGGAGGTCTGCAAAATGGTGGCTGGCAATTGGAAGAAATGTGCATTGCCCGAGCGTTGGGATGGACGTACGGCCGAGCGCATCGTCAGAATCTTGACTGAAGCATAGCGCGACTGATATACCATACAGAGAGTTCCCCCAGACATTCTGAAAATGATAGTCTGGGGGATTCCTTTT
Organism: Prevotella sp.; assembly: GCA_024695815.1. Classification (GTDB taxonomy): domain Bacteria; phylum Bacteroidota; class Bacteroidia; order Bacteroidales; family Bacteroidaceae; genus Prevotella. The sequence continues at coordinate 89,153 of JAILHK010000005.1, forward strand.
TCCCCCTGTTTTTGTTTGACACAACACTTTTCCAACTACCCATTTTTAGGTATCGAAGGATGAAACTCGAATTTATGTAAACGTCTTTGGGAAAATAATTGTACCTTTGCAAATTGAAAGAAAATAGAACAATGAGATTATCAGAACTGAATACTGGCGAAAAGGGCGTCATCGTTAAAGTGTTAGGACACGGTGGTTTCCGCAAGCGTATCATAGAGATGGGGTTTGTAAAAGACAAGACCGTTGAGGTGCTTCTTAACGCACCGCTGCAAGACCCTGTGAAATATAAGGTGATGGGTTACGAAGTAAGTCTGCGCCGCCAAGAAGCTGAACAGATTGAAGTGGTTCAAGACCAGATGCCACCCGCTGTGGTCAGTTCTGTTAGCGAGGGGCAGCAGAGTGTCAGTGAGGAACGACGTGAAGTGCATCGTGAGGCCCTACGCAAACGTCGTCATCTGAATGTGGCGTTGGTAGGCAACCCTAACTGTGGTAAAACCTCTTTGTTCAACTATGCAAGTGGTGCTCATGCCCATGTGGGTAACTATAGCGGCGTCACCGTCGATGCTACCGTTGCCAAGGCCGAGATGTATGGTTACGAGTTTGAACTCACCGACCTGCCAGGTACCTATTCTCTTTCATGCTATTCGCCTGAAGAGCTGTACGTCAGAAACCATCTGGCAGACGTCATGCCGGATGTTGTTATCAATGTGATAGACGCTTCCAATCTGGAGCGCAACCTCTATCTCACCACCCAATTGGTTGATATGAATGTGCCCATGGTAGGCGCTCTTAATATGTACGATGAGTTCGAACGACGTGGCGATAGCTTAGATCTCGACACACTCTCTCATCTCTTTGGCGTGCCTATGATTCCAACTTCCTTTAAGACTGGGATGGGCGTCAAGGAACTCTTCAAAGCTGTCATTCAAGTGTATGAAGGTAATTTGGGGCCGTCTCGCCATATTCATATCAATTATGGTCATGAACTAGAAAATGGTATTAGCGATATCCAGGCCTATCTAAAAGCCGACGAACATATCCGTCAGCGCTATTCCACACGCTATCTGGCCATTAAATTACTTGAACACGATAGTGATGTGCTGCAGTATGTGGGTAATCATCTGGAGGGCGAGAGTAAGAACACACAACGCCGTCTGTTGTTGGCAGCACGCGACAAGGCTGATACACGTATCAAGGAAGAGACAGGTACTGATGCGGAAACGGCTATTATGGATGCTAAGTATGGTTTCATCAATGGCGCCCTTACTGAGTCTAAATTCCGTACAGGCGAGAAAGAAGACACCTATCGCACTACGCATCTGATAGACCGCGTGATGTCGAACCGCTTCTTGGGTTTTCCCATCTTCTTCTTCATTCTGTTTGTGATGTTCCAAACCACCTTTGTGTTGGGACAGTATCCTATGGATTGGATTGACCAAATGGTAGAGTGGACAGGAAATTGGGTGGGGCAGACCATGAGTGAAGGTCCGTTACAATCTATGCTGGTTGATGGCGTTATTGGCGGTGTAGGAGCCGTCATCGTTTTCCTACCACAGATATTGATTCTCTATTTCTTCATCTCGCTGATGGAAGATTCTGGCTATATGGCACGCGCTGCTTTCATCATGGACCGTCTGATGCACGTTATGGGACTACACGGCAAGTCGTTCATTCCCCTCATCATGGGCTTCGGATGTAATGTGCCAGCCATGATGGCTACCCGCACCATCGAGAGCCGTCGCTCGCGCATTATCACCATGATGATAATTCCACTGATGTCATGCTCGGCACGTTTGCCTATCTATATCATGATTGTTGGAACTTTCTTCACCGTGGAGTATCAGTCGTGGACCATGCTCAGCCTCTATGCCATCGGTATCCTGATAGCTGTGGTGATGAGCAAGTTGTTCTCGCGCTTTCTTGTTAAGGGCGAGGATACCCCGTTCGTGATGGAACTGCCTCCATATCGTTGGCCTACAGCCAAGGCCATCGGACGCCATACGTGGGAAAAGGGGAAAGAATACCTGAAAAAGATGGGTGGTATCATTCTGGTTGCTTCTATCATCGTATGGGCATTAGGCTATTTCGGACCTCTTGGCGTGGCTACAGACATGACTCACAGCTTTATAGGTACGCTGGGACGTTTCATTGCTCCCGTCTTCTATCTGCAAGGCTTCAACTGGCAAATGGATGTGTCGCTGCTAGCAGGCGTTGGCGCTAAGGAAATCGTGGCATCGACCATTGGTATCTTGGGCGGACTTGACACGGTTACACCTCTTGCAGCATACAGCTATCTGCTCTTTGTGCTCATCTACTTCCCCTGTATAGCCACTGTCGTTGCAGTCAAACATGAAACTGGGTCGTGGCGATGGGCTGGTTTCATGGCTCTTTACACAACGATATTGGCCTGGGGCGTTTCTATGCTGGTATATCAGATAGGTCTCCTCTTCGTTTGAAAAAGAATACAAAAAAATGCACGTGCATGATAGTTTTCTCACTGAAATTGATTACCTTTGCAGTCGAATTTTAATAGAACATTTTATTCATTAAAGTATAAGTAAGAAAAAGATTATGGAAAAAAGTGCATTGCAGATTGCAAGAGCTGCTTACCAACCTAAACTGCCCCTCGGACTTCAGGGCGCAGTAAAGGTGCAGGAGGGCGCTCCCACTCAGAGTGTTGACAATCAGGAAGAGATTAAGGCTCTCTTCCCCAATACCTATGGCATGCCTCTCGTAGAGTTCGTTCCTGGTCAGGAGACTGCTCACGAGAAAATGAACGTTGGTATCATCCTTAGTGGTGGTCAGGCTCCTGGTGGTCACAACGTGATTACAGGTCTCTTTGATGCTGTTAAGAAGTTGAACCCTGAGAACCGCCTGTTTGGTTTTATCTTGGGTCCTGGCGGTCTTGTTGACCACAACTACATGGAGCTCACAGCAGACATCATCGATGAGTATCGCAACACTGGCGGTTTCGACATGATCGGTTCTGGTCGTACCAAGCTTGAGAAGGTAGATCAGTTCGAGAAGGGTCTCGAGATTATCCGTGAACTGGGTATCAAGGCTATCGTTATCATCGGTGGTGATGACTCTAACACCAACGCTTGTGTATTGGCAGAATACTATGCTGCAAAGAACTATGGCGTACAGGTAATCGGCTGTCCTAAGACCATTGATGGCGACTTGAAGAACGATCAGATTGAAACTTCATTCGGTTTCGATACTGCATGTAAGACATACTCTGAACTCATTGGTAACATTGAGCGCGACTGTAACTCTGCACGCAAATACTGGCACTTCATCAAGGTGATGGGTCGTTCGGCTTCTCACATCGCATTGGAGTGCGCCTTGCAGACTCAGCCTAACATCTGCCTCGTTTCTGAGGAAGTAGAGGCTAAGCAGATGAGCCTTGACGATGTTGTAAGCTATATCGCCGAGACTGTTGCCGCTCGTGCTAAGGACGGTAACAACTTTGGTACTGTTATCATCCCTGAGGGTCTGATAGAGTTCATCCCTGCCATTAAGAAGCTGATTGCTCAGCTCAACGATGTATTGGCTCTGCCTGAGGCAAAGAACATCAGCCGCGACGAGCAGGTTGACTTCGCTAAGAGTCACCTGACTGCTGAGAATCTTGCTGTGTTCAACAGTCTGCCTGAGGGCGTAGCTCGTCAGCTGGCTCTCGATCGCGACCCTCACGGAAACGTACAGGTTTCTCTCATCGAAACAGAAAAACTGCTCTCTGAGATGGTTGCCAAGAAACTCGATGCTATGAAGGCTGAGGGTAAGTATGTAGGCAAGTTCTCTGCACAGCACCACTTCTTTGGTTATGAGGGCCGCTGTGCAGCTCCTTCTAACTTCGACGCTGACTACTGCTATGCTCTGGGTACTAGCGCAGCTCAGTTGATTGCAGCTGGTAAGACTGGTTACATGGCTATCGTTAAGAACACTACTGCACCTGCTGCTGAATGGAAAGCTGGTGGTGTGCCCATCACTATGATGATGAACATGGAGCGTCGTAACGGTGAAATGAAGCCCGTTATCCGCAAAGCTCTCGTAGAACTTGACGGCAAACCCTTCAAGACTTTCGCAGCCAACCGTGAAAAGTGGGCTCGTGAGACATCTTATATCTATCCTGGTCCAATTCAGTACTGGGGTCCCACTGAGGTTTGCGACCAGCCTACACGTACTCTGGCTTTGGAGCAGAGCAAGTAAATGCCTGCAAAAAAGAGATCAAAGTATAACCACAAACGCAGCAAGACGAGGAGACGTCAAGGTTTCTTTGCCTTGCTGCGTCATCGTTTACCAGGATGGACGTGGTTGCTCGGAGGTATTGCCATGATGGGCCTTTATATCTGGGGCTTCTGGTATTTCTTCGTGTCACCCTACGGCATCCGTTGGAAGGCCATATATGGTGAGATTGACTATCCTGCAGGCTATAATATTCATGGCATCGATGTGAGTCATTATCAGGGTACCATAGACTGGGAGCTACTACGCAACCGTGGCACTATTGATGAATGCCCCATCCGTTTTGTCATGATCAAGGCCACAGAGGGAACAGACCGCTTGGATGCTAAGTTCAAACGCAATTTCTCGAAGGCGCATGAGTATGGCTTTACCCGTGGAGCCTATCATTTTTACAGTATGCACTCTGATGCGGCTGCCCAGGCGCGCTTCTTTATCAAGAATGTGGACTTGAAAAAGGGTGATTTACCTCCTGTGCTTGATGTGGAACATAAGCCTCAGAACAAAAGTAAACAGCAATTTAAGCAGGATGTGCTCTGCTGGCTGCGCATCGTAGAGAAACACTATGGTGTTAAGCCTATACTTTATACGTACTATCGCTTCAAGCAGGATTACTTGAACGACACCATCTTCAATCAGTATCCCTATTGGATAGCTCATTACTATGTGGATAGCGTCAGTTACAAAGGACCGTGGAAGTTCTGGCAGCATACAGATATGGGACAATTGCCCGGCATTAAGGGAAAGGTGGACCTGAATATTTATAACGGCTCTTATTATGAACTGCGTCAGCTCACCATTGGTAGTCAGGAGACAATCGGTGTCGATGCTTATAAGGATGAATAAACTCTAATTGTAGAAGGTATATGGGAAAGACAAATGATATCAATAAGTTGGTTGAGCAGAACCAGGGATTTGTAATTACCACTGCTCGTCAGTATCAAGGTCGTGGACTTGATATCGACGATCTAATCAGCGAGGGAAACATCGGCCTGATTAAGGCTGCCCAAAAGTATGACCCAGAGAGGGGTGTTCCCTTCGTTAATTATGCTGTTGTCTTTATTCGTCAGCAGATAGAGAAATCCTTGAAGCACGAAGAAGAGATGACAAAAGTGGAGAGCAACGGTAAAGGCTTGCGCCGTTCGGTGGATGCTCCACTTGGCTCTAAGGCTAATGTGAGTCTGTTGTCTGTACTCGTAAATCCTAACTCGCCTCTAGCTGATGAGCGCGTGTATAATGCCAATACGGCAGATGCTGTTGAGTATGCACTCGACAAGCTTGATGAGCGTTCACGTATGGTGGTGGATGCTTATTTTGGCATCACTCAGGACCACCTCACGATGGCCGAGATCGCTGAAGACATGAATATCAAGCGTGAGCGAGTCAGACAGATTCGCGATCATGCCATTCGTCAGATTAAGAAACATTATAAAAATTATCTCAGCAACCTATGAAAAATCTCTTGTTTATTGCATTGGCACTTTGCTCACTGAATGCCCATGCTGCAAAACCTAACGGGAAGTTCTACCGGCTTTTCACACCTCTCACTTTTTTTCATGGTGTATCTGGTAGTCAGCTTTCTATCGCTTCTAAGGACTCCGATGAGGTGAGTCAAGCCATCAACCAAGCGCTGATGAACGTCTATCTGAAACGTCCAGATTTGGTGAGAATCACTGAGACCGAACAGCAACATGCAGGAACTCTACGACAAGACATTATTGATAAGGAGATTGTTCAGACAGCCACTGTTGTAGAACAGGCTGAGCCCATGCCGTCTGCTCCTGAGGTTGAAACTGTACAGGTGGATGTGAGCAAACCTAATTTCTGGAAATTCCGTGGAGATAGCTATCTTCAGTTTATGCAGAACTATGTCAGCGGCAACTGGTATAAGGGTGGTGAAAGTAACTATTCGGCTGTGGGTAGTCTGACGTTGGAGGCTAACTATGATAATAAGCAGAAATTCAAGTGGGAGAACAAATTGGAACTCAAACTTGGTATGCAGACATCACGAAGCGATAGCTTGCATAAGTTCAAAGCTCACGAGGACCTGATTCGTTATACGGGAAAGGTGGGGCTTCAGGCTGCTAAACGGTGGTACTACACCATGCAGCTGTTGGCATACACTCAGTTTACTCAGGGTTATCGTGCCAATGATAAGAAAACCTACTCAGACTTTATGTCGCCGTTCAACCTCAGTGTCGGTCTCGGTTTGGATTACAAGGTTAATTGGTTGAAAGGACGTATTACGGGTACTGTCAATATGTCGCCACTTGCCATCAACTACCGTTATGTGGATCGTGCTGACCTGGCTGGAAATTTCGGTGTGAAGCTAGATCGTCATACTCATTCGTTGACAGACTTCGGTTCGCAGCTCACTGCATCTATAGAATGGCGAATCAATGATGTGGTGACATGGAAGACACGTCTGTACAGCTTCTCTAGTTTCCACCGCGAGGAACTTGAATGGGAAAATACCTTTGCATTGCGTGTGTCTAAATACATTTCAGCCAACCTATTCCTCTTCCCACGCTTCGATGACAATCGTGAGCGCGATGAAAAGTTAGGCTACTGGCAGTTCAAAGAGTATTCTTCACTAGGATTCTCATATAATTTCTAATTGATAAAAAGCGTATCCTCAAGAAATCCTGAGGATACGCTTTTTTTATATAGACTCTATTATTCTTAGTACGTTTGAACTTATGGGGGAGGTAACTATTATTTCTCCTCAAGTAGGTCAGGGCGTAAACGACGGGTGCGTTCCATAGCCTGTTCCAATTCCCAGTTTCTTATTTTTGCTTCATTACCGCTCAGCAGTATTTCGGGCACTTTCCAACCTTTATAATCGGCAGGACGCGTATAGATAGGGGCTGCTAACAGGTCATCCTGAAAACAGTCGGATAGGGCGCTCTGCTCATCACCAATCACACCAGGTACTACGCGTACAATAGCATCGGCAATCATCGCAGCCACTAGTTCGCCTCCTGTCAACACAAAATCACCAATAGATATTTCCTTTGTTATCAGATGGTCGCGTACACGCTGATCGATACCTTTGTAATGACCGGCAAGGATAATCAAGTTTCCTTTCAATGACAGCTCGTTGGCCATATGCTGGTCAAAACGTTCACCGTCGGGTGAAGTGAAGATAACCTCGTCGTAGTCGCGCTCGGCTTTCAGTGCGGTGATACATCGGTCTATAGGTTCACACTGCATCACCATGCCTGCACTGCCACCATAGGGATAGTCGTCAACACGGCGCCACTTGTCTAATGTGTAATCTCTAAGATTGTGTAGCTTGATCTCTGCTAGTCCTTTCTTCTCTGCACGTGCCAAAATTGACTCGTGGACAAAACCTTCTAGCATCTCTGGTAGTACGGAGATGATATCTATTCTCATGTTTATTCCTTTTGATAAAATGCCTTTATTCTTTCAATATATTGTTCTCCAATGCGTGTGCCCATATCATAAACCTCTTTCATTTCATGTGGGTCGTGTGATATGTGACCGATGGGAATCTTGACTTCCGGACGAATCACCAAGCATCTGCCTGCGGCCTCAGCCTGACGAACGTAGGCCAATTGCCCATTGTACATTTCGTGGCGCAGCTCCATAGCTTTAATCATGTTCGGATATTTTCTAAGTGCAATGCGCATGATGGGTATCAGTGGGTTAGGTTGTTTTACGAACCCATCGGGTTGAGTCAACACTACAACGTTGCGTCGGTAGCCCAACTTTTCAAAATGTTCCAATGGTATGGAATCGCTCACACCACCATCCAACAGTTTAATACCTTCTAATTCAACAACCTTTGATGCTAGTGGCATAGATGCTGATGCCCGTATCCAGTCGTAAGTATTATCAGTTACCTCGTCTAGACGCTTGTAAACGGGAAATCCTGTTTCTACGTCTGTGCATACAGCATAGAATTCCATGGGGTTCTCGTTGAAAGACTTGTCGTCGAAGATGTCATAGCGAGTGGGCACCGTGTGGTAGTCAAACTCAGCGTTGAAGTAGTTGCCAGTCTTTAGCCATGAGCCAATTCCGCTGTAACGCTTGTCCTTGGCAAAACGCATATTGTAGCGGATGGCACGTCCTATCTGTCGCGACTTCATGTTGCAACCGAATGCAGCACCTGCTGATACGCCAATCAAACCATCGGGCCATACTTCGTGGCGCATCATCACATCGATGATGCCTGCAGTGAAGAGTCCTCTCATGGCTCCACCTTCCAGTACAAGTCCTGTTTTGCTCATATTTTAATGCAAAGGTAATATATATTTTCGAATCATGCAAATTAGAATGTGCAAATATGTCTTCATTCTGAAGAGGTACTGCTGTTTTGCCATCTTAAAGTACTTGTTTTGTGATCTAATAGTGGCAGTTTTATGATCTAATAGTGGCTGTTTTGTGGTCTTAAAGTAACTGTTTCTGTAGTTGCAACTGCCAAAAATAGATGATTTTATTTTGTTCTGCTCTCCTTTTTTAGTACCTTTGCAACCAAATACTAAACGGGAAAGCAATGGACGATACACAGCGTATCATGGAATTGCGGCAGCAGTTGCATGAACACAATTATAAATATTACGTACTGAACCAGCCGGAAATCAGTGATCAGGAATTTGATTTCATGATGCACGAGTTGCAGGAGTTGGAGGCTAAACACCCAGAACTCTTCGATGCTAATTCGCCCACTCAGCGTGTTGGCAGCGACCTGCAGTCAGAATTCCATCAGGTGGCGCACAAATATCCTATGTTATCGCTGGCAAATACCTATAGTGAACAAGATGTTCGTGAGTGGTATGAGAGTGTTCGCAAGGGACTTGGAGGCGAGGATTTTGAGGTTTGCTGCGAAATGAAGTACGATGGCTTGAGCATTTCGCTCACCTATGTTGATGGCCGATTAACACAAGCTGTAACACGTGGTGATGGGGTGCAGGGCGATGATGTGACGCAGAACGTAAGAACGATTCCCTGTATACCACTGATATTACCTGGTAGTGGCTATCCTCGCGAATTTGAAATTCGTGGTGAGATTCTAATGCCATGGTCTTCATTTGAACGATTGAATCGCGAACGTGAAGCTGCTGAGGAACCTTTGTTCGCAAATCCACGTAATGCTGCAAGTGGAACACTGAAGAGCCTAGATTCGAGGGTGGTGGCTAAGCGTGGCTTAGATGCATATCTTTACTATCTCCTGGGTGAAAATTTGCCAGATGAAGGACATTTCGAAAATCTACAGAGGGCTCGTTCCTGGGGATTTAAGATATCAGAGGGTATGCGTAAGGTGAAGACGGTAGAAGAAATTCTAGACTTCATTAACTATTGGGACACTGAGCGCAAGAATCTGCCTGTGGCTACCGATGGCATTGTGCTGAAGGTGAACTCTCTGCGTCAACAGCGTTCGTTGGGCTATACAGCCAAGAGCCCTCGATGGGCCATCGCATATAAGTTCAAGGCAGAACGAGCTTGTACTCGTTTGCTGGAAGTAACCTATCAGGTGGGACGTACTGGTGCTGTGACGCCTGTTGCTAATATGGAGCCTGTGCAACTGGCAGGTACAACAGTGAAACGAGCAACGCTGAATAATGAGGATTTTATCAAGAGCTTTGACCTTCATATTGGCGATGCTGTCTATGTAGAGAAGGGTGGCGAAATAATCCCCAAGATTGTGGGAGTCGATGTAGAACAGCGCCCAATCATCGCCATGCCAGTTCAGTTCGTTAAACGCTGTCCTGAATGTGGCACACCGCTAGTGCGCTATGAGGGAGAGGCTGCATGGTATTGCCCGAATGATACTGGTTGCCCGCCGCAGATTAAAGGTCGTATTGAGCACTTCATAGCACGTAAAGCCATGAACATAGATTCTTTAGGTCCTGAGACCATTGATGAATACTATCGTCGAGGATTGGTGAAAAACGTGGCTGATCTCTATTTGATAGATGTGCAACAAATCAATGGCGATGGCAGTAGAACGAAGTCAGCACAGCGCATCGTGAATGGAATCTTGAAATCTAAGGAGGTGCCCTTCGAACGTGTCGTCTTTGCGCTGGGCATTCGTTTTGTTGGCGAGACTTCTGCTCGTCTGTTAGCCCGTCATTTCAAGTCAATGGATGCACTGATGGCTGCTGGTTTAGACGAACTTCAAGAAGTGGAAGGTATCGGCGAGGTGATGGCAAAGAGCATCTTCGGTTTCTTCCATGATGAAAAGAATCTGGAGATTGTCAGCCGCCTGCGTTCGTATGGGTTACAGATGGATTTGCAAGCTAGCCAAACGGCTCAAACCAGCGATAAACTCGCAGGGCAGAGCGTGGTGATAAGTGGCGTGTTTGCTCATCATTCGCGCGACGAGTATAAACTCATCATTGAGCAGAATGGCGGAAAGAACGTAGGCAGCATCAGCGGAAAGACCTCGTTCATTCTGGCAGGTGAGAATATGGGCCCATCGAAGTTGGAAAAGGCGCAGAAACTTGGTATCAAGATATTAAACGAGGATGAGTTCCTTGAATTGCTAAAATGAAGATCATTGTATCCAAAGAGATAGCATCTGTATGCCCAGAGTTCGTAGGAGCAGCAGTTGAGGCACAGGTGAAGAATACAGCATATTGTGAAGCCCTGTGGAATGAAATAAAAGTCTTGCAGGCTGAGGTAACTCAGACTCTGTCAAATGAACTTTTGAAAGAATTGCCAGGAATTGCTGCTACCCGACGAGTCTATAAGGCCTGCGGAAAAGATCCCTCCCGCTATCGTCCTGCTAGCGAACAGCTGATGCGCCGTCTGCTGCAAGGTAAAGACCTTTATCAAATTGATACCTTGGTTGACTTGGTAAACTTGGCCAGCATAAAGTTTGGCTATAGCATTGGCGGCTTCGATGCTGATAAACTGGTTGGTCAGACGATAACGCTGGGGGTAGGGCGTGATGGTGAACCCTATGAAGGTATTGGTCGTGGTGTTTTGAATATTGCCGGTCTGCCTGTCTATCGCGATGAGGTAGGGGGCTTCGGCACACCAACCAGTGACCATGAACGAACGAAGATGACCATTGAAACTACTCATCTGCTGGTGCTTATCAATGGCTACGATGGCAACGAACAGCGCGTGGCTGATAATGCCCGCTATATACAAGAACTACTTAAACGTTATGCCGACAGTGATGGCGGCTCAGTTACTATTTACAAATAATTAATCAACTAAGACAATGAAGAAAACTACTATTTGCCTCTTGTTGGGTGCCATGATGACGATGTCTGTTCATGCCCAGTCGTGGACGGCTGATAATGGGAATGGAACATTTACAAATCCGCTGTTCTACGATGAGTTCAGCGACCCAGATATTTTGCGTGTTGGTGATGATTACTATTTAGCCGGTACAACAATGCACGCAGTGCCTGGACTTGTCATCCTGCACTCAAAGGATTTGGTGAACTGGGAAAATATATCATACTGTTTCGATCGCTTTGATTTTGACGATGATGCATTCTCGTTAAAAAAACATAAAGAGATTTATGGTCAGGGTATTTGGGCTCCTTGTATCCGCTATGCCAATGGTCAGTTTTACGTTTTCTCAAACGTTAATGGCAAGGGCTTGCAATGCTACACGGCAAAGGATATACGTGGCCCATGGACGCATCATAATATGAAAGGCAACATCTACGACCTTGGTGTACTGTTCGATGATGATGGAAAGGTTTATGCTATCCATGGATATGGAATGGTGAAATGTACAGAATTGAAACCCGATATGAGTGGGCCTGTAGAGGGAACCGAGCGCGTTATTATTCCTGAAGGTAATGGCGTGGGTGAAGGGCATCATATGTATAAGATTGATGGAATGTATTATCTCATCTCTACCGACTACAAACCCAATGGACGCACCCTTTGCTCGCGTTCAAAGAGTATTTGGGGCCCCTATGAGACACGTGTCATTACGGCCGATGAGACCTATGGTTATCATGCTGCCTCGCTCACGCAAGTACCAGGTGGTGAGAAATATCGTATAGGTCATGATGGTACAAAGTTTAAGTTGGGACCTGTGGATCAAAATGCTACTGCCTGTTCCAATGCTCATCAGGGTGGCATCGTACAGGCTGCAGATGGCTCGTGGTGGGCACTGTTTATGCAAGACTTTCACTCGATAGGTCGCACTGTTTGCCTGATGCCTATGACATGGAAGGATGGGTGGCCAATGGTAGGCTTGGAGGGTAACTTAGGACGTGCACCTCGCACGTGGTTCAAGCCTGGTACTCGTTCCGAGGTGTCCACGAAGGTTTGCGCTCCCTATGATAGAAACGAGAATTTTAATGGCAAGACATTAGGACGTGTGTGGCAGTGGAACCACAATCCAGACGATAGTAAATGGCAGTTGAAGAACGGCCGTCTGCGCTTACAGTCGATGCCCGCAGAACAACTGATGTGGGCGCGCAATACGCTGACACAGCGCGTCATTGGGCCTAAGTCCGTGACTACCGTAGAACTGTTTGTAAAGGGAATGAAGGAAGGAGATGTTTGTGGTCTTGGAAATATCAATGTGCCTTGCTCGTGGATTGGCGTGGTGAAAGAAAATGGAAAAATGATTCTGCGCTGTTTTGAGCAGTTGACCAACGATACTGTAGATAAAGTTGTTTCGTTGCCTCAGGAAAAAATATGGTTGCGTTGCAATGGTGAGTATGACGATGATAGGGCACAGTATGCTTATAGTGTGGATGGACTTCATTTCCAGACCCTTGGTCGTGTGATGCCCCTCAGCTATCAGCTCATCTCTTTTCAGGGATCACGTCATGCCCTCTTTGCTTTCAATAAAGATGGGAAGAATGGTGGCTATGCAGAGTTTGATAATTTTACTGTAGAGGAGCCTTGTGCTGACCGTAGTGAGAATATTCCTTTTGGTAAGACGTTTCGTATTATCAACAAGTCTACGGGGCTTCCTGCCATTTGCACACCTCACGGCGTTCTCTATGATACCCGTGTGAGCGACAAGAGTCTAAATACGCGGTTTCGCCTTGTTGATAAGGGGCAAGGTCAGGTGTTGTTGCAGTGCGTGGATGGCCGATATATCAAGGTCTATGGCGAGGGCCTACCTGGTGATGTGCGCTTCACGCATCATGCAGATGATGCAGAAGTGTTCCTTTGGCAAGATTACCTGAATGGCGACTTTATGCTGTTTTCTGTGCGCAATCATCAGTATATAGGCAAGAGTCCTACTACAGGTAGTCCTTATAGTATGGATTATAAAGGTGCAGATCCAGCTCGCAAGAATGGGGCTGTGTTGCACTGGGAAATAGTGGAATAAAATGATTTCTGTTGAGAATTTAAAAGTAGAATTTGGCGTCAAGCCATTGTTTTCAGATGTAAGTTTTGTGGTCAACGATCGCGACCGCATTGCCTTGGTGGGTAAGAATGGTGCAGGTAAATCGACCATGTTGAAAATGCTGTGTGGGCTGGAACATCCCACGGCAGGACAGATTAGTGTACCTACAGATACTACCATTGGATATCTGCCTCAGGTCATGGTGCTTCAGGATAATACGACTGTTAGGGAAGAGGCTCAGAAAGCCTTTGCCGACATTCAGAAAATAGCAGCTCGTATAGAACGTATGGAAAAACAACTCAACGAACGCACTGATTATGAGAGCGAAGAATACATGGCGCTCGTTGAGAAATTTTCCAGTGAACATGAGCGCTATCAAATGTTGGGGGCCGAGGGATACGAGGCTGAGATAGAACGAACGCTGATGGGACTTGGCTTTGAGCGTTCGGATTTAGATCGTCCTACGCGTGAGTTCTCGGGTGGTTGGCGAATGCGTATAGAATTGGCCAAGATACTGCTTCGACGTCCTGATGTGTTGTTGCTTGATGAGCCAACTAACCATCTGGATATTAATTCTATCCAGTGGCTAGAACAATTCCTCACTCAGTCGTCGAGTGCAGTTGTGCTGGTTAGTCACGACCGTGCCTTTATTAACAATGTAACAAACCGTACGCTAGAGATTTCTTGTGGTAAAGTAGTAGATTATCGTGTAAAGTATAACGAGTACGTCACGCTGCGCAAGGAACGTCGTGAACAGCAGATGCGTGCCTACGAAAACCAACAGAAGGAAATCAGTGAAATGAAAGCCTTCATTGAGCGTTTCCGTTATCAGGCTACCAAAGCAGTACAAGTACAGCAAAAGGTAAAACAGCTAGAGAAGATAGTTCCTATTGAAATTGACGAGGTAGATAATTCTGCCTTACACCTGAAATTTCCACCATGTCTTCGTAGTGGTGACTATCCTGTGATCTGTGATGAAGTGAAGAAGGTTTACGACCATGTGGTTTTTGATCATGTTAACCTCACAATAAAGCGAGGAGAAAAAGTGGCTTTTGTGGGTAAGAATGGAGAGGGAAAGTCAACACTGGTGAAATGTATCATGGGCGAGATTCCCTTTGAAGGAAACTTGAAGGTGGGACATAATGTTCAAATTGGTTATTTTGCTCAGAACCAAGCTCAGTTACTTGATGAATCATTAACGGTGTTTCAGACCATAGATTATGTTGCTAAAGGTGAAGTGCGCCTAAAGATCAACGATATACTGGGTGCCTTTATGTTTGGTGGCGAGGCCAGTGACAAGCGTGTGAAGGTGTTGAGTGGTGGCGAACGTAGCCGCCTCGCAATGATTCGTCTCTTGCTTGAACCCGTCAACTTGCTGATTCTGGATGAGCCTACTAATCACTTGGATATGGCATCGAAAGATGTTTTAAAAGAAGCAATCAAAGCGTTTGATGGTACAGCGATTATTGTGAGTCATGATCGAGAATTCCTAGACGGACTAGTGGATAAAATCTATGAGTTTGGTGGCGGAATGGTTCGCGAGCACTTGGGCGGTATTTATGAATTCTTACAGTCAAAGAATCCTCAGATATCGGTGAAGGGTGATACCATTGATGCCTATTTCGAAAAAGGAATGAAGGCAAAAGAATCGACAAAGGCAACAGCGATTCAATCGGAAATGGCGAGGGGTGGCTCGTATGCAATACATAAGGAGCTTCAAAAGCAGTTGAAGAAAGCAGAACGTGCCGTTGAGGAGAGCGAAAAGAAAATTGGAAAGTTTGAACAACGTCTAAAAGAATTGGATGCACTTCTTTGTGATCCCAAGAATGCTGCCGATATGACCTTAGTTACAGAATATACTGATACAAAGAAGGGAATGGATGAAGAGGTGGAACGCTGGGAAGCACTCTCTGAGAAGTTAGAACAATTACAAACAAATCAATCATAAAGAGTAATTTTATTATTTAAAAAACATGAAAATTAAAAGTTTATTTACTATGATGACATTGACGCTAATGTCGATGACAGGTGGCGCGCAGGGCACTCTAAGCTCTGGTATTGATCTCGGGAATATGGACAAGAGTGTGAAGCCGGTAGACGACTTCTATCAATTTGCATGCGGTGGCTGGATGACTAAGAATCCACTTCCTGCAGCTTATTCACGATTTGGCTCTTTCGACATGATTGGAGAGGAGAATAACAAACGCGTGAGTGGTATTCTGGATGAGCTGTTGAAAGGTAACTATAAAAAGGGCTCAATAGAGCAGAAATTAAGCGATTTGTACAAGTTGGCAATGGACGATGAGCGTCGCAATAAGGAGGGCGTAGCACCTGCAATGGCTTTTATTCAGCAACTTGAGAAGGCAAAAACAGTTGCTCAGCTCTTCCAAGTTCAATTGTCTATGGCGCCTTATGGCGATTCGGAATTTTTCAGTGCTTATATTGGTGCTGATGAAAAGAATGCATCCCAGAATATTCTACAACTTTCACAGGGCGGTCTTTCACTCGGTGATAAGAGTTATTATTTGGAAAATGATGCAGAGACAACAGTAATACGTGAAGCTTATAAGAAACATGTAACCAGAATGTTTCAACTCTTCGGTTTTAGTGAGCGTGTTGCACTAAAGAAGATGAATAATGTAATTCGTATTGAGACAGCTTTGGCTAAGGTGTCACGTTCGAAGACTGATTTGCGTGATCCTCAGAAGAATTATCATAAAATGTCATTAAAAAAGTTTAATGAGTATTACCCCAATATTCAACTTGAAAAGTTGGCGAATGCTAGTGGGTTGGACTCTAAATACTGTCAGGAATTGGTGGTAGGTCAGCCAGAATTCTTTACTGGCGTAAATGCTCTGTTGGGAACGTTAAAGCCCGCTGAGTATCGCGACTATATGGAGTGGGGACATATTCTGTCGGCGTCTGGTTATCTAGATGAAAAAACACAGCAGGAGAGCTTTGAATTTTTTGGCAAAGTTATGTCAGGTCGTAAGGAAGATCATCCTCTGTGGCGTCGTGCTACGCAGCAGTTGCAGAGTCAGATGGGACAGGCTTTAGGACGCATCTATGTTGATAAATACTTCCCATCTTCGTCTAAAGAACGTATGGTTCGTCTAATTAAAAATCTGCAGATAGCCCTTGGTGAGCGTATCGCAGCACAGGATTGGATGAGTGATGCAACCAAAGTGAACGCCCTGCTGAAGCTCAATACATTTTATGTTAAAGTCGGATATCCCGATAAGTGGATTGACATGAGCCGACTGTCTATTGATCCAGAAAAATCATACTTTGATAATATTTTGGCTTGTCGTAAGTTTTGGAACAGCTATCAGATAGAGCATTCAGCAGGTAAACCTGTGGACCGCGATGACTGGCATATGTATCCACAGACAGTGAATGCCTATTATAATCCAACTACAAACGAGATTTGTTTCCCCGCTGGTATTCTGCAGGGGTGTTTCTTTGATCCAGAAGCTGATGATGCCTTCAACTATGGTGCCATAGGTGTGGTGATTGGTCATGAGATGACACACGGATTCGATGACCAAGGTCGCCAATATGATAAAGACGGTAATATGAACGATTGGTGGGCGGAGAAAGATGGTGAACTATTTAAGAAACGTGCCAATCAGTATGCTAATTTTTTCTCGTCAATCAAAGTTTTACCTGATTTGAATGCGAATGGTCAATTTACATTGGGTGAGAACTTGGCTGATCATGGCGGCCTGCAGGTGGCTTATGCTGCATTTAAAAATGCCACAAAGAACAATCCACTACCTGTGATAGATGGACTTACGCCCGATCAGCGATTCTTTATTGCTTATGCAGGTGTTTGGGCAGGTAATATCACTGAGGCAGAAATAAGAAATCGTACGAAAAATGATCCACACTCGCTCGGTAAGTGGCGCGTGAATGGCGCTTTGAAACACATCGATGCGTGGTACGAGGCCTTTGGCGTGAAGCCAGGTGATGCTATGTATATACCTAAAGAACAGCGCTTGCAACTGTGGTAAATAGCAAACATAAATCAAGTGAAGTCCTTAAACTTTGAATTTTTTTGAAAGTTTAAGGACTTTATTTTTGGTAATATAAAATATACTAAGTATCTTTGCAGAAGATTTTAGCTAAGATACAAAACCATGATTACAAACGATCAGACGCAAGGTGGTGAAAGACCCATGCGTGAACAATCTATGAGTAGGGAAATGTCTGGTGGTATGCAAATGCAGATGCAACAGAATACCATTCAGGGAGTTCCTTGTCCAAAATGTGGAACCATAAACGAACCAGATGCCATGTATTGTGCTTCATGTGGAGCACTGATGCGTATGGACATTTGCCCAAATTGTGGTGCACAGATTGACCCTGAAGCAGACTATTGTGAGGCGTGTCATCATTATATTCGCACAGATGTTTGTTCCTTCTGTGGTGCACATCTTTCAGAGTATGAAGGCTATTGTCCTGAGTGTGGTTCGCCAAGAGGTGGTATCGTATGTCCTACTTGTCATACGATGAACGACTTTGCTTTTTGTAAGCAGTGCGGAATGCCACTCACTGAAGAGGCTCGTCAACTTGTTGCCCAATTAAAAGCTATACCAGAGTATAAAGAGTTAATGTCGTTGGCTCGTGAGTATAGCGAACTGGAAATGAAGCTGCCATATAACACAGAGCGTGATGCTTTGCGCGATAAAGAGTGTCAAGAACTGCGTGATAGAATACTCCGCTTGCTGGCACAAGACGATGGTATTCAAAACCCTGTTATACCAGAGCCAAAGAATCAGCGCATGAGTAAAGAAGAGTTGACAGCTATGAAACGTCGTAAGTTGGAACAAATTGCAGAGATGCTGGATCAAATGGCAATCCCTCCACAACAATCACCTGCAAAGGTTCGTAACTTTGCTATGGCACAGAAACCTTCGGGTGTGCGTTTGGCTTGGCGATGTAATTATAAAAATGCGATGCACTCAAGCCCATGTGGATGCGCAAAGCCCCAGATGGGTGGTAAGTGGATCGTGTTGGGACATAATTCTAAGCAGGAAATCAAAGACGACAAATGATGACAGACAATCAGTGGGATAAGACAACCCGAATGATCGATAATACTGCTAGTACGAGCGATGATGCCGATTATGCAGCGGATAGAACATTAAAAGCTCCGTCATCCATGATGGCGGCTGCTCAGAGTAACGACGAGCCAGACTACGAAAGTACTCGACGTTCAGACATGTCTTTTGCTCCTCAGGAATCTGAAGAGTCGCTTGATGGACATGTGTTCATGCTGAAAGGTGAGGGCTACCGCGAGGTGAAGTGTTTGAGCGATAACTCAGGTGAGGCTCAGGTGTTTCTGGTCGAGAAGGATGGCAAAGAATTTGTTCTGAAGGTATATTATCCCAACTTTGATGTTGATAAAAAATTGCTGCAGACCATTCGCTCATTTCACTTTGAAATGATTGTTCGGTTATTTGACTATGGCAAGACCTATGTTGAAGGTAAGAATAGAAATTATGAGTTGATGGAGTATCTGCGCGGAGGTACACTGAAAGATCTTCGTGTTGAGGGCAATTTCAACCGATTTCGCCGTCTCGTTTTGCAGGCAGCAGGAGCATTGGCCTACTGCCATAAGAATAATATCTTACACAAAGATATAAAGCCAACCAATTTCTTCTTCCGCGATGAGTCTCAGCAGGAACTTGTGTTGGGTGACTTTGGTATCTCTTCGTTGCAGACCAATGGCAGCAATACGTTCCGTACGACCCAAGCTCGAACGCCTATTTATGCCGCTCCTGAGATGTATACTGACGTAATAGACGGTGAAGTGGAGATTACGCCTGCAGCTGACTTCTATTCGTTGGGTATGACTCTCTTTGCCACATGGCTCGGTGAGAATCCCATGAGTTCCAATGAGCGCCTGATGATGCGACAAAAGAATGAGGGACGTTTGCCTCGTATGGACGAACTACCTGATCAGGTCAAGAAGTTGATACAGGGTCTGACCTCTGTAAACAAGATGACGCGTTGGGGGTACGACGAAGTGGAACGTTGGTTCTTAGGCGAAGATGTTGCAGTGGACATTTCTTCTCCGTTCTTGCGCTATAAGAGTTTTATAGTTGATCCTGATCGTAACTTAGTAGCAGAGAATGTGCATGAGTTGGTGCCTATGTTGCTCGAGAATGAACAGTTAGGTAAAAACTATCTTTATAATGGTCGTATTGTTCAGTGGCTAGAGGCATGTGGAAACACTAAACTTTCGGCAGTGGTTAATGAGATAGTGACTCAGCGTTATCCCACTGATCAGCGTGCAGGTCTTTATGCTTCCGCCTTTACTATGGACTCTTCGCAGCCTTACCGTGATATCAAGGGCGTTGCATGTGAGGATGTACATAGCATGGCTTTGTCGCTGTTATCTCATCGCGAGGAATATTCTTTGATTTTGAAGAATGCAAATGATCCTGTATTTATATGGTTGGAGTCACGTACGAAAAGTAACGTGGATCGTTTGCGTTCTTATTTTAATGAGGATTGTGAGCCTCGCATTTCTTTGATGCGACTTGTGCTGGAGATAGATCCAGATATTCCGTTCCTGACTCATCGGTCAACACTGAATATTCAAGATATTGTGCAGTACTTTGGTAGTGTTGAACCTACTGAGGATGAATGGCACTCGCTTTGTGATGGTAGATTGCTGTCATGGCTTTATGTACATGAGGACATGGTAAAGTGTGATAATGTCATGAAGTTGACTGCGGGAAGGGAATTCTCTATGGACTTGGCTTATAAAGTGCTATATAGTGCAGACCGTACTGCAGCTTACGACTTGCGCGAGGCTCAGACCCCACAGGCCGTAGGTGATATTCTTGCCAATCAACTAAAGCAATTAGAACATGTGTCTTCGGATGAATTGGACATTCAGATGTCTGCTTTTTCAAATACTGAAGATGGGCGATTCTATTTCTTCGCGGAGATTCATGGATGGTTTGACCTTCTTAATGAGGCTAAACGCTGTTTTGATATGAACTCGGAAGAAAACCGTGAACGTTTAGGTGCTTATGACCTTCGTACTGCATTGTATCGATTCTGTCGTTCGTTGGGTGTTGTTCCAACTTATTTGTTACCAAATGGTACATTGTTGACCGATGGAAAACAGTTGGATGCGAACCAAGTTCCTCAGATGCGCACAGAGATAAGAAATGGTGCATTATCGCAGTGGTTATCTGTGTTCTTCCACGAAGATCCTACGCGTGATTTCCAGGAGGAATATAGTTATGAGCGTGAGTTGGAGGCGTGGCTGATGGCCATAGGAAGTATTGATCCACAGCAGTTCCATTATCGACGTTTTGCTAAGGCTCGTGAGGATACTAAGGCTCGCATTGCAGAGGTACGTCGTGAATGGAATGGAGCACAATCGCGCGAAAAGACATTTATGGCTATATATTATGTCGTATGTTTTATTTGGGTTCTCATGGTGTTGTTTGTTGGTTTCTCAAATAAAGACTATGTGATGGCTCATCCTTATGTGACGATCGGCTTGCCCGTTGGTGGCATGACTGCTATTATCGTAGCTACGCGTTCCTATTTTAATGGCTATGGTTCAACGATAGCTGCCTTGTGGGGCATTGTGGGTGCATTGACTGTCCTAATACCTATTTATACGTTAAGATTTGTATATACTTCATTCCCTCAGTTTTTTACTGTTGCAGTTTTGTTGCTAACAGTAGGATATATGGTGGTGTGTCATTATACAGATTTCCGTAAAACACAACAGACCGATGCGAAATTTGTGAATGATGTTCTGAAACATGAAGATTTAAAGTCGGTGCTGATAGACCCACTTTACTATACCTTCAAAACTCGCTCTCATCGTTATAAAGGATCTAAGTTCGGCTTGCTGGATAATGTAGCTGATCAGGTGCACTCGCTTTCTGGTGAGACTGTGTTGCATTATATCCAATGGGCCATTATGATACTTTTGCTAGTTGGAGAGTTTGTTTTGTATAGTCCCTCGCTGATGAATATGAAGAATCCGAACCTTGGTAAAGGTTATATTAGTAATTTCGAAAATGTTGTTGGTTCGGGCGACTTTAAAACGATGTCGGTATCTGAGGAAGATCAACAAGAAGGAAAGGTTACAGAGATTAATGAAATATCAGAAAGTGAAGGAAACGAATAAATATGAAGTGCGAACATTGTCAAACTGAAAATAGAAGTAGCGCCAAATTTTGTAAGCGATGCGGACAACCACTAGTGGTGCAGAATGCGCTCGATAAGCTGGTAGGCCTTGACGAAGTTAAGGCTCAGCTGAAGACGATTGTTGACACTTACTCTTTCTTGCGAACGCGTAAGGATATCGCAAGTGTGCGTCTTTCGGTTAATGCAATCATCATTGGTGAAACAGGTACTGGAAAGACTATGCTTGCTAGTACTATTTGTGACTATTTCTGTCAGCATAAGATTATACAGTCGCCCAAGCTGACGATGGTAGATGCTGTCGATTTCCAACGTTTTGTGGATCATTGGGACGAGAATATACAGAAAGCACAGGGAGGTATTTTGTTTTTCGACAACGTGCAGAAGTTGCTGCCAGATAAGTATTCTAACCAGGTAAACCCACTTGACAAGCTCTTTGTAGAGATGGATCATTGGAATGATGATCCCATTGTGATAATGGCTGGTCTTCCTAAAGGTTTAGATGACTTTTTGGAAAGTAACCCTGCAGTGAAGAACCGCTTCAAATATACGTTCCGACTTCCAACACCTGGCTATCAAGAGTTGTGTGATATTGCACGTCAGGAGTTGCGCGTGAAGTATGGTATCGGTGTATTCTCTGTTGAAGCAGAAAAACATCTCACTCGTTTCTTTAAGTATCAGATTAAGATTAAAGATGATACTTTCGGTAATGCCCATGTAGCCATGAAAACGGCTGAAGACATCTTTACCTCGTTTATCAGTCGTGGCGCACAGGCGGCTTGCGTCGAACGTGATGATATCAAAGGCTACGTGCCCGAGGAGCGTTCATTGGAGGATATTCTGCACGATTTAGATTCGTTCATTGGTATGGACGAGGTGAAACAAACCGTCAAAGAGATTGCTTATTCTGTACAAAATAATATGCAACGCGTAGAGCGTGGCTTAGGATTGCAAGACAAGATGTCTATGCATATTGTACTGACGGGTAATCCTGGTACAGGTAAGACAACCATAGCTCGTAAATTGGGTGAGATACTCGCATCTATTGGTTATCTTGACTCTGGACATGTGGTCGAGGTAGATCGTTCAAAGATGGTATCGCAGTATCAGGGCGAAACACCTAAAGTTGTTAATCAACTTTGCGATAAAGCGATGGGTGGAATTTTGTTTGTGGACGAGGCTTATACGCTGGCACCAATGAGTCAGTCTGGCGAGCGTGATAATCAAGGTGCACAAGCTTTGGAGACGTTGATGAAACGCATGGAGGATGACCGCGGTAAGTTTGTGGTCATCGCTGCAGGCTATCGTACAGAGATGGATAATCTATTTCGTGTTAATCCAGGTATGCGTAGTCGTTTCACATACTTCCTCAATATTGAGGACTATACTCCCGAGGAACTGTTCAGTATATTATCTGTATTTGCAAAGGATAAGCAATATATATTCAATCAAGAGGCTGAAGAACTAACACGCAAGGTCATTAGTGACATGTATCAACAACGTGACAAGGACTTTGCTAATGGCCGTTCGATGCGCTCACTCTTCGATCAGATTTGTAAACGTCAGGCGAAGCGTCTGCAGACAGGTGATATTATCACGATGTCAAACGAAGAATTGATTACTATCTGTAAAGAGGATATCCCATACGAGGCACCAAAGGAGGTTGACTATACCGAATGCCTTAAGAAATTTGAAGGTATGGTGGGTCTTGACGCAGTTAAGGCAGAAATTACGAACTTGGCATCCTATCTGAACCTGCAGGTGAAACGTGGCGAAGGCAATACTTTCCAAGGTAAGCACTATGTATTTACGGGTAATCCCGGTACGGGTAAGACTACAGTCGCTCGTATCATGGCTGACGTGTTCCGTTCACTGGGTATTTTGACACGTGGACAGTTGGTTGAGGCTGACCGTTCAAAACTGGTGGCAGGCTATAGTGGTCAAACGGCGATTAAGACCAATCAGCTGATAGACTCGGCTATTGGTGGAGTACTGTTTATTGATGAGGCTTATACGTTAAAATCATCTGACGGTGACACATTTGGTTCTGAGGCGATTGATACATTGTTGAAGCGCTTGGAGGACGATCGTGGCAAATTTATTTGTATTGTTGCTGGATATACAGATCAGATGCACGACTTCATTGATTCGAATCCAGGACTGAAAAGCCGATTCACACAGACCATCCACTTCGATGATTATAAGCCTGAGGAATTGACACAGATATTCGGATATTTAGCTGCTGAGAAACAGTTTACGATTGACGAGGAAACACGAGGTGCTATACAACGAATGTTTGAACAGCTTTACTTGCGTCGCGACAAAAACTTTGGTAATGCTCGCGAGGCACGCCGTGTGTTCAACGAGGCTGTTGAGAAACAGAGTCAACGTCTAGTGCAGCAGATGAATACACCAGGCTTCCAAGAGGAAGATATGTTTAAGTTAACCATAGCTGATTTACCAATGACCCAGAGTCAGGCAGCACGTCCGCTCGACGAGGTTCTTAACGAACTTGATTTGTTTATTGGTATGCGTTCTGTTAAGGACAATATTCGCCGTTTAGCCGTACAGAGCATGTTCATGAAGCAGCGTGCGGCTATGGGGGCTGGCAAGGTTCAGCAGATGGCCATGAACTTTGTGCTGACAGGCAATCCTGGTACAGGTAAGACTTCAATTGCTCGAAAGATGGGTGAGATCCTCCAGGCTATGGATATTCTAAGCACTTCCCATGTAGTTGAGGCTAGTCGTGCAACACTGGTTGGTAAGTATATGGGTGAGACACCTAAGATTGTAAATGCTATGTGCGACAAGGCTATGGGTGGTATCTTGTTCATTGACGAGGCTTACACATTAAGCGACCAAAACGATCAATATGGTAAGGAAGCCGTTGAGACTTTGATGAAGCGCATGGAAGATGATCGTGGTAAATTTGTGGTAATTGCTGCAGGTTATAAAAACAAAATGGATGAGTTCTTGATGTTGAACGCAGGTTTGGCAAGTCGTTTCACTCATCGTTTGCACATTGATGACTATACAAACGATGAACTGCTGGAAATTTTCAAGAAAATGGCTGAGAAGGATCAATACATCCTATCTCCTGCAGCTGAGTTCAAAGCACTGGACATTATCAGTCGTATGGTGATGTCGAAAGACGAAACTTTTGGCAATGCACGCGAGATGCGCAATTTGCTCGACGAAACCATCCAGCAGCTATCTATGCGTGTTTCACAAATGCCGCCAGAACAGATAACAAAGGAAACATATCAGTTAATTTTACCTGAAGATATTAAAGAAAGATGATTATTTGTCCAAATTGCAAGGAAGAAATAGATGATGATTCCCACTACTGTGATCAGTGCGGACAGCCTTTGGCTTACTGTGAGCGTTGCGGCAGAGTAGGGATGGGACGTCGTTGTACGGCCTGTGGTGGCTTGATGATATCAGCCGATGAATATCAACGCCGCATTGCAAACAATGGTCTTTTCACATCGTCCACGTCTATTAGCTATATGTCGATGTCTTTACCATCTAACAATGGCGGTGCTGGGGCTCATCCGTATGCTCCACCTGTTGCAGGAATGTCGCCACGTCCAGTGGCAGGTGTTCCTCAGATGGTACTTTTTAATGATTCGCTAAATATACGTATCATTGCAGAGGATGGAGCTGTAATAGGACGTCGAGAAGGTCCTTATGCTCAACTTCTCAAGCAGCATAAGTATGTGTCAGGCGTTCATGCCCAGTTGCGTTATAAGCCTGGTATGGGCTGGTGCGTGGCAGATCGTAACTCTTCTAACGGTACGAAATTGAACGATCATCAGCTTCAGCCCGATGTTGAGATGTCTTTAAAAAATGATGACATCTTGACTTTGGCAAATGTGAGTTTACAAGTAAAGATTTATTAATTATATATACATAACCATGAGACATTTGTTTATAACAGCTGCCAGTCATACAGGCTGTGTCAGAAGCAAGAATGAGGATATGGTTCTCGTTGGCGATTGGTGTGCCCGCAATGCCAAAGTTAGAAAAGTTGTTACACTCGACACGACCGACCGTTTCCTTTGTTCTGTAGCAGACGGAATGGGCGGTTATAGTGGTGGTGATATTGCAAGTAATGAGGTTTTGAAAAATCTACAGTTTTTTTATAGCGATATTCCTACCGGACTTAACGATGAGGAGTTGCGTAAACTCTTTGACGATTGGTTGCGAAGTATTTCTATACAAATTAGTTCTAAGGGCCTTTCTAATAAGGAATGTGCAGATATGGGGACCACGCTTGTGGCTTTTGCTTACTATCAAGGCCGTTTTTATTGGATTAACTGTGGTGATAGCCGTTTGTATTTGTTGCATGATGGTCATTTAAAACAACTTACAACCGATCATACACTTAACTCGACTCAGCATTCTGGATATGTGACCAACTGTATTGGTGGCGGCAATAAGCACAGCTATATCGATATGGAAAATTTTACGAATCTTTTTCACAATGGTGATACCTTGCTTCTCTGTAGCGATGGCCTTTCGGAAATGGTTAACGAAGAGAGCATTACTCAGTTGTTGAATGACGGTTTTGATGCAGATGCTCTATGCATGGCTGCCGAGGATGCTGGTGGAATAGACAATGTCTCAGCCATTGTCATTAGAACACAAGATTTATAATAGTAAGTAAACCTATGCCTCTTAAATTACCAGATAGACTTCCTGCCATAGACCTACTTAAGCAGGAAAATATTTTCGTGATGGATAACTCGAGGGCACATGCGCAGGACATTCGTCCGTTGCGCATTGTGATATTGAACTTGATGCCCTTGAAGATAACGACAGAAACCGATCTGATTCGATTGCTGTCTAATACCCCTTTGCAGATTGAAGTTAGCTTTATGAAACTGCGTAGTCATACGCCTAAGAATACCCCCATAGAACATATGATGATGTTCTATCGCGACTTTGAGCTGCTACGCCACGAAAAGTTTGACGGCATGATTATCACTGGTGCACCAGTAGAGGGTATGCCTTTCGAGGAAGTAGGATATTGGGATGAGATAACAGAGATTTTTAATTGGGCTCGCACGCACGTGACGAGTACCTTGTATATTTGTTGGGCAGCTCAAGCTGGCTTGTACCATTACTATGGTGTGCCTAAGTATTCTTTGCCTAAAAAGATGTTCGGAATTTTTGAACAGCACATCCTAACACCTCACCTGCCCATCTTCCGTGGTTTTGATGATGTGTTTATGATGCCTCATAGTCGTCATACTGAAGTTCATTTGTCTGATATTCAAAAACATCAGGAACTGCAGGTGGTAGCTAACTCGGAGGATAGTGGGGTTAGCATTGTTATGGCACGTGATGGTCGTGAGTTCTTTATCACTGGCCACATGGAATATTCGCCAAACACACTGGATAATGAGTATAGACGTGATTTGGGTGTGCGTGATGATGTGGATATGCCCCGCAACTATTATCGCCAAGATGACCCCAAGCTGGCTCCTTTAGTTACTTGGCGTGCGCATGCTAATCTTTTTTATAATAATTGGATTAACTATTACGTCTACCAAGAGACGCCATACGATATAAATCAGATTAAATAATGAGAGCACTTGAACTATTGGCCCCTGCTAAGAATTTGGAATACGGAAAAGCCGCCATTGATCATGGCGCAGATGCCGTTTATATTGGAGCTAGCCGTTTTGGTGCACGTGTGGCTGCTGGTAATAGTGTGGAAGACATTGCTGAGCTTTGTCGATATGCACACTTGTTTGGCGCCAAGGTTTATGTAACAGTTAATACAATTGTTTACGATGAAGAAATCGAAGATACCCGTCATTTGCTGCATGATCTTGAGCTGGCGTGTGTAGATGCTATTTTAGTTCAGGATATGGCTGTGCTTCAGATGATGCACGATGATGCAATTAAAGTGGCAGTACATGCCTCTACACAGACAGATAATCGTACTTTAGAAAAAGTACGTTGGCTTAGCAAATTAGGTTTTCAGCGTGTTGTGTTGGCACGTGAGTCGTCGCTTCGTGATATTGAGAATATCCATCAAGCATTGCCTGACACAGAACTCGAAGTATTTGTACATGGAGCCTTGTGTGTAAGTTACTCCGGTCTTTGCTATGCATCGCAGTATTGCTTTGATCGTAGTGCCAATCGTGGAGCGTGTGCACAGTTTTGCCGAATGAAGTTCGATTTGGTCGATGCCAATGGAGTGGAGTGGGAGCATCAGCGCCATCTGTTATCATTGAAAGATATGAATCAGTTGTCTAATCTTGAGGCCTTGGCTGCTGCAGGTGCAACATCGTTCAAAATAGAAGGTCGTTTGAAAGACCTGTCGTATGTCAAAAATGTTACTGCTGCCTATAGTGAGGCGCTCAATCAATTGGTTGTGCATCATCCGGATTGTTATCAGCGCGCTTCTAAGGGTCGCAGTACCTATACCTTTCGGCCTGATCTGAACCGCACGTTTAATCGTGGTTATACAACATATTTCCTTGGTGACAAGCGCCAAGTCGTATGGTCTCCTAATACGCCTAAGGCATTAGGCGAATATGTGGGGAAGGTAAAGGAACTGCGTGGCAATTCGTTTAATGTTGCCAGTGTTGCTGCCTTTGCCAATGGTGATGGACTTTGTTTTCTCAATGAGCATCGCGAGTTGGAAGGTTTTCGTGTAAATCGTGCTGATGGTAACCGTTTATATCCGCTAAAGATGCCACATGGTTTAAAACCGGGCATTGGCCTCTATCGTAGTAACGATCAGCAGATGGAACGTCTTTTGTCAAAGCCCAGTGCTGAACGCAAAATACCAGTGATAATGTCATTACAGGCTTGTGATTGTGGTTTCTCTTTGTCAATGAACGAAGTTGTTTCTTCTAAGGAAAACAGTAGTCTTTTTGCTAAGGATGGAGTGGTGGCTACTATTGAAACCGAACACCAAGTGGCACAAAAACCACAGCGTGAGAATATCGTCCGACAATTGGTAAAGTTGGGTGGTACACCCTATGAGTGTGTTGAGGTTCGTTTGTCTGATGAGTTCAAATATTTTATTCCAAGTAGCTTATTAGCGGATTTGCGCCGTCAGGTTGTGGCATTACTGCAGCAACGTAGTGAAAACAAAGCGAACGCAACCGCTTTGCTGAAGTTGCCCTTGCTGACACCGCCATCTTATGAACATAGTTATTTCTATAATGTGTCAAACGGCATCTCTCGTTCTTTCTACGAACAGCGGGGCCTGAAGGCGGAGCCAGCTTTCGAGGTCCATCAGCCAACTAATGCTATGTTGATGCAATGTCGTCATTGTATTCGTTTCTCAATGGGCTATTGTGTCAAACACGGAGGAAAGCGTCCTGAGTGGCGCGAACCCCTGCGATTGCGTTTGTCTGATGGTCGTAAGTTTCTATTGGAGTTTGATTGCAAACAATGTCAAATGAATGTTTATGCCGATGCGTAAAGCTGTTTTTCTTCTTCTTGTATTATCTTTGACGGTTACTAGTTGTTATCGTCAGGAAGTGGAAACCTCTGATGCGTGGGAGTTGACCGATGATCAGTTGGATTCCATCTCTTTTTATACGACGCATCATTACACACGTAATTACAATTTTTTTGTAAAGGCAGATTCTGTGCAACTTATCAACCAACAACCTTCTGAGTATCTAAGTGGTATGTTGATAGATTCATTTTCGGTAAAGAGAGGTGATCGTCTGGTTGTAGCTGATATTATGACCATGCCGTCAGACACTATTGACTCGGTATGGGTACAGGTGGCTCGCGACCAGTTAACCATGGGATGGACACATGAAAGTGAACTGTTGAAGGGAGTAGAGCCCGATAACCCGATTTCTCAGTTTATTGATTCTTTCTCCGACACGCATCTGCTCATTTTTATGGCATTTCTTTCTTTGGTGACTGCTATGTTCATCATTCGCCATCTTTACCGCAAACGTGCCCGTTTAGTGCATTTCAATGACATAGGGTCATTCTATCCCACCGCCTTGGCCCTCTTGGTGGCATCGTCGGCCGTATTCTATAGTACCATACAATTGGTAGATCCCGATTCGTGGCGCCATTACTATTATCACCCCACGCTCAATCCCTTTGCTGTTCCCCTTCACCTAGGGCTCTTCTTGGCATCGGTTTGGGCTATGTTACTCATTGGTTTGGCTGCGCTCGATGATATTCGTAGACATTTGTCCACCTCTGAGGCTTTTTTCTATTGTCTTGGATTGGCAGGTGTTTGTGCTATTGACTATGTTGTGTTCAGCATATCTACCTTATATTATATAGGATATCCTTTGTTATTAGCATATTATGTCTATGCAATAAAGTGCTATGTTCACACTAGTAGGGCAAAGTATTTTTGCGGTCGCTGTGGTGCAGGACTGCAGGAAAAAGGCGTTTGTCCGTATTGTGGCGCTTTAAATACCTGAAAAATCCATATAAATAGGGATTGTCATATAGAAGAAAACGAACTACCTTTGCAGCTGTAAAAATTATACTATTCTATTTTGTTAATAAGCATGATTAGATTGTTTTTTACAGGACTTGTCCTAATGTCAGTAGTCTCTGTTAAGGGTAACAAAGTGATAACCACCCCAGAAGAAATGAATGACTCTTCGCGTGTCGTTGATCTCGACGAGGTGGTTGTCGTGTCTCAACCAAAAGATGCGTTCCGTCTGCGTCTGCAACCTACCCATAGCGTTGTTTTTGGTGAGAAAGAGTTGAAGCACATCAACGCTGATGATCTATCTCGTTTGTCAGCCTACGTGCCTTCATTCACCATGCCTGTATATGGCTCGCGTCTAACCTCGTCTGTTTATATGCGTGGTACCGGTTCTCGTATGAATACGGCTGCTCCTTCTGTGCCCATTTACTATGATAACATTCCTTTAGTTTCTAAGTCAGCCTTCAACACACACTTTTATATGCTAGATCGTGTCGATGTACTTCATGGACCGCAGGCTACACTCTATGGCATGAACTCAGAGGGCGGACTTGTACGTGTATTCTCTAAGAATCCAATGAACTATCAGGGAACCGATGTAAATCTTGGCTTGGCCACGGGACTCCAGCGAAGAGCGGAAGTTGGGCACTTCCAGCGTCCTTTTGACAACTTCGCCTATTCGGTATCTATGTTCTATTATGGTCAGGACGGCTTCTTCTATAATGATTCCTTTCATGAACAAAATGATAAGATTAATGAGGTCGGTGCTCGTTTACGTTTGTTGTGGTACACCACTCAGCGCCTGCATTTCGACCTCACCGCCGACTATCAGTTCTCAGATCAGAACGGCTTCCCTTATGGTAAGTATGTCGATGGTAAAGTTCGTAATCCGGCAACATCGACTATGAATACTTATCGTCGTAATATGCTGAACACAGGTCTCACGGTGAGCTATCGTGCTAACACGTTTTTGATAACCTCTACAACGAGCTATCAGCACCTTTACGACAAGATGAATATGGATAATGATTACACTCCTGCAGAGCTTATCAGCATGTTTCAACGTCAGCGCCAGCATGCATTTACTGAGGAACTAAGCCTGCATAGCAAGACTGATTGTCGTTGGCAGTGGACCTTTGGCGCTTTTGGAAGCTATCAGAATTTGGATACGGATGCACCAGTGGTCTTTGGATCATCAATGAAGAACTCGTTGGCATCTATGCTACAGAACATGCTTCAAGGAATTATGCCTCCCACTGTTCCTCATTCTTTCGCACGTATGGAAATACCAGCTTTTTATGTTGCAGGCGATTATAAGACACCAAGATACAATGTTGGTGTCTTTCACGAGTCGAATATAAAACTTACAGACCGACTGACCGCAACTCTAGGTTTGCGTTATGAAAATAGTCGCGTGAAGTTGGATTATGAGGCTGCAGGACGCTTGAATCTCGATTATGACCTTACCGTATTCGGACGTTCAAACACTTATAACCAGTGGCTTAACGACACTCTAAAAAGTGCACCTTGTACAAGCTCTATTCAGTGGCTGCCCAAGGTGGGCTTGACCTATGTCATCGATGATAAGGGCAGTAATATCTATGCTTTGTTTAGTAAAGGTTTTCGCGATGGCGGCTACAATATACAAGGCTTTTCGTCTATCATACAGCCAGAGATGATGCAAAATGGGCGTAACATTCGTCAAGGTGACTTTAACGTGCCTCACACTAATGCTGACTATGATCTCGTCAACAAAGCAGTAGCCTACGAACCAGAAACCTCCTGGAACTATGAGGTTGGGGGCCACCTGAATCTCTTAGACAATAAGTTGCATGCCGATATTACCGGTTACTTCATGCAAGTTAAGAACTTGCAACTAACCAAGATGGAAGGTGCTTACGGCTTTGGTCGTATGGTGGTCAATGCGGGAAAGAGCCATAATGTTGGTGCAGAGGTTTCACTGCGTGGTAGCGTTGCGGACGATCATCTCTCATGGGCAGCTTCCTATAGTTACACTCATGCTACTTTTCGCGATTACACCGATCAAGTTAAGTCGACTAATGGAAATGTAATGATGCTTGACTATAAGGGTAAAAAGGTACCATATATCCCCATGCATATGTTCGCTGCGATGGCCGACTATCGATTCGATATACATCATGATGAGGTATTGAAATCTATTACACTTGGTGCCAATGTTACTGGTCAAGGTAAGATTTATTGGGACGACGCCAATACTACTTCTCAGAAGTTGTATGCCACTCTGGGAACTCATGTAGCTCTTGATATGGGATGTGTCAGTGTGAACTTCTGGGGACGCAATATTACAGATACCAACTATCTCACGTTTGTGAGTGACATCAGTCAGGACAATTCTGGTAACTTCTACGGACAGCGTGGTTTGCCGTTCCAGTTGGGGGTGGATGTTAGTATGAATTTTTAAGTCGCAAAAAAAGAGACTTTTTAATTTGCATATTCAGATGTAAATGCGTATTTTTGCAAGCAGAAATACGCATTTGCTTTTATATAGAATGTAAGTCTGTATATATGGCAAATCATCAAACAGAACAAAAGTAATTATGTAAACTTTACTATTAACATTATGAAGAAACTATTTATGTTTATCCTGATAGCTGCGGCATGTAGCGCAGTACAGGCACAAAACGTAGTGACAGTTAAAGATGCATCGAATATGACTGCTAAGGAACTTAAACTGGCTGCCAAAGAACAGAAAAAGAAAGAAAATGCCATTAAGGCCGAAGCAAAGGCTAAGACTGCAGTACTGAAAGCACAGAAAAAGTATCAGGCAGCGCAAAAAGCGGCAGAAAAGGCTGCAAAGAAAGCAGAACAGGCACAGAAGGCAGCAGAAAAAGCATCTAATAAGGCCGAGAGTGCACGTAAAGCTTACGAGAAAGCACAAGATAAGCATGCTGATGCTGTCAAGGTTGCAGAATAACACCTGAATATACCTTTTGTAGAGTATCATGAAATATGCAGTCATAGGAACAGGGGCCATTGGTGGTTACTATGGCGCCAAATTGGCATATAGTGGACAGGACGTTCACTTTTTGTTACATAGTGACTATCAGTTCGTTCAGGACCACGGTTTACATGTGCATTCTTGCGATGGATCATTTCATCTGCCTTCTGTTAATGTGTATCAGCGTACGACAGATATGCCCCATGTGGATGTGGTTGTTGTAGGACTTAAAACAACCAACAACCATTTATTAGCTGAGCTGTTGCCACCCTTGCTTCATGAAAAAACTGTTGTCGTTCTTATCCAGAATGGAGTCGGAGTTGAACAAGATGTGGAGCAAACCTTTCCAGGCATACAACTAGTTGCGGGATTGGCCTTTATTTGCTCTGCAAAGACTGAGCCGGGAGTGGTCAATCATCAGTGCTATGGACAGATTAATTTTGGCAACTATTCATGTCGTGATGAACACGTGTTTAATAACTTGGTTGAAGAGTTTAGGTCGGCAGGTATCAACACTGGGGTGGTGGACTATGCTGAAGCGCGTTGGCGCAAAGCTGTATGGAACATGCCGTTCAATGGTATGACAGTTGCACTTAATACGCAGACCGACTGTTTGTTGAAGTGCACTTATACACGTTCACTTATTCGCGATATGATGATGGAGGTTATTGGTGTACCTAAAGCTCTAGGAATCAATACTATCGGCGAGGACTTCGTTGATAAGATGATACAGATGACAGACAATATGACGCCTTATTCGCCATCTATGAAGCTTGACTTTGATTTCCAACGTCCTATGGAGATTCAGTATCTTTATACACGCCCCATCGAAATTGCTCATGAGGCTGGTATCCGATTGCCAAAGTTGGAAATGCTCGAGGCAGAACTCCGATTTATAGACTTAAAACGATAAAGAAGGATTTTTCTAATCCTCCCTCGTTTGTTGTTTATCAAAAAAGGAAGATGTGTCATATATAATAGACACATCTTCTTTGTTGTTATCGTATATAAAATCAGTGTTTTAATTAGAAGGGCAGGTCGTCAGCAGTACCTTCGCCTGCGGGCTCCTGAGCAGGAGGGAAAGGTGCATTAGCTGCAGATTCAGCGGGTGCAGCTTGTGGAGCAAATGGGGTAGCTGCAGGTACCTGACCAGCAGACTCACGTACGATGTTGTATGCACGTATATCGTTGTACCAACGACCGTTGTATTCACGTGCATCAATATCAAACTGTACAGTAATCTCTTCGCCAGCTTGGATGTTAAACTGCTTGATGCGATCTTCACCAAAGACGTTGAACATCATCTTGCGAGGATATTGTCCAGGAACTTCAATTACATACTCTTGTGTCATCCATGAGTTGCCTGTACGGTTTGATACGCCGCCTCTTGCCTCCATGATGGCAATCACTTTTCCTCTTAAATCCATTTTCTATTATTGATTATTTTATTGGTTTATAATTTTATTTGCTAATTTCGTGAATTCGCATGCGAAATTACTAAAAAAGATTGAAAACAAACAATTTATTTGCAATTATTTTGCTGCTGACTAACTTTTTTTGTATTTTTGTAGTCCGAAACTGTAAACATCAAACATTATTATTTATAGTATGAGATTTACCATATCAAGTACAGCATTGAGCAGCCGACTGGTAGCTCTTTCAAGAGTAATCAATAGTAAAAACTCTTTGCCTATTCTGGGCGATTTTCTTTTCGAGATTATTGATGGAAAACTGAACCTTACGGCATCAGATAGCGAGGTGATGATGATGACATCGCTCGATTTGGTAGATACCGATGGCGACGGACGATTTTGTGTTGGCAATCACGATTTGCTTGAAGCCGTCAAAGGTATCTCTGAGCAGCCGATTACTTTTGATGTAAATCAGACAGAGAAACTGGCAAAGATTACCTATCAGAACGGTATGTTCTCTTTACCCGTTGAGAATGCCGACGAGTTCCCTCAGGCACAGCAGGTAAGCGACAGTGCTACCACTATCAACATCCCCACATCCTTGTTGGCCGAAAATATCAATCGTTCTATCTTTGCTACAGCACAAGACGAGCTGCGTCCTGTGATGAACGGTATTTACTTCGACCTAACACCTGATTGTCTGGCGGTAGTAGCAAGCGATGGTCACAAGCTGGTACGCAATAAGATAATGACTATCAGCAGCGATCAGCCTGCTGCATTCATTCTGCCAAAGAAGCCCGCTTCACTTTTGAAGAGTGTGCTTGGCAAACAGGGTGGTGATGTGGTTATCCGCTTCGACGAGCGCAATGCCGAGATTAACTTTGAAGAAGGCGTCATTTTGTGTCGTCTCATCGAAGGTCGCTATCCCAATTATAACTCTGTTATCCCTCAGAGAAATCCAAATCAGCTCACTGTAGATCGTCTAGGGCTGTTGGCAGCTCTGCGTCGCGTACAACCTTTTTCAAATGACTCAAGCAATCTTATTCGTTTCCACGTGGAGAGTGGTGTGCTACAGCTTGATGCAGAGGATTATGATTTCTCGAAGACAGCTACTGAGAAGATGTCATGCGACTACAACGGTATGCCTATGAGTATTGGTTTCAAGGGATCTTCGTTCATTGAGATTCTAAACAACTTTGACTGCGAGCAAGTTATTATTCAGTTGGCAGATCCCAGCCGCGCTGGTTTGGTTATTCCTTCTGAGCAGCCCGAGAATCAGGATGTCCTGATGCTCATGATGCCGATGTTAATTAACGATTAAAATTGATTTCTTTATGAAATTGAATTTAAATAAGCCACTGGTCGTCTTCGATTTGGAGACGACCGGTCTTGATTTAGTCAAGGACCGCATTATTCAGATTTCTTTTATCAAGGTGATGCCCAATGGTGAAGAAGAGCGTGGCGACTACCTGATTAATCCTGAGTGCCACATACAGCCTGTTATCACCGAATTGACTGGAATTTCTGACGATGATGTTAAGGATAAACCCACCTTCAAGCAGGTGGCCAAGACCTTGAGTGATAAGTTTACTGGATGCGATTTTGCTGGTTTCAATTCTAATCATTTTGATATACCCTTGCTGGCAGAAGAATTTCTGCGTGCGGGTATCGACTTTGACTTTTCAAAATGTCGCCTTATTGATGCCTGCAATATTTTCAAGAAACTGGAACGCCGCAACCTGGCCTCTGCCTATAAGTTCTACTGTGGACGCCAAATGGAGGACGACTTTGAGGCTCATCGTGCCGATCAAGATACTGAAGCTACCTATCGAGTGCTGATGGGTCAACTCGATCGTTATACAGAAGAGAAGCAACTCGAACTGGGAGAAAACCCAGAAGGACGCGTGCTCGCCAACGATATGGATTGTCTGGCAGAGTTTTCTAAGACGAATAATAATGTTGATTTTGCCGGTCGTGTTATTTGGGGTGAGGCTAAAGATGCTCAAGGAAACACAATCTTAGACAAGGATGGTAAGCCCGTACTTGTTGAGTGTTTTAATTTCGGAAAGTACAAGGGACGTACTGTTGCAGAAGTTCTCCAGCACGATCCTGGCTATTATTCTTGGATTATGGGTGGTGACTTCACCTATAATACCAAACAGGTACTCACACGCATTCGCATGCGTTCCATTTAGTTTTATTTCATGTTGCAAGGAAAGAAAATTGTTCTTGGTATCACAGGTTCAATTGCGGCCTATAAGTCGTGTCTCATCATTCGCGAGCTAGTGAAGCGTGGAGCAGAGGTACAGGTAGTCATCACACCGGCTGGCAAGGAGTTTGTCACCCCAATCACGTTGTCTGCTCTAACCCAAAAGCCTGTTATCAGCGAGTTCTTCTCGCAGCGCGATGGCACGTGGAATTCTCATGTCAAACTGGGACTGTGGGCCGATGCTATGCTGATAGCTCCCTGTACAGCTTCTACATTGGGCAAGATGGCCCATGGTGTGGCAGACAATATGCTGATAACAACCTATCTGTCAATGAAAGCTCCTGTGTTTGTTGCACCCGCGATGGACCTCGATATGTATGCTCATCCCACTACGCAGCAGAACATGCAGATGCTCAAGAGCTTTGGTAATCATATCATCGAGCCGCAGAGCGGTTTTCTAGCATCAGGACTTGAAGGAAAGGGCCGTATGGAGGATCCTGAAAAGATTGTATCCTATTTGGATTGCTATTTCTCTTCAGTATCATCATCTTCTTTGGATGCTAATTTAACACATTCAGCTTCGAAAGTAGAAGCAGAACGCGTTGATAAGGATAAAGAACCTGTAGCCGATCTTGTAGGTCAGAAGATACTCATCACGGCAGGTCCTACCTACGAGAAGATAGATCCAGTACGATTCATTGGCAATTATTCTAGTGGTAAGATGGGGTATGCTTTGGCTGAGGAATGCGCCCGTCGCGGTGCTGATGTGACTCTTGTGTCAGGTCCTGTATCTATCAAAGTCTCACATCCGCGAATCTGTGTTGTGTCTGTGGAAAGTTGTAACGAAATGTACGATGCAGCGACAGCAGCTTTCCCATCGTGTCAGGCAGCCATTCTTTGTGCCGCTGTAGCCGACTTTCGTCCGGCTGAGGTGGCATCACAGAAGATAAAGCGGGTGGGGCAGACTATGGATATCCATCTGGTTCCCAATCCTGATATTGCTGCTCGATTGGGACATATGAAGCAACCCGGACAGTTGCTCGTTGGCTTTGCCCTCGAGACAAATGATGAGCAACAGAACGCCCAACAAAAGTTGGAGAAGAAGAATCTAGATTTCATCGTACTCAACTCGCTTCGAAACGCTGGCACTTGTTTCAAGAGCGACGAGAACCAAATCTGCATCATCTCTCCAGAAGGTCAGCACGACTACGAGCGCAAGTCCAAACAGGCAGTGGCACATGATATTATCGACGAGCTCAGCCGGCGTATTCATTAATTATCGGACTTCTCAATCTTCTATCGATCAAGTCAACAACTCACACTAATTACGATTGGTTTATGAAGTGTTCATCCTTAAAGTCTTTACGGCGTCTAGCTGCCGCTACCTTTGCCTCGCTAGTGCTTTCAGTACCGACTGTGGCACAGGAGTTACAGGTGCGTATCAATATCAATATTCAACAGGTTCAGGGCACTGATAAGTCTGTGTTCGACAATTTGAAGCAGACGATGGAACAATTCATGAATGAACGCCAATGGACAGATTTACAGTTTCAAGAGAATGAACGTATCGATTGTACGTTCAATATCACCGTTAGCAAGTACGATGCCCCAAACAATCGTTTCACTTGTACGGCCATGATACAGGCTAACCGACCGGTGTATAACTCCACCTATACCACCACGCTCTATAACAATCGCGATAAGAACTTCGACTTCGATTTTGCACAGTTTGACCAGTTGAACTTCAACGAGGAAGTTATTGACAATCAGCTGGTGGCTCTTATGGGCTACTATGCGCTTTTGATTATAGGCATCGACCTTGATAGTTTTTCGCCTATGGGGGGCACTGATGTACTACAACGCTGCATGAACTTAGTTACCAATGCTCAAGATTTGGGGTTTGCCGGCTGGAAGTCGTTCGAGGATTCACGCAATCGTTTTGCTATTGTAAACGATTATTTGGACGAGGCGCTCAGACCCTTCCGTCAGCTTCAGTACGACTACTATCGTACAGGTCTCGACGAGATGGCGTCCAACGTAGAGCGTGGTCGAGGCAATGTGACCACAGCACTTGAGAACTGTTTAAAGAAGGCTCACGAAAACAAGCCTCTTAGTCTTTTGCCTCAAATATGGACCGACTATAAGAAGGATGAATTAGCTAACATCTATAAGGGTAAGGGCACTCAGAAGGAAAAAGAAAGTGTTTATGATATCCTTTTCTCTATCAACGCCTCACAGAATAATTCTTGGGAGAAGATTAAACAATAAGGTGGAAGAACTCCTCCCAACAACCCTTTTGAATTTAAGAAGTTTGTAGTGTAAAAAATGGGTCTCGATTCTCATCGGGACCCATCACAACACAAACACAAAATCAGTGTCTTTTTATAGACGACTGTTTATTATTGAATACCGTCTTCGCGCAGTTTTTGCTGCCAGCGCCAAGCGGTCTTCAGTACCTCTTCTGTTGGTGTGTCGGCCTTCCAGCCCAGCACCTTGTTGGCTTTATCAACATTTCCCCAAACCTTTTCGATGTCACCTTCTCGACGTGGTGCATAGGTCCAGTTCAGTTTTACTCCAGTAGCTTTCTCAAAACCTTGAACGACCTCGAGTGTTGACAGTCCTTTACCAGTACCGATGTTGAACACTTCTACGGCGTCAGTCTCAGGTTTGTCAAGTACACGCTCCATAGCCTTTACGTGAGCTTTTGCAAGGTCAACCACGTAGATGTAGTCGCGGATGCATGTGCCGTCGGGTGTGCCATAGTCATTGCCGAAGATTTTCAGCTGCTCGCGTATGCCGATAGCAGTTTGAGTAACAAAAGGAATGAGGTTCATGGGTACACCGTTAGGTAGTTCACCAATCAGGGCAGATGGGTGTGCGCCGATGGGGTTAAAGTAGCGCAGGATGATGCTCTTGATAGGTGCGCCGCTGTGAATATAGTCTTGGATAATCTCCTCGTTGATTTGTTTTGTGTTGCCATAGGGCGACAAAGCTTTCTGGATAGGAGCGTTTTCTGTTACCGGTAGGTTCTCTTCTGAAGGCTGGCCATAGACGGTACATGATGAAGAGAAGATGATACCTTTCACGTTGTACTTAGGCATAAGTTCCAGCAGGTTAATCAAGCTGGTCAAGTTGTTACGATAGTAGAGCAGAGGTTTCTCTACACTTTCGCCAACGGCTTTTGATGCAGCAAAGTGGATGATACCCTCGATGTTGGGGTATTTTTTGAAAACACCTTCTAGTGCTTCCATATCGCAGCAGTCAACTTTCTCGAATGCAGGGCGTTTGCCTGTAATTTTTTCAATGCCGTCAACGACATTTGCATTTGAGTTTGATAGGTTGTCGATGATAACTACTTCGTAGCCTGCTTCTTGCAGTTCTACAGTGGTGTGGCTACCGATGAATCCGGTGCCGCCTGTAACGAGGATGGTCTGTTTCATGTATGTTTAAACTATAGTTTATTAAGTTTAGTGCAAAGGTACAAAAACTTTTGTTTACCACCAAATTTTTAATAATATATAAGCACTAAGGCTAACCTCTCTCTTTGGCTGGGAGAAAAGTACATACGTCATTCTTTTGGTACTTCGATGACAAAGCGGCATCCATCGGTGTAAGTGGTGTCTAGTATTAGGTCGCCACCCAGGTTCTGAGCATGTCGTTTAGCTAAAGGCAGTCCCAAACCCAGACCTTCGGATAGTACGTCAACTTTAGTGAAGAACTTAAACATCTGTTCGCGTATTTCCTCGCTGATGCCCTTGCCAATATCTTCTACGATGAATTTGTCGGTGGTGTCGGTTTGGTCTATAATCAGTTTGATGTGCTGTCCATCAGAGTATTTCGCAGAGTTATAGATGATCTCGCGTATGGTTCTCATCATGTATAGGTGATTTGTGCGAATGGTCTGATTTTGCGGCACTTTCATCACGATGTCGAAGTGAGCCTCAGGAAACGAGCGTGAGATGTACTTGATTGTTTCCTGTGCCAGGGTATAGCAGTTCACTGTCTCATGTCGTGCTGTGGTCATCAATTCTTGAGACATGCCAGTGTCTGAGCTGTCAAAAAGCATCAACACCATGCGATAGAGCATCACAGCGTTGTGAAACATCGTGTTGATGATGCCTTTTGTTTCTTCCTCAGATAAGTCGTCGTTCAGAGGACTGTCGTTGGTGTTGATAGTTGTGTCGCTCAATACCTGAATAAACCCCACGATGATGTTTAGCGGTGTGCGTATCTGGTGTGTCACGTTCTGAATGAAGACGGTTTTCTGTTTTTCAGCCTCCTGTGCTTGTTCAATGGCCTTCGACAGTTCTTCGTTTCTCTTGTAGGTTTGTTCTATGGCATATTGTTCGATGCCCATGTGTATGTTCATTGACTGCACCATAGTGGCAACGCTATTCTGCAGTTGGCCTATTACGTCGGCAGACTTGCTCCTAGACACAAATACCTCCATGTTGCCGTCGGCTATGCTCTGTGTTTTATCCAACAGCGCATGCAGTGGTTTCATGATTGCAGTAGCCGTTTTGTAGCTCAGTATCAAGATAATGATAAGACCAATGATGACTAGTACGATGACGATGGCTGTTAGCTGGTGGTAGCCAGCCAGGATGTCGTCGTCTGGACAAACAATGGCAAGGCTCCACGTAGTGCCTGGCACGGGCTTATAGCACACCAGACAGCGTTCTCCATCGATAGTCACGTTCATATACCCCTCCTTGCCAGTGGTCATTTTGTATGCCAGTGCTATGATGTCAGCCTGCCCTTCCTTGTCTGTATTTTCGAAGATGGTGTGTTTGAAAAGTAGCCAAGTGTTGGGATGCACAAAGTAGCGTCCATCTTCGTCTATCATCATTACGTAGGAATTAGGGTAGGGCTTTTCTTTCTGCATCATGATAGACAGCCTAAGCAGCGACAGGTCGCTCGATATGATGCCCCATATGGTACTATCGTTGTCGTAAAGTGGTACGCCATAGGATGCTATCATGCCGTCGAGTGCCAGTCCTAGTGTGTCGTCCTGATCAGAGTAGGCCACCCAACTAGGTCCTTTCGTTTTTGGTGTAGAGTACCATTTCCGGCTGTGATAGTCGTATTCTTCTTCATAGACCGACTGTATGGTGTCGTTTTCCCTGATTGTGTAAACAGACATGTATTTTCCGTAGTCGCTGTATTCATAGGGTTCTGCGCTGATGGAGCATCCGTCCACGCGAGGATTCAGTGTTACTACGCGGTTGGTGATGGCCAATAGCGAGTCGGTGTTCATGTGGCGTTTTACCATCCATTGATAGGCATGTGTGGCAGTTTCGATTGCCATCAGATGTCGTTCCAGGTGCTGCACCGTGGCAGACAGGATGCTATTAGCACGCCCGATAGCTTCGTTGCGTATCATGTTGTGCGACTTGGTGAACAGAACGCCAAGTGTGGTTAGGAAGATTGGTACACCCAGCAGCAGTAGTGTGATGCAGAGCTTGGCTGAAAAGGATTTGCGTATTCTATTCATCATAAGCCTCCTTTCTTCTGTCATTGTCTGATTTGCTGAGCAGGTTGCTCAGCAAATTGGTAATGGTTTGGCTGTTGCGTTCAATGTCGCTGGCCATTTCGTCAATGCTTTTGGTGCATTTATTCAAGCGGAGGTCAGACAGTTCCTTCACATCGTTGAAAATGGAATGTGCAGGTGGTATCATCTGGTTGGTCATGTTGTGCATGAAGTCCGTCATCATTTGATCAGCCTTCTTCGCACGAGCATAGGCAGCGCTCAGTTCTTCACCATGCTTGCGATAGTTGTTGGTTAGTTGTTCAACCTCTTCGGCGTGCATAGCCAGTCGTTGCTGCATTTGTTGGAAGTTGCTCTGCAGACGTCCAATCTCATCCTGGTGGTGGGTATCGGGTATGGGGTCGTTGTATTTTCCCTTTGCCAGACTTTTAGCTCTCTCTGTCAGCATCAGTAGGGGCTTCAGTTGGCGATGAATGATGGCATAGCAGAAAAGGAACATCATGATCAGTCCAATGATGGCGATGGCTGTTGTCTCGATTTTTAATGTGTTGTATTCACCGTAGATGTCATTTTCTGGATAGATGATGCCAGCGCTCCAATTCATGTCGTCGTTGTATAGGTGTGGCAAAAAGCTGCGCTCAAAAGGTTTGTAGAACACATAGTAGCGTGTGTCGTCGATGTTGAAGGGCATGTATCCGCTTTCGCCTGTGACCATTTTGTGGGCAGCCTCTGTGATGTTTCTGTCTGCCGATTGTCCATAGATGTCAAACACCGTCTCGTTATTCAGTCGGAGACTGTTTGGGTGTACGATAAACGAACCATCGCTATCCAGCAGTACGCAGTACGAGTGTTCCGAGGGTTTGGCTGCCAGCACGATCTTTGATAGAAGGTTGAGCGACATATCCACTGTGATGACGCCGTGTCTGTCAGTCATTGGCATAATATAGGTGATGATAGGCTCTTTATCCTTTCCCGCCTTCATAGGACGGTTTTTCCATGTTGCAAGTCCTGTTTGCATAGACACGCTAAGCCAGTCTTGTTTTAAATACTCTTGATCGAACGATATGTTGCAGCCTATCACACATGGGTTTGTGTCCACTATTTTCTGTGCGTATTCACGCACCTTCTCTGAGTCGTCCATGAATGGTTGCAGAGATATATAGATGTTGCCAGTAGTCTGTTCCACAGTCAGCATTACGTTGTCTATGCTTGCTATGGTGGCATCGAGCGTCTGTGAGGCTTTCTGTATGGTGTCGATTCTGACCTCTCTTTTTGAGTAATGCAGAATCAATATAAGTGAAGCCATGAGCAGTAAGCCCATAGATAACACGCTAGACATACTTATCTTGAATGATAAGTTTTTTTTCACAAGGTTAGCAATTCTCAGCATATTTCAATGGCAAATATACAAAGAATCTATTTTCCTACCAAATAAAAATCCATTTTTTTCTTTCCAGTGTTGCTGGGGTGGTTAAAGTTGCATGCTGATTATAGGGCTATTTCAAGTATGAAACGGCAGCCTTCGGTGTAGTTACTATCCAGCCAGAATTTACCTCCCATCTGCTCTGTATGCATTTTTATGAGTGGTAGGCCGAGGCCCAATCCTTCAGTAAAATCATCAACCTTGTCGAAGAACTTGAATATGCGCTCTTGGTCGTTGGCCGCTATGCCCTTGCCAGTGTCTTGAACGATGAATTGCACG
Organism: Prevotella sp.; assembly: GCA_024695815.1. Classification (GTDB taxonomy): domain Bacteria; phylum Bacteroidota; class Bacteroidia; order Bacteroidales; family Bacteroidaceae; genus Prevotella. The sequence continues at coordinate 133,114 of JAILHK010000005.1, forward strand.
TGCTCGTCCACCAATCGAATCTCCATTAGGATGTTCTTTCCGTCAGAGTGGCGTAAAGCGTTTAGTACCATCTCTGCCACGCTGTATTTGAGTTTTAGCTCGTTAGCCTTGATATAGAATTTTGCGGGCAGTTCACTCTTAAAGGCAATGGGCTCATTGCTGTAGGTCTTGTGCACAAAATCTATGATATTGTGGCACATCTCGTTGGGGTTCACCATCTCGTCTATGGGCGTGCTTTTCATTGCCTCCTTGCCTGTGTCAGAACTGTCGTACAGCATCAGCATCATGCGGTTTAGGTACTTTGAGTTCTTATACATCGTGTTGGCAATCTTTCTGATTTCTTCAGGTGTGATGACAGGTTGCTTATGGTTAGCCTCAGCGTTCAGCACCTGTGCAAATCCCATGATGATGTTCAGCGGTGTGCGCACCTGGTGAGTCATGCTTTGTATGAACTTTGTCTTCTGTCGGTCAGCCTCCTGAACCTTTTCGGTGGCTTTCTCTAGTTCTTTGTTGCGCTTCTCTGTTTGTTCGGTGGTGTAGCGTACGCTGCCCATATAGAAGTTCAGCGAACTCAGCATCTTGCTGTAACTGTTTTGCAGCTCGCCGATGATGTCAGTGCGGTTGCTTTTACCGATGTGCACCTCCAGATTGCCATTGGTAATCTCGTTGACTTTCTTCAGCATTCTTTTCAGTGGTCGCATGCTACGTTTGGCCACGCGGTGGCAGGTCAGTGCGGTGATGAAGAAACCGACGAGCAGCAGCAGTGTTACGATGCGTGTCAGTTGTGTGTAACCCTTCAGAATGTCGCGGTCGGGACACACAACAGCCAGTGTCCACGTGGTGCCAGGTACTGGCTGATAGCACACTAATGCATTTTCGCCGTCTATCTTTATATTCATGCGTCCTGTGGCACCTTGCGTCATTTCGTGTCCCAGTGCAATAATGTCGGCATCCGTGTCGGGCGACATCCCGCTGAAGATAGTCTTGTTCATCAGTCGGGTAGAATCGGGGTGTATCAGGTAGCGTCCATCCTCGTCCAGTATCATGAAGTACGAGTGCGGATATGGCTTTATCTTGGAAATTTTCTCTGATAGCAGGTTCATGGATAGGTCTGTAGAGATGATACCGGCAAAGCGCTTTTTTGCGGTGTCGTAGAGCGGCTTATGATATGCAGCCACCATGCCGTCTAGTGTGTAGGTCAGCGTGTCTGTGGGGTTGTAATACACCTCCCAGCAAGGCTTTTTTAGGTAGCGTGGTATCTTGTATTTGATGGCGTCCACTCTCTCACACTCTTTGCCCACCACGGTTTGTAACCCTTTACCGTTGCGTCCGGTATAGACGGAGTAGGGCTTGGTGTTGGCGTCCATAACATCTGGTTCCATCGATATAGAGCATCCCCCTAGATATGGGTTCATCCACACGATGCGCTGCGAGAATGCCCACAATGAGTCGTGGTTCAGCGACTCTTCCACCAGCCAACTATTCGAATTGGTGGCTGTCTCGGCTGTTATCAGATAGCGTTTCAGCAGTTGCATGGTGGTGTAGAGTGTACCGTTGGCTCGCTCCACCGACTGGTCTCTTACTATTCTTCGTGTTTGCACAAATAGCACACCTACTGAGGCTAAGAATAGTGGCAACGACAGTATCAGCAGGCTCAGGCTGATTTTTGCCGAGAATGATTTCTTTAGGAAGTTATTCATGGCTCTCCACCTCCTTTCTCATGTCTTCTTCCGACAAGTTCAGTATGTGGTTCAGCGTCTTGGTGATGCTGTTGCCGTTCTCTTGTATGCCTTCGGCTAGTATGGCAGCCGTCTGCTTGTCGGTATTGCCGTCCATTAGCTTCAGTTTTTCCACATAGTTGTCGATATCCTGTGCGGGTTTTATCATCTGATTGGTTACGTTGTGTAGGAAGGCCACTTTTAGAAATTCAGCTTTGCGTGCCTGGTTGTAGGCCTTGTGCAGCACCTTGTTGCGCTCGTGCAGCGTATTCGTATTTTGTTCCAGTTCTCCAATCTGTTTGGCTAGTGCCAGTTGCATGCGCTCCACGCCGTTTTGTAGTCGGCCCACCTCGTCGTGGCGTTTGTTCTTAGGCAGTTGGTGGTCGTAGTGTCCCAGTGCAATTCGCTTAGCTTGGTTGCTGAGTGCGCTGAGTGGCTTCAGCTGGTGGCGCAGTATGATGAGCGCAAAGACGAACATTAGCACCAGTCCCATGAATCCCAGCGTCATGGCCATCTTGAACACACTGTTGTACTCGTTGTAGATGTCGTCCACCGAGTATGCTATACCGATGCTCCATCCCGAGTTGACATTTGTACGGTAGGGGGCTTTGGCGTGCATAAATGGCTTGTAAAAAGCATAATAGCTGTTGCCGTTGAAGTCTATTATGTTGTGCGAAGAGTTTCCACTCTTCATATCGTCAACCACCTTTTTGAGCGATTCGCCGTGCAGTTTGTCTGCAGTGTGAGGTATCAAGTGACTGCCGTTGGGGTGCACAATGAAGGAACCGTCTTTGTCGAGCACGGCACAGAAAGAGTGTGTCGATGGCTTGGCTGCAGCCACAATATTAGAAAGGAGTCCCATTGATACGTCCATACGTATCACGCCGATGGGCTTCATCTTGGCGTCAGGAATAGGCATGCAGTATGATATGAAAGGCTCTTCGTCCGTTTCGCTATCTTCCTGTGGGTTCATCCAGGTTGCACAACGCTCATGGTGTGTTTTTCGCCACCATGCTTGTTCGTAGTAAGGGCGTGTGGTCAGTCGGTTGTCGCGGACGATGGGCGAGTCGGATCCAGGTTGGTCGCTGGTTTCCAATCTGTGCATATACACCATGAAGTAGGGCGCTTCTTTGTAATATCCTGGCTGCATGGCGATGACGCATCCCGTCACGTAGGGGTTAGACTCAATCAGTTGTTGGCAGTATGTGTACATCCTCTCGGGCTGATTCAGATAGCACACCATGTTGAAAAGAATGTTGCCCGCTGTTTCTTCCACGCTAAGCAGTATGTTGTCTATGTTTTCAGAAGTTCCCTGCAGTGTGTTTTCCGATCGTTTCTCGGCGTCTTCCATGATGGCGTCTTTTGTTTTTACCAACATGATAGTCAACGACAACACAAGCAGTGTTGCCATCGACAGCACCGCCAGCAGGCTAATCCTTAGCGATAGATCTCTATTTATCTTTCCTAACACTATAGATAGTTTGTTTGCTTTTTAATGATGGTTTCTCAATTCTCCGTGTATCGTTTTTTGTTCTATTTATCAATAAGCGAATTTCGGATTTACTATTCTATTTCTATGTTTCCATATTTTTTGCAAAGATACATTTTTTTTTGAAGACTGACAATTATTTTAGTTTTTATTATGAAAAATACACCCCAATAAATTGTGCAAAGTCTTTACATATTCGTTTTGCGGCTCTTTTGTGTGTTTATGCTTGTCCTTTGAGGGACTAAGAGTTCTACTTTCGCGCCTTTGTTTAAATCTTTTAACTGGTGGCGTGGTGTTCCTTTGCGGTCGGTTGATCATTTGTCAGAATCGAAAACTGATGCTGTCAAAGACAGTGATTCTCGGATGAAATGGCCAGCGCTTCAAGTACGAAGTCTATTAACCAAGGAAAGGAGACAACGAAACAGGAGGACATACAACCTAAGGGCGTCTTTCCCTGGTGTTGATGGTAGTTTAAAAATGCTGATATGGTTATTTCTCAATCATTCAGCTTAAATGGGTTTAATTCAAATTGATTTCGTTCCTTAGTATTTTAGGTGGTTTTTAAAAGTACAAATATTTTTATGAATATATAATCTATGCAAGTCTTTGCATTTCTTTTCCCTCTTATTGTAAAAAATATAATTATAGCTTTAAATAAGTAGTAAGAAATACGATAGTACAAAATTGCGCTGTGTACAACCCTAGATTAAGTCGAATGATTTTTACTTAACCCTGTCAAGGTTTGAATACTCTCTCTGGTATTTGATTTATTTACAACAACTCAATTTGTGTTAAAAATCGATAAAGTAATAGGATTAATTGCAGGAAATGGTCAGTATTTCGATTTTTTCTTAGTAACTTTACACTCTGAAAAATAAAAGACTAAACATATATTAATTAATTACAAATATCGATACTTAAAAAGCAGTTATACTGACAATTTCGTTGTGTTATATTTTATTAATCAATCTATATTATTAATTTTACAATGTCCATTAATTATTTCAGCGCCTTACTAGCTGCAGCCCTGTTGGTTTCATCGCCTGCTGTAGCTAAGGACAAGAAAGAGAAGAAAGAAAAGGCAAAGACCGAACAGAAGGTCGGTAAAAAGCCGAAGTCAACGTCTTTCAGCCTGTTTAAGAAGAAAAAGAAGGAGATGCCTCAGAGAAAAGATTCGGCCAAGGTGGAGAAACCACAGGTTGACCGAAAGGGGCTCTTTCACGTGACGAAAGAGAAGAACGACTGGTTCTTCCAGATTCCCGACAGCCTGATTGGTCGTCAGTTCCTGACTACTACGCGTTTCACTGGTACACCTGCATCGAGCGGAATCTTTGGTGGCGAGCAGGTCAACGAGCAGACTGTGTATTTTCAGAAAGGAGTTGACAACCAGTTGCTCTTGCGTGCAAACCTTATTATTAATGTAGCCGATAGCGTAGATAAAATCAGCCGTGCTATCACCATCAGCAACGAGAACCCCATCATAGGCTCTTTCAGGATTGAGAGTCATAAAAACGGCATGTATAAGATTAAGGTGACGCAGTTCTTCAATCAGGACAATGCGGCTATGGCGCTTCCGATGTATGTGAAGAAGAAGTTTGAGTTGCAGGCTATGAGAGGAGATATGAGCTACATCGAGGACATTAAGTCCTTTCCCATGAACACCGAGGTGCGCACCATGAAGACCTTTGCCTCGATGGGTAGATCGCTGCCCTCTGCAGCCAGCACGGGTCTGGTGACATTTGGATTGAATATCAGCTTTGTGCTACTACCAGAAAAGCCCATGATGCGTCGCTACTTTGACCCCCGTGTGGGCTACTTCACCGATCGCTTCAACAGTTATACTGACGACCAGCAGCGCGTGGAGAGCAAGACGTTCGTCACCCGCTGGCGTCTGGAACCGCGTCCGGAGGATGTAGAGAAAATGAAGAATGGCGAGTTGGTGGAACCCGCTAAGCCCATTATCTATTATATTGACCCCGCAACGCCAAAGCAGTGGCGCAAGTACCTGATTATGGGTGTTGAAGACTGGCAGAAGGCTTTCGAGAAAGCTGGTTTTAAGAATGCTATCCAGGCGCGCGAGTGGCCCGAGAACGATAGCACTATGAGTATGGAGGATGCACGCTACAGTTGTATTCGCTATCTGGCCAGTCCTATTGCCAATGCCTATGGACCTAATGTTCACGACCCTCGCACAGGCGAAATCTTGGAGAGTCATATCTGCTGGTATCACAATGTGATGTCGCTGGTGCACGACTGGTACATGATTCAGGCTAGTTCTATCGACGAGGCTGCACAGAAGATGAACTACGACGAGGAACTGATGGGACAGCTTATACGCTTTGTCAGCTCTCACGAGGTGGGTCACACGCTGGGACTGCGCCATAACTTCGGTAGCTCGAGCACGGTGCCCGTGGAGAACCTGCGTAACAAGGCCTGGGTGGAGGCTCACGGACATACGCCAAGTATCATGGACTATGCACGCTTCAACTATGTGGCACAGCCCGAGGACGGCATTAGTCGTGAGGGTATTTTTCCCCGCATCGGCGACTACGACATGTGGGCTATCGCCTGGGGCTACAAGCCCATGCTCGATGCTAAGGACGAACTGGAAGACCACAAGATGCTGGAGCCAATGGTGCTAGAGTCGCTGAAGAACCGCCGTTTGTGGTGGGGTGATGGCGAAGGCGAGCACAGAGATCCTCGTTGTCAGACCGAAGATCTGGGCGACGATGCCGTGAAGGCCAGCTATTATGGTATTCTCAACCTGAAACGTCTTGCTAAGAACCTTCCTGAGTATATTAAGGACGACGAGAAAGATATCTACGGCAACGACTTGTCAACGATGTATAATCAGATTCAGATGCAGTTCTATCGCTATTGTGGCCATGTGGCGCGCAATATCGGTGGCTATCTTGTAGAACCCAAAACCCAGGGTATGGAGGGTAATAAGTTCGAGCCACAGCCATTGGCCAAGCAGAAGGCTGCCTTGAAGTTCCTCGATGAGCAGGTGCTTCACGAGCCCATGTGGTTGCGCGATATGTCCTACGCCAAGCGTCTGATCACCGATCCTCAGTATCTGTCAAGCAGTATCGGTGAGCCCATCATGACGATGATGATGGATCGTTTGTTTGAGTTGAACGAGCTTTATTCTGCTCAGCTGTATCTTTTTGATCTTAGCAAGTTGGTGTTTGCCGAGCTTAATACTGGTAGAAAAATTTCTTCTTATCGTATGGCGCTGCAAAAGAGCATGCTTTCTAGTCTAATTTCTATTAATAATTCTAATAATAATGTGGTACGCCCTGCAGTGCTCTACACGCTTCAGCAACTGCAGAAGAAAGCTAAGGTGGCAGCTGCTTCAGCTACCGATACCGAAAGTCGCGCACACTATGCGTATATCTACGATCAGATTGGCCGTCAACTTGTCTGGAAATAATAACGTTCACGGCATTAATACATAAATAAAGGTTGGCACTCATACGAAGGTGCCAACCTTTATTGCTTTTTATTCTGGGCGTTAGACTTTCGTTCTGTTGCGAGAAATCATCACGCTTGATTAATCTGCTAAATGATTACTCTGCTGCCTGGAACTCTTCGAGGAAACGTGTGTCGTTCTCGGAGAACATGCGCAGGTCGCTGACGCGATACTTCAGGTTGGTGATGCGCTCTACACCCATACCGAAAGCATAGCCAGAGTACTCCTTCGAGTCGATGCCGCACTGCTCCAACACGTTGGGGTCCACCATGCCGCAACCTAGAATCTCAACCCATCCGGTGTGTTTGCAGAAGCCGCAGCCCTCGCCACCGCAGATGAAGCATGAGATGTCCATCTCGGCAGAAGGTTCGGTGAAGGGGAAGTATGAGGGACGCAAGCGAATCTTGGTGTCAGCACCAAACATCTCGCGAGCAAACGATAGAAGCACCTGCTTGAGGTCGGTAAACGATACATTCTTGTCGATATACAGGCCTTCTACTTGATGGAAAAAGCAGTGGGCGCGAGCTGTGATGGCCTCGTTGCGATATACGCGTCCAGGACAAATCACGCGGATGGGGACTGTCAGTTTGCCGTCCTCGGTGTGCATCTGCTCCATGATGCGAGCCTGTACAGACGAGGTGTGCGAACGCAGTAGGATGTTCTTGGTCACATCGTTGGGATGCTGGCTTACAAAGAAGGTGTCTTGCATATCGCGAGCGGGGTGGTCAGCGGCAAAGTTCATCTTGGTAAACACGTGCAGATCGTCTTCTACCTCGGGGCCGTCGGCCAGTACGAAGCCCATACGACTAAATATATCAATAATCTCGTTGGTTACAATTGTCAGCGGATGGCGTGTGCCCAGCGCAATGGGGTAGGGTGTTCTTGTTAAGTCTATCTGCTTATTGCTGGTCTCTTGTGTAGCGGTAGCCTCTCGCAGTTGGTTGATGCGCTCAGTGATGCGCTGCTTCAACTCGTTGATTTTCATACCCACTTCTTTCTTCTGCTCTGCGGGCACGCTGCGGAAGTCGTTCATCAACTCTGTGATTTCACCCTTTTTGCTCAGGTACTTCAATCGGAGTTGCTCTACTTCTTCCGCATTTTTTGCCTTCAGTTCATCGATTTGCTGAAGGAGTTGATTGATTTTATCTACTATCATGATTGTTTATGTAATTATTTTCTTAATGCCAATTTCTTTGCTAAGTTAAAGTTGTAGTACTCCTTGTCACCAGTAATGTCTTTGATGGCTTTCAGGAATGGGGGAAACTTCACAGGCTCACCTTGGGCAATGCCTTTCGTCTCGAGGATGATGAGACCTTGCAGTTGGTCCTGAAAGGTGTCAACCTCGAAAAATTGTCCCTGCCAGATGAAACTGTGGCGATGCTTACGAATGGTCTTTCTGCTGGGATCTGCCAACCCCAACAACATCTCGTAGAGGCTGTTGTTAATTTGGCGCTCCACCACCAACTCTTCTGTGGCCGACTGCTGTTTCTTAGTGGTGTGCACATAGACGTATTTCCCGTCCCAGACACGCTTGCGCAGACGAATTTCTGCGCCTGCTTCACCCTGCAGATAGGTCTGGGTGATGTCGCTTTCTATGCAGTCTTCTGGCAGTTGTCCTGTCACCTCCACAATGTATTTGCGCTCTTCCTCGATGGGTTGGGGCAAACCAAGCACACTGCTGATTTCTTTTAGCACGCGGCGCATCTTAGCCTCAAAATCATCGTGGTTGTTTATCACGCGCAGATGTGGATGTCCGTTCCAGGCACGAATTACTTTCTTGTCTAACGAGCGTGCTATTCGCAGTCCTTCCTCCGTCATCGGCTCGTTACGCTGGGCATTGTTGGCTGTGGTGTAGTATTGTTCGGCACCGTCGGCAGCCGACACCAGGTGAAGGATAGCGTCATAGCGATTGCGTAGTTCAGGTGAGGTGGTACCTACGGCACGTGTAATGTCGGCCCAAGTCTCTGGATTCATATAGGCCGAGATGTCCATTGTACCGCGGTCGCAGACAATGAGACATGGCTGCTCAGTGCATTCCTGCGCCATACGCATGAACTTGTCCTCAAGTGCCAGTTGTATCTCGAGCGTTGCTTTCTCTCCTTCGTAGAAGAAGCCCTTGTTCTTCGTCAAGTAGTTCATGCCAGCTTGTGTGAAGAGCGTAGGTACTTCAGGAATTGTAAATACTTTATATCCAAGATTAGAGAAATGCTCAATGATGCGTACCAATGCCGTGGTCTTGCCTGCACATGGTCCGCCCGTGAGGACTATTTTCTTAATATCGTTCATTGTCTTTTTCCTTATTCGTGTGCAAAATTACTAATAATTAGGCAAAAAGCAAAATATTATACTGATTTTCTCGATTACACAAACTTTTGGATGAGACTGACGAATCGCTGACCGTACTTCTGTTTTTTGAATTCGCCGATGCCAGAGATAAAGCCAAATTGTTCGATGCTGGTGGGTTTGATGGTGGCCAACGCGTGCAGCACTTTGTCGCTGAATACGATGTAGGGAGGCATTTTCTCTTCTTGTGCGCAGAGCATGCGTAGTTGTCTGAGTGCATCGAACAACTTTGGATCTTCTATGCCCGAGGTGGCAGCTAATCCAGGTATGGTGATAGTGGGTATCTGCAGTTGCAGCTTGTGCTTGGTGCATCGGGTGGTGATCTCTTTTGTGTTGCGATCTATGACGCATAGTTCTATCTGTTTTCGTCCGTAGAGTACCTCTTCGCCCAGTGGGGTAATCTTGACATGGTGCATCTCGTCGTAGGCTATCTCGATGAGTCCCAGTTGCAGCATCTGTAACAGATAGTCTTGCCAGTCGTTAATGGTGTGCTCTTTGCCCACGCCAAAAGTCTTCAGCTGGTCGTATCTCATCTTTTTGACTTCAGGCGAGAACATGCCCTTCACGATTTCTACCGTTGTCGATATGCGTATCTGCTCGTTGGTGCGCTTGATCGCACTCAACGCCATCTGACATAGTTTCGTGCCATCGAAATGCTGGGGCGGATTCTGGCATATGTCGCAGTTGCAGCAGTCGTGATCCATCTGTTCACCAAAGTAGTTCAATAAAATACGTCTTCTGCAGATGCTCGACTCAGCGTATTCTTGCATGCGGTGCAGCTTGTCCATATTGATATCTTGCTGTCCGCTCTGTTTTGCAAACTCAGACAGTTGCACAATATCGCTAAGTGAATAGAACAGCACGGTGTCGGCATTGGCACCGTCGCGTCCAGCACGGCCGATCTCTTGATAGAAGCTTTCTATGCTCTTTGGCATGTTGAAATGAATTACCCAGCGTACGTTACTTTTGTCAATTCCCATTCCAAAGGCCACGGTGGCACAAACCACTTGCACTTGGTCGTTTTTGAACAATTCTTGGGTCTGACTTCGCTCGTGTGGTGAGAGGGCTGCGTGGTAATGCATCGCTTGTATGCCGTGGCGTCGCAACTGCTCCGCCACCTTCTCAGTACTCTTTCTGCTTAGGCAGTAAATGATGCCGGCATCCAGTGGCCTGGCTTTGATGAAATTCTGAATAAATGATATCTTTTCCTTCTCTTTATAACCTCTTTTAACCGAGAGGCTTAGGTTCGGACGGTCAAAGCTACTAATGAACTCATTACACCCTTCTATTTTCAATTGCTTCAGAATGTCGCGTCGCGTTATCTTGTCGGCTGTTGCTGTTAGCGCCATGATGGGCACGTGCGGAAATTGCTCGCGTAGTTTACCCAGTTGGGTGTATTCTGGTCGGAAGTCGTGTCCCCACTGGCTGATACAGTGTGCTTCGTCGATAGCAAAGAGTGAAATCTTTAATTGTTTCAAAAGAAAATCCATCTCGGCTAATAGTCTTTCTGGCGAGATGTAGAGTAATTTTAGTAGCCCCATTGTGCACTTGCGACGAATCACGGTGTCCATGGTCGAGTCGTTGTTTGAATTCAAGGCCTCTGCTTCGATGCCATTGCTCTTCAGTGTTTCAACCTGATCTTTCATCAAACTGATAAGTGGCGATACAACAATGGCGGTGCCTGGCAGCGCTAAGGCGGGAATCTGATAACACAGACTCTTTCCTCCGCCTGTAGGCATCAGCACCAGTGTATCTTTTCCTGCTAGCACATTACGGATGATTGCTTCCTGTTGCGGGCGAAATGTGTCGTAACCATAGTGACGTTTCAGTAGTTCGTAGATCATCTGTTGTCCTCCTTTCCGGAACAGTTGGCACAAATTCCTTTCACAACATATTCAGTTTCTTCCACCTCAAATCCTTCGGGCAGTGGCACCGAGGGAATTCTGACGTTGGGTAGGCAATAGGTGCGGTGGCATACGCGGCATGACAGGTGTACGTGACCCGTGCAGTGGCGGGTGTCGTCGTGGTGGCACACGCAGTATTTCTGGGATCCAGACCCGTCGTCAATCTCGTGAAGCAGGTGCGCCTCGTTCAGAAGGGTCAGTGTACGGAAAATTGTCGATTTATCAACTGTCTTGAGACCTGTTTCAAGGTCGTTAAGGCTGAAGGCATCTGTGTAGTTATTGCGTATGTAATGCCAAACGAGCAGGCGTACAGCTGTCACTCGTATGCCGGCCTGCTGCAGGGTTCGTTCGTCAGAGGTGTTTGTATGCATCGTGTTTAATATAATAATAGGTGCAAAGGTAGAAAAAAAACTTGATTTAACGAATAGTGATAATAAATAATTTCGTATCTTTGCAAACGCTATGAGGAATGAATTACTTAACAAAGTACTTGGTAAGTTGGGAATTAACCAACTGAGCATGATGCAACAAGAGGCTGAAGAGCACATCTTGCGCGGGCGTCATGATGTCGTGATACTTTCTCCCACGGGTTCTGGTAAGACGCTGGCTTACCTGTTGCCACTCGTTCAGTTGCTCGATGCTTCCAGCAACGAAGTTCAGGCTTTGGTGGTGTTGCCTAGCCGTGAGCTGGCCCTGCAGTCGGATACTGTCATGAAGTCTATGGGCTCTGGACTACGTTCGCAGAGTTGCTATGGTGGTCGTGCTGCTATGGATGAACATCGTATTCTGAAGCATAATATGCCACAGCTTGTGTTCGGCACACCTGGTCGATTGAATGACCATTTGGACAAAGGCAACATTGACGCACACCATATTAAATATATTATAATAGATGAATTTGATAAGTGTCTCGAGATGGGGTTCCAGGACGAGATGTCTAAGTTGATAAACAGTTTGCCCGCATTGGAGCGTCGCATCCTGCTATCTGCAACAGACGCCGAGCAAATTCCTCAGTTTGTAGAGATGCACAGTACGGATCGTCTGGATTTTCTGGTGGACGAAGAGTCTGTCAGCGAACGTGTGCAGGTCTATCGGGTGGACAGTCCTGAGAAGGATAAGTTGGGTTCGCTGGCTAAGTTGCTCCTTTCGCTAGGCGAGGGCCAAAGCATTGTATTCCTGAATTATCGTGACTCGGTGGTGCGTACCGACGAGTTCTTGCGCCAACAGGGCTTTTCTACAAGTGCCTTTCATGGTGGAATGGATCAGCGGCAGCGCGAGGATGCACTCTATAAATTCTCAAACGGCTCAGCCATGGTGCTGGTATCTACCGACTTGGCTTCACGTGGTCTCGACATTCCTCAAATAGACAATATTATTCACTACCACTTGCCCCTCAACGAAGAGGCAATGGTGCATCGCGTGGGGCGAACGGCACGCTGGGATTCCTCGGGAAAGACATTTTTCCTGATTGGTCCCGACGAGCATCTGCCTGAGTTTGTACAGGCCGATGTCGAAACCTATGAGATGAAGACTGGCAACCAAAAGCCTGCTGCACCACGCATGGCAACGCTCTACATAGGCAAAGGCAAGAAAGACAAAATCTCGAAGGGCGACATCGTAGGTTTCCTCTGTAAGAAAGGTGGGCTGCAGACCTCCGAGGTAGGGCGTATAGATGTGGCTGAGCGCTATGCCTATGTGGCAGTGAGACGCGAGAAGCTTCAACAAGTCATCAAGTTGACTCGCGGCGAGAAGATAAAAGGCATACGCACAATCGTGGAACCCGTGCGATAGAAATGCCAATTATTAGTAATTTGATACGTTGAGTTGACAATATGATAGGAAAAGTGTGGTTTTACATTAATTTATGCCAAAATATTTGCTGGTTTAAAAATAAAATTGTAATTTCGCAACGTTTTTAAGAAAAAGGTTATTAAACTAAATAATTAATCAAACAATTTTATGAAGAAGTACAACTTTAATGCCGGCCCTTCGATGCTTCCTCGCGAAGTCATTGAGGCCACCGCTAAACAGTGTTTAGACTTCAATGGTTCTGGTCTTTCTTTGATGGAGATCAGCCATCGTGCCAAGGATTTCCAGCCTGTAGTCGACGAGGCTGTAGCGCTCGTTAAAGAGCTGTTGCAGGTTCCTGATGGTTACTCCGTCATCTTCCTTGGTGGAGGCGCATCCCTTGAGTTCTGTATGATTCCTTATAACTTCTTGATTAAGAAGGCTGCCTATCTGAACACTGGCGTTTGGGCAAAGAAGGCTATGAAGGAAGCAAAACTTTTTGGTGAGGTAGTTGAGGTCGCTTCTTCTGCTGATGCAAACTATACCTTCATCCCTAAGGATTGGACTGTACCTGCAGATGCTGACTATCTGCACATCACTACCAACAATACCATCTATGGTACTGAGCTTCGCAAGGACCTCGACGTTCCCGTACGTCTGATTGCCGATATGTCTTCTGATATCTTCAGCCGTCCTATCGATGTGGCTAAGTACGATGCTATCTATGCTGGTGCTCAGAAGAACCTGGCTATGGCAGGTGTTACCATCGTGATTGTCAAAGATGATGCTCTGGGCAAGGCTCCCCGTGAGATTCCTACTATGCTCGACTATCGCACTCACGTTTCTAAGGGCTCTATGTTCAATACACCTCCAGTTGTGCCCATCTACTGCGCACTCGAGAACCTGCGCTGGATTAAGAAGCAGGGTGGTGTAGAGGCTATGGATAAGCTGGCTCACCAGCGTGCAGAGATTGTTTACGGTGAGATTGATCGCAACAAGATGTTCGTTGGTACTGCTCAGGAGGCTGATCGTTCGTTGATGAACATCTGCTTTGTTATGGCTCCCGAGTACAAGGAGTTGGAGAAGGACTTCCTCGACTTCGCTGTATCAAAAGGTATGGTTGGCGTTAAGGGACACCGTGATGTAGGTGGTTTCCGTGCTTCTTGCTACAATGCCCAGACCATCGAAGGCGTTAACGCCCTTGTTGCCTGCATGAAGGAATTCGAGGCAAATCACTAATTTTGAATTGACAATTGATAATTGACAATTATGAAAGTATTAGTTGCAACAGAGAAACCATTTGCAGCAGCTGCTGTCAATGGTATTAAAGCAGAGATTGAGGCAGCTGGCAATGAGCTGGTGCTGCTCGAGAAATATACAGAGAAGGCTCAGTTGCTGGCTGCAGTAGCCGATGCTGATGCGCTGATTATCCGTTCGGATAAGGTAGATGCCGAGGTGCTCGATGCTGCCAAGCATCTGAAGATTGTTGTTCGTGCCGGTGCTGGCTACGACAATATCGACCTGGCTGCAGCCACAGCCCACAATGTAGTGGCAGAGAACACACCTGGTCAGAACTCAAATGCTGTTGCAGAGCTGGTGTTCGGTCTCCTCGTGATGGCTGTACGCGGTTTCTACAATGGTAAGAGTGGCAGCGAGCTGCTGGGCAAGAAGTTGGGTATCTTGGCTTTTGGCAACGTAGGTCGCAATGTGGCTCGTATCGCCAAGGGCTTTGGTATGGAGGTCTATGCCTACGATGCTTTCTGTCCTGCTGACGTAATCGAGGCTGCTGGCGTACATGCCGTTTGCTGCCAAGAGAAACTGTTTGAGACTTGTGATGTGGTATCGCTTCACATCCCTGCTACTGCTGAGACCAAGCAGAGCATCAATGCTGCATTGGTTGGCAAGATGAAGAAAGGAGGCGTGCTGGTTAACACAGCTCGTAAGGAGGTTATCAACGAGCCAGAGCTCATCAAGTTGATGGCCGAGCGCGAGGACCTGAAGTTTGTTACCGATATCATGCCCGATGCCAACGACGAATTCCTGAAGTTCGAGGGTCGCTACTTCTCAACTCCTAAGAAGATGGGTGCTCAGACAGCCGAGGCCAACATCAATGCTGGTATCGCTGCTGCTAAGCAGATTAATGCCTTCTTCAAGGATGGCGACACAAAGTTCCAGGTAAACAAGTAATCACGCAAGAAACAAGTATTCCGTTTCTATCAGCGTGAGTCGCTCGATATAATAATCCCAGACTTGTACTTCTGCAGGTCTGGGATTTTCTTATCTGTTCCTTTGCTATTATTGTTGCTATCTAAAAAAATATCCCTGACCTTTATAATGTAAGTCAGGGATATATTATTAATTTGGAACTATCAACATTATGAAACCTCAATGGCTTTAGTCACTTTCTCCTTTGGTTCGGTCTTCGGCATCGTGATTGTCAAAATGCCATCCTCTACCTTAGCAGAAATCTTGTCGCGCATCACATCGTCTGGCAGGGTGTAGCTCTGTTCGTAGTTAGAGTAGCTGAACTCCCGACGCAGATAGTGGCGATGACTGTCTTCATGCTTGTGTTCCTGCTTGGCCTCAATAGCGATGGTGAGGTTGCCCTCATCGTTGATCCCTACACGGCAATATTCTTTCTTTATGCCTGGAGCTGCAAGTTCCATGATGTAGCTCTTGTCGTTCTCCTTGACATTGACTGCGGGTGCTGTACTGTTGGCACGAGGCATGAAATCAGTGTTAAAGAAATCATCAAACATCGTTGGGAACCAACCATTGCTTTTCATTAATCCGTTCAACATAATTCTTACCTCCTAATTATACTTTTAGTTTAACTTATTTGTTCGATTGCCTCGACTTGTTTGCCTCGGCTTTCACTAAGGATAATGCAAAGTACATGCCTACAGAGCGAATCCGTGCCAGAATGACAATCACGAAAGTCAATCTGGCACGGATTTTAAACTCGGTTAAACAATGCTGCCAATTCTTTAAACCCGTTTAAACATTACTGAATAGATTAGAAATGAGACAACGCTTCATTTCCCCCTATTCACGATCTCCTCGTGGAAGAAATAGTTCACCACCACCGGCGGCTCGCCATGAAGGGAGCGCATGGAGTCGTCGTTGCGGACGTATGGCAGCCCTTCAGTCTCACAAAAGGCGCGCATCTGCATGTCGAGCTGCATCCAGTAGGAGCGGTCTTTCTTCGTGTAGATGTCATGGTAGAGCTGGTCCAGTTCGGGGTAATGCTCGTGAATCCACGCGAAAATCTTGCCTTTGTAGTCGCCACGCAGATTCAGGTTCTCCAGCCAAACGAGGTTACAGCAGTCCTTGGCCTTGCGGATGATGGCTTCGACATCGGTGATGCCGGGGAATATCGGAGAGAT
>JAILHK010000031.1 GCA_024695815.1 Prevotella sp.
ACTCTCTGCTACGCGCTCTTCCCAGTACTGTTGGATTTTGGCTTTGTTGGTGACGTAGTTCCAGTCTTCGTTGTTGCCATTCCAGGGGGCATGGCGCCACTCCCACTCGTTGTCGCGCAGCATCTGTTCGCAGTGGCTGGAACCCAACATGATGTCGTACTTCTTGGCCACGGGCAGGTTGTCTTTGTTGGCCCAGAAGGCTTCTGAACACAGGTGCATGGCTGGCCATAGCGTGTTGGCACGCAGGCGCAACAGCAGTTCCATGACGCGGGCATAGGTGTTGGGACCGATGTTGTTGTACTTCTTGTCGATACCCTTGGCAGCCCAGGGAAACAGGGCGAAGTCTTCGTCGTTGATAAAGATGCCGCGGTACTTCACCGAGGGCTCTTTCGAGATGGTCTTTTCACCGTTGGCATAGAGGGCTTCTTTCTTTGCGGGTGCAACGTCGGCCCACCACACGTAGGGCGACACGCCCATCTGACGAGAGAGTTCAAACAGGCCGTAGGCGGTGCCGCGGGGCGTGGAGCCAGCAACAACCAGTGCCTGTGGGTTCTTTGTCTTCTGAATGGTAAAGACTTCCCACTTACCACAGATGTCGCTCACGTCAATTTTTCCTTCGCTCACTAGCTGGTCGATAAAGGCTGATTGTCCTATCGTGCCTGCAATGATAGGCAGGGTGGCTTGCGCCAAACTATTAGTCACATCAGGACGTTTACCACAGACCAGCTCAATGTCATCGGCTAGACAATTGGCTACGGTTTTAACAACCTCGGCATCGTTGTCGGCCACGGCAATGGTGGTCTTAAACATGTCGTTGACCAGCGTCATACTTTCAGCCGTAGGTCGTTCGCTGATGCTGATGCTTTGTTGGGCACTCATGGACATGGGGACCAGCGTCAGTAGTGCGAAAAGAATAGTTTTTGTTTTCATTTGTTAGGTTTATTGTGTAATTCTGAGTTTTTATTTATTGAATACTTTTATGATGCGACCGTCCATCTGCTTCTTGAGGTTCACTCCCTTTTGCAGGTGTTTGATGGGCTGTCCGGCAGCATTGAACAGCTGTTCGGGTACTTTTGTGTTCTGCTGCTGTATGGCATCAATATTGTTGGCGGTCTTAGTCAGCGCCAAAGCCATGCGTGCGGTATTCTCCATGAGCGACACACCACTGGCCATGGCACCCATCGAAGGTGTCGACTCTTCATCGAAAGTCTCGCCCCAATAGTAACTGCAGAAGGTGTAGGGGTAAGCCTCGAGGTTCAGATTGCTCCACAGTGTGTTGGCATTTTTCTGCAGGAAGTTGATGATGGGCCTCTTGTAGGTGGCGCTCATTGATTCGTCGAGTACGAAATTAACGAGATATGGAATCAGTACTGCTTTGAAAATGCTTTGGTCCATGCTGTTACCCTCGTTGCGTAGCAGTCCTTGATAGGTGCAACGGGTGCTGTTAATGGCGTAGTAAAGCACCTTTGAGGCCATATTCTTATATTCTGTTTGACCCGTGATTTTGTAAAGATAGCGTGCTGCCTCACCAAAGGTCCCTTGGGTGTAGGTGAGAGGTGGCTCCTCAACGCGTCCATCGTTGTTCAGTTTTCTCATCTCGTTGGCCTGATAGGCATAGATATTCTTGGCTGCCTCTAGGTATGAACTTTCGTTATAGCGCTCGTAGAGCTTTGATGCTACCAGACTGCCTGGCGAGTTGGTGCAGGCATTGGGGCCGGAGCCGTCGTCTTTCCACGGCAGACTGAAGTAACCGTCGTTCCAAGAACCGCGTGGCAAGATATAGTTGTCGAAAATAGTGCGGGCTGTGGCGGCATAGGTGTCATCGTCGAGCGCTTCGCTGATGTGAATCAGTGTCAGACAAATCCAGCACATGTCGTCGGTAAACGTGTTGTAAAATCCTGTGTCGTCACCTTGCTTGAAGTACCAGTTGTTGGCATGGTTTTGATACCAGCGTTGCATGGTTTGCTTGTAGAACCTAGCTCTGGTGGCATCAGTGTTCTTGATACGCTGGTAGGCGTAGATGATAGGGTCTAATGCATGAGCTTGCTGCCAATAGATGGTTGCAGTTGCGCTTTTAGCATTGGGATCGCTAGTTGGAATCGCATAGAAGATACCAGTTGCCCTGTTCATAAATTGTCCTGTAAACGTGTTGAGCAGTGAGTCTGAACGCCCAGAATAGTCGCGTTCGATCAGTCTTGCCAACGTGCTTGTTTGTGCATTTAGTGAAACTAATGCTGTCGAAAGAAATGCAATAGCTAAAAAAGCTTTTTTCATTATAAATACTATTTGGTTTTGTTATTGTCATTATTACATTACAGGTACCACTGTATCTGGGTGCAAAGATACAAAGATAAAATCAATTATAGCCATAATTTCCTGATTTTTAGCTTTTATCAATGGATTTATAAAAATTATCTGTTATCATCCCACTACTATTTCATGCAAAAACGAAGCCCGTATGCCTATCAAAAACATGTGGGCTTCGCTGATTTGTTGTTTTAGCTGATTTCGTCAGCTAGATTGAGGTTCTTTTCTTTATTTAATCATCACTTTCTTATGATTGATGATGTTAATGCCCTTATTTGGCTGCGACAGATGTTGTCCTGTCAGAGAATAGATTTTGTCTTCTTGTTTAGTGGTTGTAAGCGTGTGGTTGAGGTTGTCTGTTCCCGTCAGATGGTGAATACGAAAGAAGTCCACCTTGAACCAACCAGCATTATCGCTGGTCGAACGTTCGCCGTTGTTTCGCTTGTTGCCTGTTTTAATGCCAATGGTCAGGTCTTCTCCAGCTTTGACGTTGACCTTCACCTCCATGTCGCGCAGAACGACATTCGACGAACTGCCACCTGCATAGCCGGCGTAAGTGTTGATTTCTCCTTCTGTGAGTAGGTTGGTGTAGTCTGCCGCAGTGCCGTAGTATTGAACGTTTTGGTTGGCGAAGAGACGGCAGTTGGTTTTCTTGTTCGATTCTACCCATAGCTTGCACGCAACAAGATATTCACCGGGTTCCAACTTCGATGCAGGAATGGTCTGATAGAGCCAGAACTCGTCGGGCATGGGCACAGAGTTAATCCAGCATACGTTGTTGCCGTGCAGGTTGGTGGCATCTTGGTTTACACCATAGGAATCAAGTCCGTTTGCTCCTTTTTTCAATTCACCTTTCGACAACCAGTTGCAGGGAATGCCTCGGCCGATGTTGCCTTTGCCATTCAGCTGGCAGTTGTTGTTGTATTCAAAGTCATTGTTCTCAATGAGCTGTTCGGTGAGCGTCAGGTCTTCAGCCTCGGCCATGCGACCACGAATGGCTTCTATGCGAGCATCCATTTCAAACTTGTCATCGGTGTCGTACCAGTTGCTGAAAACACCATGTTGTGATGCTATCAGTGCGGCTTTCGCTGCTTTCATAGCTTCATAGGAAGTGGCTAGATGGCTATAGCGTTCTTCTTTGTTCTTATAAGCATAGACGAAATGATAAACGGCAGTACTTAAGTTCTCCATATAGTGAGCATAGGCCGAGAGATGATCGTAAAAGAATGTCTGGCGGTCGGAAGGCAACTTACTCTGTATGGCTTCGCAGTGGCGTGCCACCTCGGCAAAGTCCTTCATCTCGCGACTCATGCCAGCCAAGACGCTGTCCACAGGGTTGCGTCCTTCGATGCGGAATGTGCGTCCTGCCACACTCTCGTATCCAATCTCTGAAAATGGGTTCGACTTAAAGGTGTTCCATGTGTTGTTAATCTGTTTGATAACCTGTGAGTGACGCAAGTCCTGAAACACATACTGACGGTCGAAACCACCGGGGAAGTCGCTCTTCTTGGGGTTCCAGTAAGCATAGTAATAGTCGTGGTAGAGTTGTGCTATTTCATCGGCATGTTCTTCTCCAAAGTATTGCGCACAGAATTGACGCATGAAGTCGTTTGTGTTGTAAACATTGGAGTTCCACATCATGGCAGCATTGGCACTCATCTCCATCAAGAATTCACGAACATTTCCAGCATTGACTACACTGAAGGTCAGTGGACCCTTGCTTTGTACGTAGCGATAGTTGTCTTCCATCTTCCAAGGTCCTTCGGCTGGAGCCAAGTGGGCACCGGTGGAGTAGAACTGCAGGTTCATGTAGTAGCCCAGTTTCACGTTGTTCACGTTGGTCCAGTTCACCAGGTCATCATAGGGATAGTGGTCACGTCGGCCTGCAACAAACGTCCACAACATGTTGGTGGCTGTGGGCGGTTGCAGATGACCGGCAGCTAGCAGCGACGATATCTCGTCATAGAACGTCATGCGTACAAAGGGGTTTGCCTCGCCAGTTGCCTGACAAATCATGTCGTATTGTTCTTTCACCATTCGATTGATGACAGCACCGCGCTCAGCGTCTGAAGAGGGCGCATCAGTAAAGACAGACCAGAAAGGCTGGTCGGTCTTACCTCGGAAGGCCACCTGCCAAAGGTTCTCTACACCGCTGTTCATCACCGAGTTGATATTGTACTGCCAGAACTCACGCAACGATGCCATGTCGTTGACAGAAAGAGCTGGAGGCGTTGTCTTCCTGACCTGTTGCCAGTAGGCATCCCAGTTGGCAAAACTATTGTTTAGCGCTACCATGTGGTGTGACGTTAGCACCAGTCCGTATTTCTTGTAGAGCATGGCCTCGCTATTCAGCGTGCCATTGGTGGTTACGGTAGCTGTGTATTCCACCGTGTTCAGTTTCAGTCGGAGCATGGTTTCCAGCCAGCGTTCGTTATTGTCTGTGCTCAGTCGGCGCCAGGGCACAAACAAGTCTTCATCGTTAGGAAACCAGGCACGGTAGCGAACCGTAGGTGATGACACATAGTAATCTAAATCATCTGAAACCTCCATTTGAGTCTGTTGCTCAGGTTTCCAGTCGCACCAATACCATAGTGGGGGTACTCCCAGAATCTTCTCACTCAGTGTGTAGATGGCATAAATAGTGCCTCGCATGTCGGCGCCCTGCATCACAATGCGATGGTTGGCTGCATCGGCATAGACGCGGTGCGATTCGTAGCCGTCAGTTTCCTTTGCTTCGGGCAATAGCTGTTCAACACCTTTGGTGCTCATGTTGGCTACTAAGAGTTCTACACCGCTCGTTTGGCCTGCGGTCGATGCAATCTCGGGTCTGAAACCTAACACTTTTTCGAAGTCACGCTGTAAGGCTTCGACAGCTAGTTTGACTTGGCTACATTCCTCTTCAGGAACAATAATGGTGACGTTGCCTTTGGCCAGTGTCAGCCCTTCTGTTGCGTTCCTGACAGAGAAGGTGACACGTGGACTTATCTCTGTGTAGCCGTTGTCTGCGAAAAGCACGGCATAGTAGTCGTTGATGTCTTCAATGTTGAATTGTATTGTTCCATTGTTGTTTGCTG
Organism: Prevotella sp.; assembly: GCA_024695815.1. Lineage (GTDB taxonomy): Bacteria > Bacteroidota > Bacteroidia > Bacteroidales > Bacteroidaceae > Prevotella. The sequence continues at coordinate 5,382 of JAILHK010000031.1, forward strand.
TGTACTGCCAGGCATACGATGGCGTGCCAGGACCAGGCTGTTGCCCCTTCAGATAAATGCCAATCCAAGCTTGAGTGCCTACAGGAGCATTTTGATAGTTGATATTAATGGTTGCTCCCGGTTCGTATTTTGGGTTATCAAGAATCAATTGTGGGGCTGTCGAACCGCTCACGTCGATAACCTTTGACTCGGAATAATCGCTCCAGTCAAGATTCATAGAACGGTTGCGACATCGCATGAAGAAATGGCCAGAAGGAAGGTCTTTCTTCGCTAATTCAAGAGTGGTGACGGGCTGGCCATTGCGCACATTCTTTGGCATAAAAGTATTGTCTACATCGTAATAGTCTTCGAATAGAAGGGTACGCTGATAAACAATATCGGTAAATTTCGCATCGCGTGCTATCTGGTATTCACTGCTGTGCAGACCTTCAACAGTAGCTTGTTGCTGAATAGTGGCTGGTAGTGCCACTTCAGTTGAAGATAAGTAGAGCGAAGGTGTAGCAGGTTTGTCTGTTTGTGAGAGCTTGCGACTAAAACGATCAATGAGTACATTGTCGAGAGCCAGGCGTGAGTTGCCAATAGAATAGGTCTCTATGGTCACTTCATCGTTTGACGGGTTGAACTCCATGAGTTGATATGTCCATTGATCAATGGTTTTCTGTACTTCATCACGGTTGCGATTGTCGGGTGTTTTTCCCCATAACTGTTCATAGTCTTGAGCTGATGTACCCACACCGCCACCAGTAATCATATGGTAAACAGGCCAATCTTGCATCTGTCCGCGTGCATAGAGATGATGATGTCCTGCACAGTTCAGTACGTGCTTCTTTGAAGAAGAGAGGATGGGCATGATTTCATTAGTCATCCAAGGATTGGTGTCGCTTGCCCATTGTTCAGCATAGAGGGGGCGATGCTGCACACTTATGATGAAACGCACGCTTGCATCCTTGTCTGCTGCTTCGACGACACGTTTTGCCCATTGCTTCTGTTGTTCAGACACACCATCTGTGTTCAATACAATGAAAAGTACAGGACCAGCCTGATAGGCATAATAAAAGGCTGTATAACTCTTAATGCCCTGATAGTCCATGTTGCCATACGAAGCATAGTGACCATCGTAAAGTTTCAACTCTGGGTCTTTAAACAGTTCGTGATTGCCCACACAGGTCATGATGGGCAATTTTGACATTACCTCACGTGACTTATATAGATGTGTAAACTCATATTGTCTAATGGAGCCAGAGTCAACCTGATCTCCAACGTTCATAATCATGCTTACATTATCTTCGAGGTTCTCTTTACCCCACTTCTGTTGCGCCTTACGTGCCGCCATACGTATCAGCCATTCATAGTCTGAACGCTCGTTGCGCTGATGGTCGCCAATCATTAGAATACGGAAGGGTTTTAGACTCGTAGCTTCAGGCATGGTGCGAAAGTGGTGTATTTCGCTACTTTTCTCACCACAGATAACTTGATAATAATAGACGGTGTTGGGTGATAGGCCCTCTATCTGGGCATTATACCAATAATAGCTGGTAGCAATCTGACGTGCAGAAGAAGAGACTTGCTTGTCAAGATGATTCGCATCTGTGCCATACTTGACAATTGAGTTGTTATTGATAGCCTTCGTCTTCCAACATACCAGGATGCTATGGTCGGTAGCCTGGTTCAGATATGGCGCAGTCATCTCTGCCGGTACTTCAATAGGTGTAACTGTAAGACGTATGGCATCGTAAGTCCCGTCTCCATTTTCTGTGTAGTATATGTCTGGCTCACTATAAGCTTTGTTGTTAATGGTGAGACTGGTTCCGTTTTTCGTCTTATACTCGCGAAAGTTTTTAATTGTCCGTATCTCCGTGGGGTTGTCGGCAACTCTTTTTGCTGCTAGTCCACCTCCAAGGATGGGTATGCATAGTGTTAGTATGGTTAAAACAATATTTCTTGTATTCATGTTGCTTGAGAAATAAATAATAATAGGTATTCAGACTGTAATATCAACTATTTGATTACTTTTTTCCCGTTTACGATGTACATGCCCGAGTGAACGGTATTATTAAGCTGGCGACCTTGCAAATCGAATATCTGTTTGGGCGCTTTGGCTTTGAAGCTGTTGATGCCAACAGTGGTTGCATCAATCTCGTCGAGGGTCCAAAACGAACGATGGTTGGTGCCGTTGACGGCAGCAAATGTCTGTACCCAGCATTCTGCCTGATTACTCTCGCCTCTAAGGTTGAGACCGATGGTGCCAGCACTGAAGTCGTAGGGAGCATTACCTGTGTAGGCAAAGCCGTAGCGTCCGTCTTCTGCCGATGGTGCTGTGACATGGTATTCGGCCTTTTCCTCGCCGAGCACTACAGGTTGCTCTGTTGTGGCAGTATAGCCTTGAATGTATCGGGCCGTGGTAGCATTCTTTACGTAATAACAGTTCTTATTGTCTGTTTTCTCAAAAGTCCAATAGGAATTTTCGTCAACCTCGTCACCGCAAAGCACATAGTCGTTGGGGCCTGTCGTGTCCTTCATATAGGCGGGCGCATTGTTGCTGAAGTTACGGATGGTAAAGTATTTGCCATTCAGCACCCAATCTTCGGATGGCTGAGGATTAATATTGCCGTCTTCATACTTCTTTAGGTCGATAGTGCCAGCCATTACCTCGCGTATTTCGTCGGCAGAGAGGATGCCTTTGAAAAAATAGACTTCGTCGAGCTTACCTTGAAAATAATCCTTGTTGGCTTTGTGGCCACCAATACGGAAACCGCCGGTGCAAGCCTCAAACTGAGGAGCAGGTACTGTGCAGTCGCGAACACCATTAATATAATATGTGACGCTGAGGTCAACAGGATTGCAGACCACGGCTACGTGCTGCCATTCTCCAGGCACCAGCGAGCCGTAGTTGGCATGGTTTTGTTGGGCTCCAAGGAAGTTGTTGTAAAAAAAACGCGCATCACCACCGTTGACCGGTGCTTCTGCTCTACTATAGAGGTAGATGCGACCAGTACCTGCTTGATCTTTCTGCGCCAGAATTACCTGGTCACGAAAGTAAAAGCCTCCGTCCTGATTGCCTGAACTTGGCGCATCGCTCCGCTCGTTGTACACCCAGGCACAAAATGTGGTCTGGGTGTTTTTTGTTTCTACGATGCCGTTGGTGTTGAAGTCTAGGTACTGGGCATTTCCATTAAGCTCAATGCCTTTCCCTTTGACACCTTCCACATAGCTAAAACCTTCGTTTGACGGGGTCAACTCGTAGTGATGCTTTGAGGCATCATCCGTGTTGTCGTTGAAGTCATAGTAGAAGATGAGCTCCTTGGCTGTGTCCTCGATGTCTTCAGAAATGCTGAGGCCTACACTTTTTGCCCAGTTGTTCCAAAGCGTTTTTAGCTCACGCACTTTCTCAGGATATTCCGCAGCCACATTGTTGGTCTCGGCGTAGTCGTTTTTCAAGTTGAACAGCTGCCAACCGGCCCCTTTGAGTGCTGTAAGGCGCCAATCGCCTTTGCGTACGGCCTTTCCGCCTTCGTGTTCCCAGAAGAGCACACGCTCGCCATTCCACACGCCCTCGCCCTGAAGCAGAGGCAGTATAGAACGACTCTCCTCACAAAGGGGCTTGATGGCGTTACCATGATAAGTGGTGGGGTATGTGGCATTTGCCAGTTCTATACACGTTGGCATAATGTCCAGGAAATGGCAGGGCTCACGATTGATGGTGCCTTCTTTGGCTTTGCTGATACCAGCAGGCCAGTGGATGATGGCAGGTGTAGCGGTTCCTCCGTGGAACTGGGTTGTCTTCCAATAGCGGAAGGGAGCATTGATTGCGCCTGCCCATCCGTTGTGCAGATAGTTGTAGGTCAGCTGGCTGCCAGGTGTTGGCGAGTTGTGAACCACCTTCTCGCCAGAGCGTGTGCGGTCATGACGGTCGAAGTCGCCAATGGTGTAGTTCTCGCTGGAAGCACCATTGTCTGAACAGAAAATAATCAGCGTGTTGTCGTAGATGTTACGGCGTTTCAGTTCATTGATGATGCGTCCGATGTTTTGGTCAACACAATCCACCATGGCGGCATGAACCTCCATGTTGGCTGCTTGGAAGGCCTTGTCGCTCTCATTCTCCCAGGCACGTCCGGATGCGTTGCTTGCCTCTGGTGTTTCTTCCGGGTTAACGATGCCCAGCTCTATCATCTTTTTATAACGACGTTGTCGCAGGACATCCCATCCATCGTCATAGACGCCTTTATATTTCTCAATGTCCTGTGGTTTTGCCTGTACAGGCCAGTGGGGCTCTTGGAAAGCCACATACATGAAGAATGGCTTACCATCGGCTGTCATCTCGTCCATCATGTCAATGGCTTTGTCGGCCACATAGTCGGCATAGTAGAAATCGCTGGGAATACTATCCGTGAAAAGAGGCTCTTCGTTGTGTACCAGTGAGAATGGGTCAAAGTGGTCTGTGACACCCCAGATTGTACCCCAGTGCTGATCGAAGCCACGATTGCATGGGTATGTGTCGATAGGTGCAAAAGGGCGATTGTTGAATGTGTTTTGGTGTGACAGCCACGCCATTTGGTCGGTGTTGTTGCCAATACCTTGAGTCAGCGAAAGATGCCACTTTCCACTCATGCCGGTGTGGTAGCCAGCCTCTCGCAGCACTTCTGGTATAGTCACACAGTCCTTTGTCAGGCTTTGTCCCATCCCTGTGATGCCTACCGTCTGTGCATAGCGGCCAGTCAGCAGTTGGGCGCGTGAAGGACAGCTGCGTCCCGAGTTAAAGAACTGCGTAAAACGGATGCCGTTCTCAGCAAGACTGTTAAGGTTTGGTGATTGTACTTCACCGCCAAAGCATTCCAAATCAGAGTAGCCCATGTCATCTACCACGATGAGCATGATGTTGGGTCTCTCAGGTTGTTGTGCCTGGGCTGGTACTAATGCTGGTAATGCGGCTGTTGCCGACATCAGCATTTTCTTAGCGTTTAGTTGTGTCATGATTGTTAGGATAAATTTTATTAAGAAAGGTTTCTTCTAATGTCTCTTACTTGCTATTGGTGCCAACAAAGTTACAATAAATAAAAAGAAATGGTGTAAGGGCATAAAAGAAAACTATCCGTTCAAGATGACTTTGAACGGATAGTTTTCTGCGATGATTAGATTTTTTTATTTTTTCATTGCTTTCTGGCCCATTCCATGACGTTGGCAGGTGGGCGCTGACACAGCAATTCTTGTTTCATAAAATCCATATATGGTTTTACATGGCCGAAAATTTGTTGGAAGGCTTTGCACATGTAGTTGAGTCCTCGTTCCCCATTGGCTGTCTGGCAAAAGCGGTCTTTCGGACACCCACCATTGCAGACGAAAAGCCATGGACACGACAGACATTGCTGTGGCAGACCATTTCGCTTGCCCCGGCCAAATGTCAATTGACGGTCGCTATACATCATCTCGGTGATGGTCTGCTTGTGGATGTTGCCTAACTTGTATTCTGGAAAGACAAAGTGGTCACACGAGTAGAGGTCGCCGTTGGCTTCAAGTACAGAGGCATGACCGCATGTCTCTGCCATAGCACACACACCGGGGGCCTCGCCAACCCAGCGGGCCAGTGTGGAGTCAAAGAGCTGAACGAAGACTTGTCCCACATCGTTACGCACCCACTCGTCGAAGATGGTACAACAGAAGTGGGCATATTGCTCGGGTGTCACAGAGAAATCGGCCAATTGCGCTTCTTTCTTGTCGGCCACATGAGCAAGGTGTCGTCCGTCTTCGTGGGGGAGTATCCTCTCTATGATAGGAGCAAACTGAATGTATCGACAACCATTCTCTTTATAGAAATGGTATACGTCAAGCGGATAGTCGGCATTGTAGTCGTTGACTACGCCCATTGCGTTCCATTCCACACCATGTTTCTGCAACAGGCGGATGCCACGCATTACCTTATAGAACGATGGTTGACCGCCACGTGCGCGACGATATTCATCATGTAAATCCTGAGGTCCGTCAATGGAAATGCCGATGAGCCAGTTGTTGGCACGGAAGAACTCGCACCACTCGTCGGTAAGTAGCGTGCCGTTGGTTTGTAGACAGTTCTCGATGATACGTCCGCGAGCATACCTTTTCTGGAGTTCCAACACACGCTTATAGAAACTGATGGGGCGCATCAATGGCTCGCCTCCATGCCAGGTGAACAGCACCTGCGGCTGTGTCTGCGACTCAATATACTGGCGGATAAACGTCTCCAGTGTGCGGTCGTCCATGTTGAAACGCTCTTTCTGCGGTATGTCAGCATAGAGTTGACTCTTCTCTAAATAGTAACAATACTTACAGGCCAAGTTACAAAGACTGCCTGCAGGTTTCGCCATTACGTATAATGGCCGAGCAAAGGGTGCGAATGTAGCCATGTGTTGATTTTGTATGAAAGGCCGTGCACTCCAAAAGGTGCACGGCCTTTAGTATTAGGATGAAAGATGAATTACTTCACAACGGTCTTCTTGCCATTGATGATGTAAACACCCTTCTGGGTCTTGTTCACCTTCTGTCCCTGAGTGTTGTAAACCTTGCCAGCCTTGGCAGCAGCCTCGATGACGTTGATGCCGTCAACAACCTCGTCCTTCAGACCGTCGATAGCATTCTGCAGCGTGGTCTTGGCAGCGTTCAGACTCTCAACGGTAGCATTCTCGGCAGCGAGAGCAGTCTCAGCATTAGTGATAGCATTGCTCAGAGCAGTAGCACTCTCAGAGGTCTTTCCTGTGGTGTCGATAGCCTTAGCGGTAGCAATCAGAGCAGCCAGACTATCCTTGGCAGCCTCAAGGGCAGCTTTTGCAGGATTGCCAAAGTAAACAAGACGGAAGTTATCTACAACTACCCAGTCTTCATCGAAATTCTTACTGTTCTTAGATACACCAATTTCAAGTTTACCGTCGTTGCCAACAACAACGTCGAGTTCAACTTTATACAGACCTAGCTGGAAGAAGTTGCATGCCTGGTCGCAGTTGTCTGGAAGCTCGCCAATTGCTGTGGCTACGCCTATACCAGGAACCTTGTCTTTTTCAGCAACAATGTTGGGAAGCAGAATAGATTGCTCGCCAGCATAGAGGCTTGCCAACTGTGCAGGTTCGTTGCTAGTAGTAATCAGTTCAACCTGATTTGCCAGATTGCCATCACGGAAGAAGCCCTGTACACTAACCTTATAGTTACCAGAGGGCAGTCCTTCGATAGTTTGGCTAAGCTTGTTGCTCTCCTTGTTCCATGATTCGCATGCGAAATCTGGGTGGTTTCCACCACGACCCCAGATACTGAAATCAGTCATCGCCCACTTGTCGATAGAAGCACGCTGGTCAAAGCCGGGAGCCTGAATCTTGTAAGAGAGGTCAACGGGGTTCTCTTCAGAAGCCAGCTCAATCAGGGCATCGCGCTCAGCTACGCTAACAAGTATCCACTGGTTCTCAGGCAGAGAACTATCATGACGGTCTGAATGTACAATATTGTAGGTTGTGGTGTCATAACCCAACAGATCGTCCTGGCTCTCGGTACGAGCAAGAACATATACACCATCCTTGCCAGTAGAAACCAGTGTCCATGTAGTTGTAGCATCGGTATCCATGTAACCATTATAACCTAGGTAATGACTGTTACCACCATTTGACAGGTGAGTATCAATGCGGTAGTTACCGTCAGTACCTGTGAAGGTCAGAAGTTGTCCAGGGAATCCTACTACACAGTGAGCGCCCCAGTCATCACCACCACAGAGGAAGCGCTTAGCACCTACGTTGTACAGATAGAAGTCACCCTCAGCAGGCTGGTTGCCCTTGAATACGTTTTCGTGAATATCAGCAGCATTCACACGACGAGCAATACGCAGTGAATTCAAAGCATTGTCAACAGGAGCAGAGGTGGTTGCCTCGGCAATAGCTGTTCTGGCGGCATCAACGTTAATACCTTCTGCTTCGGCTAGTTCTGCGGTTTTCTTAAGAACGATTATATTAACGGCCTTTGCGTTTGTGAGAGCAGTATTCAGTGCGTTTGTCGCATTAGTAATCTCATCGGCAACCTCTGAGGTTAGCTTAGATTTTGCATCGTTCAGGGCCTGGGTCAGTGTCGTTGCCAGTGCAGTAGATGTTGTATTGATGTCGAAACTCTCTGCTTCGGAAATGGCATTGCTCAGACTTGTGATAAGCTCGCTCAGGTCAATGCTGTTGCCAAGATAGAAGAGACGGAAGCTATCGAACATAGTCCAGCTGTCGTCGGTTGTCTTTTGGTCTTGTGCTACACCAATGGTGAGCTTACCGTCTTCACCTACGATTGCAGTTACAGAAGCCTGGTAAAGTCCAGTCTCAAAGGCAGGGATTACTTCCTTGCCCCAGTTTACGAATGCACCTTTCTCGTTGGTTTCTTTTGATGCAATGCCGGGCAGCTTACCTGCTTCAGTAGCAATGTTAGGCAGGAAGGTCTTCTCGCTGTTTGCTTTCAGATAGACCTCACTGATCAGCTCGCCATTGTTGTTGACGATATTTGCCTGATAGTCGCCATTACCCTGACGGAAGAAACCGTTAACGCGTACTTCATACTTACCAGGAACTAGATTGCTGAGCTCCTGTGTGAAGCTGAATGAGTTGGTGTTATAGTATTCGTAAGCATAGTCGCTATTGCGATTGAAGTCTCCATCATCTTCAGAAGACATGTGTGCACCACCCTCGTGAGCCCAGTTGTCAAGAGTCCATACGCGGTTCAGACCACCATTATCAATAAGATAGCTTACCTCAACAGGATTGTCCTGGGTAGCTTTTTCCATCTTGGCTTCAATCTCTGCGCGAGTCACCAGCTTCCACTGGTTGTTGGGGTTGTTAACACCTTCGCGGTCTTTAGCTACATTGCTCCAATAACGATAGCTGCCCTTGTCGGTAGGACCGAATGGATCGTAACCCAGCAGACGACCTACGTCAGTGCGGTCACCCTCAGAGTTGATGGAATAAACATTATCCTTGCCTTCTACAGCATTAAAGGTCCAGGTGTCTTGCCCATTGGTATCTACATAAGCATTGTAGTTGATCCATTTTTCTTCGCGGTTCTTGAACATGTGAGTCTGCATCTTAAATCTGCCACCGTCGGCAGCAATAAGCTTCACGCCAAGAGGATAGATGTCAACAGCAGCATGAGTGTTCCAGTCGGAACCGTTAGCCAACCACATGCCTGTACCTATATTATAAAGGAAGTATTCTGTGTCGGCAGTAGGAGTAGAACCTGTGAATGTATCAGCTACTCCCAGTGCATTAATCTTGCGAGCAGTACGCAGTTTGAAAAGAATGTCATTCAGAACATCGGCAGAAGTACCGTTAGTGATAAAGTCGTTAGCTTCGGTCAGATCAACACCTTGCTCAGCTACGGCAATGGTCTGTTGGAGAATAGTTACGTCTACGGCTTCGGCAGCAGCTACCGCATTGGTAAGGGCTGTTGCTTTGTTTGCCATCTCTTCACCATCTTCGCTATTGAGCGCAGCGCGTGCATCAGTTAATGCATTGGTGATAGCAGTATTCAGGGCATTGGTAGTATTACCATTAAAAGCCTCTGCCTTACCAATTGCAGTGCTGAGCGCTTCTATATATGGAGTCAGGTCTGCTGCGTCAAGTTCACCAGCATATGTCAGAGTGAAGTTGTCTATCAGCATCCATGCGGCTTCGGCACCTTCAACCTTGGCACCTACGCGGAGTGTACCGTTGGTAACAGTAACTTCGATTTCGTTTGTCCATCCTTTACCTTCGAATATGTTTGTAGAGAATTCGATGGTGCCGTTATATGCCCATTTTCCATTACCAAGTTCTTTGGTGTTTCTGTCGTTGACTCTCTCGTCAGTAACGAGTGAATAAACGTTAATCATGGGGGTGGTGACATCGTTGGCATATACCATACCTTTGGTGTTGCCTGCTGGGTCTGCTACATATTCATTGTATCTGTCGGCATTCATATTATTGCCTCCTGTAGATACATAGATGGCTTGAGCCTTGAATTTATATTTACCATTGGGAACGGCAATATCCTGATAAATATCGCGTTGAGAGATATTCCAGAATTCCCATACTTGGTTGCAATGGTATAAACCGTCGCCGCCACAATTGTTGTTGCCATACTCTCCATACCATGTCTTGTATGCGTTATCATCTCTGTGACTGTCGGCTACAGGGAATGTACCGCCTAGCACGAGCCACGAGCAATCATCACCTTCCTTCATGGCTTCAAGGCGTTGCTCACGACTTACAAGCTGCCAGATATTGCCGTTCTCTGCAATAGCGGCAGCATCACTTGTTGCCCATCCGTCAGCATTTGCTCCCATAGCTTTGCCGCCAGGGGTTGTCAGTGAATAGCAGTTGGTTAAGCCCTCCACAGTTACAGGAGTAAAAATCCAATTGGTTACGCCATCGTCGGTGTCCATATAGAGATTGCTGCCATTGATGGAGTGATTGTGTCCAAGTTTGGGGTCAAGTTGGAAACAACCTTCAGCATTGCCGGCTTTCAAGTCAATGTCACGACCGCGAGGACCAAGTTCACCATGGGATGTCCAGTCGCCTCCAGTTTTAATGTGGTTGTCTCCCATCCATTTTCCAGTCTTCACGTTGTAAAGGAAGAATGTACCTTCAGCAGCGACACTTCCTGCATAGGGGGAGGTGAGTGTCACCGGTTCAGGTATCGCTCTTTCCTCAATCTTCCAGAAAGAACGGTGGTTTGTGCCGCTGACGGCAGCAAAGCCCTGTACCACGCCGTCGTTTCTCCAATTCGCACCAATCGTGCCGCTTGTGAAGTCGTAGGTGGTCTGGTCTGTTGAAGCCATTCCGTACATCCCTTCACCTTCTTTAGTACACAGAATGATGCTGATCTCTACAGGTGTGTCGCCAGTGTTGACTTCTACCTCATTGCCTGCGGTGCTCTGCATGTACTTCTGTGTGACAGCATTCTGTACATAATAGCAATTGTCATTGGTTGTGGCAATTAGCTTCCAATAGGAGTTGTCGTTGAATGCTCCTAAATCCACTTTGCCAGTGCCATTGTCTTGCATGAAGATGTTTGCATCGTTTCGATTGCAGATGGAGTAGGTCTTCTGTTCATCAAACGATTGGGCAAACACGCTTCCTGTCAGTGAGGCTATCAAAAGCCCCAATACGAAAGTCAGTTTTCGTTTCATAAGTTTTTAGTTTGGTTAATAATAATGAATGAAAAACAATAATAAAAATTATGTTTCTTTGTTAGGTTCGGTTCAATTTAAGCGCAAAAATATAGCATTTCCCGTTCTTGGAACGAAAAATGCTATTCATAGAATAAAAAAAACTATTCAGTGTCCTTTTTGCCTATGAAAAATCTTTTGGAAGCACGCCAAATTGGGCCTTGAAGCACTTTGCAAAGTAGCTTGTGGACGAGAAACCGACGCGTTCTGCCACTTCACTGCTGCGACATCCTTCGCGCAGGAGTAGGGCTGCCTGGTTCATACGCGATGTCTTCAGATAGTCTGTCGGCGTCATGCCAGTCAACGCTTTTATCTTACGATAGAAGCTGCTTCGGCTCATGTTCAGTTGTTCGGCCAGTGTGTCAATAGAGAACTCCTCGTCACGCATGTTATCGGTGACAGACTTCTGCAGACGTTCTACGAACTGTAAGTCTTGCTGGTTCAGTCCCAGCGGACTCTCCTCTTGCAGCGATTGCGTATTGAAGCCTTCTATGCTCTTCATGCGTTCGTAGAACTGCTGACGCAGGCGCAGCAGGTTCTCTATCTGCAGGTGCAGTTGCTTGATGGCGAAAGGCTTCTCCATGTAGATGTCGGCACCACTCTCCATTCCTTCCACCTTCGACTCTACGGTGGTTTTGGCTGTCAGCAGAATGAGTGGCAGGTGACTGGTGTCAATATTGGTCTTGATGTTCTGACACAGCTTGATACCATCCATGCGGGGCATCATCAGGTCGCTGACAACAATGTCCACCTCGTTGTATTTCAGCACCTCGAGTGCTTCTATACCATCGTGTGCTTTCACCACCTTATACCACAGACGCAGTGAATCGGCTGTGGCTTTCAGCAATTCTTCGTTGTCTTCCACCAAAAGGATAGTGTGAGTTTTGGCTGTTGATGCAGCAGCCGTATCTTTTACCTCCTCGGCAACGGGGGCTATGTCTTCCGTTTCAACGGGTTCCTCGTCGCTGCTTACCAGTGGCAGTGTGATGATGAAGCAAGAACCGCCGCCAGGTGCATCCTCATATTGTAGATCACCGTGGTGTGCCTCGGCCAGCATCTTGGCATAGGCCAGGCCGAGGCCTGTGCCCAGCGAACTGGCAATATTGTCGTTGCCTATCTGGTAGTAGCGGTCAAAAATCTTATCACGCTCCTCGATAGGAACTCCCGAGCCATCGTCGATCACAGATATCTTGACAAACTCATCGTTGATGACTTCCAGTTTAATGATGATGTCTTGATTTGTATATTTCAGAGCATTGCCCACGATGTTCATCATCACCTTTTTCATCTTGTCCTGATCTATCACGGTGGTGACACTCTCTTCGGGCAGTTGCAACTGTATCTGTTTGCCTTGCACTTTCACAGCGTCAAAGAACTGCTTGTAGATATCTGTCAGCATTTTCTTGATATCTACGTTCTGTTGCATCAGTGAGATGCCGCCATTCTCTGCTTTCTGGAAGTCCAGCAACTGGTTGGTGATGCCCAGCAGGTAGTTCATGTTGCGGCGGATTGACGAGAGGTGATCTTTTAGTTCGCGACCGCCCAGAGCTTCGCCACCGTCTATTTTCTCCTGCATCTTCTCCAGGGGCAGGCTGATCAGCGTCAGAGGGGTGCGAATCTCATGTACCAGGTCCACAAAGAAGCGAATCTTTGATTGGAAGGTCTGTTTCTCCTGTTCAGTTCTGAACGATTCCATCTGTCGCGCATAGCGCCTTTTCAACCTACGCTGCTCACGCTTATAGGTGTGGTAAATGAAACCAACAATCAGCAGTGCGTAGAAGATATAGGCCAACGTGGTGCGATACCATGGTGGCAGTATCGTAATCTTCAGATGGGCTATCTCCGCAACGTTGTTGTCGCCCATACGTCTTAACTTGAACACGTAGTCGCCAGGAGGCAGATTGGCATAAGTGGCTTCCGAGTTAGATGTTCCTCGCACCCAGGTCTTGTCGAATCCCTCCAACATATACTCGTATTTTGCAGGCGGCATACCGCAGAAGCGAGACGATGCGAAGTGCAACGTAAAGCTATTGTCTGCGTAGGGCAGTGTGATGCTCTCTTTGGTGTAAAGCAGCACGTCGAGTCCCAGCCTCTGCAACTCCTTCTGGTCGTTGTCAATATAGGGGAAGTTGATGTTTTGTATGTACACATGTTCCAGATCGAGCACGGGCTTCAGCTGTTGAGGCACAAAACTGAACAGTCCGTTGGTGGTGCCAAAGAGCATGTAGCCACAGTTGGGGTTGCACGACACGTTGGCCTCTTGGTTCTGAATGGTGGCGTAGAGCTGAATGTCGCGTAGGTCGCGTGAAGGAGTGATGCGCACGATACCCGCTGTAGATCCCATCCATAGGTTGCCCAGCTTGTCTTCCTCAATAAAGGTGATGGCCAAACCGTGTATGGCTGAACCATCCACATCGTAGCGTTCGAAGTCCTTGGCATCGGGCATCATACGATACAAGCCGCCGCCATCTGTGGCCAACCAAAGCACGCCCTGTGAGTCGCAGTGGATCACGTTGGCTGCCTGGAAACCAATGGTATTCGATTGGAAGAAATCAAACCATTCATTCTTTGGGTCTTTTCTGTATAGACCTTTGTTGGCCGACGAAGCCCACAACCATCCTTTGTCAGTCTCGGCTATAGCGACAAATGGAGTCATTGCGCTGATGCTAGCATAGCTGCGGAAGTGGTCGTTCTGGCGATTATAGTGTGAAAGTCCCCAGCTTGATAGAATGTAGATATCTCCATTCTTTGCCCGGAATATCTTGTTAATTTCGTTGCTGGGAATGGTGTAGGGTACAGAACTCGAGAAGGTAAAATTGCGAACAGCACCGCTCTGTGTGTCAATGACGCGGATGCCCTGATGGCGCGTACCTATCCATAGGTTCTTGCCGTCGAGCATAATACTGCTAATCTCCTGAGGCAGCTGTGCGTGACTATAGGTGCTGACCACCTGGGTACTGGTGTTCAAACGGAAAAGTTCGTGGTCTGAGGCAATCCACACTTCGTTACCTTCGCCCATGCACAGCGCATTGATGTTGATTTGCCTATGCTGTTGTGTGGCAAGAGGAAGTTCCAACATCTTGATACCATGGTTTTGTGTGGGCAGAATGTTAATGCCTTCAGTTTCGGTCAGTACCATCAGCGAACTGTCGGCATCCCAAACCAAATGATTGATGTTGTTACTGTTTAGTAGATAACCAGGGGTGTTGTTGGCATTGATAGACTCCAAATGCCCGCTTCCTGGATAGAACCGGAACAAGCCGTTCTCGCTGGCTATCAGTATGTGTCCACTGGCATCCGAAGTCAGGTGGCGTATGCCGCCAACTTGCGCCAATTGCCATTGCTGTCCTGTATTCTCGTGATGCAGGCTGAGTTGTTTCAGTGTGTTGTTGAAGCCCATCCAAAGATGTCCGTTGCTGCGCGTCATGCTGATGGGGTTCTTGTCGTCTTTGTAGCCTTCCACCTTGTGCGAACGCAGAAACTGTCCGTCGCTTCGATAGATGGCCAGGTCGCCCGAGAACGTAGCCGCATAAATCAGACCGTCGCTGTCCATTTCGATGTCAAAGAAGAAGGTGCCATGTCGGCTGTCCTGATACAAACTGTCCTTCTTCGAGTCATAGATGAAAAGTCCCTGTCCCTGTGTGGCTATCCAAATAAGCCCATTGTCGGTGTTGATGATTTTTGGCACGGCGGTACTGATGATAACGCCGTAGCGGGTCTTCTTCTCAAAGCGGTTGTATTTGTTCTGTTGCCTGTCCAGCACGTACAGTCCTGCCGTACCACCCAACCAGATGTTCTTCTCGTGTTCAAAGATAGAGATGATGGTGTTAGTCTCGTTGGGGTTCTGTTTGATAAACATGTCGCGATACACGTGCAGTCGCAGACCGTCGAAGTAGTTCAGTCCGTTTTCCGTTCCTATCCACAGCAGACCGTAGCTGTCGCGCAGTGCGCAAAGGGTGGCATTGGTCGATAGTCCCGTAGAAGTCGAAAACCTATTCACATTGATGGGCTGAGCCTGCACGTTGTGAAGTAGCAAGCCCCCCATATATAATATAAGGTATAGTTTTCGTAGATTCATTTGTTATCCAATAATGTATTTGCTTTTGGGTAATAGTGAAAGTAGTTTTGTTGTAATAGCACAACATACGAAAGTAAGTATGGCGATCACGGGGATGGCCAGTGCCACGGGTATGCTGGGCTTAGAGGCATCGCCATCGATAATCCAGGCAGCAATGGGCGCCAAGAAGAACAAATGCATCAGATACATGCCGTAAGACAGTTTCGATAGTGAGGTGATGATGGCAGGCGCTTTTGTCTGTTTGATGCAGGTGAACAGCAAAAACAGGCCAAAGGTGGCAATGAGCACATTCAGTGTGCAGAACTCCCACGACCATTCCAGCATTGGTGTCTCAATGAGCAGTCCGGGCTCGCCCTTCCACCAGAAACTCCAGGCGGTGAAGGCGGCACCACTTACAAAGGCAATGGTGCCAACGACCAGTCTTTTGCGCTGATTCCATGTCAGATGATAGCGGATATAGTGTGCTAATACCAGGTAGCCTAAGTAGCCCGAACAGTACCAGAACATAGAGAATTGGTTCCAGAAGCACTCACCCCACAGCTCGGCAGACACAAAGCGGTGCAGCCAGGGGATGATGGTGGTAAAGGCGAAGATACCAATAAAGGTAAGCTCTTCTTTGGCGCTGGCACGTTCCAGCCAAGGCGATACCACCGGTATGATCAGGTAGAGACTAATCAGCGGATACATGAACCACAGGTGTCCTGCCATTGAAGGGAAGTTGAAAGGTAGCAGTTGCAGGTCGGCCATTGATTGTTCCCATGTCATGCCACCCCATGCCAATGGCAGGAAGGTGTAGAGCAGCAGAAAGACAACCATAGGTGGAAGGATGCGCATAAATCGCCGACGATAGAATTGCACCATCGTGGTTCCAGGCTTCATCGGTACCAGCAAGAATGCAGACACAATCATGAACAGCGGTACGGCTACACGTCCCAGCGCTCCATCGTAGAAGGCAACCCAGAACCGATTGCTCTCGTTGGCCACCATTGATACATTGCCAGCCAGTCCTGAAGCGTCGGCTCCATAGAAATTTTCACTGGCATGTACCAGCATCACCAAGAAGCATGCTACTACGCGAAGGTAGTCAAGGAACGTGATTCGCTCTTTCATTTATATTATTGTTTAATTGATGCGCAAATATACTAAATAATTCATATTCTGACAAGTAGAAAAAGAAGAATTATGTGACGATTAACAGATATTTTCCTTTTTTGAATAGTTTCTGTCCTTCCTTTTTATTATTATATTATAATTTTGCTCCCAGAAAATATATGCTATCAAAGTACAAACCAATAAAACCAAATTATTATTAACTCAAAACTCAAGTTTTATGAGAAAATTATTACTATTCGTAATGAGCTTGTTGGTTGGCGGCACTATGCTTGCTCAAAGCTCAAACGTTGAGGTGGTTGACAATGTGTCAAAGTACACCGGCACGGAGACCTTCGTCTTTAACAAGGCGGATGGCAAGGTTTACGTTCGTAACAATTGCAATAGCTACGAACTCTATGGCGTTTATGAGAAGGTGAATTCTTTGAAGATTACACAGCCTGATTTGCAGGTGGGTGACTATTTGAAGGCTCCCGATGGCGCTTACATCAACCTGAACTACATTCCTAAAATCAACACCCGTGCGGTGGCAGTCATCAAGGCTTCTGAAGGTCCCGACTGGAAGGCTGTCTATGGATGTGGTTACGAGAAGGATGGATGGAAAGATCGCTTCTGCTTCTTCTCTACCAATGCTACCATCAACCTTGCTGGCGAGACTGGCGACAAGGCTCAGATGGTCTATGGACAGAAAATCTGGACTGTGCTGGATGCTGCCGAAGGTACACTGAAGATTTACGATGATGAGCAGATGACCAACCTCAGAGGTACTATCACAGATGCCGCAAAGGATGAGTCAAACGCTTGTAAGACTCCTCTGTATGTATTCGCTCAGAACAAGGATTATCCTGCCGAGGTAGGCGATCGTGTTCAGACCGACTGCTACAACCCTTACATCGAGCTATACAACCTGAAGATCTATGAGGGTACAACACTGGTGTTCGACCTCATCCCCGTTCTTTCTAACAGCAAGGGCGCTCTGAAGGATAAGGTTTCTGGCAAGATCTTCTATTCTGAGAACGACAAACTGTTCGAGGTAGGTGGCATTGAGAGCGGTATTACCGTATATCCTGGTAAGATGGTTTACAACACCACCGATAATAAGGTATATAAATATAATGGTACAGAGTTCGAACTCTGCGGCAATGGTGAGCGCACACTCACTCCTATCGCTTCTACCGAATACAAGAACATGAAGAACTGGATTTGTCCTAACGAGCACTGGTCCTCTGTTTATGGCGAAGGCTCACGTATTGGATGGGACGAGTTAACTGGTGTCAACAGCCTTAATCCTTATGTAGGTACAGGCGGTTGGGAGCCTCTGTCTTACAAACTGACTGTAGAACCTTACAAAGACTACAACGTATCGTTCACCTACAGCACTGGTGGCTGGGGCACATGGGACGGAAACCACAACGAGACCGATAGCCCAACAACTCTTCCTTTCAAGATTATCGATCGTGAAAACTACAATCACGGCAATGGTCGCTATAACGACGAGGGCCTGATTGCCTTTACAAAGATTTCTCCCGAAGCAACCGAAGGCAGCAACTATAACGTTGACTTCACTTCTACCACTGACATTGCTACATTCATCCTCCAGTTTGGTGTTGTTGACGATGGTGAGCACGAGCCTGCCTACTGGTTCAACTTCTCTAACTGGTCAGTTCAGGAGTATGTCTATCCCGAGTCTTATCCTGCAGTTAATCCCTTCGGTCCACTGTTGGCCGACCTGATTCCTTCTGTCGAGAATTACGATGGTAATATCACCGCAGCTCTGAAAACCAATCTCGATGCAGCTCTGCTCAGCGCTAAGGCTGTTGTAGATGGCAGCGACCTGGCTGCTCAGAAAGAGGCTTACGATGCCCTGAAACTGGCTTTCGACAATGTGAAGGCCCTGAATGCTGACAACTTCACAGCACTGAAGAATACGATCGCACTGGCTAAGGAAGAAGGCTTAGAGTCTCTCGAGTCAGAGTCTTTCTTCGAGAAAGGTACTACCGACGACGAACTGAGCAAAGCACTGAAGAGTGCCCGTATTGCACGCAAGCAGAATGTGGCTGAGCGTCAGCCCAATGTCTTCAAGGGCAATGTTCCTGCCGCTGGCGACTTCTATCTCTACAACGTTGGTCAGCAACGCTTCCTCACTGGTGGCTCTGACTGGGGTGCACATGCAGCACTGGGTATGCCTGGCACATTGGTTACTCTCGAGCCAAGCGATGCTGCTGATGGATTCTTTATCAATACTCACCTTTCTAATGGTTCAGATGATAATGGTACGAAGGAATATATGAACTATCGTGGTTATATGGACTGTCCTAAGGTTGATGACTGGTATTTTGTTGAGGTTGGCGATGGTAAGTACAACATCTATCAGTATGACTATAAAGATGTATATGTGAAGTACAACCCCGATGCAAGTGTCAACGAAGGTCAGGGCGACTGGAATACTGTTGGAACCGAGAACCATCTGTCTGCTGGTCAGACGGCTGTTGACCCCGAGGATCTTGATGCACAGTGGATCCTGGTAACTCAGGAAGAGCGCCTGGCACTGATGGAGAATGCTTCTGCCGAGAATCCTGTAGATGTTTCGTTCATGATCGTTAACCCTGGCTTCAATCAGCGCGCAGAAATTGAGCCCGCATGGACTCTCGCAGATGCCAACGTTTGGGAACGTGGTAGTAATCACAATGACTTCACCCTTGAGGCATGGAATAAGCCAGCAATGGTTGCCGATCAGGTTGTTCAGGGCTTGAAACCTGGTTTCTATGAAATATCTGTTCAGGGCTACTATCGCGATGGTAACTTCAATAATCAGGTAAGTGTTATTTCTGATAATGGCGAACCTCTTCGCGAGGCTTACCTCTATAGTGGAATGGATGTTGATGCTTCCCTGCCTAACATTGTTGAGGGTGCCGATAAGGCTCCAGGCTTGGGTTCTAAGTCTGATATTGGCGAACTGCCTAACAATTGCGACCAGGCAGCTCAGTACTTCCAGAATGGTCTTTACAAGACATCTATCATTGCGGAAGTTACAGCAAAAGGCGAACTTAATTTCGGTGTAGCTAAGGATTCTCAGCCAAACGCTGAAGACTGGGTTGTTGTCGACAATTTCCGTCTCAAGTATCTGGGTGCTACCAATCCTGGTACTGAAGGCATCAGCGAGAAGGTGATTCCTTCTGCACAGCAGAACAAGATCTTCAATCTGCAGGGTATTGAGCTGAAGAAGGCTGAGAAGGCTGGTCTCTACATCAGCAATGGTAAGAAGTTCATTAAGAAGTAATCCGTATTTCTCTTACGGTAACTATACATCAAGGTCTGCGTTGAAAAAACGCAGACCTTTTTTTGTGCTCTTTTCAGAAAAATATTGTACCTTTGTCCGCAAAATCAAGAACCATTACATGGATTACTACATGAAACACATCTTGCTGGGCAGTCTTGCTTGTCTGCTCGTTTTATTCAGTGCCTGCACCGGCGGCCAACGTCAGCCTGTTGGTACTGCCGCCGTCAGCGACTCGCTGCTCAATCCCACTTATGCTAAAGGCTTCTCGGTGAAGACCCTCGATAATGGTGTCCGCCTGGTTGACGTGGCCGACCCGCAAGAAGACGAGGACCGCATGCCCGTTGACTACCACTTTGCTTTGGTGCAGAAGGGAGCACAGCATGTGGATATTCCTGAGGGCTATATCAGAGTCGATGTGCCCGTAGAGCGCACCATCGTGATGACCATGTTGCAACTGTCCAACTTCATCGCACTCGATGGTTTGGATGTGGTCAAGGGCATCACCGGTACCAAGAACCTCTTTAATAAGGAGGTGCGTCGGCGAGTGAAGGAAGGACAGATTGCCAAGATCGGTATGGAGGGCAACTTCGACACAGAGCTCATCTTGTCTGCCAATCCCGAAGTCATCTTCATCTCGCCCTTCAAGCGTGGCGGCTACGATGCCATCAAGGAGACGGGCATCACCCTCATTCCGCATCTGGGTTATAAAGAGTTGCATCCGTTGGGACAAGCCGAGTGGATCAAGTTTGTGGCACTGTTTACCGGACAGGAGCAGAAGGCTGACTCTCTGTTTCGGGGCATTGCCGAACGTTATCATATGATTAAGAAACGTCTGGCAGAAGCTGCATTTAAGTCGGTGCCCACCGTGTTTAGTGGCGAGATGCATGGCGGCAACTGGTACGCCGTGGGCGGCAAGAACTCGCTGGCGCAGATTTTCCGTGATGCCGGTGCTGACTATGTCATTCATGATGATAATACCGGTGGCGTTACCATCGAGTTTGAACAGATGTATGCCACCGCTGCCAATGCAGACTACTGGCGTATCCTGAATAGCTACGAGGGCGACTTTTCCTACCAGGCTTTGAAGGCCTCCGAGCCCCGCAACGAGCTGTTCAAGGCCTTCCGCGATAAGCAAGTCATCTATTGTAATATGAAGCAGATGCCTTATTACGAGAAAGCGCCTGTGATGCCCGATGTCATCCTGGCCGACTTGGTGGCCATCTTCCATCCTGAGTTGATGCCTGCCGACTATCAGCCCACGTTCTACCAATTGCTGAAATGAAAAAGACGCTCTTGCTCATTCTCCTGCTGATGTTTGCCATTGTGGCACTGTTCGTTCTGAACATTCTGCTCGGAACGGTGCGTATTCCTTTTGCCAGCGTGTGGCACATCCTGTTGGGCAGCGAGGGCGAGTCGGAGATATGGCGCAATATCATCCTCTCTTCGCGAGTACCGCAGGCCCTGACAGCCCTGGTGGCAGGTGCCGGTTTGGCAGTGAGTGGTCTGCAGATGCAGACCGTGTTTCGCAATCCGCTGGCCGGTCCTTCGGTGCTGGGCATCTCTAATGGTGCCTCGCTGGGTGTGGCCTGCGTGGTGCTGCTCTCGGGTTCGCTGGGAGGCGTGGCACTGAGCCGACTGGGCTATCTAGGCGATGCCGCCATTTCGCTGGCTGCCATTGTCGGCTCACTGCTGGTTATGGGCTTCATCGTGTGGGTGGCTTCCAAGGTGAAAGGCCACGTCACGCTGCTCATCATCGGTGTCATGATAGGCTATCTGGCCACCGCCATCATCGGTGTGCTGAAGTTCTTCTCTGCCGAAGAGGACATTCGTGCCTATGTGGTGTGGGGACTGGGCTCGTTTGGTCGTGTGTCTGGTGGCCAGATGTTGCTCTTCGTGTGCCTCATGCTGTTGTTGCTGCCTCTGAGCATGCTCACGGTCAAGTCTATGAACCTCTATATGCTGGGCAATGGCTACGCCCGCAACCTCGGACTCAACGTGCGGCGCACCCGTGCACTGCTGATTCTCAGTTCTGGCACGCTGGTAGCCATCGTCACCGCCTATTGCGGTCCTATCATGTTCATCGGTTTGGCGGTGCCCCATCTGGCACGTGCCATCTTCCGCACCAGCGACCATCGTATTCTGATGCCGGCCTCGCTGCTGACGGGTGGCGCTTTGGCGCTGTTCTGCAACCTCGTGGCACGCATGCCAGGCTTCGAGGGTGCCCTGCCGGTCAACTCTGTCACCGCTCTTATCGGTGCTCCCATCGTGGGCGTCGTGCTGTTTAGAAAAAGAAAGGAGAATTATGAATAACCCATCCGTCGTATTGCGTCAACTGACCATTGGCTATCGCCAGAAGCACTGTCAGAAAGTGGTGGCCCAGGCCATCGATGCCACCATCAATCCTGGTGAGCTGACCTGTCTGTTGGGTGCTAATGGTGTTGGCAAGTCCACGCTGCTGCGCACGTTGTCTGCCTTCCTGCCACCGCTCCAAGGCGAGATTCTGTTGGCAGAGCGCCCGTTGGACAACTATAGCGATGGTCAACTGAGTCGCAGGGTGGGGGTGGTGCTGACCGAGAAACCTCACATCCGCAATATGTCGGTCGGCGAACTCGTCGGTCTGGGGCGTGCGCCTTATACTGGCTTCTGGGGTCGGCTCAGTGCCGAAGACCGTTGCATCGTTGCCGAGAGTCTTGCGCAGGTGGGAATCAGCAACCTGGCACACCGCATGGTCGATACGCTCAGTGATGGCGAACGCCAGAAGGTGATGATTGCCAAGGCACTGGCTCAGCAGACGCCCATCATTTATCTCGATGAGCCGACGGCCTTTCTCGATTTTCCCAGTAAGGTAGAGATGATGCAACTGTTGCACCGACTGGCTCACCAGATGCAGAAGACCGTGTTCCTGTCCACCCACGATTTTGAGTTGGCTCTGCAGGTGGCCGACGTGTTGTGGCTCATGGAACCGCAGTCGCTGCACATCGGCACCGCCCGCCAACTGGCCGACAGTGGCGTACTGTCGCGCTTCGTCGAGCGTGAAGGCATCGCTTTCGATGCCCATCACATGCGCGTATATATAAAATAGGTGTGGTATTATTGCCAGATCTCCCCCTCTTCGCCTATCAGAAGGATGGTCAGTTCGCCATCGGGCAACAGGGGTTGACAGTGTTTCATACAGTGGTCGATAATCGTGTCGGCCATTTTTTGTAGCTGTGCCTGTGGCACCAGTGTCCATAGCTCGCGGGCCAGCGTCATCTGTTCCAGGTCAATGTCTATGCCTGCCTCGTACAGCATGCGGCCTATGAACGCCTTGTCCATCACCGTCTTCCTGCTGTGGGTGTCCAAATGTCCTGCTGCCAACTTCACGGCTTTGCCCAGCATCACGCCCAGGGTCACTTTCTTGAACCCTAGCTCGTGGGCTGCCTTCAATGTCTCGCCAATATAGTTGCCGTACTCCACAAAGGCCTGCGAGGGCAGGGCAGGGTAGAGCCCTTTCACGAAGCGTTCGCTCTTTCCACCGCTGTTCACCACCACCCGTTCCGAGCCACTGGCCTTTGCCACCTGCATACATTTCCGGATGCTGTTGATAAACGCCTCTTCCGAGAATGGTTTCACGATGCCGCTCACCCCGATAATCGAGATGCCGCCTTCAATTCCCAGTCGCGGGTTGAAGGTGCGGCGGGCAATGTCGGCACCACTGGGGACGGAAAGCTTGCAGACCCACCCCCGGCCCCTCCCTGAATGGAGGGGAGTGGTTAGACCTTCCAGATTCTTTTTAATCATTTCGCGTGGCCCCTTGTTGATAGCTGGCTCACCAGGAGGATAGTCGAAACCAGGCAGTGTGAAGTGTCCAATGCCTTCCCCCGCCACAATCTCCCATTCTCCAACAGAAAAAGAAGCTTCACTTTCCTTCGAAAGGGGCTGGGGGTAGGCTTCTATCTTTATCCCATCAGTCACGTCTGGGTCGTCGCCGGCATCCTTGATGCAGTAGGCATAGTCGTCGCCATAGCCCACCGCCACCATGATGGTCTCGTCGTTAGGCAGTATCACTGGCACCTCTTGTGGACGTTCTCCGTCTGCCATGATGGTGGCTGCCACCACAGCTGCAGTGGCACATGTGCCGGTGGTCAGTCCGCTGTGTAGCGCAAAGAACTCGGGCATCAGCTTCTCTACGGCGCGCCGCAATCCGTAAGGACCGTCGCACACCGTGGCATAGCTTCCAACGGACAGCCCCGGTCGCCTGATGGTAATGATTCTCATGTCCAGTCGGCGTGCTGCTGCCACCTTCTCGCTGAAACCACCACTCTCGCCACTCTCTTTCAAGAGGATGGCATCGGCCTTCACGTCGATGGTGTCACCATCTTCATAGTAGCACAACTGATCGTCGGTGGCGCCCTGCGCCCTAGCCAGTGCTATTGACGAGGCACGTCTCAGTATTCGGTAATACACCTTGATGCCCTTTGCCTCCAGCTGTTTCAGCTTGCCGATACTCTGCACCCCCGTGGTGGCCAGCAGCGAACCGATGTCCGTAGGCACCTCGTCGTAGCTGTCTATCCACTCGATGTCGGCATCGCGTGGCGGGTAGATGCGCTCGTAGCGCACCACGGGGATGTCCAGTGCCTGGGCCACCTCGCCGATGGTCTTGTGCAACTGCGACGCAAAGGGATGTGCAGCATCCACCATGAGGCGTATGTCGTGCTTACCACAGAATGCCCGCATGGCCATGCTGTCCATCGCACCGTCTGTTCGCACGCCGTGTTTGAGCGTCAGCTCCTGCTCGCCCGTCTTCGTACTGTAGTAAAACGTGCTTCCGCTCTCCTCCAGCACCTCTGCCGCCTTGCGTCCCTCTGTTGTTCCGCCAAATACAAGTATCATGATGCAAAAGTAATAATAAAAATGTGATAACCCTTATCTTTCCACCTTTTTTTGCTACCTTTGCAACATTGATAGTTGAAAACAAAAAAAATCACGATGAATAACAGAAAACGTAAGAGTGGAAACAGGTTTGGCGGTCTGGGATGGATAGGACTTGTGCTACTGCTGCTTTTAGTGGCCGTCCGTGCGCTGACGCAACAAGAGGAGGTAGAACCTGTAAAGGCAGAGACCATTGTCTCGGCGCATCAGGACAATGGCACGTGGACGGCGATGCCCGACTCCGTCCTGGTGCTCTGCAAACCGGCTTCACTGACTTCGGTGCCCGAACAGGTGCTCGAGCGTACATCCTATGTGGTGTCGTATAATGCCGAGACCCGCTGCCCCAACTGGGTAGCATGGCAGCTCACAGCTGATCATACCGATGGACTGATGAAGCGCATCAGCAACTTCCACGAGGACGAGGACTGTCCGCTGCCTCGTGCCACGCTGCAGGACTACCGTGGCAGTGGGTGGTCGCGCGGTCATATGTGTCCCGCTGGCGACAACAAGTGGAGTCGTCAGGCCATGTACGACTCGTTCTCGCTGGTCAACGTGTGTCCGCAGAATGCCAAGCTCAACAGTGGCGTGTGGAACAGTGTCGAGACCGACTGTCGCCGCTGGGCCCGCCAGTATGGCGAGGTGTATATCGTCTGCGGACCCGTGTGGTCGCATGGGCCCCGTCGCACCATCGGAGCCAATGCCGTTGCCGTGCCCGATGCCTTCTTCAAGGTGGTACTCCGTCTATCGCCCACGCCACAGGCTTTCGGCATCGTGGTGAAGAACACCGAGGGCACCCGCAAGCGCGACCTCTACTTCAATAGCGTTGATCAAGTGGAGCGCATCACCGGTATCGACTTCTTCCCCGCTTTGCCCGATGATGTCGAGCGTCAGGTAGAAGCCACCGCCGATATGACTGCGTGGTGAGTCGTCAGTGCCCCGAAGGGCCGTGCCAACAGAGCGATTGTTTTGCCATGTACTCCTAAAAGTGCCACTTTCCGTTTGGAATAGTGGCACTTTTCATCTCCCATAGTGGCACTATTGTTGTGCAAAACTGCCACTTTTGTTCTTAATCTAGCCCCTAGACGACTCGTTTCTAGGGGCTAGATGCGTCAGTTTTAGCCGCTGGAAGAGGCCATTCTAGCCCCTAAAAGTGGTCATTCTAGCCCCTAGATCCAAAGTGATTGTTACCGTTCTAGACTTTAGAACTGCCATTTCTAGACTTTAGAACGGCCTGTTTTAAACTCTAGAACTGCCATTTCTAGACTTTAGAATCGGCCTTTCTAAAGTCTAGATTTGCTCTAAAACCTTTACTTTTGCAACTCAATATCTAAACTATTACCCCTCCATTCCCAAGCTTTTACATCTCAAAACAAGTGCTCTTGTCTGTTGTTAGAGCGCGTAGTTGCTCTTCCTATGCTGTTGCCATAGCGGTTGTAGTAGTTGGTGGTGTACTGAGCGTTTACTGCGATGGCAAATACGACAGCCATCAGTGTCATCATTAACTCTTTATAATCTCGTTGTTTAAATTGTTACTTTGAATGCTGCAAAATGACAATTTGTACTTTACCAATCCAAGCAAAAACGGATAACAAGGCTTGCGAAAGTGGAATTTTCTTGATTGGGAGGATTTTGTTATTCCTATACTCCTCCTTAGGTCGCCCTTTAGTGTTCCTTTTCTCATC
The DNA here is from genome assembly GCA_024695815.1 of Prevotella sp. GTDB lineage: Bacteria > Bacteroidota > Bacteroidia > Bacteroidales > Bacteroidaceae > Prevotella. The sequence goes on from JAILHK010000031.1 coordinate 31,631, forward strand.
CTTAAAGGTATTTTTGCTACTTTTTTTCTTTTTAGGGCATGGAAATACAAATAAAATGTGTATTTTTGCAATCGAAATGCGGTCGCCGCATTTTCGAGAGATCTTTTCTTATGATATAAGCGTTTGCTATTGATCTATCCACATTAGAACCTAGGAAATTCTGAAAGAATAGACGAGAAAAGTAGACAAGTTGGTAGCGCACTCGTTACGAGTGGGCTTACTTGTCTTTTCTCGGG
>JAILHK010000039.1 GCA_024695815.1 Prevotella sp.
AACATCAGGAACCTGCAGGTGAAGTTCAACGGCGACAAGAAGAAGTTCTCGGAGTACGCTAGTCCTACGTTCAAGAAGAACGCTCGCTTCGAGATTGAGCCTGACGCAAGTGAAAATGAAAAGGAGGAGAATGAGGACTAACCCCAATCCAAGACCCCACCCCCAACCCCTCCCCTACATGGGAGGGGAGTGGGTCCCTGTTTTTCACCTTTTGTCAAGAACCAAATCGTAATCAACCAAATTAACCGAAGAATACCATGAAAAACAAAATTGAAACTTGGAAATTTATCGTTCAGACCATCATCGCCGTCCTTACGGCCATTGCTACTAGCCTCGGCGTGGCGAGTTGTATGAATTAACCCCTCCCTTCCGCTGAACTCCCCTCCCTTCAAGGGGAGGGGCTGGGGTGGGGTCTGTAACTTCTTTGCAGTTAGAACAACACTGACCCCACCCCCAACCCCTCCCCTACATGGGAGGGGAGGAAAAAAGCGACCCAGCAACCCCTCCCCGACCCTCCCAAGGGAGGGAGGAAAACACAACCCAAACAATCCAACAACCCCTCCCCGACCCTCCCAAGGGAGGGGGTTGGAAGTAAGAAAGTCTCCACTTTGGGGAGATTTAGAGGGGGTTGGTTTGCGCCGCAAGGCGCACTGCTTCTCACTTTAAACAACAAAACAGCGCACCTATTCAGGGTGCGCTGCTTGTTGTTTAAGAGGTGGTTAAGTCTCCCCCTTGGGGAGATTTAGAGGGGGGCGTTACCCCAAAAATCCTAGTAGTGCGCCGGCTGCTACGGCCGAACCGATCACACCGGCTACGTTGGGACCCATGGCATGCATCAACAGGAAGTTGTGGCGGTCGTACTCAAGACCAAGGTTGTTTGAGATGCGCGCTGCCATCGGTACGGCACTGACACCGGCATTGCCAATCAGGGGGTTCAGCTTTTTATCTTTGGGCAGGAAAAGGTTCATCAGCTTTACAAACAGCACACCGCTGGCGGTGGCTATGGCAAAGGCAAAGGCACCAATGGCAAAGATAAAGACGGTGTTCAGCGTGAGAAACTCGGAGGCTTGGGTAGAGCAGCCTACGGTGAGACCCAACAACACCACGACGATGTCGTTGAGGGCGCTGCCGGCCGTCTTGGCCAAACGGGTGGTCTTGCCACTCTCTTTCAGCAGATTGCCGAAGAACAGCATGCCGAGCAGTGGCAGGGCCGAGGGTACGATGAATGTGGTGATAAGCAGTCCGATGATTGGAAACAAGATGCGCTCCGTTTGTGATACCTCGCGGCCGGGCTTCATCTTGATAGTGCGCTCGCTCTTGGTGGTGAGCAGACGCATCAGGGGTGGCTGAATCAGCGGTACCAGCGCCATGTATGAATAGGCACACACGGCAATGGCGCCCATCAGGTTGGGCGAAAGCTTAGACGAGAGGAAGATGGCCGTAGGACCGTCGGCACCACCGATGATGGCAATGCCTGCAGCCTGATTGGGCTCGAAACCAAAGAGCAAGGCCAGCATGTAGGCACCGAAGATGCCAAACTGGGCGGCAGCACCGATGAGCATCAGCTTGGGATTGGCCAGCAGGGCCGAGAAGTCGGTCATGGCTCCGATGCCCAGGAAGATGAGCGGCGGATACCAACCCTGACGAACGCCCTGGTAGAAGATGTTCAACACGGAATTGTCTTCGTAAAGACCTATCTCAAGACCAGCATCGGCACGGAAGGGTATGTTGCCGAGGATGATGCCCAATCCGATAGGTACCAGCAACAGAGGCTCAAAGTCTTTCTTGATGGCCAGATATATGAAGATGGCTCCTACGACAATCATCAGGAGGTTGCCAACTGTGGCGTTGGCAAAGCCTGTATAGGTCAAGAACTCGTTGAAGTTTTCGATGATGAATCGCCACATAATGATTTGATATTAAAGGTTTTATTTTAGGCTACTTCTTGGGCTTCGAAACGCATCTCGAGGAAACTACCCGATAGTCATCAAGACGGCTCCCTCCATCACGGTGTCGCCAGGCTTCACGGTGATAGATGTAATTTCGCCAGCGACCTCGGCTTCGATGTTGTTTTGCATCTTCATGGCCTCGAGGATGATGACCACGTCGCCCACATTCACATGCTGTCCTACTTGCACTTTCAGGTCGGTGATGGTGCCAGGCAGCGGTGACTTCACGGCCACGCCTGCACTTTGTGGGCGAGCCGGCTGTTCGGCAGCAGCTGTTGCCCCGGCTGGTGTGGCTGTTTTAGGCGCAGCTGCGGGTTGTGGTGCCACGACCTTGGGCGTGTTCATCTGTGGATGCTTAGCTGCATTGATAGGCTTTTGGAGTTCAACCTCGAAGGGGATACCATTTACGTTGACCTTTGCAATGTTACCTTCTACCTCGGCAATTTCAACTTTATAGTCAATGCCTTTGACTTTGTACTGATATGTTTTCATCTTTGTTTAAATGAATTCTGGTGTTGTAGGAATATTCTGAGACTGCGGATTGGCAGGAGTCACGGGATTGTGGAACTGGGTCATCTGAGCGTATTCATCGTCCCACCCAGTGTCTTTGGGCTTGATGGTGATGATGCCGCTTTCCACGTCGTGTACATCGTCTTCGTACTGGCGTAACGCCATGCCGATGACCGACATATAGACCTCCATGTCGATGCCCTTCATGTCGAGACCCTCTTGCAGGATATTGCTGGTCTTATGACCAATCTCGGCGGTGATCTCGACCGTCTTTGTGATGGGTTTGATGGGCTGTTTGTGTGCCACCCGTTTGGCTGTTTCGATGTGGCGCATCAGCATGCCGAACAGCATGAAGAAAAGCCAGAGCAAGGCGAGACACATAAAGACGATGCCCATGGCCATAAGGGCCATAGCAAAGCCATGCGGGTCGTTCTCCTTGAACTTGTCTATCTTTGATTTCGACTGCTGGGTAGCAACGATGCTGTTTCCTACGCCAGGAGTCACTACGTCGGGCTTTCGCACCGTCCACTTGTTGCCTACACGAGCATAAGACTCGTCAGTACTTAACACAGGAACCGTTACGGAGTCTATCAGTTCAACACCGTTGGCATTGTAAAGTGCAATCCACTGAGTGGCATTCTGTGCAATGGGAGCTGACAGATGGAGCAGGCTCTTAGCGGGGTTGGTATTCAAGAAGAGCAGCAGGTGCTTTCTTGCCCCCATGCCAGTGCGGTCGTCGCCAGAGGGGATCACACTCATCAACTTGATGCGTTCTGGCGCAGACAAGTGCTTGTTGAGCACTGCCCTGTTGGTGGTGATAAACATGCCCCTGACGTTGTAGGTAGAGTAAGACGTGTTTTCCAGCTCCACCCAGGCGTTTCTGTCGCCATACGAATCTTCGATTCCTGATTCATTAGCGGTTTGAACCTCACTGATGATGATGTTCTTTGCTCCTTGAGCGAACACCATCATCGATGAGGATACAGCCACTAAACTAAGCCAAAGTCTAATTGTGTGCATTAATGATATAAGTTGAGTTGTTGACCTGTCTAGAATTGTCCGCAGCAGAACAGCACAATGAGCTGTGCCGTAAGGATGCGCAGGAACATAGCCAGAGGATAAACCGTAGAATAGCCTACGGCTGGAGCTTCCTTAGAACAGATACTGTTGGCATAAGCCAGTGCTGGGGGGTCGGTATAGGTACCTGCCAGCATGCCAGCAATGGTGAAGTAGTTGAACTTCAGGCGTCGGGCGATGGGGCCTATAATTAATATAGGTATAATCGTGATCAGGAAGCCTGTCAAGACGTAGAGCACGCCATTGCCCGTCATCACGGTGTCGAAGAAGTTGGCACCGGCCTTGATTCCAACGGATGCCAGGAACAGCACCAAGCCTATTTCTCGCAGCATCATGTTGGCCGACGTCGTGGTATAGGTCACCAGCTTCACCTTGTAGCCATAGCGACCAATCAAGATGGCGATGATCAGCGGGCCACCGGCAATACCAAGCTTCATCAGTGGCATGCCAGGGATGAAGGGCAGCGAACCGAAGATGATGCCCACGATGATGCCGACAAAGATAGTGGCAATATTGGGCGCATCAAGACGCTTGATAGAGTTGCCCATGATGTGGGCCACACGATCTACGGCATCCTGAGGACCTACCACCATGATGCGGTCGCCAACCTGCAGTGGCAGACTGGGCGAAGCAAAGATGTCCATGCCATGACGAGTGACGCGCGTCACGTTGACACCATAGACACTCGAGAAGTGCATCTGACCGAAAGACCTTCCGTTGATCTTCGGATTGGTCACCAACACGCGCTTTGATACCAAAGGCTGGTCTTGACGATCCCAATCGACCTCGATCACAGGACCGATGAAGGCAACGATAGCCTCGTAGTCGGCTTCGGCACAGACGATATACATCTGGTCGCCCACGTGGAAGACGGTGTCGCGATTAGGGATAGACACATGACCGTCGTGAAGAATGCGCGACACTACGAAGTCGCGGTTCAGGAAGTTGTGGATCTGAAGCACGGTCTTGCCCTCAAGGTATTTGTTTGACACCTCCAGGTGCATGTGGTGAGGCTTCTGTGTGGCTTTTGCGCCAGCCGCTTCCTCGAGCGCCTCTTCTTCCTTCTCCAGCTTCACTCTACAGATGTAGCGCACCACGATGGTGGCACCGATAATGCCCAGCACACCGAGGGGGTAAGCACAGGCATAGGCCGACGCAATCTGTGGTGGATTGTCGCCAAACACATCCTTCAGCGATGCTAAAGCCTCGTTGGCAGCACCAAGACCTGGGGTGTTGGTCACGGCACCATAGAGCGTACCTACCATCATCGGCAGATTGGTGGCGTCGTGCTGGCTGTAGAAGAAAATGAAATAGCAGGCAAACATCACCACGATGTTCAGCACAATGGCCGATGCGGCCAGGGCATTCAGCTTGATACCTGCCTTTCCGAAACTCTCAAAGAAGCCGGGACCCACCTGAAGACCAATCATGAAGACAAACAGAATCAATCCAAAGTCTTGCACAAAGGTCAGCGTGTCTGTAGGAGCTGCCTCCAATCCATAGTAATGATAGATGTGGCCGAGCACGATGCCTGCAAACAGGACAAACGTGACGCCAAGCGAGATACCGAACACTTTTATCTTTCCCAGATAAACACCTACGGCAATCACAATGGCATAGAGAATAGCAATGTGTGCCACCGATCCGGTATTCGCAAATAGATTAACAAACCATTCCATAATATAAAACTAAATTCAAGAACATATTTCTTATTTCAATGCAGCAATCGACTCGCGCAGTGCTGCAATCTTCTCTTCCGAGTCGGCCTGCTTCTTGCGCTCCAAGGCTACCACAGCTTCGGGGGCATTGGCCACAAAGCGCTCGTTGCTGAGCTTCTTCTTCACGCTGGCCAGGAAACCTTCGAGATGGGCTATCTGTGCCTCCATCTTTTTGATCTCTTCCTCAACGTCGATCATGTCGCCCACGGGAACTGCAAACTCGTCGGTGCCCACCATAAAGGCGGCTGCAGAGGCGTCTTTGCTCTCAACCACAGTGATATCCTGCAGGTTGGCCATCTTCGTGATAATGTCGTTGTAGGCTTCGAAATGATTCTGACCTACGGCCTGAAGAGAGAGCTTCTCCTTGGGAGCTATGTTTTTCTGGTTGCGAACCATACGAACACCGCTGACTACCTGCTTCACCTGTTCTACGTCGGCCACCAGCTGATCGTCGGCAGCAGTAGGAGCCTCGAGCTGCAGGTTGTCGCGCATGATGCTCTCGCCCTCCTTGCGCTCGTAGAGAGCCTGCCAGAGTTCCTCGGTGATGAAAGGCATGAAGGGGTGCAGCATCTTCAGCAGAATCTCGAAGAAGCGCAGTGTGGCTGCGTAGGTCTCCTGGTCGATGGGCTGTGCCTGACCATCGATATAGGCGGGCTTCACCATCTCCAGATACCAGCTTGAGAACTCGTCCCAGAACAGCTTATAGACCGTCATCAAGGCGTCGCTGATGCGATACTTGGCGAAGTGGTCCTGCAGCTCGGCATTGGCCTGCTTGATGCGTGCTTCCATCCAGGCAATAGCCTGTTTGTTGCCATTGTCGGCCGCAGCATCAGATACCTGCCAGCCCTTCACCAGACGGAAGGCGTTCCAAATCTTATTGTTGAAGTTACGTCCCTGTTCGCAGAGGCTCTCGTCGAACAGAATGTCGTTGCCAGCAGGTGCAGAGAGCATCATGCCCATACGCACACCGTCGGCACCATATTTCTCGATCAGTTCGATAGGATCGGGCGAGTTGCCCAGCGACTTAGACATCTTGCGGCCCAGCTTATCGCGAACGATACCCGTGAAGTAAACGTTCTTGAAGGGGAACTTGCCCAGATATTCCTCGCCAGCCATAATCATACGAGCCACCCAGAAGAAGATGATATCGGGACCAGTCACGAGGTCGCTTGTGGGATAGTAATAGTTGATTTCTTCGTTGCCTGGATTGTTGATGCCGTCGAAAAGCGAAACGGGCCACAACCATGAAGAGAACCAGGTGTCAAGTGCATCCTCGTCTTGCTTCAGGTCGGCCATCTGCAGGTTGGCATTGCCACTTTCCTTGCGAGCCAACTCTAAAGCCTCTTCAGCTGTCTCGGCCACTACGTATTTCTCTTCAGCATAGTAATAGGCAGGAATGCGATGGCCCCACCACAGCTGGCGACTGATACACCAGTCCTGGATATTCTCCAACCAGTTCTTGTAGGTGTTTACGTACTTCTGGGGATAGAAGTGCATCTCGCCATTCAGCACGGGAGGCAGGGCGATGTCGGCAAAGTGCTGCATCTTGAGGAACCACTGCAAAGAAAGGCGGGGCTCGATGGCTGTATCTGGATTGCGCTCGGAATAGCCCACCTTATTAGTATAGTCTTCTACCTTCTCCATCAGGCCGGCTGCCTCGAGGTCTTTCACAATCTGCTTACGACAATCGAAGCGGTCCATACCTACGTACATCGTGCTCTCGGCGCTGATGGTACCGTCGGCATTGAAGATATCGATGGTTTCCAGGTTGTGAACCTTACCCAGCATGTTGTCGTTCTTATCGTGAGCGGGGGTAACCTTCAAACAGCCTGTACCAAACTCTATCTCTACGTAGCGGTCTTCAATCACGGGGATCTCGCGATTCACCAATGGCACAATCACCTTGCGACCCTTCAACCACTGGTTCTTGGGGTCCTTGGGGTTGATACACATGGCGGTGTCGCCCATGATGGTCTCAGGACGCGTGGTGGCAACTACTGCATAGTAGCCCTTTTCGTCTTTATGAATCACGTTGCCTTCCGTCTCCTCAACAGCGCAATCGCCTGCCACATAATACTTCAGGTAGTAAAGATGGCTCTGCTCCTCGCGATAAACCACCTCTTCGTCTGACAGGGCTGTCAGCGCCTTCGGATCCCAGTTGACCATACGAAGACCACGATAGATGTAGCCCTTGCGATAGAGGTCGACAAACACTTTGATGACGCTCTCTGAGCGCTTCTGGTCCATTGTGAAGGCTGTGCGATCCCAGTCGCACGAGGCACCCAGACGGCGCAACTGCTTCAGGATGATGCCACCGTGCTCGTCGGTCCACTCCCAGGCGTGTTTCAGGAATTGCTCACGCGTCAGGTCGTGCTTCTTGATTCCCTCGGCAGCCAATTTCTTTACCACCTTTGCTTCTGTAGCAATAGAAGCGTGGTCGGTGCCAGGCACCCAGCAGGCGTTCTTGCCTTCCATACGAGCACGACGAACAAGGATGTCTTGAATCGTGTTGTTCAGCATGTGGCCCATATGGAGCACACCAGTCACATTGGGTGGTGGAATCACGATTGTGTAGGGTTCGCGACCATCAGGTTTAGAGCTGAACAGCTTGTTATCCAGCCAATACTGATACCATTTACCTTCGACCTCTTTTGGGTCGTATTTACTTGCTATTTCCATACCTTATTATAAAGCTTTCTCTTTATTTGCGTGCAAAGTTACAAAAAAACGAGAGAAATGCAAAAGGAAAACTTGTTTTTTCTTTTCATTGGGGCAAAGGCCACACTTCTGGCTGGGGAAACCATAGGTTTTTAGTAATTGCAAAATTTGGCTGTTACGAAAATAATGCTTACCTTTGCCAGAAAATTTAACGTATGCATACACGAGAAGAACAACTGAAAGCCTTCGGCCGACTGCTCGACGTGCTCGACCAGTTGCGCGAGAAGTGCCCGTGGGACAAAAAGCAAACCAACGAGAGCCTGCGCCCCAACACCATTGAAGAGACTTTTGAACTTTGCGACGCCATCATGAAAGACGACGCAAAGGAAATCAAAAAGGAACTTGGCGACGTACTGATGCACACTTGTTTCTATGCAATGATTGCGCGGGAAAAGAATCAGTTTGATATTGCCGACGTGCTGAATGCCGAGACGGATAAACTGATTTTCCGTCACCCACACGTATACCATCCCAGTCAGGTGGGAGCCGAGGAGCCTAAGCCCCTACCCTTTGTACCTGAAAATGCTGCAGACAATGATGAATTCTCTAAAGCCGACACCAGCGACCAGGTGCTGAAAAACTGGGAGCAAATCAAACTGAAGGAGAAAGATGGCAACAAGACGGTGCTCAGCGGTGTGCCTTCATCCTTACCTTCACTGATCAAGGCCTATCGCATTCAGGATAAGGCTCGTAACGTGGGGTTTGATTGGCAAAAGAAAGAGGATGTTTGGGAGAAAGTTCATGAGGAACTGAAGGAACTGGAAGACGAGCTGGCACGTGAGGATAAGGAAGCTTCGACCAACGAGCTGGGCGACTTCTTGTTTTCTGTCATCAATGCTGCCCGCCTGTATCACTTGAATCCCGACAATGCGTTGGAACGTACAAACGCTAAGTTTATTCGTCGTTTCAACTATATCGAACAGCATTCCATTCGTATGGGTAGGCCTCTCACAGAGATGACGCTCGAGGAAATGGATAAGCTCTGGAACGAAGCTAAACAAGAAGAATCGTTGAACAAAGACTAAACGCATAAAACAATTTTTAAAGGCAATGAAAAAGACTTTGATTTTCGTGATGGCTGCCATACTTGCCATCGGATGTGGAAGCAACAAGGGGTCAAATAATGCTGAAGACCTGGGGGCGGAAGAGGAATTTGACGCCTATCGTGACTCTACGATTTATGGATTCTGCACAGACAAATCGACTGCCAACATTTTGCAGCTTGTGACCGATGCCGGCGACACGCTGAATATCAACGTGGCGAACGCCCGCGAGAATGGCGACATCAAGGGCGGATATAACAAGGGCGACGAAATGGCAGTGGTGGCTAATGCCGACAGCACCATAGCTCTGCTGGTGGTCAACAAGTCTGCACTGCTGGGCAACTGGATCATGCCTAATCCTATAGATGGCAGTTCGGAAACGGGTATCAGTATTCGTCGAGGTGGATCTGTGGAGAGTATTGACCAGAATGCTATCATCTACAAATCATGGCGTATCTACAATGGTAAACTGCAGATCACAGCAACTCGCGAAGATGGCGTAGATGTAGACGAGAACTTTGTCTATACGATCAAACGTATCACACCCGACTCGCTGGTAATCCAGGATGCCGAAGAAACTTTCGAATACTCTCGTCAACAAGAGGTGGTCGAAGAGGAACTTGGCATTGAGCTGGATAATGGCGACGATGACTTTATGATGTAAACTTTATAATTTGTATAGTTGTAGTGGAACCATTTCGTGTACATATTTTAGGTTGCGGTAGTGCTTTACCAACCATGAGGCATCTTCCTACTTCTCAAGTTGTTGAGTGTAGGGGCAAACTGTTTATGGTGGATTGTGGCGAGGGTACTCAGCTACAGATGCGTAAGTCTTCGCTTTCGTTTACAAAGCTGGGGCATGTATTCATCTCGCATTATCATGGTGATCATTGCTTTGGTCTTATCGGTATGATTTCTACCTTTGGACTTCTGGGCAGAACGGCAACACTAAATATTTATGCACCAAAGGCACTCAACGAGATACTTGAGAAGCAGATTGCTTTTTTCTGTCGCGACTTGGGCTATGAGGTCAAGTTTCATGCGGTAGATACCTGCGTGAATCAGGTTGTCTATGAGGATCGCTCACTGACAGTAGAGACGGTTCCTCTTCACCACCGTCCATCGTGTTGCGGCTATATCTTTCGGGAAAAGCCGACCTTGCCTCACATCAAACGGGATATGATAGATTTCTATCAGATACCTATCTCGCAAATCAATAATATCAAAAACGGGCAGGATTACAGCTTGCCTGATGGTACTATTGTACCCAACGAACGACTGGTCGAGCCGGCAGACGCTCCGAGGGCTTATGCGTATTGCTCGGATACTAAGTATATGCCAGAACTCCACAAATTGTTGGATGGCGTCACTACGCTTTATCACGAGAGCACTTATGCAACTGACAATCTGGCAATGGCAGAGAAATATAATCATTCCACAGCTCAACAAGCCGCTTCGGTGGCTCGCGATGCAAAGGTGAAGCAGTTGCTGTTGGGGCACTACAGCTCACGGTATCCAGACGAAAGAGTTCTTCTTAATGAAGCTAAGCAGATATTTAATAATGTGCGACTAACAAACGAGATGGATATCATCGATGTTTGAGCGCTATAAGAGTTTGGCACACCATTTGCACTAGTGCATTCAGCAGAAAATATTTTTAAATTGAATTTATGACAAGCCGATTTTCACCAAAGGTATCTGAGATACTCGCATTTTCAAGAGAAGAAGCAGAACGATTGTCTTCTTCGTCTGTCAGGCCCGAGCATTTGCTGTTGGGAATGTTGCGCATGGATAATGGGCCTGTTTCAAATGTATTCTCTCGACTGAATGTTGATATTCACGAAGTAAAGAAAGATTTGGAGTTAAGAGCACATCAGGACGATTCGGATGTGTTTGAACAATACAACCAACGCGAACTTGTACTCAACGAGAGTGCCTCAAACATTCTGAAGCTGGCTGTTCTTGAAGCTCGCATACAACATACGCAAAATGTAAACGAAGAGCATCTGTTGCTAGCTATATTGCACGATAGGGCAAACAATGGTGCTAAACAAATTCTGGAGAATTACAATATGAATTACGATGATATATTAAGCCTCTTGCGAGCCAAAGAGCCAAGCAATGGCATTGGGCTCCCAGATGAAGAGGAAGAAGACTTTGAGAGAAACAGTACGCACGACAACGGCAACATGTCTAACGGAGGAACTACGACTAAGACAACGGCAAAGTCGTCTTCAAAGACGCCCGTGCTCGACAATTTCTCTACCGACCTGACTCTGGCTGCTTTAGAAGGAAAGCTGGATACGGTCGTTGGACGCGACAACGAGATTCAACGCGTTATCGAGATATTGGGACGACGTAAGAAAAACAACCCGATATTAATCGGTGAACCTGGTGTTGGTAAAAGTGCTATCGTAGAGGGATTGGCTCAGCTGATAGCGCAACGACGCACTTCTCCGATGTTCTTCAACAAGCGTATCGTGAGCCTGGATATGACCAGTATCGTGGCTGGTACAAAATATCGTGGTCAGTTCGAGGAGCGTATCAAGGCGCTAATCAAGGAACTTGAGCAGAACCCAGACATTATTATATTTATAGACGAGATTCATACGATGATTGGTGCTGGGTCGGCTCCTGGTTCAATGGACGCTGCCAACATCATGAAGCCTGCTTTGGCTCGAGGCACCATACAATGCATTGGTGCTACTACTCTTGACGAATATCGCAACAGTATTGAAAAGGATGGCGCCCTGGAACGTCGCTTCCAAAAGGTTTTGGTAGAGGCTACCAACGAGGAGGAAACGCTACAGATACTGCGTAACATCAAAGATAGATACGAGCAGCATCACCACGTAGAATATACGGATGAAGCTCTTCGCGCATGTGTCAAACTGACAGGAAGGTATATCTCTGACAGGGCTTTCCCCGACAAGGCTATCGATGCAATGGACGAGACGGGCTCTCGAGTACATCTGCGCAATGCTCATATACCAGATGATATCGTTGAGAAGGAGAAAGAGCTGGCGCATGTGAAGGAACGCAAGCAATCGGCTGTCAGCAATCAGAACTTTGAACTGGCTGCCAGCTATCGCGACAAACAGACGCAGTTGGAAGGTGAGTTGGCTGCAATGGAAGCCAACTGGCAATCGGGCAATAGCGAGGATCGACAGGTGGTCAACGAGGAGGATATTGCTGATGTTGTATCTATGATGACTGGCGTTCCTGTTCAGCGAATGGCTCAGAATGAAGGCATCCGACTGAAAGGTATGGCTCAGGAACTCAAGGATTGTGTGATAGCTCAAGATACTGCTATCGACAAGATGGTAAAAGCTATTCAGCGCAATCGTGTGGGACTGAAGGAGCCTAATCATCCTATAGGCGTATTCATGTTCCTCGGACCTACTGGTGTGGGTAAGACATATCTGGCTAAGAAGTTGGCCGAGTTTATGTTTGGTTCTGCCGATGCGTTGATTCGCATTGACATGAGCGAATATACGGAGGCATTCAATGTGTCAAGACTGATAGGTGCTCCTCCAGGATATGTTGGTTACGAGGAGGGCGGACAACTGACAGAACGTGTTCGTCGTAAACCCTACTCGATTGTTCTGCTCGACGAAATAGAAAAAGCTCACGGTAATGTATATAATCTGCTTCTGCAGGTACTGGACGAAGGAAGACTGACAGACGGAAACGGTCGATTCGTTGACTTCCGCAATACGGTTATCATCATGACGTCTAATGTGGGTACTCGTCAACTGAAAGACTTCGGCAGAGGTGTCGGATTCACCGCTGGCAACCTGGGATTGAACATGAACGACAAAGACCGCGAACATTCCAGAAGTATTGTTCAAAAGGCACTTTCCAAACAGTTCTCTCCAGAATTCCTGAACCGTATGGACGAGATTATCACGTTCGACCAGTTGGATCTGGAAGCTATCAAGCGCATCATCAACGTGGAACTTAAACCACTCATTAAGCGCATCGCAGATATGGGCTATAGAATGGTACTTACAGACGAGGCAAAAGACTTCGTGGCCAGCAAGGGTTACGACGTACAGTTTGGTGCTCGTCCGCTGAAACGAGCCATTCAGACCTATATCGAGGATGGTATCTGCGAAATCATTCTAAATGAGGATATTAAGGAAGGCGATACCATTCAAATCAGTAAAGACAAAGACAAAGAAGAACTCCATTTTGAAATCGAGTCTTAAAAAAACTTAAATAAAAACATATAATCAGGGTGCAAAGTGCTCATTTTCAATAAATTTGAGTAATTTTGCACCCGCTTTTTATCCTCATACGAGGAAATAGGCGTTTGAACAGACGCAAGCGCCTATGAATATTAACCCATTAAAGATGGTCTGAGAAACGTCTGTTCAGGCCTTGTCCCTTTCGACAGAAGGGACGCAAAATTAAATTTTATGTCAGAATTAACAAAGAACGTTCAGCCGTTGCAGGACTTTAACTGGGACGAGTTTGAGAATGGTACCGTAGCCAACGTCAGCAAAGAAGAGCTCGACAAGGCTTACGACGAGACCCTTAACAAGGTAGCCGACCATCAGGTTGTTGAAGGTAAGGTTATCTCTGTTGACAAGAAAGAGGTTGTCGTAAACATCGGTTACAAGAGCGATGGTATCATCCCCGCTAGCGAGTTCCGTTACAATCCCGACCTGAAGGTTGGTGACACCGTTGAGGTTTACGTAGAGAGCGCTGAAGACAAAAAGGGTCAGCTCCTTCTTTCTCACAAGAAGGCTCGCCTGTCTCAGGCTTGGGATCGCGTAAATGCTGCTCTCGAGGAGCAGCAGATCATCCAGGGCTTCATCAAGTGCCGCACAAAGGGTGGTATGATCGTAGACGTATTTGGTATCGAGGCTTTCTTGCCCGGTTCTCAGATCGACGTACATCCTATCCGCGACTACGACCAGTTCGTAGGCAAGACAATGGAGTTCAAGGTTGTAAAGATCAACCAGGAGTTCCGCAACGTTGTCGTTTCTCATAAGGCTCTTATCGAGGCAGAGCTCGAGGCTCAGAAGCAGGAGATTATCTCTAAGCTTGAGAAGGGTCAGATTCTTGAGGGTACCGTTAAGAACATTACCAGCTACGGCGTATTCGTTGACCTGGGTGGTGTTGACGGACTCATCCACATCACAGACCTGTCTTGGGGCCGCGTTGACGATCCTAAGAAGATCGTTGATCTCGACCAGAAGATCAATGTTGTTATTCTCGACTTCGATGAAGAGAAGAAGCGTATTGCTCTCGGCCTGAAGCAGCTCACTCCTCATCCTTGGGATGCTCTGGATGCTGACCTCAAGGTTGGTGACCACATCAAGGGTAAGGTAGTCGTTCTGGCTGACTACGGTGCATTCGTAGAGGTACAGCCTGGCGTTGAGGGTCTGATCCACGTATCTGAGATGTCTTGGAGCCAGCACCTGCGTTCAGCTCAGGAGTTCCTGAAGGTTGGCGACGAGGTAGAGGCTGTTATCCTGACTCTCGACCGCGACGAGCGCAAGATGTCTCTCGGCATCAAGCAGCTGAAGGAAGATCCTTGGGAGGCTATCGAGGTTAAGTACCCCGTAGGTTCTAAGCACAACGCAAAGGTTCGCAACTTCACCAACTTCGGTGTATTTGTTGAGCTTGAGGAAGGTGTTGATGGTCTGACTCACACCAGCGACCTCAGCTGGACAAAGAAGGTTAAGCACCCCAGCGAGTTCACTCAGGTAGGTGCTCCTATCGACGTTGTCGTTCTCGACATCGACAAGGAGAACCGTCGTCTGTCTCTCGGTCACAAGCAGCTCGAGGAGAATCCTTGGGATGTATTCGAGGATCAGTACGCTGTAGGTTCAGTACACACTGGTAAGATTACTGAGGTTCTGGAGAAGGGCGCCGTTGTTTCTCTCGCTGAGAACGTTGAGGGCTTCGCTACTCCTAAGCACCTCGTGAAGGAAGATGGCTCACAGGCTCAGCTTGGTGAGGAACTGCCCTTCAAGGTGATCGAGTTCAACAAGGACAGCAAGCGTATCATTCTCTCTCACAGCCGCACCTTCGAGGATGCTCAGCGTGATGAGAAGCGTGCTACTCGCAAGTCTGCTCCCCGTCAGAAGAAGGATGACACTCCAAAGATTG
Source organism: Prevotella sp. (assembly GCA_024695815.1). GTDB lineage: Bacteria > Bacteroidota > Bacteroidia > Bacteroidales > Bacteroidaceae > Prevotella. Next base: position 15,139 of record JAILHK010000039.1, read on the forward strand.
AGAATGTTGCAGCAAGCACCACTCTCGGAGACATCGACGTTCTGGCTCAGTTGAAGGCTCAGATGGAGAAGGGTGAGTAATTCTCCCCTACTCTTTAAATACAAAAGGCTGTATCTTCATTGATACAGCCTTTATTGTTTATATTCTTATTGTTTATATTTATATTATTGCTTCATACCTCTCACTTCTCACCTCTCACTTTGCGCCAAAGGCGCACCGCTTCTCACCTCTCACTTCTCACTTTGCGCCGTAAGGCGCATTGCCTCCCAGTTCGTATATACCAGTAGGCTTTGTGCGTTTGAGGACCTCCAGTTCGAAATCTTTGCCTACAACGATGCCGTAAGAGCTGAGTACAGCTTGAACTGTTTTGCGAGCCAGTTCCGGATGATTATTCTCTTCCGACAGGTGACAAAGCCACACATGTTGAAGGTCTGTGCTTGCATATTTCGCAATAGCTTCGCCACACTGAACATTATTCAAGTGTCCTGTTCCACTCATGATGCGACTTTTCAGATGTTCAGGGTAAGGACCTTGTTGAAGCATCTCACGATCATGATTAGCTTCAATCACTAGATAGTTAGCCTTTCCAATATATTCTGCCATTTCTTCCGTAACGCGTCCTACGTCCGTCATAATGCAGAAGTGCTGGTTCTCTGCCTCGACCAGGTAACCAACATTATCAGAGCTGTCGTGTGGTACGTGAAATGGTGTTACCACAAAGTCGCCAACCTGAATTGTTTCACCATACGTAAGAAGGTGACGATGTTCTTGTGCCACTTTTCTTGCTACACAATAGTTTCTGTCAATACCCTTATGAACAGTTGCTGTGGCATAGACAGGAAGATGATAGTCGTGACTCAAGCTACCAACACATTTTATATGGTCAGCATGATCGTGCGTAATGAATATATGATGTACTTGCGACAAGCTTAGGCCGTAGTCTCTGAAATATTTTTTCAGAGTCCTCACGCCAACGCCAGTATCTATCAGTAAGCCATCGTTTTCCGTAAAAAGGAAATAACAATTGCCACTACTACCGCTTCCGAAAGAAATAAAATTCAGCATTTAATTTTTTATTTTATCTGCAAAGATAACAAAAAATGCTGAAAGAGCGAAATTGGCTGTTCAAACTTTTATCATATTTAAACATTCTTCTGCGGATGCTTGTAAAAACTATGAAAGCAGCACTGTTAGAAGGGCAATCCTACAGCAAAATGGAAGGCATAGTCGCGACTGAAGCGTGGGTGAAGAAATGGGAAGTGTTCCTCGTCTTCCGTCTCGAATGCAGGATTGATAGCCTTCATACCCAAGTCAAAACGAATGATGAAATAGTCAAAGTTCAATCTCAGTCCCAAACCATAACCCACAGCTATCTGATCCACAAACGTATCTAGCTTAAACTGTCCGCCAGGTTGTTCGTCGTATTCACGCAGCGTCCAGATATTGCCTGCATCAACAAACAAAGCACCACCAAGTTTCCAGAAAAGCTTGGTGCGATATTCCATATTCAGGTCCAACTTCATATCGCCAGTCTGATTGATAAAGTTGATACGTCCGTCTTTCTCCTTATATTTACCAGGTCCCAGCGAGCGAACACTCCATCCGCGCACACTATTTGCACCGCCAGAGAAGTAGCGCTTCTCGAACGGTAACACTGTACTGTTGCCATAAGGATATGCAATGCCGAATCCACAGTGGAACACCAGCTGGTTGGTATTATCAATCTGCAACGAGCGCGTCAGGTCGATATCAAACTTGGCATATTGTGCAAAAGCGATGTTAAACACGCGATAATGATTATCAGCATCCTTATTAGCGTTGAACATTTTAGAAGCCAGCGATAATAGCGAACCAGAAGACTCGACGTTTGTCTTGATGGCAAAGTTACCTTTACTATACGAATATCCCAATCCCAACTTGGTGATAAACAAGTCAGCATAGTTGTAACGCAATATTGCATTACGATTATTTTCGCTGTCCAGATAGTCTTTCTTGAAGGTATCCGAAATCCAAGGCATGAACACATAGTTCAGGTCAATCAAATCCAACTGGAAGCGATCGTGACGATGTGGGAAATTCCATTTATAACGCCATGCAGCCGACACAACGCGACGGTGAAATTCAGGTCTGTCTTGCAAATCGTACATCAGTGACACCTCGCTGGTAGCATTCATATGCTGGCGCATCTTGTGAGACACAAAAGGGAAAATGAAGCGAGGAAATTGCAATCTTGTCTGAGCACTATATTCAATAAAGTCCTGCGTGGAATAGCCCTCTAACCCTCGGATAGCTTCATAGGCACCGCGCAGCTCAACGCTCAACACCTCGCTACCCCTGAAAAGATTCTGGTTTTGATACGTCAGCGAAGCCGCAGCGCCCAGGTCTCCCGCCGTGTTTGTACCTTCCGGTTGAAAACTAATGGTCGAAGGTTTATTCGTTTGAATATGAATATCACAATCCAACGAGTCGGTTCCTGCTATTGGCACGAAATTGATATTCGTATATTTCACCGCCTGTAAACGTCCGAATCGGGCATAAGTATTCTGTAGTCCCCTACTGCTATAAGGCTGTTTTTCAGCGAGGTATGTGCACTCGCTCTGTACGTGCTTACGCAGATGAATCTTGCTGTCGTTAGGATCACCGCTGGCATAGCGGATATTCCTTATATAATAAATGGTGTGTAGCGTGTCCTCATGCTTCTCGTTGGTGTATGGGTCGAGAAAAAGCGTCAGGTTAATCAGTCTTGAATCCTTTGCAGTGTCGGCAGCATACGAGATATATTCCTTGTGAAAGCGATAATAGCCCTTGTCCGTCAAGAATTCCGTGATGCGCTTACGTTCATTGTCGAGTACAGCGACATTAAACTTACTGCCCTCATGAATCAATCTGTTCACACTGTCTGTAGCCATCATCTGGTCGATGACAGAGTCAGCTATCTCATAGTTTATGTGATGAATGAAATACGGCTCGCCCAGTTCCATTCGATACACGACGCCCACTTTCTTCTTCCCCGTCTGCGCAACGTGTTTGCTCACTTTAGCATTCAGGAAACCCTCGTTGCGCAACTCCTGTTGCAGGTCTCTGCACGTCAGCTCTGCCAGTTGCTCATTATACAACACCGGAGCTTCGCCCATAGAGCGCAACATTCGATTGACCCATTTGCTCGAATCGCGTCCAGATAGAGAATACGTTGCCAAAGGAAGCTTAAACAGGGAAAACCAGCGCGAGTTTGGTTTCTGCCGTACATAATTACTAAGATATCCTTTGTTCACGTCACGTTCGTACTCGCCGACCGTTTCCAGACGAATACTGTTCAGCAGGTCACTACCTTTCGGAACATAACGAGTTGTGGAGCACGAGCTCAAAACGAGAATCGCACTCAGCACAGACAAAAGAATAGTATTTGACAATCGCATATTCAATGTGCAAAGATACGCATTTTATTTGAAGAACTTGCTGATTGTTACATTTTTTTGCTAACTTTGCAGCATGATAAGCAAAAACCAAATCAAGTTTATTAAGCAGCTAGAACTGAAGAAGTATCGCAAACGTGAAAATTTGTTTGTTGCCGAGGGTCACAAGGTAGTTGGCGACCTCTTGATGTGTGGATTCAAACCCCATACAATCTTTGCTACCAACGAATGGAAAGCGCCACGAGATGTAGCTTTTCAGGAAGTCAGCGACGAAGAGCTCTGCAAGGTCAGTTTCCAGCAGCATCCACAACAGGTGCTTGGTGTTTTCCACATGCCTACCACCCAACCTGCAGCCATTCAGAACCAATTAGTTCTGGCACTCGATGGCGTTCAGGATCCAGGCAATTTAGGCACCATCATTCGTATAGCCGACTGGTTTGGAATTTGCGATATCTTCTGTTCGCAAGATACGGCCGATGCATGGAATCCGAAAGTCGTCCAAGCCACGATGGGCAGCATTGCACGTGTTCGCATTACATATACAGACCTTGCCGCGCTGATAAAAGACGCCCATGTGCCCGTTTATGGCACATTGCTCGATGGCGATAACATCTACCAGCAACCACTCTCCCAGAATGGTATCATTGTGATGGGCAACGAAGGCAACGGCATCTCTGCCGAGATACGTCAGCTGATTACCAATAAATTGTTGATTCCAGATTTCAACCCAGGCGACAGTCATGCAGAGAGCCTGAATGTGGCCATTGCTACAGCAATCACTTGTAGCGAGTTCAGAAGAAGAAGTTAGGCGTTTCTACAAAAAGAAACATCTGCACAATTCCTTTTTTCAGAGACTCTAGCTCACGATTTCAGAGAATCTTGTTCACGATGACAGCCGACTGATAAGTCTTGCCATCGAAGAGCCAGTCTTTCAGTTCCTCACTTTGGTGATATCCCAACTTTTTGAACAGCATCAACGAAGGCTTGTTCGCTACAGCTATGACGGCATAGATTTGATGCAGATGAAGCACCGCTGACGCATAGTTGTGCAACATCAGCATGGTAGCCTCCGAGTAGCCCTGACGGCGAAAAGGCTTCTGGATGATTAACCCCAACTCAACCCTGTTGTTCTTTGGGTCGAAGTTGACCAAGTCCACCAATCCCACCACCGCTTTATCGTCGTTCTCAATCACCAGTCTGACCTGTTTGTCAGTATAGATATCGCCCGTCACCTGCGCCATATAGTCGTGAAGCACATAGTGAGAATACGGCACATTCGTAGCGCTGACGCCCCAGATGTTCATATCGTTCTCTATGGTGTAGAGCAACTCCAGGTCCTCTGGTTCCATAGCCCTCAGTCTGACAGTAGGTAAAGTCTTGTTCATGCGATAATATCTCTTAGCGTTATCAACTCGTGCGTGCGCATATTGTAGGTGCCGATGCCCTGCTGGCAAGCCGTATGCTTACTTGCATGCGCAATCATCTTTCCAAATCCCACAGCGTCGATATCGTAAACCACATAGCTATTCTGCACCTCAGGCACGCGTTCCAGCTGTTCGTAGAAGTCGGCCTGCAACCCCTTTCGTTTAGCCAGATTTCTGCATTCCTCCAACATCTCGACTGAGCCCACAAACAGATAGCGTGGTTCCGCCTTTCTGTAGCTAGAAAAGCCCAGCGCATCTCGCATGCTCCAGTACAACATCTGGCACAGCGCGATGAAAGCCCTCAGGTAGATAGCCATCTTGATAGGAGCCGTGATGAAGAACGACAAGTGTCCGTAGTGCTTACGGAAGAAGATAATCATGGCCTGATAGAACACGTGCACATAGCGATAGCTAGACTTGCACGTAGATTCACCCTTATAGTGCACGATATGAGCCGGAATATACCAGTTCTCGTAGCCACTCTTCATGATGCGGTACGAGAGGTCGATGTCTTCGCCATACATAAAGAAGTCCTCGTCCAGCAATCCCGCCTTGTCGAGTGCCTTCCGACGCAACATACAGAAAGCACCACTGATCACCTCGATACGTCCAGGTTCATCCCATGCCAAGTGGCTCATATAGTAGCGGTCAGAGCGCCCAATCATCTTCATAAACGAGATGAAAGGCGTTGGCACAGCCCTTCTCGATTCGCGAGCTATGGTGCCGTCGGCATTGTGCATCATCACGCCTGCCCCACCCACTTCAGGCCGAGCATCCATAAAGTCGAGCACCTTGGTCAGCGTATCCTCTGCCACAAACGTGTCAGGGTTCAGCAGCAGCACATACTCGCCCTCAGACTGCCTAATAGCAATGTTGTTGGCACGCGCAAAGCCCAGGTTGCGATTGCTCTCTATCAGCTTAATCTGCTGTCCGTAGCGCTGTTTCAGGTAAGTCACCGTATCGTCTTTCGAGTCATTGTCAACCACAAATATCTCGCAGTCGATTGCGCGAGTGGCCCGCAGCACACTTTCCAGACACTGATCCAGATAGTGTCGCACGTTATAGCTTACGATGACAATGCTCAGCTTCATACCTCCTCCTTCTTGTTTTCAGGTTCAGCAGGCGTCACCTCCGCCTCGCAACGACTGGCAGAAGGATACACAAACGGCATCACCAGTAGTGTGATGACAGCCATATGTCCAAAGTTAGCCTCGTTGCCGAACATATAATATAATAAGGTGTTGACAATGAGTAGCGCCCCCAGCAGCCCCAGTCGGATAGAGCCCCAGAATGCCAACGCCTCAGACTTTCTTGTATAGAGATCGTTTTGAATACCTTTGAACTTAAACAGTCGCAGACACAAATATATCAGCGACAGCGTCAGCAACACCATGACCGTTTGAACCACGTAGAGCGTCGTCTCCGAAGCGCCGGCAAAGATGTCCATATCCACCTCCAGATAGTCGCCTGCCAGATAGATTGCAGCAGTCATAGCGATGATGGTAATAAATATAGTCTTTAATTTAGTCATTTCAACTTGTTGTTTTGTATGTCTAGGTTATTGAATATCAGCATTGAAGTCGTTATCTATCCTCGCCAAATGGCGTTCTGTTCAGCAGCGAGCGTCCCAGCGTCACCTCGTCGGTATATTCCAAGTCTTCGCCCACAGCCACGCCGCGCGCCAAGAGCGTCACCTTCACGTTGTAGGGCGCCAGTTTGCGATAGATATAGAAACACGTTGTGTCGCCCTCCATCGTAGGACTGATGGCCAGAATCACCTCGTTGACGCCCCCCTGAGCCACACGTTCCACCAGCGAGTCAATTTCCAGGTCGGCAGGTCCCATACCATCCAGTGGCGAGATGACGCCACCCAGCACATGATAGAGCCCCTTGAACTGCTGCGTGTTTTCCAGCGCCATCACATCCTGAATGTCGCTTACCACGCAGATGGTCGAAGCATCGCGGTGCTTGTCGCTGCAGATAGGACACACCGCTGTATCGCTGATGTTATGGCACACGCTACAGAACTTCAAGTCGCGTTTCAGCGCCCCCACGGCGTCGGTAAACGCCCTGACCTGCTCCTCGTCGCTTCTCAGCAGATTCAGTGCATAGCGCAGGGCCGTCTTTCGTCCCACGCCAGGCAACAGCGAGAGCTGTTCTACGGCTGTCTGCAATATTCTTGATGGTAAAACCTGTTCCATATATGTGTGTCACTCAGTGTAGTCGTTGTATTTATCTTGCTCGAAGCCCCTCAGCTATCCGTTGATCTCTGCCAATTCCAACCATCGCATAGACTTCTCGTCCAGCTCGTTGTTCAGTTTTGGCAGACGGATGCTCATGGTTGTGATATCCTCTACCGACAACGTGCCAGAGCTCAGTGCCTCTTCAATATCCTTCTTCTCTTGTTCCAGCGCCTCGATATCTTTTTCCAGCTGTTCGTACTCACGCTTCTCTTTGAACGTCAGTCGGCGCTTTGCAGGTGCAGCCGCATTGTTGGCTGCAGGAGCCTCTGCCTGCTTCACCACTTTTTTCGTGGCGCTCTCCTTGGGTTGCAGTGCGCTCCATTGGCGATACTGCGTATAGTTGCCAGGGAAGTCCTTGATCTCGCCATTGCCCTTGAACACCAGCAGGTGGTCCACCACCTTATCCATAAAGTAGCGATCGTGGCTCACCACGATGACACATCCAGGGAAGTCCTGCAAGTATTCCTCCAGAATCTGCAGCGTCACGATGTCCATATCGTTGGTAGGCTCGTCGAGCACCAAGAAGTTGGGGTTCTGCATCAGCACTGTGCAGAGGTACAACTTGCGTCGCTCTCCACCCGACAACTTATACACATAGTTGTGCTGTTGCTCGGGTGTGAACAAGAAATGCTGCAAAAACTGACTGGCAGTCAGGTGCTTGCCGCTGCCCAAGTCAATGTATTCAGCGATGTCGCGCACCACGTCTATCACCTTCTGTTGCTCGTCGAACTTCAAGCCCTCTTGCGAGAAGTAGCCAAAGCGCACCGTCTCGCCAATCACGATTTTGCCATCGTCGGGTTGCGCCTCGCCCAGCAGCATCTTCAGGAACGTCGATTTACCTGTGCCGTTGTTGCCCACAATGCCCATCTTCTCAAATCGCGAGAAGTTGTAGTAGAAGTCCTTCATGATGACCACATCGTCAGAGAACTTCTTCGAGATGTACTGACATTCAAAAATCTTGCTGCCGATGTACACATTGCTAGCCTTCAACCTGACGGCCCGCTCCTCGATGCGCGATTTAGCCACCTTCTCCAGTTCGTAGAAGGCATCCTCGCGATATTTAGCCTTGTGGCCTCTGGCCTGCGGCTGACGTCGCATCCAGTCCAGTTCCGTGCGATACAGATTGTTGGCTCTAGCAATCTCAGCCCTGCGGTTGTCTATGCGTTCCTGTCGTTTTTCCAGATAGTAGGCATAGTTGCCTCGATACGTATAGACGCTCTGGTCGTCGATTTCCAGGATGACAGTACACACGCGATCCAGGAAGTAGCGGTCGTGCGTCACCATCAGCAGCGTCTTGTTGCCGCGGTTCAGGAAGCCCTCCAGCCATTCAATCATCTCCAGATCCAGGTGGTTGGTAGGCTCGTCCAGAATCAGTAGGTCTGGCTCAAGTATCAGCACGTTGGCCAGTGCCACGCGCTTCTGCTGTCCGCCCGATAGCTGTCCCATGGGCTGCTGCAAGTCTCTGATTTTCAGCTGCGTCAGTATCTGCTTAGCCTTCAGCACCTTTTCAGGGTCGCCTTCGTGGTTGAAACAGGCATCCAGCACCGTTTCCTCGGCATCGAACTTAGGCGATTGTTCCAAGATACCCACGCGCAAGTCGCGGCGATAGATGATATCGCCCGAGTCGGGTGAGTCTTTTCCAGATAATAAAGATAATAATGTGGACTTGCCTACGCCATTCTTGGCAATCAAGCCCACCTTCTGCCCTTCGGCAATTGAAAAACTAATGTTTCTGAACAGTAGAAGCGACCCAAACGATTTGGTCAGGTTCTGCACGTCAAGATACGGTATCTCCTTTGGCATGACCCCTTTCCCCCTACTCTTTCAGCGACTTAGTGATTTGTTCTATGTACGAGAGAACCTCTTCGCGTCCCTGTGCTTTCTCCGACGAGGTGACGAAGTATGGTGGCATCTCCTCCCAAGTCTCGAGCATTTTCTTTTCGTAGGCCGCCACATTAGCTTTCACCTTTGTAGGCGTCAGCTTGTCGGCCTTTGTAAACACGATGGCAAAGGGCACGCTCGACACGCCCAGCCAGTTGATAAACTCCAGGTCGATGGCCTGCGGTTCCAATCTGACGTCCACCAGCACAAACACGTTGACCAACTGTTCGCGCTCCAGTATGTAGCCGCGAATCATCTGGTCCAGTTTCTGTACCTCTTTCTTTGAGCGTTTGGCAAATCCATAGCCAGGCAGGTCCACCAAGTACCACTCGCGATTAATGATAAAGTGGTTGATGAGCAGTGTTTTGCCTGGTGTTGACGACGTCTTTGCCAGCTTCTTGTTGCGACAAAGCATGTTGATAAGGCTCGATTTACCAACGTTCGAGCGCCCTATGAATGCATATTCGGGCTTATTGTCCTTTGGACACATGCTCACCATGGGTGACGAAAGTGTGAATTCCGATGTCTTGATCTCCATACTCTTGTTTGCGTATTAACGAATGCGATCTAGCGAGCGCACCAGCTTCTCGTCGGCCAAAATGCGCTTGCGTGCCAAAAACAGCAGCACGATGCCCACCATAGGCAGCACCATAGGCCAAGTCAGTGCGGTACTGTCGTAGGCCGTAGCCAGGTTCACGTACCACATCACCAGTATCAGCATGTTGAAGAAGCACACCGATGCCTGGCGCTTGCGCTGCTTGTAGAGAAAGATGCAGACCACCGACACGATGGCAGCCACGAAGGCCACCAGCATCAGTGTCAGGTTGGTCATCATAGCCCCGCACACGCCGGCTGCGATGGCAGCCAGCAGCAGGAATACGGTTTGGATGCGCTGAATCATGCCTCTGCAGGGTTCTGATTATCCTTAGAGGGGTCGCGGAAGTACACCTTACCCTCGATAAACTCCTGAGTAGCCAGCAGTGTGGGTTTGGGCAACTTCTCGTAGTAGCGCGAAATCTCAATCTGCTCGCGGTTCTCGAATACCTCTTCCAGTGAGTCGTTGTAGCTTGCAAACTCGGCCAGCTTCTTAGACAAGTCTTCCTTGATCTGCACCGAAATCTGGTTGGCACGCTTGCCGATGATGGCTACGCTCTCGTAGAGATTGCCAGTGTTGTCACACAAATCCATGATGTTGCGGGTCACGGTGTTAACCGGAGCTTTTGACTTTTTGTAATCCATTTCTAAATTTTAAAGTTATGTTTTATGCTTTATTTTCGTTTCTATGACGCCCTATGTCTCGAGGGGTCAGTCTTTTATCACTTTCTTACACTTTGCGATGTATTTGTTGGCCAGTTCGCTTTCTTTCGCATCGGGATATTCGTTCAGGAATCCGTAGCACTCGTCTTCAGCGTCGCGATAGCGCTCCAAGCGGCGGTCTTCGCTCGAGTTCTCGGCCAACTGGAATTTGCTCTTCATGATCAGCACGGCAAAATCCTTGCGCCATGTGCTGTATGGGTAGGTCTTCAGGGCGTTCTCTGCCGTGATGATGCAAGAGATGTAGTTACTCTCGTTGTTAGAGTTGATGTTGCCGAAGTAGCCACCCAAGTTGTAGTAAAGCTCGGCAGAGAGCAACTCCTTTTGCACCAGCTTGTCTTGCAGTTCAAACAAACGCTGCTGGGCCGTTCTGCGCAGTTCCGACTGCGGATAGATGTCCAGAAACTGCTGATAGGCGCTGATGGCACCCACCGTAGGTGTCTGGTCGAGTCGAGGCTCTGGCGTGCCCTCATAGAGCGACTGCCCGATGTAGAAGCAAGCCTTCTCGGCATAGATGCCGCGGGGATATGTCTGATAGTACTTCTTAAACGTGGCCGATGCCGATTCGTAGTCACGATCCATATACTGCGCCATAGCCAGCATATAGAGCGACTCCTGTGCGTCCAGTGTACCCTTCTTCAGCGTAATCAGGTCTTGCAGCAGGGTCACTGCGCGCTGGTATTTGCCTTCAGCAAAGCACTGCTTGGCATACTCGTAGCGGTAGTCGTAGTCGGTTGATTTGAACACCTTGTTGAACTCAGCAGCACAACCGGTCATCAAAACCGATAGCAGCACCATTCCCCATATCTTGAAAACGTTCTTTTTCATCGTACATTTTAATTAGCATGCAAAGGTACACAAAAAATCCCAATTATCAAAGCGAATTACATATTTTTTAACCCCGAAGCAGACTCTTTTTAAAATTATTCGTAACTTTGCACTCATTATGGACTTTAAGCTTACATCGAAATATCAGCCTATGGGCGATCAGCCCGAGGCAATACGCGAGTTGACCGATGGTGTACGTCGGGGCGACAGGGCGCAGGTTTTGCTGGGTGTCACGGGCTCTGGCAAGACGTTCACTATGGCCAACGTGATAGCCAACTGTGGCAAACCGACGCTGATTTTGAGTCACAACAAGACTTTGGCGGCTCAGCTTTACGACGAGATGCGTGGGTTCTTTCCCGACAATGCCGTGGAGTATTATGTCAGCTATTATGACTACTATCAGCCTGAGGCGTACCTACCCTCGTCTGATACTTATATCGAAAAAGACCTGGCTATCAACGAAGAGATAGATCGTCTGCGATTGAGTGCCGTAAGTAGCTTGCTTTCTGGACGAAAAGATGTAATCGTTATATCTTCTGTTTCATGTATCTACGGCATGGGAAGCCCCAACGCTCTGTCGGAGAACGTGATCGAGATTCGTCAAGGTCAGAACATCGATCGCAATGCGCTGTTAAGAAAACTTGTCCAGTCGCTGTATGTCAGAAACGATATAGCACTGGAGCGAGGCAACTTCCGCGTGAAGGGCGATACGGTGGATATCTTCATGGCTTACAACAACATGGTGCTGCGTGTCACCTTCTGGGACGACGAGATTGATGCCATCGAGGAACTGGACCCCGTGACGCTTCAGCGGCTGGGGCGCTATGCCGAATATAAGCTCTACCCTGCCAACCTGTTTATGACCACACAGGAGCAAACCAACCAGGCCATCCATGATATTCAGGACGACCTGGTGCGACAGGTGCAGTTTTTCGAGGAACAGGGCGATGAGATTAAGGCGCAGCGCATCAAGGAGCGTGTGGAGTACGATATGGAGATGATCAAGGAGCTGGGCCACTGTTCGGGCATTGAGAACTACTCGCGCTACTTCGACGGACGCAAGGCGGGCGAACGGCCCTACTGTCTGCTGGACTTCTTCCCCGACGACTTCCTGCTGTTTATCGACGAGAGCCACGTGTCTGTGCCACAGATTGGCGCGATGTATGGTGGCGACCGCGCCCGCAAGACCAACCTTGTGGAATATGGTTTCCGCTTGCCGGCTGCCTTCGACAACCGTCCGCTGACGTTTGAAGAGTTTCAAGAACAACTGCATCAGGTCATCTACGTCTCGGCAACGCCGGCCGACTTCGAACTGGCCGAAGCCGAGGGTGTCGTGGTGGAACAGGTTATCCGTCCTACGGGTCTGCTCGACCCGCAAATCGAGGTACGCCCCAGCGAGAACCAGATAGACGATTTGCTCGAAGAGATACGTCAGCGCATTGAGCGCCACGAACGTACGCTGGTCACCACGCTGACCAAGCGAATGGCCGAGGAGCTCAGCGAATATCTGTTGGGACACGGGGTTCAGACGGCCTATATCCATAGCGACGTGGCTACGCTGGATCGCGTAAAAATACTTAGCGAGTTGCGCGAGGGTGTTTACGACGTGTTGGTAGGCGTCAACCTGTTGCGCGAAGGCCTCGACCTGCCCGAGGTGTCGCTAGTGGCAATTCTCGATGCCGACAAGGAGGGCTTCCTTCGCTCTCGCCGTTCGCTGGTGCAGACGGCAGGACGTGCTGCGCGCAACGTCAACGGTCTGGTCATCATGTATGCCGACACCATCACGCGCTCTATGCAGGAGACCATCGACGAGACCCTGCGCCGTCGTACCAAACAGTTGCGCTACAACGAGGAGCATGGCATCACTCCCACACAGATTGTGAAGACGCTGAAGAGTTCGCTCAGTCGCGACGACCGTGCCGATGTCAAGGAACTAAAAATGGCCTCTGCCGATGCGCCAGCTGCCTCTGTAGATAACGTGGCTGCCGATCCAATCATCGAACGCATGACGCGTCCGCAAATCGAGAAGTTGATTGCAGAAAACACCCGTCGCATGAAGGAGGCCGCCAAGAACCTTGAGTTTCTGCAGGCTGCTCAGTATCGCGACGAAGTTATTAAACTTCAAGAGATGATAGAACTTAAAAATTAGGGTGGTCAAAGTGACTGGTTTCAGGTTCTTGGACGAGCCAAGCGGCAAAGCCGAGCGTCAAGTTTCAAGTTTTTTGTTTTCAGGTTCTGACAGGGGACTGTCACCTGTCACCTGTCTTGGAGTCCTTGTAATCAACGAGTGCAAAATTGCGCCCGTTAACCTTCAACCAGGCTGGCTCCATGTTTCGGATAGCTTTCATCACATCCTTATGCATCTTGCCAGTCACTTGTGCAATTTCCAGCGATGTCATACTCTGAGCATTCATCACCGATAAAGTTTGAATAGTTTTCATAACTATTAAGACACCTGGAACTTGAAACCTGGAACTTGAAACCTGGAACTTGACGCTCGGCTTTGCCGCTTGGCTCGTCCAAGAACCTGGAACCAAATTTAAAAACCTACACCACCAAATTTTTTACTTTGCATTTTTTCGAAACGGACTTTTGGACTTTGGACTTTTGGACTTTAAGCGATATTTTTATTAGAAGAGAGAGGAAGTATGAAAGAATAGAGAGAATACTATTTTTTGTTAGTACAATATTTAATATATTATATATATTATAATATATATAATATATTATTAATCGTATTGATTTTTTGAAAACACCTTAAAGTCCAAAAGTCCAAAGTCCAAAAGTCCAAAAATGGGTGTTTTCAATGTGTTTTTTTCATACAGAATACCCGATATATATTTTTCCGCATTTTACCCCTAAAAAATACCCTCGAAAATTGGTGGTTTGTTTGCGGTATATTTGCACACCTCAGATATTTTTCGTACCTTTGTGTTGTCATTAAGAAATAGCAAATCATGAGTTTTCTAGGGGCAAATGAGCGCTTTTCTGAGGGCAAATGAATCATTAACTTTCTAACCATTAAAAACACACGAAAAATTATGGCAAAACTTAGAATCAAAAAGTATGTGAACCAGGTGAAGAACTCGAAGATGTTCGGTAAGTGGTACGGACGCGTGAAC
>JAILHK010000041.1 GCA_024695815.1 Prevotella sp.
TTGAGGTGCCAGCACCTGCCGATGTGAAGGCGATATCAATATCCTTGAAATCGTCGCCATGCTTCAGCAGTTTCACTTCGATATCCTTACCACGGAACTTATATGTGCGACCAGCCGAACGCTCGGAGCCAAACAATACCAGTTCATCCATGGGGAAGTTTCTCTCATCGAGCAGTCTCAGGAACTCCTGTCCCACTGCTCCACTTGCACCTACAATAGCTACTTTCATCTTGCTTAATTTTTATTTGGTTCGTAAAATTCGGCTGCAAAGTTACGAATAAACATACAAAATGCAAAGAATAATTGGTTTTTTTTTCATTGTTATTGCTTTATAATTTCTGTTGACAAGAAAAAAAATGGTGGCAACAGGAAAGAATTAAACAATAATTCGTACCTTTGCACTTGAAATGATACTATTAGCCACATATTTCCCCATTGCCGACCCCACGCTGATATTCTTCGTGGTGCTACTGATTGTCTTGTTTGCACCCATCATCATGGGTAAGCTGCGCATCCCGCACATCATCGGCATGGTGCTGGCTGGTATCCTGATAGGTCCCTACGGACTCAACGTGCTGCAGCGCGACGAGTCGTTCGAGCTGTTTGGGCGCGTGGGCATCTTCTACATCATGTTCCTGGCCGGACTGGAGATGGACCTGGAGAGCGTGAAGAAGAACACCAAGCGCTTCATCATCTTTGGACTGCTGACGTGCGTCATCCCGCTGATGCTCACCTACGTGATGTCGATGACGCTGCTGGGCTACAGCGGCAAGGCTTCGTTTCTGCTGGGCTGCATCATGGCATCCAACACGCTGATAGCCTACCCCATCATAGGGCGCTACGGTCTGCAGCGCAACTCGAGCGTGATGCTCAGCGTGGGCTCGTCGATGATATCGCTGTTTCTGTCGCTGGTCATGCTGGCTGCGCTGGTGGGCACGTTCGACGAGAACAGTGGCGTGGTGTTCTGGTTGCTGTTTGCAGTAAAACTGGCGGTCTATATGGCCGGCTGCATCTACCTGATACCGCGACTGACGCGCTACTTCCTGCGCCGCTATAGCGACCGCGTGATGCAGTACATCTTCATCATGGCGGTGATGTTCCTCAGCGCAGCGCTGTCAAGTCTGATTGGACTGGAAGGCATCTTCGGCGCCTTTTTCTCGGGTTTGATACTGAACAGATACATCCCACACGTGTCGCCGCTGATGAACCGCATCGAGTTCATTGGCAACGCACTGTTCATACCCTACTTTCTGATTGGTGTGGGCATGCTCATTGACCTACACTCTGTGCTCGACAGCGCTCAGGTGATAGGCATCGTGCTGCTCATCGCCTTCTTTGGCACGTTTGGAAAAGCACTGGCCGCCTATACCTCGGCCATCATCTTCCGTCTGCCCAAGGCCGAGGGCCACATGATGTTCGGACTGACATCGGCCCATGCTGCTGGCGCCATCGCCATGACCATGGTGGGCATGCGCATCGAAGTGGCTCCGGGGGTGATGCTGGTGAACAACGAGATGCTGAACGGCGTGGTGATGATGATACTGGTCACCTGCATCGTCTCGACGCTGATGACCGACAAGGCCGCCAAGGAAATCATCTTCCGCGAGAAGCTGAACCTGGACATAGACCACAAGCCGCAGCACGACGACGAGAAGATACTGGTCTGCGTGAAATACCCCGACATTGCGCCACAGCTAGTCTATCTGTCGCTGCTGATGCGCAACGAGAAGCTGAGCCGCGGACTGGTGGCACTGAACGTGGTGTACGACGGACAGAACAGTGCTGTGGAGCGCGAACAGGGACTGCGACTGCTGGAACAGTTGGAGCGACAGGCCAGCGCCTCGGAGGTGATGATGCAGACGCAGGTGCGATTGGCCACCAACATTGCCAACGGCATCAAACATGCCTTCCGCGAGTTTGGATGCTCGGAGATTGTGATGGGCATGCACGTGCATACGGAGGTGTCGCCTAAGTTCTGGGGCGAGTTCATACAAAGCCTCTACAACGGACTGAACCGACAAATCGTGCTGACCCGTTTTGAACAGCCACTGAGCACACTGCGACGCATACAGGTGGCCGTGCCCTCGCGCGCAGAGTTCGAGCCGGGCTTCCACCGCTGGCTGGAGCGCGTGTGCCGACTGGCCGGACAACTGGACTGCCGCATACAGTTCCACGGACGCCAGGAGTCGTTGTCGCTCATAGCGCAATATATTAATAATGTTCACCCACACGTACGTGGGGAATACACCCCCATGGGCCACTGGAACGAGTTGCCCAAGCTGGCTGCCGACATAGGCAAGGACCAGCTCTTCATCGTCATCACTGCCCGTAAGGGTACTATCAGTTATAAAAACGCCTTAGAGCGATTGCCCGATGAGCTGACGCAATACTTTGCCGGCACCAATCTCATGATTATCTTCCCCGACCAGTATGGCGACACGAAGGAAGACAGCATGAGCTTCACCGAGGCTCAGCACTACGAGGAAAACAGCGTCTATGACATGCTCTCGCGCTGGATTCACACCGCAAGAAAGGCACCAAAGAACAATGATTAAATTAAGAAATATCACCAAGAGTTTTGGCTCACTGCAAGTGCTGAAAGGCATCGACCTCGACATTGCGAAAGGCGAGGTGGTGAGCATTGTGGGCCCCAGCGGTGCTGGAAAGACCACGCTGCTGCAAATCATGGGCACACTGGATCGTCCCGACAGTGGTACGGTGTGCGTGGACAACATAGACACCACCACACTCAGCCAGAAACAGCTGTCAGACTTCCGCAACCGTCATCTGGGATTTGTATTCCAGTTTCACCAGCTGCTGCCCGAGTTCACTGCTCTTGAAAACATCATGATACCGGCCTACATCGCCGGACGTTCGAACAAAGAGGCAAAGGAGCGCGCCCTGGAACTGCTGCAGTTCATGGGACTCTCTGAGCGCGCCAGTCATAAGCCTGCAGAGCTGTCGGGCGGCGAGAAACAGCGCGTTGCCGTGGCTCGTGCGCTGGTCAACAACCCAGCGGTGATTCTGGCCGACGAGCCCAGCGGTTCGCTCGACTCAAAGAACAAGGCCGAGCTGCACCAGCTATTCTTCGACCTGCGCGACAAGTTCGGACAGACATTTGTCATCGTGACCCACGACGAGGAACTGGCCACGCTGACCGACCGCACCATCCACATGAAAGACGGACTCCTGGCTGCGACAGACCATCTTCTTGAGCCTATTACGACCACCGAAGACACGGAAGCCACCGAGCCCATGAACCCGACAAACCCCACTACCCTATGATACAATTAGGAAACTACAACACACTGAAAATAGTGAAGCGCGTGGACTTCGGCCTGTATCTGGACGGAGGCGACGAGGGCGAGATTCTGTTGCCCAAGAACTACGTGACACCCGAGATGCGCATTGGCGACGAAATCAAGGTGTTCGTCTATCTGGATCAGGAGGAGCGCACCGTGGCTACCACCGAGGCGCCACTGGCTATCGTTGGCGAGTTTGCCTGTCTTGAAGTGGCATGGATTAACAAGTATGGGGCTTTCATGAAATGGGGACTTCAGAAGGACCTTTTCTGTCCTTTCCGCGAACAGAAACAGCGCATGGAGGTGGGCAAGCACTATATCGTCTATGTGAAAGAAGATGAGGAGAGCCACCGTCTGATGGCTACGGCCAAAGTGGACAAGTACATCAGTCAGGCTGCTGCTAAGTCAAATGCTGAGGAGGCACCGGCTACGGCTGTCAAGGGTGCCTTGCTGAAGCATGGCGACACGTGCGACTGCCTCATCTGGCAGAAGACCGACCTGGGCTTCAAGTGCATTATCAACAACAAGTATCAGGGACTGATCTTCGAGAATCAGGTGTTCCAGCCACTGCACACCGGCGACCGCCTGACGGCCTACATAGACCATGTGCGCCAGGACGGCAAGATAGACATCACGCTGCAGCCCACCGGACGCCAGCACACACTGGAGTTTGCAGAGGTGCTGTTGCGCTATCTCTACGAGAACAACGGCCACTGCGAACTGTCGGACAATAGTCCGGCGGAACTAATCAGCGACCGTTTCAAGGTGTCAAAGAAGGCATTTAAAAAGGCTGTCGGCGATTTGTACCGCCGTCGGCTTATCACCATATCTGATGATGGGATATCATTAGTGCATTAATATTTCAAACTTTACATTTAGTTTTTTCATAAATTTTACCGCTGTCCGTAAGGATGGCGGTTTTTCTTTTCGAGAGAAATAATACCAAAAGACCATCGACGAAAGAAATCGTCGATGGTCTTTTGGTATTTGATGCTACCGCTATGAATTAGAAAATACGGCCCACAATACGCAGACTCATCATGGGGCACACCTTTACTTTACTGAGTATCTCTACGGCCTTACTGCCTTCGCCAGAGAGGTCAGACGATTGTAGCTTTTCGTCGCCGTTGGCACCATGCAGATAAACTTCGGGACTGCCCCAGAACTGTACACCCAGGTCGAAGTTGCAAGACACACGGCTATATCGGGGAACTGCACGACCAAAGCCCACGCCTACATACGGGCGGAAATTCTTCACCTTGATGCTGGCCTCCAGGTTACCATTGGCATCTGGCTCCAGGAAATAGTCGCCCATATCGAAACCAACTTTATCCAGCTTACCACCGTTCATAGCACGGAGGGCAACCAGTTTAGTGAGGTCCTGACTATCATTATTCCAACGGGTGACGCCCATCAGCTCGCCCTCATTCTTGTTATACACCTTAATAATCTTATCGGCACCGAAGTAGGCACCAAGGGTAACACGGAAACTGCTGAGCTGGAAGGGATAGACATCGACCAACACATGGGCTGTTCCCATATTGAGCTTGCCCTCTACGGTAATCTCGTTTGGAATCTGATAATCCTTGAACTCGGGACTGTTTTGCACCGTGCTGTTCAGATCGGCGAAATCCGTATCGAAATCAACATCCATCTTCAGCTTCGGCAGGAAGTTATAGCCAGCACGAAGAGCCAAAAAGCGTGTTGCCGGTGTGGCGAGCTCAACGCTCAAACCATTCATTACACCAATGCCGACGCCAACGCCCAGATGGTTGAACACATTAGGGAACAGGCCGTTTCCATCGTTGTCGTCTGCCTGAACTGTCTGTTGCATTGTAGCAAGTTGTACATCTTGCGCAGAGGTCTGCGCCACATTTTGTGCCATGGACTGCATGGTGCCCAGCACCATTGCTCCGATTACCAAAAGTTTTTTCATATCAACAGTATTTTCGTGTGACATTAATGATTTTCTCCTTGCAAAAGTAAAACAAATCTACAATATTTCCAAGATATCTTCCTGTTTTTCTTATCAACAAGGCTAAAGTAAATATGAAAATGAAAAAAAACGAGGCTCATCCATTGGAAAATAGAAATTATTTTTTATCTTTGCCACCATAAATTACTAGCCTAAAATATGAAAAGAATCATTTTACTTGCCGCCATCATGGCCTCTACCCTAACGGCAACAGCCCAGAGCTATACCATACAGGGCAGAGTGACAGACCAATATGGCAATGCCATTCCCAATGCGGAGGTGAGGCTGGACCACAGCAACATCGTGACGCATACATGGATGAATGGTGCTTTTGAACTTAAGGGAAGAAGTGTAAAAGAGAAAGTTATTATCAGCAGCACGGGTAGAAAATCCATCAAGAAAAAAGCAGAGCCATACATGGAGGTGAGAATGAAACCTCTTACATGGTGGAACGAGACGCCAACGAAATGGAACATCTTTGCCGGTGTAGAGTTGCTTGGTACCACTAACAAATGCATGCCCTTGGGTATTAGGATTGCTGCAGCAAAAAAATTTGGTATCTATGCCCACTTTGCCATGTCAACCATGCCCGATAATATAGGTAAGGCACATGGAGAAATCTTCAGTAGCAATAATTACAAGATAGGCAGCACCATCTTTGGCGCTGGTGGCATGGTTCGTCTTGGATGCCCCATATACTTTTATGCAGGTGTGGGCTATCGCAATGACCGTGTTTTCATAGAGCATCTGGCAAACAATATTACAAACGAGTCTGACGGCTATGTTGAGATAGACAAAGACTGGGCTAACAATTATTACACTGACGATGCTATGGAACACATCTTTGAAGCATGGCAAGGACTTGAAGCAGAATTTGGCTTCATGCTCAACTATAAGCAATTCTATGTGAATACTGGAATCAACACATCGGCCTTCGAACTAGACAATTGCGACACAATGTTGCACCTGGGAGTTGGCATGAAGTTTTAACTAAAACATGAAGGTTATGAAAAAGATCTACACCTCTTTACTAATAGGAATCGCACTGATCTCACTGACAGCCTGCCAAGGCGATGGTGAGTTCTACGGACATTCTCCTTATATTAATTCTCCATATGCCAACTCCAAAGATGTCTCTGCCAGCAGCATCACTGTTTCAGGCATGACAGATCCATTCATGTTGGCTGACAATATTGATATGGATGAGGCCACCGAAATATATACTGGCGGCAGTTACGAAACGACCATCAGCAACCTTCGTCCCAACTCTTTTTATTATGTGGCCAACATCAAGACTGACGAATTCGGAAGTAAGTACATCAGTTATCCATCGGCTATACAAACCAAAGACTACGATGACAAAGTTCTCTTAGTCTCCAACACGCAGGTCACTTTCAGTATGGGCACAGTGGATTATGACAAAATGCTAATAGCCGACAACGCAAACATGAGTGGAGCCATTGAGGCGGAGCTACACGATGACGCAGAACACAGTGCCAAGGAGCTCTCGTGCACACGTCCCAACACCACTTATTACTGGATCACTGAGGCTACCGACTACCGAGGCATAACCTACCACAGTCCGGTAAATTCATTTACGACCAAGGACTGGGACATGTATTTGGAGTATATCACAACCACCGAGATGATGTTCAATGCTGGATCTGTTTATTACACGAAATGGTCTATCAGCGACAAAGCTGACATGAGCAACATTTTGGCAACGCAAACCTCTAAGAGATTTAGAGTGTGGGGAATGACACCCAACACCACCTATTACTACCAAACTGAAGCAACAGACATTTTCGGTCTTGTCTATAAGAGCCCCATCTTTAGCTTTAAGACATTGGACTACGAAGTAGAAACACTAGAACCAGAGGTAACCTCAGCCACTGCACGTCTGAAAGCCAAAATTAATGGTAATTCGACAGGGCACAGTTTCACAGTGAGGTTTGAAGTCAACAGGAACGGCAGCTACTATCAGGCTTTTAATGCTCAATATGATGCACAGACCGACACTTACTACTGCGACATTGCCGTCATGAACAACAATAGTAGCTATAGCGTTACGGCAGAGACCATAGAAAATTATAAGACTTACAGCACTGGCAAGAGCATTGACTTCACTCTTGATACGCATCACAGCGCTGAAGCCATTGACATGGGACTGAGCGTGAAATGGGCTTCATGGAACGTGGGAGCACGCAAGCCAGAGGAGTATGGCGGTCTGTACTACTATGGCGACACTGAGGCTGCAACGGCTATTGGTGAATGGAAAGACCAATATAACATCAGTGGAACTTATAATGACATTGCTCGCAGAACTTGGGGAGGTTCATGGCGAATGCCCACTTATGATGAATTCAAAGAGCTATCTGACAATTGTAGCGTAGCCAACGAAACCCTTAATGGTGTGGCAGGCTATCGCCTCACGAGCAATATTAACAGCAATTCTATCTTCATTCCCTGCGCAGGCATACGCGCTAACTACTCTTTAGAAGTCACAGGACGTGGTACGACTACAGAGCTCTACAGCGGTACTGCTTCAGATTACTATAGGTGGGTAGAAGACAAATACGGAAGCATACATTACGGTCTATATCAGGTTTGGTATTTCTACCTCTCTGGCACTTATTTATCCTCTTCAATTGGAATTAACAACTACCAAATTGGACGAAGCATACGTCCCGTTTGCCCATAAAAAAGATGACTATGAAACGATTTATTATTTCGACCCTGATATTATCGACAGTTATTGTCGGCAAGGCACAGAATGCCATCCCCCAAAGTTTAAGAGAACTGTCAAAATGGGAAAAGGCAATGAAAGCAAAAGCCAATAATGGTGATGCTGATGCCTGCCGTTTGTTAGCACTCAGCAACTGGGAGAAATATGCTGGTTATGGACAGCACGCCATGGAACTGTATTCTGAACAGAAGACAGGTGAAGCCTATTACCACATGGCGGAGCTCTGCATCAACGACACCGAGCTGCGCGACTCATTCCTGCTGCAATCCAAGCAATTGGGATATGCGAAAGCATCCGAGCAGATTGAGGCGCTGAAGAAATCACAGCAATCCACTTTCACAGCTGAGGTCGAGACATCCACACACAACACCACATATCTCTCTGATCAACCCATGCGCGATGTTGCACTCAGCATAGAACTGGAACGAACGCCCGAGGAAGCGAAGTTCTATATGGAAGCAGCAAAAAAATACCAAAACATCCATCACCGTCGTGAAGCCATCTGGTATTATGACCTCGCCTATAGCATCGACCCCAATGGATGCTCTGAAGCAAAGAACCGCGCCGACGAACTGCGCCAACAGATGCGCAGAGAAAGGTATCATGCCCAGCAGCAGCTACAACAAGAGCAATTACAGCGCGAGATAAATAGTCAGCAGTGGCAACAACTGGCAAATGCAGCATCCAATCTAGCGGCATCACTACAGCATCCCAGAAGTAGTTCTGCAACTACATACAGGTCTCAGTCATCAGCAGCGACACCACGCGCTACATCAAACAGCTACACTTCTGACAATGAGAACAAACTGAATGATTTACGCAACGAAAGACGCGAAAACGCACAAAAGAAGGCAACAGATCTTGGCAGAGTAAAATATGGTGCCGACAAGCAAGAAGAGACTTGTCGTAATTGCAAAGGCTCAGGAAAAGTTAATTGTCATGTATGTCACGGAAAGGGGACCATAAGTTGTCCAGGATGCAACGGAAATGGATATCCCGCTGGATTCAAAAACCGCACATGCAGCATATGTAATGGAAGGACCAGGGTTAAGTGTAACTGGTGTTACGGAAAGGGAACAGAGAAATGCATATCATGTAATGGTAAGGGAAAGAAATAAAAGAGAGAGATTATGAAAAAGATCATATTATCACTTGCTCTATTCTTCTGCGGAATAACCACTATTTCGGCAGAAGACAATTACACGGCGTCTCCTGAGGAGGATTTCATTGTCGTCTCTACAATCAACACAGAGATGGGAGACCCTCTGAAAAAGAAGATGAAGAATTGGCAGAAGATAGAAAAGAACGACATGTTTGCTCTTTCTACGGAACAAGCACTTCAACTGAAAAACTACTTGAATACAAAAGGCAAGAAACAGATGAAGCGCGGACAGATTCTTTTCTGGACAGGACTTGCATGGCCTATTGTTGGCGGTCTTGTCAGTGGGCTCACAGGCTCCGCTATTCCTGCCGGTATCTCTGCTGGATTGGGAATCGGTCAGATGACCTGGGGCTATATGGATATGTATGGCGCCCGACAGAAACTGGACAACAGCCGATTAATCATTGTCAATGTGCCTTTACTGCAATTCGACCATGACAACGGCGTTTCAACCAAATTGGGATTGGGAATAACAGAAGACCAATGGCGCAAAGACATGGCCATTGGTCCCAAAATAAGCTTTGTTTTCTAATTATAACTTAATAGTCCAGGCCTCACACGTCTGGACTATTTTAGAAATAATTCCAGCTGTTCGACTTCCTGCTGGAACTCGTGAGGTTTGAAGCCATGACCGGCACCGGGGATGACGTGCAGACGGGTGCCCTTGCGGTAGAGCTGCTGCGCCCGACGTGAGTCGTCCATAGACACGATACGGTCCTGGTCGCCCTGAACAATCAGTACAGGACCACGATATTTGCCGATGATGTCCAAAGGATGCATGTCGTGTATTTCCTCAAAGAAGCGACGTCCCATCTTAACACCCCACAGTTCGGTGACGTCCTGGATGGCTTCTACCTGCGGATAATACTGGCGCCAGTTGTCGGGAATACACAAGGCGGGATAGACCAGCACAAGCTGACTGACCTGTCCTTTCAGTTCGGCAGCGGTCAGTGCCGACACCAGTCCGCCCTGACTCTCGCCAATGAGCACAATGTGGCGGTGGCCCTGACTGCGGAAATGCTTCACGATGGCACGGAGGTCGCTCACCTCATCGAGGATAGACATGTTGAGGGTGTTGTTGTCGGAACGGCTACGCACCGAACCACACGGGAAATCGAAGGTGTAGCACTGATAGCCTTTGCGACTCATCACGTCGAAATAATGACGACCATAATCGAAAGAGCCATTAAAGCCATGGGCGATGATGGCTATTGGTGCTTTTTTTCCTGTGACGGCAGGCGTGAAGAGTTCGCCATAGATGTGGCGACTGCCATTGTCTATCCATAACTCCTGCACACGGCTATTGGCTACGGTGCTTACTTGTTCCGACTGTGCCATAATGGCAAATGGTGTCAGGAACAGAATGATTAGTGTAAGTAGTTTTTTCATTGTTATATAAAAAAAGATTGAGCCCACAAGAAAGTGGACTCAATGAGTTATTGTTTTGCTTCAAGTGTCTGACGGATGTTCTGTTCGCGATGACAGATGCGCACTTCAACACCGAACTGCTGATGGATGTGCTCTGCCAGATGCTGGGCACTATATACGCTGCGATGCTGTCCGCCGGTACAGCCGAACGAGAACATTAAAGAAGTAAAGCCACGCTGGATGTAACGCTCTACATGCGCATCAGCCAGTTTATAGACACTCTCCAGGAATGTCAGTATCTCGCCATCGTCTTCGAGGAAACGAATCACTGGCTCGTCAAGACCGGTCAGCTGTTTATAGGGCTCATAACGTCCGGGGTTGTGGGTAGAACGACAGTCAAAGACATAGCCGCCACCATTGCCGCTCTCGTCTTCGGGGATTCCCTTTCGATACGAGAAACTGAAAACCTTCACAACCAAAGGTCCCTTGCCATCGTATTTTGAGAATGTGGCTGGACCATCCTTGGGATGCGCCTTATAGGGGTTGTTGTCGGTGGTTTTATAGCCATCAGAACGAGGGGCTGTCACTTCTATGCGTTGGAAGCGTGGCAACTCGGTGAGTTTGCGCAACAGCGAAACCAGATAGGGATATTGGAAATCTGCCGTTTGTAGAAGCTCACGCAGGTTCTGTATGGCAGGAGGTATGCTGTCGATGAAATGTTGTTTACGCTCAAAATAGCCACGGAAGCCATAGGCACCCAGCACCTGTAGTGTGCGGAAGAACACGAAGAGCTGTAAACGACTGGCAAAGACCTCGCGCTTGGGCATCTCTATAAACTGCTGGGCTGCCTCGTAGTAGTCGTCAAGGAGTTCATTACGCAGTTTGTCGGGATAACGGGCAGAGGCCTGCCACAAGAACGAGGCCAGGTCATAGTAGAAAGGACCGCGACGACCACCTTGGAAATCAATAAAGAATGGTTTGCCGTCTGTCAACATGACATTTCGCGCCTGAAAGTCGCGATAGAGAAAACTGTCACACTTCTCTGCCGTGAGATCTTTAGCCAGCAGACGGAAGTCTGCCTCGAGCTTCAGCTCATGGAAGTCGAGCTCGGTGGCTTTCAGAAAGCAATACTTAAAGTAGTTGAGATCAAAGAGCACCCCTTCGATATTGAATTCCGGCTGCGGATAACAGTTGGAGAAGTCCAGTTCGCGGGCACCACGAAACTGTACATTGGGCAGTTCGCGAATGGTTGCTTTCAGCAACTCCTGCTCTTTCAGCGTATAACGACCACCTGCCTCACGACCACCACGAATGGCATCGAAAAGAGAAACCGAACCTAAGTCTGTTTGCAGATAGCGCAACTCGTCTTCGCTGACGGCCAACACCTGCGGAACAGGCAACTGGCGCTTGGAGAAATGGCATGCCAAATAGATGAAGGCATGATTCTCGTCGCGACTGGTGCCAATACACCCCACAACGCTTTGTCCTTCGCCATCCGTCATACGATAATAAATACGGTTGCTACCAGCCACAGGCAACTGACTGGTGACGGCAGGTTCCTCGCCTCGCCACTGTTTATAGAGTTCTAATAGTTGATGCATGCTACTGATTTCATGATTTATGCGACAAAGGTAATAGTTTTATTTGATTCTTGCAAAAAGAAGAGCATAAAAAAAGCCGGCTGTCTCACGACAACCAGCTCCAAAAACAAACTACTTAAAAACTAATCTACTAAAACAAATCAAAAAAATATCTTTTCTGATGCAAAAGTACGAACATTATTCTTACGAACCAAACTTTTTGATACAAAAAACTTTGGTTTTTGATATAAATCAAGGCGAAAGAGAAGTCTTGAACTTTTCTTTCGCCTTTTGTAAAGTTGAGTTGGCAAAATGCCTTACATTCTCATTCTTATCGACTTACATCATGCCGCCCATTCCTGGAGCGCCACCCATTGGCATAGCAGGCTCTTTCTCGGGCTTGTCGCAGATGAGGCACTCGGTAGTGAGGAACATGCCAGCGATAGATGCTGCATTCTCGAGAGCAACACGAGAAACCTTGGCAGGATCAATAACACCTGCAGCACGCATATCCTCGTACTTGTCAAGACGGGCATTGTAACCGAAGTCACCCTTACCCTCGCGTACCTTCTGAACAACCACGGCACCCTCGCCACCTGCGTTGGTAACGATCTGGCGCAAAGGCTCCTCGATGGCGCGCTTGATGATGTTGATACCAGTCTGCTCGTCGGCATTGTCGCCCTGCAGGTCTGCCAGCACGTCGAGTGCGCGGATGTAAGTGGTACCACCACCTGCTACAACACCCTCTTCGATAGCAGCACGTGTAGCGCAGAGTGCATCGTCAACACGATCCTTCTTCTCCTTCATCTCTACCTCGCTATTAGCACCTACGTAGAGAACAGCTACGCCACCTGACAGCTTAGCCAGACGCTCCTGCAGCTTCTCTTTATCGTAAGAAGAAGTAGTATTCTCGATCTCAGCCTTAATCTGGTTGATACGATCCTTGATAGCCTGAGAGTCGCCAGCACCATTAACGATGGTGGTGTTGTCCTTAGTAACGGTCAGCTTCTCGCAGGTGCCCAGCATCTCGAGTGTAGCCTGCTCCAACTTCAAGCCCTTCTCCTCGCTGATAACGGTACCACCTGTCAGCACAGCGATATCCTCGAGCATAGCCTTACGACGGTCGCCAAAGCCAGGAGCCTTGACAGCACAAATCTTCAGACCACCACGCAGACGGTTTACTACCAGTGTGGTCAAAGCCTCAGAGTCAACATCCTCAGCAATGATCAGCAAAGGACGGCCGCTCTCTGCAGCGGGCTGCAGGATGGGCAGGAACTCCTTGATATTAGAAATCTTCTTGTCATAGATAAGGATGTAGGGGTTCTCCATAGCGCACTCCATCTTCTCGCTATCTGTAACGAAGTAAGCTGACAGATAGCCACGGTCGAACTGCATACCCTCAACAACACCGATATGTGTGTCGCGGCTCTTGCTCTCCTCGATAGTGATGACACCATCCTTAGAAACCTTGCGCATAGCCTCAGCCAGCAGCTCACCAATCTCCTTATCGTTGTTGGCAGAAACAGTGGCAACCTGCTCAATCTTGTCGTAGTTGTCGCCAACCTGCTCAGCGTTCTTAGCAATGAACTCAGTAACGCACTTCACAGCCTTGTCGATACCACGCTTCAAGTCCATGGGGTTAGCACCAGCGGTCACGTTCTTCAAGCCTTCGCTAACGATAGCCTGTGCCAGGATGGTAGCAGTTGTTGTACCATCACCAGCATCGTCGCCAGTCTTTGAAGCCACGCTCTTCACAAGCTGTGCGCCTGTGTTCTCGAAATGATCCTCAAGCTCAATCTCCTTTGCAACAGACACACCGTCCTTAGTAATCTGAGGAGCACCGAACTTCTTCTCGATAACCACGTTACGACCCTTAGGACCAAGGGTAACCTTTACTGCATTAGCCAACTGGTCAACGCCCTGCTTCATAGCATCGCGGGCGTCCATATTGAATTTAATCTCTTTTGCCATTTTTCTTTTTCATTTTGTCGTTATTTCGATATCTCGAAATCTCGAAGTTAATCTTAATTTATTTTTCAATCACAGCGAGCACATCGCTCTGACGCATCATCAGGAACTTCTCACCGTCGAGTTCGATTTCGGTTCCGCTATATTTTCCATAGAGAACTTCGTCGCCTTCTTTCAGGATCATCTCTTCATCCTTTGTGCCCTTACCTACGGCCTTGATAAGACCACGAAGGGGTTTCTCTTTTGCTGTGTCAGGAATAATAATTCCACCGATTTTCTCTTCAGCCGGTGCAGGCAATACGAGCACGCGGTCTGCTAATGGTTTAATGTTCATAACTAATATGCTTTAATATTGAATAATATTTTGTTCTTGTTCTGAAAGCCTTTCAGCGAAAAGCGTGCCAAAATGTCTTTGCTGACAATTTGGCACGCCTCTATTTAATTATTATTAATGTATAGGTAGGAACATATTACTGGTTTTTAAACCCATAACCATTCGCAAAACCGCCATTGCTCAACACATTGGGCGTGAAAGGCCAATAGTGAATGGGAGCCGACTCGCAGTCGTATTCATAGAACAGATACTTTTCGTATTCATCGCGATTCTCTATTAATGTCTTTCCCCAATCTTGAGCATTATACCCTTCTGCCTCAAGGGCCGCTTTCTCTGTATCGCTAAGCGGGGTAAAGAGACCACGAATGGCAAGATTAGGAGCGTAGGAAGCATCGACAGTCAATCCGTAGCTGAACCAGTCATCTTTTACGCCACGCCAACCAGGAAAGAGCAGCGGATTGTCCTCCTGACCGATAGGGCACTGCGTCGTCAGTCTATGACCCAGAACGGAGTTGCCATCCACAGACTTTGTGTATATCTGGGAAGAGATGACATTGCCATTATCAAAAACGATAATAGCCATTGGCTTCCAGGCCATCCATCATTTGCTTAGTAAGTGTTTTGATTGCTTTTATCTTCTTTCCGATAAGTCCGGTGCGGATAAGTACCTGACGACGGTCTCCTTCGCCAGCGAACTCAAATCCACGTTCATCGATGACGGCCTCAAGCAGAGAGCCCTCGCTGGCAATAAAGTCATCGACACGAGCCTGACCTTCTGGAAAAGCACGATTGCGAATGATTGTCAGATATTTCTTGGCCTCGTCTTCATCGCCCAACATAGCACAAGCTTCTGCATATGATGACACCATTGGCACCGCGAGCGACATAGATGGCAGTAGAAGCGCCATCCTTCAGTACATCAACAGACTCAATATTGTCGGCAGGGATATCGCTGATGTCGCTGACCTGTACGCCATCGACAATAAAGAGTGGGTCGTTGCTCTGCGTGATGGAGCCACCGCCACGCACTCGGATACTCATCGTGGCACCTGGGCGCCCATCTTGCGAAGAAACGCTGACGCCAGGCAACTGTCCTTGTAGTGCCTGTGCAACGTTAGCCACAGGATTAGCTGCCAACTTCGCGCCGCTAACAGATGCCACAGCCCCCGTCAGGTCTTTACGCTTCATCGTGCCATAGCCGATGACCACCACATCCTCGAGTGTGGTATTGTCTTCCTCCAGAATGATGTCAAGACTCGACCTGTTCCCGACTTTGACTGCTTGAGGCTTAAAACCAATATACGTCACATTCAAAACTGTTGTCGGTGACGCATCGGTGAGTACGAAGTGACCATCGATATCGGTCACCGAGCAGACGCTATTGCCTACCCGACCATCGGTTCTCCTTGGGCGTCTTTCACTGTTTCCCGAATGGTTTGCTGGGCATAAGCGCTTGCGCCAACCAACAATAATAGCAAGACCACAAGGGACTTAGTTAATCGTTCTTTCATAGTAGTTAATTATAATGTTATTAGAAGTTTGCCGCGAATGATAGAGAGATTTACCGTCTCTCACCATTCACCACTACATTTTTCAACGTCAGTTGATCGATGGGATGATTCTCGAAGGCCTTCTTCTTGGCTGCATCTTTCACGTTGATATTTTCGAATGAGAAGTTTTTGAGCGCATACTTATCTGACCCTTCTACGTTAAAGAATGTACCACAATCCATATTGATATTTTTAAAACTGATATCATTGCACTGAGATATTGGCATATCTTCACGGTCTTCCTTTTGATAGAACTGTGTCCAAGGCTTTACCAACAGGAAACTACGACAATGACCCGTAAAGTCTTCTACGCGTACGAACTCATAATGCTGAGGCGTATCTGGACGCATCTTCAGCCACAACACATTCTGCGTATTATCCGTATGACAACGACGCATGATAACATTCCAGTCGTGAACGGACTCAGAACCCAGCGTCATGCAACCATGCACCGTACCGTAGTGGCAGTTCTCTACCAGGATGTTATAGCAGGGACCATTCTCGGGTGCCTGGTCGGCATAGGTTCCCTTGCCGCCCTTCAGCACAACGGCATCATCGTTCACGTTCATATAGCAGCCTCGCACCACCACATCATGGCACACATCGATATCGATGGCATCGGTAGAAGGACCCTTGATGCCTGTGGTAGAAGAATAGATGTAGAGGTCCAGATAGCGTACATGATCGCAACGGTAGATGTGGTTCGTCCAAAAAGGCGAATTGATGAGCCGCACATCTTGGATGGTCACATTCTTTGAATTAGAGATATAGGTCAGGCGTGGGCGCTGTGCATCTTTGTTGGTGCATTGAGGATTCCACAGTCGGCGAATCCAGAACTCTTGCCAATAGTCCTGTCCGTTGCCATCGATGGTACCCTTGCCGGCAATGGTGAAACCATCCACGCCGTCGGCATTGATAAGTGCAACAAAATATTGACAGGTCTGTCCCTCGATGCGCGTCTCACGAATCTCAAAGTCACGAATACGGTCTGAGCCTTTCAGCACGCCGCCCTCCTCTACCAGAAGGTGGGTGCCCTGTTTGAAAAACAAGCTGCCGGAATAGAACGTGCCCTTCGGAACAACGATGACACCACCGCCATTGGCAGCAGCACGGTCTATCACGGCCTGTATCTCGCGGGTTTGCACGTCGGTAGTGCCCTGACGCACTCCATAGTCCGTCAGGATATATTTCTGCCCGAGGGTCTCCACATCGACCTTAGTGGTATTGGTAAACCACGCTGCCATGGGTTCGCCATTGGGCCACAATTCCTGTGTCTGCACTTTTTTCTTACCTACAGCAGTGACACACACAATCAGGAGTGCTACTGCCAAAATGAGTTTCTGATTCATTAAATCCGTTTTAAGTTATTTGTTTTAATAAATGGTACAAAGATACGACAAATTACAGAAAAGACCAAAAGAACGACACCAATTTTTATTACTAACTGCACTTTTTGCAAGCTTTTTGCACATCATTATAAAAAAAACAGTATCTTTGCATACTGAATTATCAAAAAAAACGCTAATTATGAAACAATTCTTTAGGTACATGCTCGCAACCATTTGCGGCATTATTGCGCTATTTATTGTTGGTGGCATCATCATGATGATATCTTTTGCATCAATGATTGCTAGCAATTCGGCCCCGACAAAGGCAGAAGAGAACTCTGTTTTCGTGATGAAGATGGATGGAATGGTGACAGAACGCACAGAGGGCGGTTCACCCTTAGACGAGCTGCTTGGACAGGTAGATATGACAAATATGGGACTGGACGACATCGTTGGTGCCATCAAGAAAGCCAAGAACAACGAGAACATCAAGGGTATATACCTGGAAGGCGGCACCACCATGTTTGATGCGCCAGCTACTGCCCAGCAAATTCGCGACGCACTGGCAGACTTTAAGAAGAGTGGCAAATGGATTATTGCCTTTGCCGACAGATACACACAGGGCTCTTACTATGTATGTTCTGTGGCAGACAGCATCTTTTTGGACCGTCAGGGTATGATTGATTTCAAAGGACTGGGCGGCAAGAGCTACTATATGACAGGTCTGTACGAAAAGATTGGCATCCAATATCAAGCCACGCGCGTGGGCAAATACAAGAGTGCCGTGGAGCGTGTCACCCGAAAGGACATGAGTGAAAACGACCGCGAACAGCGCACGGCCTATCTGCAGGGCATCTGGAAACTCTGGCTGAAGCAGATGGCAGAAAGCCGCGGTGTGACACCTGAGCACCTAAACAAACTGGCAGACGACAGCATCATGGGCTTTGCCAGTGTTGCCGACTACAAGGCTACCAAGCTGATTGATGACGCTATTTTCCCTGAAAAGATCAAAGAGATTGTGAAAGGAAAGCTTGGACTCAACGAGGATGACGACATCAACCAGTTGACCCTCTCAGATATGATTGATCTGAGAGAAGACAAAAAGGAGGATAGCGACAAGATTGCCGTCTATTATGCCTATGGCGAAATCATCGATGAACAGGCCAGCGCCTTTGCCAGCGAGCATGCCATCGTGGGCAAAGAAACCGTGGAGGACCTGAACGAGCTGGCCAAGGACGACGACATCAAAGCCGTCGTGCTACGTGTCAACTCGCCTGGTGGCAGCGCCATTGCATCGGAGCATATCTGGCATGCCATCAAACAACTGAAGGAGAAGAAGCCTGTGGTGGTTTCCATGGGCGGCTATGCAGCTTCGGGTGGCTATATGATCAGCGCACCCGCCAACTACATATTTGCTGAGCCAACGACGGTGACCGGCTCTATCGGTATCTTCGGACTGGTGCCCAACATGAGCGAGTTGGCCTCTAACAAGCTGGGCATCACCTGGGATGGCGTCAGCACTAACAAATATGGCGACTACGAGACTCGTCTTGTATTCGAGAAAGACAATGCCGACGTGATACACTTCATGCAGAGCTACGTGGATCGCGGCTACGACTCATTCCTAAGCATCGTGTCCGACGGTCGCGGCATGAGCAAAGAACAGGTCAACGAGATTGCTCAGGGACGCGTATGGCTGGCATCGGATGCTGTTGGCATCAAACTGGTTGACAAACTGGGCTCACTGGACGATGCTGTCAAGAAGGCTGCCGAACTGGCTAAGTTGGACAAGTACTACACTGCTCCCTACCCCAGCAAGACAGACTGGCTGGAGGCGCTGCTGGAGAGTTCCGATAAGAAAGGCAGCTATCTGGATGCTGAACTGCAGAGCACACTGGGTGAGCTCTACACGCCCATCATGGAGATGCGACGCGACCAACAGCGTAACCGTCTGCAGGCACGTCTGCCCTTCGTCACTGGCATTTAAATACAAATAAGAACGGGAAAGCGGCATTACTGGACCACTTTCCCACATGAAAACCATAGGTATGGAAGGCGACTTCATCAAAATCAACAAATGGCTACTGCCACTGAGTTGGGTCTACGGCTGTGTGGTGCAGGCACGAAACTATCTCTTCGAGATGGGTGTGCTGAAAAGTGAAAGCTTCACCACACCCGTTATCTCGGTGGGCAATATCACCGTAGGCGGCACAGGCAAGACACCTCATATCGAATACCTGATCAGGTTGTTCGAGAAAAGTGCGAAGGTGGCAGTACTGAGCCGCGGCTACAAACGCAAGTCGAAAGGCTTTCTGATTGCCAATGAGCAATCGACTGCTCAAGATATAGGCGATGAGCCCTACCAGATGAAGCAGAAATTCCCCGACGTGACCATCGCTGTTGAGAAGAAACGAGCTAAGGGCATCAAGCTGTTGCTGCAAAACGACCCCAAGCCCGACGTCATACTGCTAGACGACGCCTTTCAGCATCGCTACGTGAAACCTGGCATCAACATTATGCTGGTGGATTACCATCGGCTTATCATCTACGACAAGTTGTTGCCGGCAGGCCGCTTGCGTGAGCCGCTTTCTGGCAAGAACCGTGCAGACATCATCATCGTCACGAAATGCCCAAAGAACCTGACACCGATGGAATATCGCGTCGTCACCAAAGCAATGGACCTGTATCCCTATCAGGAATTATACTTCAGCACCCTGTCCTACGGCAAACTGGTGCCACTATTCCCTGAAGGCGCACAAACACAACAGGCGCAGAAGACTGATGAAATGACAGACCTGCAAAATCAAAACTGCCTATTGTTGACAGGCATTGCCTCACCACGACAGATGATTGAAGACATCAAGCCCTATGTCGCTTCGCTGCATCCGCTAACGTTTCCAGATCATCACAATTTTAAAACACAAGACATTGAACGCATCAATGCAAAATTCAATCAGTTGCCAGAACCTAAATGCATAGTCACCACCGAGAAGGATGCTGCACGCATTAACGAAACAGAAGGTCTGAGCAAGGCTGTGAGAAGTCACATATTTGTACTGCCTCTAGAGATTGAGTTCATGCTTGAGCAAACCGATAAGTTTAACCAAAAAATTATTAACTATGTACGAAAGAATTCAAGAAACAGCATCCTGGTTAAAGGAAAGGATGACCACAAGCCCCAAAACAGCCATCATTCTGGGGACAGGCCTCGGACAATTAGCTTCAGAAATAACTGACTCTTACGAATTTCCATATAACGAAATCCCTAACTTCCCTGTATCTACCGTCGAGGGGCACTCAGGAAAGCTGATATTCGGAAAACTGGGCGGCGTGGACATCATGGCCATGCAAGGACGTTTCCACTATTACGAGGGATATTCGATGAAGGAGGTTACGTTCCCCGTCCGCGTGATGTATGAGTTGGGCATCAAGACGCTCTTTGTCAGCAATGCCGCTGGTGGCATGAACCCCGGATTCAATATCGGCGACTTGATGGTGATTACCGACCACATCAACTTCTTCCCCGAGCATCCGCTCCGCGGAAAGAACTTCCCCACGGGTCCTCGTTTCCCAGATATGCACGAAACTTACGATCCTTCACTAATCAAGCTGGCCAGCCAGATTGCCCGCGAGAAGAAAATCCGTCTGCAGTATGGTGTCTATATGGGCGTACAGGGTCCTACCTTCGAGACGCCTTCTGAATATAAGATGTACCGCATCCTGGGCGGTGACACCGTGGGCATGTCAACAGTGCCCGAGGTCATCGTGGCCCACCATTGCGGTATCCGCACCTTCGGCATCAGCGTGGTGACAGACTTGGGTGGCTTCGACATTCCTGTAGAGGTCAGCCACGAAGAGGTGCAGGAAGCTGCCGACAAGGCTCAACCTTTCATGACCGAAATCATGCGTGAAATGATTGTACGTTCTGAAAAGCTGGAGCACAGCAAGTCTGAGGGCTTCAACACCGACCACCCAACAGAGAAATGGAAGAAATAATCCCAAAACCATCAATATGGAAATAGCAAAATTAGGAGAATTTGGTCTGATAGAGCGACTGACAAAAGATTTAGAGAACAAGAATGAATCAACAAAGTACGGCGTGGGCGATGACTGCGCCGTACTTCACTACCCCGATAGCGAGGTACTGATAACCACAGACCTGCTGATGGAAGGGGTGCACTTTGACCTGACATACATCGACCTGAAGCATTTGGGATATAAGTCGGCCATGGTGAACATCAGCGATGTGTTTGCCATGAACGGCACCCCAAGACAGATTACCGTTTCGCTGGCACTCAGCAAGCGCTTCAGCGTGGAGGACATGGAAGAGTTCTATGCAGGTCTCAGACTGGCTTGCGAGAAATGGAACGTGGACATTGTGGGAGGCGACACCACTTCGTCGTACACCGGACTGGCCATCAGCATCACCTGTATTGGAGAGGCTAGAAAAGAGGATATCGTGTATCGCAATGGTGCGAAGAACACCGACCTTGTTTGCGTCAGTGGCGACCTAGGCGCTGCCTATATGGGGCTGCAACTGCTGGAACGCGAGAAGAGTGTGTACTATCAGCAGGTGGAAGAAGCTAAGAAGAAGGGCGACAAGCGTGCACTGGAGGAGCTAGCCCATTTCTCGCCCGACTTTGCAGGCAAGGAATATTTATTGCAGCGACAGCTTCAGACAGAAGCCCGCGGCGACATTATCCGCAAATTGCGAGAGGCTGGCGTCCGTCCTACTGCCATGATGGACATCAGCGACGGTCTCTCGTCAGAGCTGATGCACATTTGCAAACAAAGTGGTGTGGGATGCCGTATCTTCGAGAAGGAGTTGCCCATCGACTACCAGACTGCTGTCATGGCCGAGGAGATGAACATGAATGTCACAACGTGCGCTCTGAATGGCGGTGAGGACTACGAGTTGCTGTTCACCGTCCCCATCGGAGACTTGGAGAAAATCAAGGAGATGGAAGATGTGCGTCTCATCGGTCACATCACCGAAGAGAAATACGGGCATGTGCTCGTGACACGCGACAATCATGAGTTTGAACTGAAAGCTCAGGGTTGGAATCCGCTATAACGGTCGTCAAAACAGACAGGCTGTCTATCCGATTATTCATACGATGCCTTATCGGCATCATGCAGATACTGACGGGGCATTTGTCTCGTCAGTTTTGTAAATGCCCTACGGAAGGTTGATATAGAGGCAAAGCCACTCTTCTCGGCCACGTATTCCAAAGTGTATTCCGGATGCTCTTTCAGCATGGGTATGCTCACGAGTTCCAATCGCTCTGGTTGACGCAGTCATAGAACGTCTGTCTGCGCACCTGACTCAGGTAGCTGCTGACGTAGGTGCTATTGGTGTTGTGTGCCTGGGCCAAGTCGGCAAGAGTGAGGTTCTTGTTCAGGTAGAGCTGGCGTTCTTCCATCGCACGTTCCAAGACGCCCTCCACCAGCAGAGGCATTATTAGCTACTGAAACAAAACAAACGGTAAAGCAGCAGAATAAGCGAGAAAAGGGTGTTTGAACCTGCAAAAACGAGGATTTTAGCAAAAATGTGTTAAAATGAGGATTGTTTTAAAAATATTCCGTCAAATGTTTGGCAGGTCTAATTTTTTGTTGTACCTTTGCACCCGCAAACGAAAGGATGCAGTGATCTAAAGAACAATGGTGCCTTAGCTCAGTTGGTAGAGCATCGGACTGAAAATCCGTGTGTCCCCGGTTCGATTCCTGGAGGTACCACTCCTCCTTTCATTTAAATCCCGCGATAGTCTTAGGACTTTAGCGGGATTTTTCATTGTATGGTATCGGTAAGACAGCAACAGGGCCTGACCATGAGTCAGGCCCTGTTGCTGTCTTTTATTTGTAAATGACGTCTACTCCATCGGGAACAGACCGTAGAGCTTAGCGTCTATCATATCTGTCACCTGTTTGAAATCCTCGGCGCGGTCACCAAATTTGCAGTGGTCGCCATCAATCACAATCAGTTGTCCCTGGTAGGTCGCAATCCAGTCCTCATAGCGTTGGCTCAGACCTTCCAGATAGTCGAGTCGCATGGTCTGTTCGTATTCACGTCCGCGCTTCTGTATCTGAGCTACCAGCGTGGGGATGCTGGAACGAATGTAGATCATGAGGTCGGGCAACTTGACCAGCGACATCATCAGGTCGAAGAGGTCTTTATAATTAGCGAAGTCGCGATCGCTCATCATGCCCTGTCCATGCAGATTGGGGGCAAAGATGCAGGCATCCTCAAAGATGGTGCGGTCTTGGATGATGGTGTCTTTCGACTGCGAGATTTCTACCACTTCCTTGAAACGCTTGTTGAGGAAATAAATCTGCAGATTGAAAGACCAGCGCTTCATGTCTGCATAGAAGTCTTCCAAATAGGGATTGTTATCTACGGGTTCGAATCTGGGTATCCATCCATAACGATGGGCCAGCATCTTAGTCAACGTGGTCTTGCCACTACCTATATTTCCTGCTACTGCTATATGCATATTCTTTAAGGGGAGTTTTAAGGGGAATACTTGATTTGCTATTACAACGCCTGTTGGGGCGGGAAGAGTCCGAAGAGGGTGCTGTCGATACGATCAATGATTTTAGCAAAATCCTTTGGATTGTTCTGATAGTCCAGACCGTCTTTCTCGATAATCATCACACGGCCCTTATATAGATGATTGATGAACTCGTCGTAGCGCCGGTTTAGGTTCTCGAGATACTCCAGCTGCATGGTCTGCTCATAGTCGCGTCCACGCTTCTGAATGTTGCCAACCAGATGGGGAACGGAAGCACGGAGGTAGATCATCAAATCGGGATAGCGAACCACACTCATCATCTGTTCAAACAGTTCCATATAGGTTTCGTAGTCGCGGTCAGAGAGGTTGCCCATGGCCTTGTTGTTCTGCATGAACACATAGACGCCCTCAAAGATTGAACGGTCTTGAATAATGGTATGGTCCGACTTAGAGATATCTATCAAATCGCGGAAGCGCTCTTTCAGGAAGAACACCTCCATATTGAAAGACCAGCGATGAATGTCGCTGTAATAGTCTTCCAGATAAGGATTGTGGTCAACGGCCTCGAAGCGTGCCTCCCATCCGTAATGATGTGCCAACATGCGCGTGAGGGTCGATTTTCCACTACCTATATTACCTGCTACTGCGATATGCATTGTTTTAGTTTTATGACTTGGCAAAGGTACAAAGTTTTTTTCTAACATCCAAATGTGCAATCAAGAAATAAGATTATTCGGTTTATGCACGCACGCGAACATTATAATATTTATTAAAGTGATTGTTATATCAAAGAAAATAGTTATCTTTGCATCAAAATCTCTTAATTATGGGTATTATTTTAGGTATTGACGTGGGCATCAGCACCACAAAGATAGTTGGACTACGAGATGGTAAGCCAACAGCACCGATACGTATTACTGCGGCAGATCCCATCACTTCGCTATATGGCGCATTTGGAAAATATCTGCACGACAACAGTCTTGAACTGGAAGAGATAGACCATGTCATGTTGACAGGCGTGGGCGCTGCCTACGTGAAAAACGATGTCTATGGCGTGAAGACAAGTCGCTGCGATGAGTTTATCGCCGATGCACTGGGTGCACGCTTCGAGTCGCACATTGACCATGCTATCGTAGTGTCGATGGGCACGGGCACATCGTTCGTAATGTGTCATGGAGACAAGATTGACCACATTGGTGGTATCGGCATTGGCGGTGGCACACTGCAAGGCTTATCGCGCATCATGCTGAACACCAGCGATATCAAACAGGTGTCGGAATTGGCTATGCAGGGCGACATCAAGCACATCAACCTGCTTATTGGCGATATCTCTGCACAACCTCTGCCTGGCCTGCCCATGGAGGCAACAGCCTCACTCTTTGCACACGCCAAGAACGATGCCTCGCGCGAAGACATTGCTTGCGGCATCATCACCATGGTGCTGCAGTCCATTGGTTCAGCAGCCGTGCTGGCAGCTCAAGGCACCGACTGTCGAGACATGGTGCTGATTGGACACTTGTCGCTGCTGCCGCAATGCAAGGAGATATTCCCAGCACTTGAGAAGTTGTACAACGTGCGCTTCCATATTCCAAAGTACTCGCAGTTCTGCACAGCTATTGGCGCAGCACTGGCACACGGCAAGCTACAACTCAAATGAGAAGGAAGAAAGAATTACTTTAAAACTATGAATAAAACACTAACTACAATCGTTGCCGTAATGCTGGCCTGCACTACACAGGCCAACACATATCATGTGGCCAAGGCCGACACTCTGCAAAAAGTCTCTGTCGAGGTGGACACGCTAAAGGCAATGAATAACGGACATAAGCGCGCATCCAAGAAAGAGGAGAAGAAAGAGACGGAATACGAGAAACTGATGAAGAAGGGCGGTGCCGTGAGAAATGGCCTGTTCGGTGTGCGCCATATTGACAACAAATACTACTTCGAGGTGCCCGACTCAATGTTGGGACGCTACATACTGTTGGTCACACGACTGACTGCCGTTCCACAAAACTTTGGACGTTTTGCCGGTGAGGAGATTAGTCATAGCACAGTCTATCTGGAGCGCCGGGACACCACGCAGCTGATGGTGCGACAGTATGTATTGTCGCACGTGGCTGACGACAAGGATAATATAGCTCGTACGCTGGAGCAATCGACCGTAGACCCGATTGTACGTTCATTTAAAATCATTGGTCGCAACAAAGAGGACGACAACAGCCTGATTGAGGTGACATCGTTTCTGACGGGCGACAGCCACTTGACCAGTTTTGAAAGCGGAAGCAAAGGCACACTGAAGGTGGGAGGCCTTAACAAGGAACTGACCTTCTTAGATACCATCAAGGTTTTCCCTACCAATATAGAGGTGGCAACGACACGTACCTATGGTTCAAGTTCCGGGCGCTCGGAGGCGTCGAAGACGGGGGCTATGACCATGGCTTTCAACACATCGATAGTACTGCTGCCCAAGGAACCCATGCGCAAACGTCTGTGGGACGAGCGTATAGGTTACTTTGTGAACAACTACGTGCGCTTCAGCGACCAGCAACACAAGACGCAGCATGAGTCGTTCATCTCGCGCTACAGACTGGTGCCAAAGAACAAGAAGAAATACCTTCGTGGCGAGTTGACTGAACCAGAGAAGCAGATTGTGTACTATATAGACCCGGCAACGCCCAAAAAGTGGATTCCCTATCTGATTCAAGGCATCAAGGACTGGAACGTGGCTTTTGAGGCGGCTGGATTCAAGAATGCTATCACTGCTAAGGTGCTGCCCGAGGACGACCCGAACATCAGTCTGGAGGACGCACGCTACTCGGTGTTGCGCTATCTGCCGTCGGAAACGGAGAATGCCTACGGGCCACGCATCGTGGATCCTCGCTCGGGCGAGATCATCGAGGCTCATATCTGCTGGTATCACAACGTGATGAACCTGCTGACGAAGTGGTACATGACGCAATGTGGCGCGGTGGACAAACGGGCGCAGACCATGCATTTTGATGACAAGCTGATGGGCGAGCTGATTCGTTTCGTAAGCAGCCACGAGGTGGGGCACTCTTTGGGACTGCGCCACAACATGGGGGCTTCGTTTGCTACACCAGTTGAAAAGCTTCGCGACAAGGCTTGGGTAGAGGCACACGGACACACGGCAAGCATCATGGACTATGCTCGTTTTAATTATGTGGCCCAACCTGAAGACGGAATCAGCGAGAAAGGATTGTTTCCTCGCATCAACGACTACGACAAATGGGCCATCAAATGGGGATACCAGTGGCGACCAGAGTTCAAGGATGAATACGAGGAGAAGGAACAGCTGATGACAGAGACAACACAGATACTGAAAAGCAATCCACGACTGTGGTTTGGAGGCGAAGGGCGCAATGAGGATGCCCGAGCACAGACCGAAGACTTGGGAGACAACAGCGTAAAGGCTTCGGAATATGGTATCAAAAACCTGAAGCGCATCATGCTGCACTTACCAGAATGGACACACCAGAAGAACGACCAATACGAGGACCTAAGGGAAATGTATAATGCGGTGCGTGACCAGTTTAACAGATACGTGAACCATGTAGCAAAGAACATTGGCTCACGATACTCAAACAACATGCCAGGACGCACTCCCGTGGAGTTTGCTTCGCCCGAAAGACAGAAACAGGCTATAGCATTCATCGGACAACAGGTGTTCGAAATGCCAGAATGGCTCTACCCTACTGCCATCGCGTCGAAGACGGCTACTGACGTGGCAAGCACGCAGCTGCAGATGCAAAGTAATCTGCTGACCAGATTGATGACGCCACTAATGCTCAACAACATAGCATCAACAGACTATCAGCTGGATGCTTATCTGGCTGACCTGAAAGCAACGGTTTGGAAGCCCATTGGAAAGTCAAACGATTTGAAGGCGAAGGCCAGAAGACAGTTGCAGCGATCATATGTTCAGAACCTAAACTCGATTCTGAATCCTTCGGATGCAGAAATGAGGGGTGTGATGGGGCGCTACCTGAACTCGGATGCATCACTCTATGTGCTGATGAATCTGGAAGAAATAGAGAAATACTGTCAGCAGCAAATGAAGGAAAGCAGCGGTCTGAATGCACTCCATTATGAAGACATACTACGACAGCTGAGACTGATACGTGAAAGGCGGACAACAGTGAAATAAAAACAAATAACCACTAATTGAAAATGAAACTACCAAAACTACTACTTACAAGTCTGATACTCTGCGGGTATGGAACTGCTGCAGAGGCTCAAAGTGAACTGTACCCTAAGCATTTCGATCTGGAACAGGTCACCTTGCTTGACTGTCCGATGAAGCGGGCCATGGACCTGAATATTCAAGTATTGTTGAAGTATGACACTGACCGTCTGCTGACACCATACGTCCGACAGGCCGGACTAGCAGCAACGACAGACAATACATCGCCCTACTTTCAATGGCTGACGAAACACCCAAACTTCGACAACTGGGGCAATGCGTCTTTCGACCTTAGCGGACATGTAGGCGGACATTACCTTTCGGCATTGGCACTCGCCTATGCGGCTTGTCATGATGACGACATGAAAACGCAACTGAAAGAGCGTTTGGACTACATGATCAGGGTCATGAAGGATTGTCAGGATCAGTTCAACGATAATCACAGCGGACTTTACGGCTTCATTGGAGGGCAACCAATCAACAGCGATTGGGAGGCGCTCTACAAAGGAGACATTCAACCTTATAAGACACATGGAGGATGGGTGCCCTTCTATTGTCAACACAAAATTCTGGCGGGACTGCGCGATGCATACCTCTACGGGGATAGCGAGACGGCCAAGGAGATGTTCAGAAAGTTGGCCGACTGGAGTGTCAACGTGATTGCACAAGTTAGTGATGTGGATATGGAGAAGGTACTTGACACCGAACATGGGGGCATGAACGAGTCGCTGATGGATGCTTATCAGCTCTTTGGCGACACGAAATATCTGAATGCAGCCAAGAAATATACGCACAAGAAGATGTTAAACGGCATGCAGACTCTCAACACAACTTTTCTGGACGGGCTGCATGCCAACACACAGGTACCAAAATATATTGGCATGGAGCGAATTGGCGAGGGTGACAATCAATCATACTCAATAGCAGCAGAGAACTTCTGGAAGGATGTAACAACAAACAGAACAGTTTGCATCGGGGGTAACTCAGTGAACGAGCATTTCCTTTCTAAAAAGAATAGTAACAGGTATATCGACCAACTGGATGGACCTGAGTCATGCAACACGAACAACATGTTGAAACTTTCTGAGATGATGAGCGACCACACTGGCGATGCCAAGTATGCAGACTTCTATGAGCAAGCCATGTGGAACCATATTCTCTCTACACAGGATCCAACCACAGGCGGATATGTTTACTTCACAACACTACGTCCACAAGGTTACCGCATCTACTCGCAAGTGAACCAGGGCATGTGGTGCTGTGTGGGAACAGGCATGGAGAACCATTCTAAGTATGGTCACTTCATCTATACACATGATGACAACAAGACCCTCTATGTGAATCTCTTCACCCCTTCAGAACTGAGCAATGCTACCTTCGGCATTCGGCAGGAGACCATCTTCCCAAATATCGACAGTGCTTCGTCTTTGCCTACTAGCAACACAGCAACTACACAACTCACCATCACTCGAGGGGGCACATATACCATAGCTGTGCGACATCCGGCATGGGCTGGCAAGGAGTATCAAGTGCTAGTCAACGGCCAGGCTGTCAATCAGGCGGTAGAACAGGGCAAAGCCAGCTACGTAACAGTCAGTCGCACTTGGAGCGTAGGCGATAAAATCACCGTTTGGTTACCCATGGAACTTCGCTATGAGGTGTGTCCCAACTACACCGACTACATCGCCTTCAAGTTTGGGCCCATCTTGTTGGGCGCTCAGACTACTGTTCCTACCGAGGCAGAGGTCGCACAGACGGGACTCGCATACGAGGAACTGCAAAA
Organism: Prevotella sp.; assembly: GCA_024695815.1. GTDB lineage: Bacteria > Bacteroidota > Bacteroidia > Bacteroidales > Bacteroidaceae > Prevotella. Next base: position 29,807 of record JAILHK010000041.1, read on the forward strand.
CGAGTATGGCGGTGCTGGTCGCATGGATCATGCACCCGGCTCGATGGGCACTTCCAAGAATCTTCTTTCTGCGCCACTACTTATAGGCCAGCGTGACAATGTGCTGAGCCGTATTCAGCGCGTAGTGACTAGCGACAACTCACTGCGTTTCAACATCGACGCCAGTCGTGAGGGTGTAGAAACTTACAAATGGCATACGCTCACGCTGCAGCCTTTCTATCAGATTCATCATGGTCGCTACATGTGCTATTGGTATCAGCAAACGGCTGAGAACTTTGCTCAAAGCGACATGGCGCAGACAGAGACTGCCAACGAGGCTTTACTGGCTCGCACGCTCGACTTTGTGGCTCCCGGCGAGCAGCAGAGCGAAGCTGGCCATGAATACAACTACTCATTGGACTCCAACAAAGGTTCATACAATGGCGAGAGCTATCGTGATGCTCAGAAGGGGGGATATGTGCAATATACCTTGTACAACAAGACTCAAGTAGCCGACAGCCTCTCGGTCATGTGCCGTTTCACTACGGCAGACCAAGGGCGAAAGGCGGTACTCACGGTCGACGGCACGAAGATAGCCGACATCAACATTCCGGCCAACTACAAGGGAGCTGAAAACGGATTCTACAATATAGAGTTCCCCATTCCTGCATCTTTGTTGAAGGATGGGGAAGGTTCTATAAAGACGAAATTCGTAGTGCGCCTTGCAGCTACGGCAGGAACACTGAATCCCGGACTCTACTATCTCAGATTATTGTGCGGCTATAATCCCGCAGCTAAGGCCTATCGCTTTCAAGCCAGCGACTGGACCACAGGCGACACACGTCGTATTCCGGCCAGTAGCATCACTTACGATGCTGAAAGCAACATTATCAAAGCGAAGAGCACTGGCAACAACAACATTGCGCTGATGCTGAAATACGAGAACAGCGACTACGACATTGACATCAAACAGAAGTTTCTGGTGGTACGCGGACAAGGACTGGAGTTCTTCTCTGGAGCTTCTTATCTCTGGTGGCTGAATGGCATAAATCATGGTTCCCAGGTGACACCTAATGTCCAGCAAACAGTCACCGTTGACGGTAGTCAGCAGCAACTCATTGCCTGGGACATGTCGAAGAGCGGACTCTATGACAACTTCACCGGAACTCGTCCCAGCGTGTGTATTGGCCAGACAATCTTCGGACTCACGTCATCGAACACCGACGGCTCATGCGAAATCTACGATATTAATTTTGTAACAAGCGTTGACGACTATCTAACCCAACGGACCAACATTCTGCCGTTGCGCTATAAGGCAGGGCTCGAGCAGAAGCATATTTATAACCTTGGTGGCATACAGGTGGAACAACCCTCGTATGCAACACGTGGTATCTATATTCATAACGGTTGTAAAGTAGCAAAGTAACATCCATAAATAGAATAAGCCATCTACAACTATTCGAACCAACAAACTAATCAGCGGAACAAGTCTTAGAATAATTCTATAAAGCGAGAAAGCATCCTAACTACCAAAGAAATTTGACATAGTTAGGATGCTTTTTATATAGGATAAAACTTGAATCAGACAGAAGACTTTCTTACCATTAACGCAGCATATACAAGAACAACAAGAAATGCTGTTAAAGGGAGTAAAAATGGTATGTAGGGGGTTGTATGATCTGCAAGGTACCCCATCAACAAGAAACCACAGCCACCTATTGGCGTCATCATCAACAAAGAAGAAGCGCTTTTAGTTTGAGATCCCAGTCCCCTAATAGCTAACGAAAAAATAGTTGGAAACATGATAGCCTCGAAAAGATAGTTTAGCACCAAAGCAAAAAGAGAAAAAACTCCCAAATCTAAAAAAGTCAATGTCATGCATATTACCGAGCCAAAAGCACAGAAAAAGAGCATCTTTTCAGCCTTTACAGCACTCATAACCCAACTACCAATAAAACGTCCACACATAAAGATGATTAAAGCAAACGACACTAAACGTGAAGCCATCAATTTAGACATCCAACCTGTATCGGTTACAAAATTCATAAAATAGCTATTAATGGATATTTCCGCAATCTCATAACATAATAAAGCAAGAAATCCAAATAGGAACCATCTATTATTCAGAACAGAAGTTAACCCCTGATTATCATGTTGATCATGCTTTATCTCAGGAAGTCTTACGCGTGAAAACAAAAAAGCAATAATAAGAACAACTGTACCGAGAATACCATAAGGAACAGCAACATCTGCACCTTCCGCGCTTTCACGATATAAAAATTGTCCAACCAAAAGCGTAGCCATAAAACATCCCATACCATTAAACGTCTGAGACAGATTCAATCTACTAGCCGATGTCTTTTTCGGTCCTAGCTCTGTTACATAGGGGTTCGCAGCAGTTTCCAAAAAGGTTAATCCACAACCGATAATAAACAACGCAATAAGAAATCCGTAGAAAGAGGAAATGGGTATAAAAGCAAGAGCGCCTAGACCGAATATCGATAAGCCTAATACAACACCATTTCTATAACCATATCTACGAATAAACATTCCTGCAGGTATAGCCATCAGGAAATAACCTAGATATGTAGTAACCTGAATCCATGCGGAACGCGTTATAGAAATAGCCATTTCATCCTGAAAATGTTTATTCAACACATCAAGAATAGCCCTTGCAAATCCCCAAAGGAAAAACAATAGCGTAACTAAAATAAAAGGAGTCAAGTATCTAGAATAAGTAATACGCTCTTTCTTCATCTTCAAATTAAACCACTGCGGTCAAACCATAATAAAATAATCTTAAACAAAAAGAGCCCTGACTCAGTGTTGAATCAGGGCTCTCTGTAAAGATGGCGGCCTCCTACTCTCCCGCATTGCATTGCAGTACCATCGGCGCAAGCGGGCTTAACTTCTCTGTTCGGAATGGGAAGAGGTGGGACCCCG
>JAILHK010000032.1 GCA_024695815.1 Prevotella sp.
AAGGAAGTTTTGGTTTGCCTTTCCAAATGACGCTGCAAAATTGCGAAATTGGGATTACAGAGTTATTACGTCAATATTTCAATACTATGAATATTAAAAATGATATTGCAATTTTGTGAATAATACAGCTACTTTCACAAGTATTGACGATGGACATCGGCTTTGGTGATGTTGTCACCCCAAGTCCAATAGACTTAGACTATCTTTGACGGCAGTCATATTTGCAGATTTTTGCCTATACTAGGATGACAAATCTCACCCAATTAAAGATTCTCTGAATTCTTTTTGCTTTTTCTTTATCCATAAATGATTTAGCCAACCGTTAGTGATTGACATTTCAAAGGTAAACTGAGCTTATTACAAAAACATTTCATTCGTGTGATAGATAGGTTACATCGACGTTTGTAACAGGATTGTAACATGAGCGTAACAACAGCGTAATAAGATTGTAATAACTTTGCAGCAAAATTATAAAAAAATGGAATTGATTATCAACATTTTCTCGCTTGTGGGCTCGCTAGCATTGTTTCTCTTCGGAATGAAGACAATGTCGGAGGGCCTGGAGAAGTTTGCGGGCGACCGCCTGCGCAGTAGTTTGGCGGCTATGACCAAGAACCGTGTGATGGGTGGGCTGACGGGTGTGCTGATCACGGCACTCATCCAGTCGTCGAGTGCCACCACTGTGATGGTGGTGAGCTTCGTCAATGCCGGACTGATGACGCTTGCACAGTCTATAGGCGTCATCATGGGTGCAAACATCGGAACAACAGTTACAGCATGGATTATATCTGCTGTTGGCTTTAAGGTGAACATCGCAGCCTTTGCTATCCCCTTACTGGCTATTGGTATGCCATTGATATTCAGCGGCAAGAGTAACCGCAAAAGCATCGGTGAGTTCATCTTTGGCTTCTCGTTCCTCTTCATGGGCCTCTCTTTTCTACAAGAGGCTGCCACAGCGATGAACATTGGCGATATGGTGGCAGGTATGCTGGCTCACGTGCCACAGGATTCGTTCTTCACCATCATCCTCTTTGTCATTGTGGGTGCGTTGGTAACGATGATTGTGCAGGCTTCAGCTGCCACAATGGCTATCACCCTGATGCTCTTTGGCATGAACATACCCGGCTTCGGATTCGAGCAAGCCGCCGCACTGGCCATGGGACAAAACATCGGTACGACCATCACGGCATTTATGGCCTCGCTGACAGCTAACACACAAGCGCGCCGTGCAGCTCTGGCCCACATGTTCTTCAATGTGTTTGGTGTGGTGGCGTTCCTCATCGTGTTCTATCCCGCTTGTGATGCCGTCAGTTGGGTGGTAGAGAACTTGATGGGTGGTGGCAACGACCTTTTCAAACTCTCTGCCTTCCACACCGCCTTCAACATCATCAACACGCTATTGCTGATTGGTTTTGTGAAACAGATAGAGATGTTTGTGTGCCGTGTGCTGCCTATGAAGGCCCGGGACGAGGACTATCGCCTGCGCTTCATCAGTGGCGGTCTGCTCTCTACGGCCGAACTCAGCATCATGGAGGCTCAGAAAGAGGTCCGCAGTTTCGCTGAGCGCTGCCAGCGAATGGCTGGTTTTGTGCCCACGCTGTTGCAGACTCAAGATGAAATAGAGTTCAATAAACTCTTTACCCGCATCGAGAAATACGAGAACATCACCGACTCGATGGAGATGGAGATTGCGAGCTATCTGAACAAGGTGAGCGAGGGGCGCCTGTCGGATGCCTCTAAGGCACAGATTCAGAAGATGCTACGTCAGATAACGGAACTGGAGTCTATCGGTGACTCGGTGTATAACCTCGGTCGTACGCTGAATCGCCATCGTATGCATTGTCAGGCGAGCTTTACTGCCGATCAGGTGCAGCACATGATGACGATGCTGCAACTGGTAGATTCAGCGCTAAGTGAGATGCTTAAACGCATAGACCATCCCACCACGAAAAATGGTGTGTTAGTCTCGCTTAACATCGAACACGAAATTAATAACTACCGCACACAGCTAAAGAACCAGAATCTACATGATGTGAATGCCGGTCTTTACGATTATCAGCTCGGTGTGTTTTACGTCGATTTCATCTCTGAGTGCGAGAAGCTTGGTGATTACGTGATGAACGTTGTGCAGGCCGGCAAGGGCTTGAATAACGACTTTGGTGACGGGCCTGTCAACGGACAAGGGTAACGATCGTCGGCCGTCATTCCGAAAAATTAGAAACGTGCCAGGGTAAACCTGATGGTGAGCCCACCGCCAGGAGTAGCAAGTGCTTCAGCTTGTCCGCCATGAGCCACTACAGCATTCTTGACGATGGCTAAGCCAAGACCTGTGCCACCCAATTTGCGTGACCGTCCCTTATCCACGCGGTAGAAACGTTCAAACAGGTGCTCACGGTGCTGCGCCTCCACGCCTTGGCCATTGTCGCTGACATTAAATTCATAGAAGTGGCGCCCTTCTATTTCTATCTCTCGGCAGGCTATGACTAACCGTGTGGCCCCGTAGGCATAGGAAATAGAATTGTCTATCAGATTTCGGAAAATGCTGTATAGCAGGCTCGCATCACCCCGTACTTCAATATTTTGTGGTAATTGGAGTTGTAGTTCGATACCTTTGTCCTGTAATTGCAAGTCTGTGTCATCCATCACATTTGTGATAACCTGCAAGACGTCAACTTGACGATACTCATGCCGGGCATTCGATGAACTGTCATCAATCTCGTCTAGTTTAGTAAGGACACTCATATCCAACAGAAGCTTGTTCATGCGTTCGCTTTGAGCATAACAGCGTTCCAGAAAATGTTGTTTCTTGTGATTGGGCATATCGGGATTGTCGATGATGCTCTCTAAATAACCATGAATGCTGGCAGCAGGTGTCTTCAGCTCATGAGCGGCATTCTGGGTAAGCTGACGCTTGATACGCACTTTCTCTTCTTCCGAATGACGTAGTTTCCAGTACAACATGATGATTGTGTGACTGATATCCCCCAATTCGTCATCTGGCAGCCGACGCTCGAGTTCGTGGTCAAGTTCCTCGCCTTCCTCGGCCTTCACGGCAAATTCACGTAA
>JAILHK010000006.1 GCA_024695815.1 Prevotella sp.
ATTGGCTGAGGAACAGATACTGAACATACCAGAGGCCACGGTGGAATATACGGACGACAACATCCGCCACCTGAGCGACATGGAGCACGTGCGCATCCGCCCGGGCATGTACATCGGCAAGCTCGGCGACGGCTCGCAGTCCGACGACGGCATCTACGTGCTCCTGAAGGAAATCATCGACAACAGCATCGACGAGTTCAAGATGAATGCCGGCAAACGCATCGAGGTGGACATCACCGACGGACGCCGCGTGAGCGTACGCGACTACGGCCGCGGCATCCCCCAGGGCAAGCTCATCGAGGCCGTAAGCGTGCTCAACACCGGAGGCAAGTACGACAGCAAGGCCTTCAAGAAAAGCGTGGGCCTCAACGGCGTCGGCGCCAAAGCCGTCAACGCCCTCAGCGCCGAGTTCGAGGTGCGAAGCTACCGCGACGGCAAGGTGCGCACAGCAGCCTTCAAGCGCGGCGAGCTGGTGAGCGACACCACCGACGACACCACCGACGAGAACGGAACAGCCATCACCTTCGAACCCGACGACACCATCTTCACCGGCTATGCCTTCCAGCCCGGCTTCGTCGAGACCATGCTCCGCAACTACACCTATCTCAACACAGGGCTTATAATCATGTACAACGGACGGCGCATCCTCTCACGCAACGGACTCGAGGATCTGCTCGCCGACCGCATGACCACCGACGCCCTCTACCCCATCGTCCACCTCAAAGGCGAGGACATCGAGATAGCCTTCACCCACACCAACCAGTACGGCGAGGAGTACTACTCCTTCGTCAACGGCCAGCACACCACACAGGGCGGCACACACCAGAGCGCCTTCAAAGAACACATCGCACGCACCATCAAGGAGTTCTACAACAAACCCTTCGAAGTCTCCGACATCCGCAGCGGCATGGTTGCCGCCATCGCCATCAACGTCGAAGAACCCGTTTTCGAGAGCCAGACGAAGGTGAAGCTCGGCTCCACAACCATGTCACCTGGCGGCGTCAGCCTGAGCAAGTTCGTCGGCGACTTCATCAAGACCGAAGCCGATAACTACCTGCACCGCAACCCCGAGACGGCCGACATCATGCTGCAGAAGATCCAGGATTCGGAGAAGGAGCGCAAGGCCATCGCCGGCGTCACCAAGCTGGCACGCGAACGGGCCAAGAAGGTCAACATGCACAACCGCAAGCTGCGCGACTGCCGCTTCCACCTCAACGACGTCAAAGGCGAGCAGGGAGAGGAGAGCTGCATCTTCATCACCGAGGGCGACAGCGCCAGCGGAAGCATCACCAAAAGCCGCGACGTCAACACCCAGGCCGTCTTCAGCCTGCGCGGCAAACCGCTCAACGCCTTCGGACTCACCAAGAAAGTCGTCTATGAAAACGAGGAGTTCAACCTGCTGCAGGCTGCCCTCAACATCGAGGACGGGCTGGAAGGCCTGCGCTACAACAAGGTCATCGTGGCTACCGATGCCGATGTCGATGGCATGCACATACGCCTGCTCATGATCACCTTCTTCCTCCAGTTCTTCCCCGACCTCATCAAGAAAGGGCACGTCTATATCCTCCAGACGCCTCTCTTCCGCGTGCGCAACAAAAAGAAGAGCATCCGCGGCTTCAAAAAAGAAAACTTCCCCGACGCCGACCCCCACAGCGATTTCGTCACCACATACTGCTATAGCGAGGAGGAGCGACTGGACGCCATCCACCGCCTCGGACCCAATCCCGAAATCACCCGATTCAAAGGCCTTGGCGAAATCTCGCCCGACGAATTCCGCCATTTCATCGGCAAGGACATACGCCTCGACCAGGTCACCCTGCAGAAGAACGATGCCGTCATGGGCCTGCTGGAATTCTACATGGGCAAGAACACCATGGAACGCCAGAACTTCATCATCGACAACCTGGTGATTGAAGAAGACCGCCCCGAAGAGGACGTTTACGAATAAAACAAAAGGTATGAGAAATCAAAAGATGTATGAGGCCGACGACAAGATGATATCGCTGATACGCGATAACTACGACCTCTTGCAAATGTTAGGAAGCTTTGGCATCAACCTGGGTTTCGGCGACAAGACCGTCAAGGAGACCTGCGAAGACAACCGCGTTGACACCTACACCTTCCTCGCCGTAGTCAACTTCACTATCAATGGCTATAGCGATGCAGAGAACAACGAACAGTTGTCTGTGCCAACCCTCATGCACTATCTGCAAGCCAGTCACGCCTACTACCTGGACTTCCAGTTGCCCTTTATCCGTCGTGAACTGGAAGACAGCTTAAACCCTGACGACTCGCTGGGCCAGCTGATACTGCGCTTCTACGATGCCTACGCACAGGAGATTCGCCGCCATATGCAGTACGAACAGAAGACGCTGTTCCCCTATGTGCAGTCGCTCATCGACGGACGCCCCACGGCCGACTACAGCATCGAGACGTTCTCGAAGCATCATGGTGCTGCCGACAAGAAGTTACGCGAGCTGAAACTGCTCATCATCAAATATCTGCCCAACGACGGATTGCACAACAACAAGCTCACAGCCACGCTCCACGACATCTACGACAACGAGGAGTGGCTGCGTCAGCATGCCCAGGTCGAGGACCACATCTTTGTACCGGCCATCCGCCGACTGGAGCAAATCGTAAAGCAGAGCGACATCACGCGCAACATCTCTGACATGGTGTTCAAGAACAGCGACCAGGATGCGATCTCCGACCGCGAGAAAGACGTCATCGTATCGCTGGTACAGGGCATGTCTAACAAAGAGATTGCCGACCACCTCTGCATCTCGGTCAACACGGTCATCACGCACCGCCGCAACATTGCACGCAAGCTGCAAATCCACTCGCCTGCCGGTCTTACCATCTACGCCATTGTCAATGGCCTGATAGACATCAGCAGCATTAAACTATAACCTACACAAAACATGCTTAAAAGACATTATTTACTGATGGCAACGGCCCTGATTGCTCAGGTTGCCTTTGCACAACTTCAACATAAAAGCGAAAGCAACCTGCGCAAGCTGAACTATGCCGAACAGGTCATCACCAACTTGTATGTCGACGAGGTCGATGAGACTAAATTGGTGGAAGACGCTATCCGTGGCATGCTGGAGAAACTGGACCCCCACTCCAGCTACACTAACCCACAAGAGACGAAGCAGATGACAGAACCACTGAACGGTTCGTTTGAAGGCATCGGCGTACAGTTCAACATGGTGGAAGACACACTGCTGGTCATCCAGCCTGTCACCAAGGGGCCCTCGGAGAAGGTGGGCATCCTGGCTGGCGATCGCATCGTACATGTCAACGATACCGCCATTGCCGGTGTGAAGATGTCAAAAGAGGAGATCATGCGCCGACTGCGCGGTCCCAAAGGCACCACTGTCAAACTGGGCATCCGTCGTCATGGCATCAGCGACGAACTTGTGTTCATGGTGAAACGTGACAAGATTCCTGTTCACTCTATCGATGCCACCTACATGATTCAACCTGGCATCGGCTATATCCGCATTGGTAACTTCAGCGCCACCACCTATAAGGAGTTTATGGAGAGCATGGAGAAGCTGAAGACACAAGGCATGCGCGACCTGATCCTCGACTTGCAGGAGAATGGTGGCGGCTACCTGCAGGCGGCTGCCGACTTGGCAGGAGAGTTTTTGAACCGTGGCGACATGATTGTCTATACCGAGGGACGCCGCGTACCCCGTCGTGACTACACCGCACCACGCAACGGCAGCTTTCTCGATGGCAAGGTCGTGGTGCTCATCGATCAGTTTACCGCCTCTGCTGCCGAGATTGTGACAAGTGCCATTCAGGACCACGACCGTGGCCTGGTAGTGGGTCGCCGCTCTTATGGCAAGGGTTTGGTTCAGCGCCCTGTTGACTTGCCAGACGGTTCGATGATTCGTCTCACCATAGCCCATTACTACACCCCTTCAGGACGCTGTATTCAGAAGCCCTATGAGAAAGGTAATAAGAAGAGCTACGACGAAGACCTGCTGAACCGCCTGAAGGCTGGCGAGCTGACCAACGCTGATAGCATTCACTTTGCCGACTCACTGAAGTATTACACATTGAAAGAGCACCGCACCGTATATGGCGGCGGTGGCATCATGCCCGACTACTTCGTACCGCTCGATACCACCAAGTACACACGCTATCACCGCGAGTTGGCTGCCAAGAGTGTCGTGCTGCAGCAGAACCTGCGCTATGTGGACAGCAAACGAAAGGAACTGAAGAAGCGCTATCCCGACTTCGCCGAGTTCAAAGCCAACTTCGAGGTACCTCAGTCGTTGGTGGATCAAATCATAAAGGAAGGCGAGAAACAAAACATTAAGCCCAAAGACGAGAACGAGCGTCAGCAGACTCTGCCTTACCTGCGCCAGCAGTTAAAGGCCCTGATAGCCCGCGACCTGTGGGACATGAGCGAATATTTCTCTGTGTTCAACGACACCAACGACACGGTGAAGCGAGCACTTGAGTTACTAACAGACAAAAAGTAAATAAGATGATAACCTACAGTTCAGAAAATGTGAAGTTCCCCACCATCAAGCGACGTGAAACCACAGCATGGATTAAGAAGGTGGCTGCCACCTATCAGAAAAAGATTGGCGAGGTGGGCTACCTGTTCTGCGACGATGAACATATCCTGGAGGTCAACCGCGAGTATCTGGGACACGACTACTACACCGACATCATCACCTTCGACTATTGCGAAGATGATGTGCTGAACGGCGACCTGGTCATCTCGCTCGACACTGTACGCTCCAACGCAGAGCTCTTCAAAAAGCCATACGACGAAGAGCTACACCGCGTCATCATCCACGGCATCCTGCACTTGTGTGGCATCAACGATAAGGGTCCCGGAGAACGCGAGATTATGGAAGCGGCCGAGAATCGTGCCCTCAGTCTTCGTTAGTCGTCGGCAAGAAGTCGCTGACGTCCACCCCGAAGTGCTGCAGTTCACGCACCATCGACGATGACACGCTCGACAGCTGCGGCTCGCTATAAAGAAGGATGGTCTCTATCTCGCCGCCACTGATCTGGCGGTTGATGTCAGCCTGCTCACGTTCGTATTCGAAGTCCTTCACCGAGCGCACCCCTTTCACAATGAAACGAGCGCCCACACTACGAGCAAAGTCGATGGCCAACCCATAGTAAGGTTTCACCTCAATACGCGCCTCGTTGCGGTAAAGCTTAGCGATGGCTTCCATCCGTGCCTCGGCAGGCACCATGCCAGGCTTCGATACATGGTCGCCCACCACGCCAATGACCAAACGGTCGAACAGTGGCAGTGCTCTTCTGACGATAGAGTCATGTCCAACAGTATAGGGATTAAAGCTTCCCACAAAGATACCAATCTTCTCTTTCATGGGTACAAAAGTACAAAAAAAAGGCAAGAAACAAAACGTTCTTGCCTTTTTTCTATGTCTTACTTGCCCTTCTTGTTCAGGTCCTTAGACAATTCCTTGAAGAAGTCATGGTTCAAAATAACGCAAAACTGTTCCAACAGCTTTGTATTAATATCCTTGCGAGCATAGATGTTGTAGATGTTGGTGCGCTCGCAATTAATAATCTTAGCGATGGCGATGGCAGACATGTGCTTTTCCTTCATCACCTCTTTGATTCTGTTTCCGATGTGCATAGTGTTCGTGAGTTTAAAATTTGTTTATAATCTATATTTGTTTCCGATATTGCGAAGGAGTAATGTCGAATGTTTGCTTGAATATTCGACTAAAATAGGCCACATCATCGAAGCCACATCTCTGCGCCACGTCGCCGATAGTCATATTAACATCGGCCTTCAATAGTCGTTTGGCGCGTGCCAGACGTAGTTGCATGATGTAGGTGGACGAGTTCTGGTTGGTGATAGCCAGCATTCGACGGTTCAGTTGACTGCGACTCATGGCCATTTCCTTGGCCACGCTCTCAATGTCCACATTTCCAGAAGCCATCAGGCGGTACACCACATCCAGCAGATGGGTCATGAATACCCGGTCTTTTCGTGGCAGACTCTCCACAGACACCTCTGCCTGTCCTGCCACTTCTTCAAACTTCTGTTTCAGCAGCCTCTGCCGTTCGATGAGCTTACGCACCCTGACCACCAGTTCCTCTGAGTTGAACGGCTTCATCAGGTAGGCATCGGCGCCTGCCTCAAGTCCTCTAATCTTGTCGTCTTCGGTAACCTGCGCCGAGATAATAATCACCGGAGTATGGTTCAGCTGGTCGTTATTCTTCACCTGACGGCAAAGTTCCAATCCATCCTTATCGCCAGGCATCGTGACATCGGTAATGATAATATCGGGCATATTTTCCAAAGCCTTTTCCATTCCTTCCTTGGCACTACGAGCATAGATCAGCTTACACTGTTTCAGGTGCATGCCAATATAGTATGCCAGATCTTGGTTGTCTTCAACAATCAGAACTACTGAAGAATCGGGTGCCGACAGGTTCTTGTCCTTCAGCGTATTGTCTGCAGGCTTTTTCTCCAATTCTACTGACAATGATGCAGTCGTATCTGCTTCTGAGGCAACGAGAGGCACAACCTTTCCTGCATATTTCATAGGCAGACACACCGAAAAAGTGCTACCTTTGCCCACCACGCTCTCTACCGTGATACGTCCCCTCATGGCCTCCACCATCATCTTTGCCATTGGCAAACTTAACATGGTGCCAGCATCAGCCATAGAATTATCAGCATGATTACACATGTCGAATATACGTGGCAACAGGTCGGGTGCTATACCTGCACCATTATCTTTAACCTGTACCATGAGTTCCGCACCATTGACCACTTCTAACGAGACATCTATGTTACCATAGTCACCGGTGTACTTGATGGCATTTGCCAACAGGTTTGACAGGACACGATGTATGTAGGCAGGCACAAAGTCCATTTCAATAGACGTCAGCGAGTGATGATATCTCAAGTGCTGACGCTTTCTGTCGGCATCGGGCTGATGGTTCTGCAGAATCATACCCACATAGGCCACCACATTGCCATGCTTCCATTTAGCCTCGCCAATGACCGACTGAACACGCGTAATATCTAGCAAGGTTGCCTCGAGTGCCAAAAGCGTTTCTGCCTGTCTAACCAACATCCTCGCCGTTGTTGGCACGGAAATATTATTTTCTTCGCTTGGCTTTTCAAGTTGCTTTCCCAATCCCTTGATGAGCGAGAGCGGATCTCTAAACTCATGAACCACACTCAACAGAAAGCGTTCACGCATAGCAATGGTCTGCTGCATCATCTTTCGACGGTGAATACCAATACGAAGTTGAATGACCAGCAGTATCAGAGCCACCGACAATATTACCAGCACCGTAATTAACGCTACAAAAATGACAGCCTGACTTAGAAACAGATGCTCGCCATACATTGGCACAGCAAAAACACTATGTGCCATAACAGCGAAAACAAATGTTGTAATAAGCCTTAGATAGGTATGCATTTTGATGTAGTTTTTAATCTCGCTCTAATAATTGCAACAAAATTACAAAAAAAACAATAGTTTTCCTCTACTCCAATGGAATTTCCGTCTATTTTTTATATATGGTTACAAATAACTTTTTACTCCATATTTAATTGTCAATCAATTTATTACAAAGGATAGTGCTCCAAAATTACAAAATAATAACACAAAAAAAGACTAAAATTTCCAAGAAAATTAAACAAAACCCATTTTCGCAATCAGCAGTTTTAGAACTATAAAAGCGCCATCGTCGCTACTCGTCGAACAGTCCTGGCTGCATAATGCCACCAGAATAGGGGTTGCGACCAAAGTGGCGGTAGGCCAAATCGGTCACCATGCGTCCACGTGGTGTGCGTTTGATGAAACCCTCCATGATGAGGAAAGGCTCATAGACTTCCTCTACCGTACCGGCATCCTCGCCAATGGCAGTGGCAATGGTGGTGATACCTACCGGACCACCACGGAACTTATCGATGATGGTGAGCAGAATCTTATTGTCAATCTCGTCTAATCCATATTTATCAATATTCAGTGCTGTCAGAGCCACACGCGAGATGGTCGTATCGATGGCACCATTTCCCTTCACTTGGGCAAAGTCTCTGACGCGGCGCAGCAGCGCATTGGCAATACGTGGCGTACCACGACTGCGTCCTGCAATCTCAATAGCAGCGTCCTCGGTGATGGGTACACCCAGAATCGATGCCGAACGCTCGATGATACGTGCCAGCGTCTCTGGGTCATAGTACTCCAGATGCATGTTGATACCGAAGCGTGCACGTAGTGGTGCCGTCAGCAGTCCGCTACGTGTGGTGGCTCCCACCAGCGTAAAGGGGTTCAAGTCTATCTGGATGGAACGTGCCGACGGGCCCTTGTCTATCATGATGTCGATGCGATAGTCCTCCATGGCACTGTACAGGTACTCCTCCACAACGGGCGACAGACGGTGTATCTCGTCGATAAACAGCACGTCGCGCGGCTCTAGTGAGGTCAGAATACCTGCCAAATCGCCTGGTTTGTCGAGCACCGGACCGCTGGTAATCTTGAAGCCCACGCCCAGCTCGTTGGCTATAATGTTAGACAAAGTGGTCTTACCCAGTCCTGGAGGACCGTGCAAGAGTGTATGGTCGAGCGGTTCACCACGATACTTTGCTGCCTCAACGAACACCTCCAGATTCTCTACAATCTTCTGTTGTCCGCTGAAGTCGCCGAATCGAAGTGGTCGCAGCGCATTCTCGAAATCTTTTTCGCCGCCACCAGCATACCGTTCTTCCCTAATATCGAAATCTTCGTCCATCATTTGCGGTGCAAAGATACGAAGATAAAATCAAATTTGTGTCATTCTCTTTTGAATTTTGTCTAAAACACCAAAAAAAATATAGTCATTTTTTCTCTCGTTCTGCCCGCCTTCAAAACAAAACGAAGCCCGCATGCCTTCAAAAGCATACGGGCTTCGTCCTTATAGTGTCCAAGCCGATACCATCGGCTTGTTCAGTCGTTCGCAGCTTACTTCACCACCACTTTCTTATTGTTGATGATGTAAACGCCCTTCTGAGCCTTGTTCACCTGCTGACCCTGGGTGTTGAACACCTTGCCAGCCTTCGTAGCAGCCTCGATGACGTTGATACCGTCAACGATGTCTGCCAGGTTGTTGATGGCAGTCTGCAGGTTGGTCTTGGCTGTGGTCAGACTTTCAACGGTAGCATCCTCTGCTGCCAGCGCTGTCTCGGCATCGCTGATAGCAGTGTTCAGAGCCGAAACACTCTCTTCGGTCTTACCGGTGGTGTCCAGACCCTTAGCTGTCTGAATCAGTGTAGCCAGGTCGCTCTTGGCAGTTTCGAGGGCAGGATTACCCATGTAGATCAAACGGAAGTTGTCGATGACGGTCCAGTCGCCATCCAGCTGCTTCTCGTCCTTCTTCACGCCGATAGTCAGCAGACCGTCGGTGCCCACCTCAACTTCAACAACAGTCCAGTAGGCGCCATGCTCGAAGAACTCAAGTGCTGAAGCAGGCATATTGGGGAAGTCGCCCTTGGCAGTGCTCATCATGTCGGCGATGCCAGGCACCATACCAGCCTCATCAGCGATATTAGGCAGCAGAGCCTGCTGCTGGTTAGCCACGAGGTAAGGCAACTGTACCAGTGTCTCTTCGTTATTAACGGCGTCGGCCTGAGCCTTACCATCGCCATTACGGAAGAAGCCCTGCACCATGACCATGTAATTACCAGCCTTCAGGCCCGTCAGGTTCTGAGTGAACGAGAAGGTGTTGGGATTGTAGTACTCCCAAGCAAAGTCGGCAGCACAGTCGCCATTGTTATTGTAGGTCTGGCTAGACACACGAGCGCCGCCATTGCCACCGTCGCATGCCTTGGTCCAGTCGTCGTAACCATCCTGACGGTTCAGGCTAGCATTCTTGATGAGGTAAGACACATCCACGGGGTTCTCCTCGCTGGCAGCCTTGAGCAGCGCAGCACGCTCCTCGGCAGTGATCACCTTCCACTGGTTCATGGGGTTATCCAGACCGGTGCGGTCGATGGCGATGTTGTTCCAGTACAAGATACCGTCAACAGCTGCGTTGGGATCGTAACCCAGCAGGAAGCCGTCGTTGCCGTTAGAACTGATGTTGTAAACGCCCTCCTTGCCATCTACGGGCAGGAAGTGCCAGATGTCCTGAGAGGGGGTATCAACATAGCCATTGTAAGCCAGCCAGCCACCACCGCGGCCAGTCTTGAACTTGAAGTTGTTGGTCTCTGGTTTTTCCAGGTCAACGAGTTCAATCTCGATACCTACCTGGTCAACAGCAGTATGGGTGTTCCAGTTAGAACCGGTGCCCAGGAATAGGCCTGTGCCTACATTATAGATATACACCTTGCCAGCCTTAGGAGCACTGCCCTGGTAGATGTCTGTTGTGGTCAGTGCATTGATCTTGCGAGCGGTGCGCAGGCGATAGAGCACATTGTTGAGCTCGTCGGCCGTAGTACCATTCGCGATGAAGTCGTTGGCATCGGTCAGGTCAACACCCTCCTCGGCCAGGGCCATCGTCTGTTCCAGCACGGTGATGTCGAGAGCCTTGGCAGCAGCCAGTGCAGTGCTCATATCGCCGAGCTTAGCAGCGATCGCATCGTCGTCGCCAGAAGCCACAGCCAGTTTGGCGGCATTGATGGCATCGGCGAGTGCCTGCTTCAGTGCGTTTGTGGTGTGACCCTCGAAAGCCTCAGCATTAGCAATAGCTGCATTGGCAGGACCGCCCCATTGTGTCTTGTAGAGCACGGGGTGTCCACCCTCGGCAGCACTGAGATACCAAACCGTAGGAGCAGCCTCCGACAACTTAGCATAGACAACGCCATTGGTAAAGTCTTCCATGTTGACATGCGTGATAGCAGGCCAGTTGACCACAGGGTCGAAGCAGTTGGTGATCTGAATGTTGTTACCACGAGCAAACGACTCGCCATTGGTCACAGTACCCATGTTATAGCAGTTCACAGTGATTGCATCGTTGCCGAACCAACCAGAGAGACCGCCGGCCTCGTTGCCAGACTTGATAGCACCGGCATTGTAGCAGTTCTTCGCGGTGATCTTCAGCTCGCCAGAGGTGTTGCAACCTACGAGTGCGCCAGCATTCTGATTGACAGTCTCTACGGTACCTTCATTACCCAAGCACTCCAGCAGAGCAGAGCCGTTACCACTTACATGACCAACAAACGCACCTGTGAAGGCCTTACCCTTGACAGAGCAAGAAGCATCGATAGTGAAGTTCTTGATCACAGCACCATTGTCGATCTCGTTGAAGAAACCAATATTGCTTTCCTCTGGCTGGTCGATAACCATGTTCTTCACGATATGACCCTGACCATCGAAAGTACCGGTAAAGTGATTTGAACCATTACCAATACCTGTGAAAGTAACATCAGCGAAGTCAACATCAGCAGTCAGACGAGCATTGGCATTGCCACTGCCACTGTTAACCAAAGCAGCAAACCACTTCACATCCTTAGCAGAAGCCAGGTTGTAAGCACCGTCGGTCTCTGCAATATAGTTAGCATCGAAAGCACCACAAGCAGTGCAGAAACCATCAGCAAACTGATGCTCGTCGCGGGTAGCGCCCTCGGTATTAGAATAGGTCTCTTCCGAACCAGCCTTCGCATTTCCAGCACAGTCAAGTTCACCGTTGGCATAAACCACGCCACCCTCCTTTGCACAAGGCACAGGGTTAGCATCGGTTCCAATAACCTGATACCAGACAACATCTGTGCTCTTATTGCCATTCAGCATATAAGCCAGCTTACCGGAAGCAAGGTCTGCAGCAGTGAAAGCAGTTCCCTGATTACCTTCAATCTGGAACATGTTCTCGCCCTTTACCTCGCCTTTACGCCAGAGAGCCTCACCATTAACATTAGTAGCAGTACTGTAGCAATTGCTGATAGTAGAGTTATCACTACCCATCCATGCACAGATACCTGCATTCTCACGATTACCAGTGATAGAACCAGTGTTGTAGCAGTTAGAGATGTGAATAACCTTGCCCTGTGAGCAACCCACGATACCTGCGCAGTTCTCCTGAGAGCCTTCGATATTAGCCTCATTACCGCAATTGCGGATAATCACATTGTCGCCCCATACCTGAGAAAGGATACCGGCAGTACGTGAACCACCCTTGATGACACAAGAAGCATCGATAATCACGTTTTCGATGATGGTGCCACCAATAGCCTGGCCGAAGAGAGCCTGATTGTTATAGTTTGCGTCGGTCTTCAGATTCTTGATACGATGTCCCTGACCATTGAAATGGCCCTGGAAGTCATGTCCATCCTGTCCGATAGGTGTCCAAACCTGGTCGGTCATATCAATATCTTTAGTCAGTACAGCCTTGGCACCACCGTTGGTGGTACGTACAATCTCTGAATAACGATTCAGGGCTGCTGCACAACCGATCTGATAGAAACCATCAATCTCTTGCAGTGCACTACAAACAGTGCAGATGCCATCCACAAAGCTATGCTCATCTACTGTAGAGTTTGCAGTATTTGAGAAAGACAGTGAGCTACCCTCCTTTGGAGTGATACCATCACACTTCAGCTCACCATTAGCATAAACGATGTCTGTTCCAACTGCAGTAGGCTTTGCATCAGTACCAATCTTCTGGAACCATGCAGGCGTCTCGCTCTGCTTTTCATTCAGCAGATAGCAGAGCTCACCACTCTGAGCCTGAGCATCAGTAGCTGCAACAGCTCCCTTGTCATTCTTCAGGCCATCTATGCTGCCCAGATAATAGCAGTTGATAACAATCGCATTGTTACGGCAGATAACATCATTGTTTGATTCCTTCTTCACATTGAGTGTTGCTGCAACCAGACAGTTGCGAATGATGTTAGTGTTGTTGCTCTGATTGGTCCAGCCAACAAAACCGCCACAACCTTCACGGTTAGGTGCATTGATAGCACCAAAGAAAGCACAGTTCTCAATGACGTTGGCACCATTCACATCCTCGAAGCTACCACAAATACCACCATGAGTAGCGTCACCGCTATTGGTGTCATTGATGGTTACATAGCTAACGCAGTTCTGAATGGTTGTACCACTCTGCCATAGTCCACCAACAAGACCAGAAGCAAGCTTAGAGGTTGTCGTAATGGTTCCCTCTACAATCAGGTTCTTGATGGTAGCACCGTTGATACGGCGGAAAGGAGCCACACGCTCTTCGTTCAGTTCATAGCTTACTATCAGCTTATGACCTTGTCCGTTGAAGGTTCCGCGATAAGGCTTTCCACTTCCATTAATACCTACCATAGCATTACCCTCTACCGTCACATCGGCAGTAAGAACAGCATTCAGACGTTGGTTGGTGCCCTCATTGTGCAGGGTACAGAACTCTGCCCAATCTTGTGCCGAACCGATCTGATAGATGCCGTCCACAGGCTCAATCGCCATAGCACCCACGCTTGTTAGCCATCCAATGGCCAGTGCAAGCATAAATCTTAGGTTCTTTTTCATAAATTAATGTTTTAAGTTAATAAAAAGTAATTGATAATTAAAAATATTCTTCATCAAGTTCTTCCTCATCTGCCCATATGTCATTGTGACGGCGGGACAGACCAACGGAAGGATTTGCGGGAGTAGGATCGGGAGTAAGTCCCGGATCGCCATCAACCTTACCAGAAACAGCCATTAGCTGTTGCATCTGTATTTTCACCACTGTAACTGCTGGGGATACATATATCATTTTCTTCATAGTCATATACCTTATTTATTATTTAATTACCTGTTTCTTTCCGTTTACGATATAGAGTCCTTTCTTCAACTGAGAAACCTTGCGACCCTGCATATCATAGACAGCGTCCTGAACCTTTAGCAGTCCGTCCTCAATAGAAGCAATGCCTGTCGTCTCTTCGTCTATGACGAAGTTCGTTAGGCGAGCACCACTACCCGTGTTGTGGAAATAAGCGCGGAAGGCCTTCAGATTACCAGTACCATCACTTGGTGTCAGCTTATTGCCTGCAGCCACAAACAGATCGTTAGCCACAACAGCTGTTGGCTCGTAGATTCCAGTGAAAGCATAGCCACCCTCTGTCGTTGCAGCAGGAGCAGTAGCATCAAGATCAACAGTCAGCTCCTTTTCACTCATAGCCTTAGAAGGCATAACCAGATAAGCCTTACCAGCCTCAGTTGAGGTAACAGTAGTGAAATTCAGCGTCTCGCCAGTAGCGCCAGTCAGTTTAGCCACCTTAGCAGTAGCGCCAAAGAGCGATGCAATCTGTGTAGCATTCAGTGCAAATGGCAAGCAGATGGTGTTCCATGTACCTGCTACAGTGGTACGCTTCAGTGTCAAGGTAGCGCCATTCTCACTTGAGAAACGGTTAGGCACATTCTCGCTCAGCACTTTCTTGGCAGGGTCATAGAGAACAGGGTGAGCCCAGCCCTCATATTCCATGCGCCAAACATTACCGTCCTCAGCATCATACAGACCTGCGAACATAGCACCCATTTGTGTTTCATCATCAGGATCGGTAATCTTACGTCCATTCTCAAATGCCTCACCCCACGTACTTTCATTCTGTCCCCAAAGACCTGTACCATAGTCATAGCAGTTAGTCAGATTGATACCATTACCACGTGAGAACTGATTACCCTCTTGGAATCCATGAGTATTTCCTGAAGTGGGATAGCCAGCAATGCTATAACAATTCTTCAAAACGGCATCACTCATCCAACCAGAGATACTACCGCTCTCACCTGACAATGATCCGGTTATAGTACCTACATTATAAACATTTGTCAGATGTACAGTACTGTTATCATAACGACATCCTACAATACCACCAGCATTAGCATTCGTTGCCGTAACAGAACCCTCATTACCACAGTTCTCAATATAGATATTACCAGAACCACGGATAGCACCAATCAGTGCAGCCACTGCGTTCTTTCCAGAGAATGAACAGTTAGGGGCAATGGTTAGGTTTTTCACGGTTGCACCGTTTGCAGCAGTATTTACCAATCCCACGCCAGTTCCGTTAGCAACATTCATTATCAGATTACTAATGATATGGCGCTGGCCGTCGAATATACCAACATATTTATTTCCATCAGTTCCAATACCAGGGAAGTTTGCAACTTCGGTCATATTGATATCAGCAGTCAATTTTGCATTAACAGAAGCATCCTCACGATTAGTCCAAACGGCGAACCAGTTCAGTTCCTTTGCATTACCAATCTGATAATAGCCATCGG
Source organism: Prevotella sp. (assembly GCA_024695815.1). Classification (GTDB taxonomy): domain Bacteria; phylum Bacteroidota; class Bacteroidia; order Bacteroidales; family Bacteroidaceae; genus Prevotella. Next base: position 15,198 of record JAILHK010000006.1, read on the forward strand.
TAAGAGTAGCGAATCCAGGTTGAATCTGGTCGCAGGTTACGGAACTTCCATTTACATTTGTGCAGAATCCCCATTCACCATAAACATGTTCATCACGCACTACACCTTTGTTCTCATTTTCGTAAGCACCGCTCTTCACTGTTCCGTCGCAATACTGGTAACCGTTGGCATAGACCACATCTGTTCCAAAAGGCATAGGATAGCTATCAGTACCTATCTTTTGGTACCAAACAGTCACACCTATGGCTTCGTTCATAGTGTAAGTCATTTCTCCTGTTGCGAGCCTAGCATCACTGCCTAACACCTTATAGCATTGAGTAGTTGTAGCATTATTACGTGCGAAGTCGGCACTATTACCATTCTGTGTATAGGAAGTCGGAGCAACGATACAATTAATATACTTGTTGTTGGAACCGCCGCCGGCCCAACCAACCAAACCGCCATTACCTTCGGCAGAACCAGTATTGATAGAACCATAGAATGCGCAGTTCTGAAGAGTTACTTTGCCTTCCATATTAGCAAAGAAACCACCACAAGTTGCGTCGGCATTCGAACCTGTATAGCTTACATCCGTCTTCACCACCACATTCTCAATAAGTGTGCCATCACCATCGGAGCGTCCACCAAGACCACCGACACAGTTATTACCTGCAGATGTAGCACTTCCCTCTACTATAAGATTTCTGATAGTTGCAGCATTAATATAAGCAAAAAGACCGGTACGACCTGATCCATTATTCTCAATATCAATAGTAACCGCATGATTCTGACCATTGAATATTCCACGGAAAGGAAGTGACTGACTCGTACCAATAAATCCTTGCTTATATGCCGTGTAATCGATATCGCCAGTCAGTTTTGCATTGGCAGACTGATTAACCTCTGCCACCATAGCAGCGAACCAGTGCAAATCATTGGCACTACCAATACTGTAATATCCCTCTCCGTCAGCAGTAAGATAGTCATGGTCTAGTGCATTACATACTGAACACCATCCATTTACATAGGTATGAGGAGGGATCACAGATGTAGATGAATTGCTATATGTCAGTTCACCACCAGCACTTGTACCATCACATTTTAGCTCACCATTAGCATATACCTGAGCATGAGAGGAGAACGGAACAGGATAGTTATCTACTGTACCTGACATGTTCTGATACCAATTGATACTACTCTGATCGCCATTCAATGTAAAACAGAACTTACCGGTTGCAAGGGTGGAAGCATCTACCTTTGTACCCTGATTACCAACATTTGTAAGGTCAAAGCAATTTGTTGCGGTGACAGCACCACTATTGCGATAGAGCTGAGAAGTGCCATCTATATTGCTGATAGTACCACTGTTCCAACAGTTGGTAAAAGTGGTTCCATTCTGTGTCCAACCAGCAAAAGCTGCGCACTGGCCGTTTTGTCCACTCACGGCACCCATATTAGCACAGTTAAGCGCCGTAATGACTGTATTATCAGTAGCACAACCTACAAAAGCAGCTGCGTTGGCATCGGTAGAGCCCGTTGACCGCACGGTTGCCTTGTTGATGACGTTTGTCAAGGTGACAGTGCCGCCATCACGTGCAAAACCAACAATACCACCGACTTTCGCGTTTCCGGTGAACGAACCCTCGATAATCAGGTCGTGGATATTGGTGCCACCAGTAGCATAACGGATGAAAGCGACATTGTTATTACCTCCTATAATAACAGCATTGCTAATAGTGTGACCTGCTCCGTCGAATTCACCCTTAAACTTATATTTATCACATGCTAAGGGGAAGAATCCTTTCTCTGAGAAATCAAGGTCTGCAGTCAAACGAGCCTTTGCAGTACTACTTTCCGCAGATGTTACTTTACCCGCAAACCAGTAGTAGTCATCCTCACTGCTAATCAGATAGTAATCACCATCCTTTGAAGGCTCCGTCAGCTTTTCAGCCTTAATTTTCAATGTAGAGGTATTAAGAGTAATCTTGTAATATCCCTCATCTGCAACCTTGAACGAATAATCACCTCCATCCTGGGTGTTTTTCACATTCTTTTCCCCTGCACCAAGCAGGTCTTCATTATTAGTTGCCCAATGGCCGCCCCAGCCACCATCAGTAATTCTAAAAACTTTACCGGCAACAATCTTTCCAGACCAGATCCACACATTCTCACTTACATTCACCATAGCCGTTGGTGAGCGATCATAAGCTTCGTAAACCCATCCTACCGTTGCTTCACCTACAACATAGTGATCTTCAGCAAACACACTTCCTGCCATCCAAGAACCAAAGATGGTAAGAGCTAATAGTTTCAAAGACTTCTTCATGTCAAATAGATTTTATGTTTTTAATTATTGGTAAGTTATATTGGTTAGTTGTTTTTAAGGTGGGGATATCTGAGGTGATGCACTCACCTCAGATATTTTTTCCCATCCTTGATATAAAGGCCGCGAGTCGGTTTGCCTATGCGCTGACCGTTCATATTATAAATACGGTCTGTCGCTGCATTGGTACGGGGACTCGAGATTTCTTTGATTGCAGAGACGATGCCTGTATTGTAGAGCACAGGATGTCCCTTCTCCTCACTGCTGAGGAACCAGATGCCTGGAGCCGCCTGATACAGTGCATTGAACACCACATCGTTGGTAAAGTCTTCAACAGCACTCTTTGGCATAGAAGCCCAGTTTGTGACAGGGTCGAAACAGTTCGTAACGTTGATATTGTTGCCACGAGCAAACGATTCTGAACCGACACCAGCCACAGTACCCATATTATAACAGTTGGTGAGCTCGGCCTCATCGCCCAGCCATCCACTCAGACCGCCAGCCTCGATGTCGGCAATGATGGTGCCAGCATTATAGCAGTTGTTCATCACCACCTTCAGCGCGCTGCTGCTATTGCTACCTAGGATACCACCAGCATAGAAGCTCTGTGCACTAACGGTGGCCTCGTTGCCCAGCTGCTCTAAGGTCAGCTTGCCAGCAGCCACAACAGGAGTCGAGCCGATAAATGCGCCCACCTCATGACGACCAGCAAAGCTACAGCTGTTGTCAATCGTGAAGTTACGAATCTGTGCACCTTCGCCTACAACACCGAAGAAGCCCACGGGCTCATCGCTCTCAGTCTGTGTCATGGTCAAGTTGCTGATGATGTGACCCTGACCATCGAATGTAGCAGCAAAGGGTTTGGCAGATGTACCGATACCTGCAAAGACAATGTCCTTGAAGTCAATATCAGCCATCAGACGTGCACTCTTCACCTCGTCGTTCTTAGCATAGGCAGCATACCATACCAGGTCGGCAGCACTGCCAAGCTCGTAGATATCGCCCACCGGCTGTTTATAGTCCATATCGGCAACGCCGCAAACGGTGCAGACGCCCATTTCCCACTGGTGAGGCTGATAAACGGTCTGTGCATCCTTGTCGTTGGTGAAGGTGGTTGTGCCCACAGGCTGACCATCACAGGTGAAGGTGCCCGAAGGATAGACCAGTCCATTCTCTACACCGCAGGGCAAAGGCAGTTTGTCAGTGCCGATGCGCTGCAACCAGATGCCGGCAGGCTCATTGTCGTTGAGCAGATAAGCCAGCTGACCGGTGGTGGTAATATCGGCAGAAACCTTCTGTCCTTGCTCAGAGAACTGACCATTGCTTATCACATAGACAGCTGTCAGGTTTGAGCAGTTTCGTACTACAGCCATTGAGTTGCCGCTGCAAGTCAGTTCCGTGGCAGCCACCAGACAGTGACTGAAGCTGACCTCTTGGCCACCATTGGCATAACCCAGCAGACCACCATCGCCAGTGGCGTTAGGCGTCTTGATAGAACCATAGAAGCCACAGTTGACCATCTGTCCCTGATCGTGCATATAGGCACCGATACCACCTACGGTAGCATCGTCGCCACTGCTGCGTTCGAAGTTGATAAAGCTGGCGCAGCATTCAATCTTCGATGTGCCACGCGAACCGGCAAAGATACCTCCCGAGCAGGAGTTGTTTTCGTTCTGGATAGTACCATCGGTGATGAGGTGATGGATATAGGCATTCCTCAGATAGCGGAAGAGCGCCACATTCTTCTGGTTGACCTGGTATTTCACCGTGACACGATAGCCCTGACCGTCGAACTCGCCCTGATAGGCATTCTCATTGTCGCCATCGCCAATCATGTCTTGATAATTGCTGAAGTCGATGTTAGCCGTCAGACGTGCATTGATGGCACGGTTCTCACTGCTGTTGACCAAAGCAGCAAACCAATGCAGATGCTGCGCCGAAGCCAAAGAATAGAAGCCCTTGGCATCAGCCTGCAGGTAGTTAGGCTGAATGGTGTGACACTCTGAACAGAAGCCTGTTTCGTCCCACTGGTGCTCGTCGCGCACGGTACCTTCGGAAGAGTTGCTGAAAGTCACCTCACCCTTAGGTGTGCCGTCGCACTTCAGAAGACCGTTGGCATAGACGATGCCCTTGCCTTGTGGCGAAGGAACATTATCGGTACCGATGGTTTGGAACCAAGCGGGGTTATCGCTTTTGTTACCATTCAGCAGGAAACAAAGCTGACCACTCTTAGCCAGTTCGTCGGTAGCAGCGATACCACCCTTCTCGTTTTTCAATCCTTCGTAGTTGCCCACGAAATAGCAGTTCTCTGCAACACCATTATTGCGGAACAGTATCTCGTTGTTATCGTTCTTCTGAACGTTGAGCGTAGCTGCCACCAGACAGTTGCGAATCACGTTGCCACCATTGGCCCATCCCACAAGACCACCGCAACCATTACGGTTGGGTGCGTTGATGGTGCCCAGGAAGGCACAGTTCTCAATGATGTTGGTACCGTTCACATCCTCAAAACTTCCGCAGATGCCGGCATGTGTGGCATCACCACTGCCCGTGTCGTTGATGGTGACATAGCTCACGCAGTTCTGAATCAGCGAACCACTCTGCCAAAGACCACCGATAAGACCAGAGGCCAATTTCGAGGTGGTGGTGATAGAGCCTTCTACAACCACGTTTCTGACGGTAGCGCCATTAATACGACGAAAAGGAGCCACACGATCTTCGTTCAGATTATAGCTGACAATCAGTTTATGTCCCTGACCATCGAAAACGCCACGGTAAGGCTTTCCGCCACCGTTGATACCCACCATATTGTTGCCTTCAATGGTAATATCGGCTGTCAAAACCGCATTCAGGCGCTGATTGCTGCCCGTGTTGTGCAACGTACAGAACTCGTTCCAGTCCTGAGGCGTGCCAATCTGATAAACACCGTCAACAGGTTCGATAGCCATAACAGCAGTGCTTGTTAGCCATGCCGAAGCGATGGCTAACAAGATGCTTGATTTATAATTTTTCAATAATTTAGTCATATTGTAAAGGTTAGATGTTGTGTAAGGTCGTTTGTATTGGTTGAGTGTCATTACTTCTTAACTTTCATGGATGCCCGGTTGCCCGTCTGCCATGCAGAGTACTGCACCTTGCCGCCCTTTACATAGGCGATGCGCAGCGTGCGCTGGGGCTTCTCCATCTGTCCCTCCACCTTATTTAATACGATAGAGAGCTGTTTCTTGTTGAGCGTAGCCTCAATCGTAGAGAGACTGTAGTTGCCCTCACGGTACGAGAAGCCATCACCTTCGTCCTCATAGAGCTGGCCCTTGGCTTTGCCATCGGCATCCAGACAGACATAGAGGGTGAGCGAGTCGGTGGTCATCTCGGTAGTGCTCTGTGCCAGGTTGGCCATAGGAATCACCGAACCAGGACGCTGACGGAGCTCCGACTGATAGATATCCGTGTTTTGTTCCAGCGTGAAGGGCTGCCATGAACCACCATTAGGCTGGGCAACCTTATCTGCCCAACGAGGTGTGATCATCAAGTCGCCACCCAACAGGAAAGCCTTGTCTTCGCTGCGCAGCGAGAGGTCCTTGGCATCGGCCATGAACAAGGGGCGCATCACAGGCATACCATCTACGCTGGCTTCACGGAAGGCGGTGTAGATGTAAGGCATCAACTTGTAGCGACGCTCAATGGCGGTACGACAAGCGTTGAGCACCTCGGGAGTGAAAGCCCAAGGCTCCTGGTCCACACTGTTGTCGATGGTGTGGTTGCGCACAAAGGGGAAGTAAACACCCATGGCTGTCCAGTCAGCCACCAGCTCAGCAGTAGAGTTCTCGCAGAAACCGCCAATGTCAGGACCGTTGAAGGGCTGACCAGACAATCCCAGTGTCAACGTCATAGGAACGCTGAGCTTCATCTGTTCTACAGAAGAGAGGTTGTCGCCCGTCCAAGTGGCAGCATAGCGATGACCACCCAGGAAGTTTGAGCGCGAGAGGATGAAGGGGCGCTTGTTGGGGTTAGCATAGAGCAGACCCTGACGACTGGCACGCACCATGTTCAGTCCGAACACATTGTGGAAACGAGCATGAGAACCAGGCTGTACGCCGTCACCGCCCAGGTGCTTATTGTCAACAGGCATGGTACCATCAGGACCGCCGAAGACAGAAGGCTCGTTCATATCGTTCCACACACCATCGATACCCGTAGCCATATAGTCCTTATAGAGCGTAGCCCACCAGGTACGAACCTCAGGACGTGTAAAGTCGGGGAAGTGGCAGGGACCAGGCCAGCAGTTGCCCACGAAAGGTTTGCCGTCCTTATCCTTCACCCAATAGTCGGAGGCTGTTCCCTGGTCATCCACGAAATAGCCCTGCTCCACCTTCACGCCTGGGTCAATCATATACACAGCCTTCAGGTTCTTGCTGTGCAGATAGTCGTTCAAGCCCTTAGGGTCAGAGAACTCTTTGGGGTGGAAGGTGAAAATCTTGTAATTGTCCATGTAGTGGATATCCATCCAGATAACATCCGAAGGGATGCGGTTAGAACGCAACAAATCAGCTATCTCCTTCACACGAGTGTCAGGATGGTAGCTGAAACGACACTGCTGATAGCCGAGCGACCACAGGGGTGGCAGCTCCATCTTGCCAGTCAGGTCAACCAAGGCCTGCATCAGTGCCTGAGGGTTCTCGCGTTCGATAACAACCACACGGAAAGCAGGACCCTCACTCTCGAAGATCACCTGCTTGTCCTGTGTGGTGATGCGTTGTTTCCAGGTATTGTCTGCTATCAGTCCGAAGGCTGTACCATCCTTACGAACGCCCATCACCCAGGGATGACTCTGGTAGAGGTGCGTGCCGTTGTCCACGCCATAGGCGGGTGTGTCGATATTCCACAGTCCCACCGTATAGCCGTTACGGCGCAGACTGCCCGTTACCTCGCCAGTGCCATAGAAATCGACACTGTCTTCAACGTTGATGGTTGCCACGTTTCTGCCTCCATAGGTAGTGAAGACAGGGCGCACTTTCCAGTCGGCAGCAAGCGTGTTGATAGCCGCTGGCTCGTGCTCGAAAATAGGTGAAGGCAGGTGCTGTTTTGCATCATATCCGTTAGGATAGAACACCGCCACTTTGTCATTGGTCATAAAAGCAGTCTGAGCCATCGCTACGGAAGCGATGGCCAGACTACTAAGAAACATGCTGACTCTTAAAGTCATCTTCATTATTACTAACTATTGTATTTTTATTATTATTTCATAATCTTCTTCACGCTGCCATCGGCCATACGTACGATGTTGATACCACGCTGGAGCTGCATCTGACGAGCACCAGAGATAGAGTAAACCACCTGGATGTTGCTCTTCTTAGATACAACAGATGTCTCGATGCCAGAAGCTGTTGGGTCGTTGCTATAACCACCATCGGTTGTCTCATAAACCACGGCGTGAGTAGCATCGAAGACGGGATGTTCGTCAGTGCCCAGTGTCTGGAAGAAGATCGGTGTTTCAGCACCCTTGTTCAGCAGGAAGCAGAGCTTACCGTTCTGCACATCGTCGGCAGTAACCTGGTTAACCTGTGCACCTTCTACTTCGTAGCAGTTCTCCAACTTCACGTTGCTACCATTGTAACGTACCATCGTACGATCGCCATCGATAGCTGAAGGACTCAAGAAACCTGAGTTCCAGCAGTTGACAACCTCGCCAACATCGCCCAGCCATCCAGAGATGGCACCACACTCACGCTGACCAATGATTTCACCAGTGTTGTAGCAGTTGATAATGCGTACATAAGCCTCGCTGAGGTCGTTTACGCCCAGGATACCTGCACCATTAGCACCATCGACACCAACACTGACAAGAGCCTCGTTACCACAGTTCTCAATGGTCAGAATACCATTGCCACAAGCAGTACCTACGATACCTGCAGAGTAGCCGATAGAATAGATCTCACAGCTAGAATCTACAATAATATTCTTAATAGTAGCACCACTGGCCAGACCGAACAGACCTACATTACCGGTCTGAACATCTATAAGCATGTTAGAGATCTTATGACCGTGACCATCGAAAATGCCAGAGAAAGGACGCTTCACGTCGCGGGTGATGGGGTTCTGCTGCTCGTCCACCTCACCAGTGAGCTCGGTGGCACGTGTACCGATACCCTGGAATTCCTGAACATCCGCCATATCGATATCCTCAACAACGTCAACAATCACCTTACCATCAATCTCACCGCTGTTGATAGCGTTGGCCAGAGCCTCCAGCTGTGCAGCATTGCGAATGATGCGGGCACCACAAACGGTGCAGATGTCATTTTCATAGTTGTGCTCATCGCGTGTCACGCCAGTCTCGGTGTTAGTGTAGGTCACATCGGGTTTCAGTGTGCCATCGCAAGACTCAGAACCAGCCACATAAACCATCTTATGGTCAGCGAAAGGTACGGGATAATTATCGGTGCCCAGATCCTGGCGCCATGCATCGATACCATCGGCAGCATTCAGCAGATAGCAAAGCTCACCAGTAGCCAGCAGATCTTGGCTGATGATCTCAACAGAGTTGTCAGAAACAGAAACGATATTGTCTGTGTAGTAGCAGTTCATCTTAGTCTTCACGTGGCGGGCAATAACGGTAGAACCATTGGCCAGCAACAGTTCAGAAGGCGCTACATAACAGTTCTTGATGATGGTCTCCACCTCACCATGAGCATAACCGATGATGGCAGCACTACCCTCACAACCCTCAGCTACCATTGAACCGATGAAGGCACAGTTGCTGAAAGTAGGAGTCTCGTGAGCTACAGCGCAGATACCACCATGGGTAGCATCGCCCAGGTACGAACCGGTAATGTCAACATCAACCACGATGTTCTCGAACGTAGAGTTACCACGTGTAACGAACATCAGACCACCAGCAAAACGATTGCTTGTTTCGATAGATCCCTTGACCATCAGGTTCTTGATGGTTGAGCTTTCAACGACCTTGAACAGGCCAACGCCGTCGTAACTTGCAGAATAGTCAATGGTAATAGTATGACCAGCACCATCAAAGACGCCATTGAATGCGCGAACGGGATCCTCCTCTTCGGCAGAGAAAGCGTCACCACCAATCATCACGTCGTTCAGTGTATATTCCGTAAAGTCGATGTCGGCAGTCAGACGAGCCTTCACCTTCTTATTACCGTTGTTTACAAGAGCAGCAAACCAGTTCAGATCCTTGGCAGTCTCCAACAGATAGAAACCATCTTCTGTGAGCTCCTTATAGTTCTTGTCAGCAGCACCGCAGTTAACGCAGACACCATCCTCGAAAGAGTGTGGGTCACGGTTTGACTCGTTGGTGTTAGAGAATGATACGTCAGTCTCGTCCTTTGGTGTACCATCGCAGTACAGGTCACCAACAGCATAAACAATTCCGTGAGAAGCGAATGGATAAGGATGGATGTCCTTATCAAGGGTCTGGAACCACAGAGCATCTTCGCACTTATTGCCGTTCAGCTGATAGCAGACAGCGCCACATTCCATATCATATTCATCATCGCTGATCTTTGTACCCTGGGTACCAGCTATATCAAAGTTGTTCAGGCCTTTACCACGAGTGTTACGCCACAGAGAGTAGTTCCCGTCTTGGCCTATCACATAACCAGCCTGGTAACAGTTCTCGATTCTGCTGCCATTGTCACCAACCCATCCGCAGAAAGCGGCAGCCTCTCTATCTGCCACGATACCACCAGTATTGAAACAGTTCAGAATCACGATACCACACTGTGAACTCATGCTCACACCGCAAATACCAGCTGCATTCTGCTCAATAGCAGTGACGTTGGCTTCGTTACCACAACGCTCGAAGGTAGCTGTGCCACCACCATTGGTACCACCGGCGATACCTCCAACAAAGGCCTTACCCTTAATCTTACAAGACTTGGCAATGATCACATCGTGGATATAAGCGCCACCACCAATCACACCAAACAATCCTACGTACTCTTGATCTTCCAATTCGAGAATCAGGTTCTTGATGCTGTGCTCCTGGCCGTCGAAAGTACCAGTGAACTTACTGCTCGTAGAACCGATAGGAGTGAATTCCACATCGGTCATGTCGATATCGGCTGTCAAAGCACCCGAAATCGAACCATTGCCACTGGCAACCATGTTTGAGAATGCTACCAGATCCTGGGCTGTGCCAATCTGGTAAACTCCATCTACTTGCTCAAGAGCAAAAGCTACTGAGCTTACAATCCAACAAAGGAGTGCAAAGAGTAAACTTCTTTTCATAATCATTGTTTTTAGTTATTCGAAATATAATTACTATTACTTAATATATTGTTTGCGGTTGAAATCAGGACTACTTAATCAACTCTGCCTTGACAGTTTCGTTGAACAGGTCAATCTTGATGCGATAGCGTCCGGGCTTAGAAATCTTCCATTTCGTATCGTCACCACCTGTGCGGAACTGACCGTCAGTCAGAATGTCGGCATCGGCCTTATAGGGATGAATGCCCTTGGGCGACCAGCGATCCTGTCCCTGGAACTTAAAGCTCTCGGGCTCCTCAATACCAGGATGGCTCTTCAGCTCGCCTTCCCATGTCCACACGTAGGGGTTGTTCACATCCTGCTTCATCAGCAGCATCTTTCCTTCGCACTTCCATCCTGCATCGGTAGCACCGCCGGCAATGAACAGCTCGCCCCAGGGATAGAACACCTCACCCTGCAGCTTCATGTCCTTTGTGTTGACGGTGAAACGATAGTGATCTTCTGCGAAAGCCACCTGCCAGCCTGCTTTGCTGGCATCGGTGGTCTCCTGATATGACAAGCCACGATTCACGATATTTGCATCGGCGAGCAGGGGCAACAGGTAAGTGGTGTTCTTACCTGCCTTCTTGGTGGTCATGACGCGAACCTCGCCCTCAGACAGTTTGCCGGCATACTTAAAGCTGCCGTCGCCGCCCTTCACCAGTTTCTGCACGCCGCCGGGCACTGCACTACCTGTGATCCATAAGTCCTGATACTTCTGGGCTGTAGCGGTGCTCAGACCCATCATCAAGCATCCTATTGTATATATCAAAAACTTCTTCATATTAGTATTCCTCCTTTATTTTTCCAGGTTTACATTGATCTTCTTGTCGCAAGCGGTAGCGGGTACAAACACGGTTACCACACGACGGTTCTCATCATAGTTCCAGGTGCCACTAGCCTGCTTCGTGCCGTTCACGTAAACAGCTGCAGGACAGTCGGTGCTCAGGAACTCAACGGTATATGCGCGCTTAGCGGGCATGCCGGGGAATGAACCTTTGCGGGGGTGGATGGTCAGGCTGTTGTCCTTATGAGTCATCTTCACCCAGCTGAAGGCACCTTCCTTATAGCCCTCGGTGTCGCCCTCGTCCTCGTAGAGAGAGCTCTCGCCATCGGCGCCGGGCACCACCTTCACAATCAGACGGTCAGGACGGGTGTTGAGGTTCATCATTGGAGGATTGTTGACAATCACAGCACCAGCGCGGTAGAAATAAGGAATCTCGGGCTGTGTGTAGCTGTCAACAAAGATGCGGTTACCGTCAACCACCTTGTTGCGGCACACGTCAAACCACTTTCCTTCGGGCAACCAGGTGCGGCGCTCGGCCTTACCATTCTTTCCAGCAGGTGTCACTACTGGAGCAACCAGGATATCGTCGCCAAACATATACTCATCTTCGAAGAGATAAGCATTGTTTGCCTCGGGAGAATCATAGTAGAGCGGACGACACATGCTGACGCCAGTGTCATAAGCCTGACGGGCAGCAGTGTAGATGTATGGCATCAATGCATAACGCAGCTTCACGGTCTCGAGCAGCAAGGGGAAGTTCTCATACTTCCAGATGCGGCGCTCAATGCCTTCCCAGTTGGTAGCATGTGTACGGAACACGGGGGTAAACACGCCATACTGCATCCAGCGCAGATAGATTTCGGGGTCGTTGCCACCAGTCTGCTGGTGTCCACCCAGGTCGTGGCCCCAGTAGCCGAAGCCAACGTTAGATGCTGTTGCGGTGAAATAGGGCTGCCAAGCCAGTGTGCCATAAGTCGTGAACGAGTCGCCCGAGAAGCCAATAGGATAGCGATGGCTGCCCAGTCCACCCCAGCGGTGGAAAATCAAAGGACGATGGTTAGGACGGTTCAGGCGCATGTCGTTATAGAACACGTGGTTACACCAGAAGGTCTCACTCAGTCCATCGACATACTTACTGGTCAGGTTCTGCTGCCAGTCGAGCCACCAGAAGTCAACGCCCTGGTTCTCGCGTGCACGTATGATACTATTGAACATGTGATGATAGAACTTCGGATCGCTCAGGTTCCATGGCACCACCTTCGTAGCGGCATCCATGCCCATCGAGTCGCGCAACTGCGCAAACATATCCTCGTCGTCGTCAACACCGTCGGCGGGGTGCAGGTTCAGCGACACCTTCAGGCCGTTGTCGTGCATAAACTTGATCAGTCCTTCGGGATCGGGAATAGCGGTGCGGTCCCAAGTCCAACCTGTCCAGCCCTGAGTGTGCCAGTCCATATCGAAGATCATCACATCCATAGGAATCTGATTCTTCTTCACATCGTTCACGATTTCCATGAACTCCTCGCTGGTATAGCGCTGATACTTACTGTACCAGTAGCCCAGCACATAGAGTGGAGGCATGGGCTGACGACCAGCAATCTTGATATAGTCGCCCAGTGCCTTCTTGTACTGATGGCCATAGCCCATGAAGTACCAGTCGATTGCTTCCTTATCTACAGGCTGTGCCACCCATTCGATGCCATCCTGACTCTTGTCGAAGGCAAAGGTGGTAGAGCCGTCACCACGACGGGTGCGGGGCGACTCGTCGATGATGCTCCAGCCAGCTCGTGAGAGCAGACCGTTCTCCATCTCTTGTCGCTTGTTGTCACCAATCTGTCCGTCCAGCGTACGGGTGGTGCCTTTCAGGTTCAGCTTGTCGTCCTTGCCGGGATACCAGGTCACCTGACGGCCATTCAGCTTAAACTGGATGGTCAGCACCTGATTGTTGGGACGATTGTCTATCCTGCCACCCATCTTGTAGCGCAGTGTCAGCGCATCGGTGGTGATATACAAATAGCCGTCGCGTACCTCTTTAGTATAACGAGGCACTGGCAGACGACGATTGACCACGGCAAAAGTGGCGCGGTCTTCAAACTGCTGTTTTCTACTGTACTGAATACGAATCAATTCGGGAGTAAGCACTGTGAAACGTGCTTCGCCGGCGTTAACAATTGCGTCGGCGTTTGCCAGAGGGTTCATGCTGTCGGCAGCCATTGCAGGTAGCAGACCAACCAAGAGCAGAATTGCGGTGAAAATCTTTCTCATAATCTAGTGAAACACTTTGGTTCTTAGTTTGTGCAAAGTTCGGCATTTTCCCGCGTATATGTATATAAAAGATGAATTGTATAACTGGTTTTTGATTAATACAAAATATAAGCACCTGAAAAACAGGTGCTTATATTTTTAGTCATGGCCGTTTTGTATAACGATTATATAAGGAAAAATAGGGTATATTTGTCCAAAAACGGGGTTAAATTTGCATGATTAGCTCCTCAAATTGCTCACTATTGTAGCGCGAGCGATTCCTGATACGAGTCTTATATGTGTTCACCGTGTGGACAGAGAAGTTCAGGAATTTGGCAATACTTTCACTGTCGCTGACGCCCAGACGCACCAATGCATAGATACGCATTTCGGTGGTCAGCGAGTTTTCCTTCTCGGGCATCTTTCGGTCTTCCTCGTTAAACAGTTCGTTGTAGCGAATCACATAGTCGGGGAACAGCGACAGGAATGTGTGGTCGAACGCCTCAAACATATTGTCGCGCTCGCTGTTCAGCGTTGACAACTTCACCATCATGCGCAAATCCTCATATTGCTTTGCCACCAGTTTGCGGTCAATGCTCTTGAACAGTTTCTCCAACTTGGTAATATACTCGGCGTTGGTATAAAACGAACGACCTATGTAGGCATTCTTAATCTTATCATCCTCCTGCAGATGGCTGTTGGCCACTTGCAGCTGTTCCAGATTCTCGGCAATGATCTGTCGGGCCTCTCTCAGCTTCCGGTTGTTCTTGCGAATCACCACATAGGCAGCCACCATGATAAACAGAATGACAAAGAACAGCACCGATGCTGCTATCAGCCAGTTGCGCTGACTGCTCAATGCATCATAGCGGTCTTGCTCGATGATGGGCAGGATGTCGTTAATCTCCACCTTGCGCAGACGTGTATTGAAGAAGTTCACCTCCTCCAGTGCCTGATGCACATAGATGCTGGCACGCTCGTAGTCACCTCTTTTATATATAAAGCGAGCCAGATGATAAAGTGCCGTAATCTCTCGCGTGGCCGACTCATTGTCTGCTATGGCCGAACGGGCAAACAGCTGGATGGCCTTATCCTCGTCGTTCAGGTTGTAATAGGCCCAAGCCAGTTCAGCAGCAGTGGTAGCCTCCATGCGCAAGTCGCCTTCACACATGCTCAGCACCCTCAGCAACGACTTCTCGGCTTTTGCATACTGGCCCGTGCGCATCTGCAGCATACCGGTGTAGGCCCACCACTCTATCGTCCCCACTGGGTGCATTGCAATGATAGAGTCATTGTAGGCATTACAACGGCTGATGTATTTCGTGTAGTAAGGTTCCTCGTGGATGTAGTCGGCCATATTGCGCCAAAGGTTGCAGTTCAGGTCGTAGTATGCCTCCAGCTGGTTGGCGGGGATAGATGCCCTGTCAATGGTCTTCATCATCTCTTCGGCCTCTGTCAGGATGCCGGCGGTAATCAGCGTGAAGATGACGGCCTGCTTGGCCTCCAGCATCTTTTCTGCATTGTTCAGGCGCTTGGCTTCCTCGTAGCACAATTCAGCATAATGATGGGCAGAATCGTAGCTGAACACCTTATATTCCAAATAAATAGAATATAATTGTTCGTAATACCTACCTTCGCGCTTCGATGCAGGTAATGCACTTTTCATATCCTTCACCCGCGAAAGCTTATTCTGATGTATCTGCTCATAGCGCTCCAAACTGGCATCCAGTTTGTCGAGCCACTCCTCTGTTTCTTGGGAATATTCAGCACTTACGGTTTGTGGAAGAGCGAATAACAGTAAAATCAAACAATAGAAGTAATTATTCATCATTTCTAGTTAGGTGTCATGCGAAAAATCTCGATTCGAAAGCAAAGGTAGGTAAAAAAGACTGATAACACAATTTTATTTAATAAAATTAACAAAAAAATTTCACATTGTAATTCTTTGAGTTTACGGTTGGTAAAGCAGCCCTTTTGAAGTACAAAAGTGGTACTCTTGAAGCGTGATACTTAAAGTTTTGTTTTCAGTCTAAAGTCTAAAATGGTCATTTCTAGACTCTGGAAATTGTGTTTCTAAACTCTAGACGTGAGGTTTCTAGACTCTAGAAATGACTCAAAAGCGTAAGTATTGCAGCCTGAAAGTGTAAGTATTGCAGCCTGAAAGCAACCATATGCCGATGCAATACTTATTGAAAAAGAACAGTATCCTGCTCCAACGGAGAGGAGACTGTTCACCCTTTTCCCTTCTTTTGGGAGCGTCGGGATGGCGTAAATACGGGCATTGCAAACACCAAAGCCACGATAGAGAATAGCAGACCACCTATTGACCCAACAGCAAAAGAGAACCAGAAAGCCCCTTCAGAACCATCAATATAATAGCCTCCTTTACAAAAATTTCAAAAACAAATCTGGTTCTTCACAGGAATGGCGTGATACCGGCATCGTGTAGAACCCTCTTTTTTTTGATAAAAATGTGCACTATATCATGTTAAAGTCTGTCATATCAAAGCCTACTTGAAGAATATTTCGTAACTTCGCAACCAAATTATCCATAGGATTGTATCATCATGAACGAGAATTTCGCTATAAAGCTCTTTGAGGGCAAGTGATCATGGGGACGGTTCTGGTGATCTGTTGATCAATAGAACCATCCCCGTGATTTCTCATTTGGAAATAATAATATAACCATTTAACATTAAAAACCAACAAAATGAAAACCCTGAAAATCTTCGCAATCCTCACCCTATCGATGCTGACGGCAACCCTTCAAGCACAAGAAAAAGAAAAGCCCCTGTTGCCCAAAGGCACACAAGTCATCGCCCACCGCGGCCACTGGGATGTCGACGGGTCTGCACAGAACTCACGCCGCTCGCTGCAGCTCGCCCTCAACATGGACATCTACGGCAGCGAGATAGACATCTGGCTGACACGCGACGGCCACCTCTTCGTCAACCACGATGCCAGCTACGACGGTGTCACCCTGCAGGATGCCACGGCCGACGAGTGCCGCGCCCTCATTCTGAAGAATGGCGAACACATGCCCGAGCTGAAAGATATGCTTGCCCTGCTGAAGAAGAGCACCACCTCGACGAAGCTCATCATCGAAATCAAGGAATGCCGCACGCTACAGCAGAACCTCGAGTCGGCGCGACAGATCGTGAAGGCCGTGCGCAAGGCCGGCATGCAAAAGAAGGTGGAGTATATCTCTTTCTCCCTAGCCGCCTGCGTAGAGATAGCACGCCTCGACCCGACGGCCCGTGTAGCCTTCCTCAGCGGATGGATAACACCGAAAGAACTCCTCAAGCTGGGCATCACCGGTCTGGACTACCACCTCGCCGTCTTCCAAAAGCATCCGGAATGGGTGAAGGAGGCTCATGAGCTGGGTATGTACACAAACGTATGGACGATTGACAATGACGAGCATTTCCGTGAGTTTCGAGACATGGGCATCGACTACATCACCACCAACAACCCCGAGGGTGCCGTGAACGTCGTCAGCCAATAGCCAACAGCTAGTTTGATCACGGGGACGGTTCTGGTGATCTTCGCATTTTTGCCTTGCAAGCGGCACCCTTCGGAATGCCGGGCTTGGTGAAAGCGGCATAGCCGAGCGATTATGTCTTAAAATAAGGTTATTGTGTCTTTTAAAAGAATAAGCCCCCGGAAGTCAGAAGAGGCTTTCGGAGGCGCGTTAGTAATTTTAGGATTTTTTTTATCGAGGCATCTGTACGGGGAAAGGCATGTCTTGCTTAGGCTTTTTCATATAGAACTCCATGTTCTCTATGATTATGCCCGCAGGCGTGATGAACGACGTGCCGACACCATTGATAATGGTGTTGGTGACATTCTCCTCTTTAGAGGCAGCAAGGATGTGCAGCAGATCGCTCTTCTGAACATCAGGCAACTGGTCGGAACGAACCAGCTCCTCCTCGCCAGTAGCCACGTTGACACGATAGAGGCAAGGGTTGCATCCCGCAGGCTGACGGATGATAAAGGCCGTCTGCAGTCCCTGATTCTTGGCTGTCTTGCAAAGCAGTCCCTTCAGCTTAGCAAACGGTTTGGCGTTGTCCACCGAGACCTTCAGTATGCCAGGGACAACAGTAGAGCCTACCGTCTGTGAGGCATTCATAAAGCGGTTGCTGCCAGTGGACGACAGACTGTTGAGGGCTGGGTAGCGTCCGTTGAGCAGTTGACGCACGAAGCCCCCCTCTAGCAGTGTCAGCTCCTTGGCCGGTCTGACGCCATCGAAGTCGTATGTGTAGTTGCCAAGCAGTTTGACCGACTTGTAGATAGGCATGTTTGTGTACTGCCTGATGGACAAGTGAGGATCCAGGATACGCTTACCTACGAGCAAGCTGGACAGGCTGCTACCCTCTTCCAGTGTACGTTTAGCCGTCAGCAATGGAAGAATCCTGGCGTTTATGACGTTACAGATGGCCGTGCCTTCAATCATTACCGGACCACAATAATAGTCGTTGACAGCCTTTGACTGGCGTATCTGCATGAGGTGTTCGGCAAAGTTGCGAACCTCTGCCATCAGTGCCGGTGACTCGAGTTCTGCATCCGAGCATACCAACTTCTGCAGGTTGTCATGATACTCGTTGCCATCAAGGGTACGGATGCTGGCCACGACGTCGATCTCGGCAAAGCCATGATTACTCTTTATCTTGATATTTTCCGATGTAAGCCTATACAGGGAACTGTTGCGGGCATACAGGCTGACACTTGAGTTGTAGATATCAGGATAGTCACTGAAGATGGCAGAAAGACGCATGGCCACCTGTTTCATCTTGCTATAGTTGATAGTGTCGGTGACCGATGGCTCGATAATCTCTATCGGTTTCATGACCAGTATGTCGGGGATGGCCTTTTCCTCTTCCGACTGGGGGTTGTTAGCACGAAATGTCATCTTCTGCGAGAGACCGTTCAGTCCGTACTTGTACAGATAGTCAGACGCTGACCAGAACCCGTGTCGGATGTTGTTGTAATCGACCTGATCAGTGAAGTCGATGGAGACCACCTGACCGGGCTTCATGTCGCCAATGAGCATACTGTTGCCCATCGATAGATTCATGCTACCCGTCGTGGTAGCCGGCTGATAGGTCTCCTGCAGATTGCCGCCCAGCACCGACCGTATATACGCACTATGGTTACGACTGATGTTGTAGCTGACGAGGAATGGTGTAGGGTAACCGGGATAGGACAAGCGACTGGTGCGGTCCATCTCGTCGCTCATGGCCTGGAAGATGACATCCTCCTCCCTACTGCCGTTCAGCTCTTTGACCTCTGGTGCAGGCAGGATTTCGGGCTTCTGCAGGTTCTCCATGCGGCGCTGCGTCTCGATTTTAGAAACATAGATCATGGGAGAAGTGGCAGATACAGGCACCCAACCAGACTCGGCGCCACACATGCCCGTGAAGGTGCTGCTCTCGTTGCCGGCAGCCGTGATGTTGGAGAACATCGATAATGGTGTGCCAATCATATCCACGCCACGTACAAGTTCATCGGGGCGTCCATCTGTGAACACGCGGAAAACCTCGAGTGGTGTGACATTAAACGAGTTCAGACTGCCGCCCTCGCCAGTCAGCGTGTAGCCGCTGGTGACACTCTTGAAGAAGTAGCCGTAAGCCTTGCCCTGCTTCTTTGCCTCGGCGATGAGCATTGAACGGAGCTGATCTTCGGTGTACGACTTGGTCGTTTCGACAATCAGGTTAGACTGACGCGACACCGGGTCATTGCCACCTGTGGTACGACCGTGACCATTACTCTCGGGGAAGCCATCAAGCGGAACACGGCTCATCAGGAAGCTGGTCAGGACGCCATTGGTCACACAATCGACACGACGGGCGCGTACGCCTTCGTCGTCATACAAGTAGTGACCGTTGAGTGCGGCACCTTTGTATTCCTTCAGCGTGGGGTTGCAGTAAACATTGAATGTCGAGGGCAGAACCAGTTCGCCAACCATCTTCTTGAATGTTTGTCCTCCCTTTTTCAAGCGATGGCCTTCGAGTCGGTGACCAAATATCTCGTGAAAGAAAACACCGCTGGCCGGACCTGACAGGATAGCCGGGCCGGTGTAGGGGTCGGCAACAGGTGCGTTCTTCAGCGCCTTCAGGCGTTCTATCATGTCCTTAGCATCACTGATCATCTGCTGTTGCGAAGGCATGTTGTCCAGCTCGTAAGCAAAGTAGTCCTTGTGCAACGGACAAGACATGCCGTCGAAAGCCTTCACCGAAGCCTGCACGATGATACGAGCCGCTTTGCGGTTTTGCACAACACGGCTACCCTCAGAGTTGGTGAAATAGGTGCGGATGACCTGGAAGGTCAGTTCGGCTGTCCCCGCGTCAATGTCAGGATACGACCGAAGAACACGCGTGATTTCGTTCAGGCGCTCCTTCCATTTCGCTACGTCAATCTTAGTTGCCGCAACAGGCAGAGGTTGCTCATAGTACTGTTCAACTGGCGCCTTAGAAAAGCAAGGTGCCTTGTCCTCGTCTTCCGAACTTGTGAAGGCCTTGGCCTTGGCCGCGTTATAATTATTGACAGCAATCTGATAGCGGCGCAACACCTCCTGCCAAATGGCCTGGCGCATGGAGGGGATGACGGCACCGTTGACGGGAATGTTGATGCCTTGGCCATTGCGCTGATTATCGCCCGACCCCTGATTCTGGTATTTGAAGTTGTCGAGCGCCTCGTCGCCCAGACGAATCTGTGGCGTGATCATGCGGCTGTGGGCGGTATTGACGGTAGCAGCACCGAGATTACTGCGGACGATGGTGCTCTGCTCGTCAACCAGGCGCAAGCTCATGAAGTAGGGAATATTGTTGGGCTGCTGTTGCAACTGGCTCATGTTGTAGCGGAACTCAGTGCCCAGAGTCACCAGGAGCGAATCGGAGTCCAGCGATTGTGCTGAGGCAACAGCGAGATTAAAGATGCACGAGAACAGAAGAAGTCGTCTCCTCATAACTACTAACAGATGGTTTGAGTTCATATTATTTCTTGGCTTTTGCATCCTGTTCCTTCATGAACTTCAGACTGTTCTCCATGCCCTGAGCCTCATAGGTAGCAGACTTGACGAAGCTATTGACATAGTTCTCGTATTTAGCCTTTTGGGCATCGTTCATCTTGGGATACTGAGCCTGTAAGAAACCATTTAAGATGACCTTGAAAGCGTCGTTGGTGGGAACGAAGCGCACCACCTCGTCGTAGAAGTCAATGAGCTTGTCGTAGTCTTGCTCAATGACATGCAGCGCGATGCGTGGCACCAATGCGATGCCCTCGGTGGGAGGAAAATCGAGCATCGCCGTGATGAGTGCCGCCTTGCGCACGTCGTCCACCGTGTAGTCATGTTCGCGACCGCTGGCTACCAGGTACATGCCTGTACGATAGGAGTCGAGAATCATGCGTCGCGTCTGTTCTGTGCCGATATGCTTGTTCAGTCGATCAATGTCGAGCATGATCTTGTCGAAGCGTGGTGAGCGGAAGTCGGTGTTGGCCAGAACCAGTGCGAAGAACGAACGGTCGTAGCGCTGTGACTCCCACTTGTTTTTCATCATCTCGTCAATCACGGGTGCCGGGTCCTGTCCATGGTCCATCATGGCCTTAATGAGTTTCATGCCCAGTTCGTATTCCGGTTCGCTGAAGAACTTCTTCTTCATCATGGGAACAGAGTTGTCGGGCTTCTGCGCCTCCTCAACGCGCTTGAGGAATTCGTCCAGACTTGAAGAGCCGCCAGTGATGCGGTTGATCTCGTCGCCATTGCCATCAAAGATAATGAACGTAGGGAAAGCCTGCACTTGGAACTTCTTCATCAGTTCGACGCCTTCACCCTTCTGCATGTCAACCTGTATGCTGACAAAACGCGAATTGAAATAGTCGCCACATTCCTTTAGTGGGAAAATCTCCTTGGCCATTTTGGCGCAAGGCACACACCACGACGTATAGCAGTCCATGAAAAGCATCTTGTTTTCCTTCTTTGCCTTGGCAACAGCCTGCTTGAAGGTGAGGCCTGTGGTGAAAGCAATGCCCTGGGCCTGGCAGATGATGGCTGAGAACAGCAGCACAACAAATAATATGTTTCTTGGCTTCATAAGCATCAGTTCGTTTTCAGTTCGGTTTCAATCAGTTGCTTCAACTCTGGCTCCGAGGGGCGTGGCGCATTGGTAGTAACGACGTTGCCCTGTCTGTCGAACACCATGAAGCGGGGGACGGCATCGATGACGTAGTCGTCAACAAGTGGGCCTTTGCGGTAGCTGATGAGCTGAACGCCACCCATGTGTTTTTCGGTGATCATCTTCTGCCAGGCGGCACGGTCGGTGTCGAACGAGACACTCATGAAGACAACATCCTGGCCCTGGAACTCCTGCTGGAGCTGTTCGAGCATGGGAATCTCCTTCTTACAGGGGGCACACCAGGTAGCCCATACATCAACGACAACCACCTTACCCTTGTAGTCAGAGAGTGCTTTCTGCTTTCCGTTCACATCTTCATAGGCGAAGTCGATGGCTGCATTGCCAGGCTGGTTTACCAACCAGCGGCGCAGCAGGGCGTCGCGGCGTGCCTTCTGGTCGGCCGTAACAAAGCTACTCTCGTACTGCTTGCAGCGCACATCACAGCTGTCCAGCAAGTGGCGGTTCATGGCTTCAATCATAACCTCGCCGCGTAGCTGAGGGTCAGAGATGTAGGTCAGGGAAATAGGCAGTGTGGGACCCATGATGAAATTATAGACCCAAGCACGACCAAAGGTATAGATGTTGATCAGATCGAAAGGAGCGGCACTGTAGTTCCACACGTCCATACTATCATACTGGTAGTTGTTGAAGAGCTTCTGCAGATAGGCGGGATAGTCCGTCTTCTGACCAAACTCAATGCCGTTGGAGAAGACGTTCAGCACATCATACTGCAGGCTGAAGGGCATAGCCTTCTTAACCCAGTTGTCGAAGTAGCTATTGCCCGTGTTGACCTTGGCAATCAGCTGTTCGGCCAGCGGTGTGATACTGTCTATCAGTTCGTGGTAGCGCTGCGGAGCAGTACTGCGCCCCAGTGGCGTATAGTCGAGCTGTCGCAATGGGGTCAGCAGGCGGAACCATGCAGCGAAGAATGCATTCTCCTTGCTGAGCTTTCCTTTAAAATTGATGGTGCCGTCCTTGACAGTGATATCGACGGTCTCGCCCTTTTTGAAATAAATGGGGTAGAACTCACCGTCGGCTCCCACATAGTTCACCTTGCCGATGATGCCCATGTCGGGTGTGACGTTGACCTGGAAAGAGCGGTCGGTAGAGCGGAGGGCAGCAGCGGTCTTAGGTGCGAGCTGTCCCTTCTCGTTTTGTGCAATATAGAGCATATTGCTTTTGTGTCCCATAACGTCCTTCAGGAATGTTCCTTTCAGGTTTGCATTCTGGGCTCCCGCTGTGAGAACAGTCAGCAGGAGCCCCGTAAGAAAGAGATTTTTTTTCATTATTTATTGAATGGTTTCTATGATTTCCTTGAGGATATGATACTTCTCCATGATATAGGGATACTGACCATAGAGCGCTTCAAACTCAGCTTCATCATACGTGAGAATAGCCTGGCAGTACATCATGATGTCCATGAAGGTGCTGGCCGGCGTATAATAACTGTTTGACGGGTCGGGCCCCAGGAAGCCCACCTCCTCGACGGTGGGATGATTCCAGTCAGTGGGGTCGGCACCGGTCACATACTGTCGGAGATAGCCCGTGTACATATTGTAGATATCCTTTGTGGGCGACAGGTCTCTCGACACGTTGTAGAAGCGTTCCAGTTTGGCGTTATACTCATCGGTGTGCGTGATATAGTCGCCATACAGAACGCGCAGGATAGAACCTTGCATGGCCTTCTTTTCCTTGTCGCTCATGTTGGCCAGATTAGCCACGTTAGAGATGACGAGGGTGTTGAGACCCTTGAAGGCATCATTGCCGAAAGAGCGACTGTACATCTGGTCAACGAGCAGAATGCTGTGGATATGCACCTTCTTTGGTATCAGCGGCATGATGTTAGCACGCAGGTAGCGAAGAAACGCTGGAATATACTTACGAGTGGCGTAGGTGAAATTGTCAACCACCGGTTCTATGTTGGCCGTGGCACCTCCACCCATGGAGTAGCTCAGCGTGAGCGTCTCGTAGTGTGTGTATTCACGGCCAAAAACGTCCACGCGCTGTTGCTCGCCGATGGTGTCGTTGGCAAACACTGGAATGTTGTAATCCTTATAGAACTGGTACATGGCGTGAGCTACCGAGTCGTCAGGATTATCCTGAAGCTCAAACCAGTTTTTGGTGTAGTCGGGAAAGTCGGTGGTCTCCTCCTCTTGGCATGCAGACAGTGCCAGTGCAAGGAGGGCTGTTCCAAAGATATACTTATATGTTTTCATTGCTGTAATTTAGTTTTTGATAATTGTACGTTTCTCGCGGAGAAGGTTGGTCAGTGTTCCTTCGTTGAAAGTGATGGTGCTATTGGGAATAGGCAGCATCCAGGCAGCCTGGTCGCGCTTGAACGACTCCAGACGATAGTCACCAATGTGGTAGTGCGTGTTAGAAACAGCGTCGTAAGTGTAGGCGGGGTGTGTGATGGTGAAATCCTCGGCCAACGGATAACGGCTGTTGACTGCATAGCGACGGAGGTCGAACCAGCGGTGGCCCTCAAAGCAGAGCTCCATGCGGCGCTCATTGCGGATGAACTCTACCAGCTTCTCGTTGTCCGTAGGAATGTCGGCCAACTGGGCATCCGTCAGACGCTTCTCGCGCAACTGCTGCAGGGTGGCACGTGCCTGCTCGGTCTGATTGAGCATGGCCAGAGCCTCAGCTCTGTTGAGCAGCACCTCGGCATAGCGTATGGTGAAGATGTCGGAAGCCATATCCTGGAAGTTGTAGTCATTGGGCTGGGGGAAGTACTTGTTGGGCAGTGGAGCCTTGTTCTTCGAACTGTTGCGGAAGAAGAACTTACGGCGCAAGTCGGTGGGCTTGAAGTTGTCCATCAGGCTGCTGCTGGCCTTGAAGCTGCAAGCACGGTTGTCATCGCCATTCCACGAGCCGGTAGAGTCGTTGATGAAGATGAAACTGGCATTGTAAGTGCCGGTAGTGAAGATCGTTTCGACGGAGTTGCGGTTGCTGAAACTGTTTTCTGCTTGATGCTGACAGAGGTCGGTGAGTTTGTAGCCCAGCTCCTTGAAGGCATCAGTAGCATCAATAGCATCCTGATAGCGCTCCATATAGAGAGCCACACGCGACTTGAAAGCCTTGACAGCACCGATGCCTACACGCAATGTGAAGTCGGGGGTGTAGCCATTCAACTCTTTCTCGGCGGCCTCGAGGTCGGCCCATATCTGATTATAGACCTCCTTGCACGATGCCCGCTTGAAGTGCTTGTCTTCGATAACCTCCGACACCTTCAAGGGCACGCAGAAGTCTGTATTGGCAGTAGCCACCGAGTAAGGCATTCCATAGGCATTAGCCAGGTAGAAGTAGTAGAAAGCACGGAGGAAGTGGGCTTCGCCACTGACATGCTTCAGCAATGTCACCTTCTCCGTTCGTGTATCTTTACCAGTTATCTCCTGTGCCTGGAAGATGATGGAGTTTAGGGCGCCGATATGCTTGTACAGTTTGGTCCAGTCCTTATCCTCCCACTGTATGTTCTGAATACTGCTGAAGGGGTCCTCGTTCCAGTTGGCCAGCTTGCCCAACATGTAGTAAGGCGTGCCTACATCCTCTGTAACATAGTCAATGAGGAACGCCTCGGCATCGTCATCGACCACGTGAATCCAGGGGAAGTAAAGGCTCTGGTCGTTCGTCATCTCCAGTTCCGACTTGCTCATGGTTCCCTGACCGTAGATAGCCCCCTTTCTGAAGCCCAGGAAGCCTTCGCCAATCATCAGGGCCTCGAGGTCATCCACATTTTCACAGTAGCGCTGGTCTGTAGAATACTCTTCCAGGAAGTCGCCACACGACGCAACGAGCACAGTGAGCAAGGCCAGCAAAAGCGCATATATTGATTGTCTTTTCATTTTGCAGTGATTTTTAGATGGTTACGTTGATGTTGAATGTGTAGGTAGGACGTGTTGACAGGTTGATAGAGGGTGCGTTACCGCTCTGAGTAGGATCCTGTCCCTTGAGCTTCTTGCTGCACAGCGTCCAGAGGTTATTGCCCGTGAGGCTGATGTACATCGACTGCAGTCCGAGCGCCTTGACCAGGTGGTCGTCTACATTATATTTGAACGACAGCGACTGGAGCTTCAAGTAGTTACCGCTGACAACGCGGATGTTAGAGTTGTCATACATCTCATACATGCTGCCGGCAAACTCATAGGCAGAAGCAGGATACTGCTGCCACCAAGAGGTGTTGTAAGCCTGATCGACAACAAGACCGGGGATATTGGTAAACGCCTCATCGCCCGGACGACGCCAGCGATTCACGTACTCCTTACGCAGGTTCTGCTGCGGATAGATAACGTTGGTAGCATAGCCAGAGGCAATCTTCAACATACGGATCTTGTTACCCAGCGAGTAGGTGAAGTTGAACGACAGTCCGAAGTTTCGCCAACCGAAGTAGTTGGTGATACCACCCTGGATGTAGGGTTCGCGGGTGCCCGACTCCTCCATGACGGTCTGGTAGATCTCATCCTTCGTCATGTTGGCATACTTAGCCATCAGCTCGTCCTTGTTCTCGTCTTCAGTATCGTAGAACGTTGGAGCACCACTATTGTGGTCGAGGCCCTTGAACTTATAAGAGTAGAAAGTGCCGATAGGCTTTCCTGTAAACTCGATGGAGCCATTGAGGTAGTCTTTATAAGTGACCACATCGTGCAGCACATTGTTCTTGTTGTTGAGGGCGCGGTTGGCCACCTTGTTGATGACCTCGCCAATCTGTGGGTCGATACGCCATACGAAGCCACGCTTTGATGTTCCACCAATGTTTGTAGCATTGTTGATGGGCGTAAAGCTGAACGACAACTCGATACCCCGGTTGTCGAGCGTACCGCCATTGATGACATACTGATTGACACCATTGATTTCCGACACGGTCTTGGTCAGGAAAGCGTTGGTGGTGTGCTTGTAGAAGTAAGACACCGTACCGCGAATCTTGTTGTTCAGCAGTGCGAAGTCAAGTCCGGCATTATAAGAAGCCGTGCGCTCCCACTTCAGGTCGGGGTTAGGATACTTGTAGATGGTGGCATAGTTCTCGTTGAAGTCATAGCTGGTGAGCTTTGACTGCTGGATAATCATGCGCGCGGTCTGACCCGGCAGCATGTTACCCTGCCAACCCCATGAGAGGCGCAGAGAGGCATCATCTACCCAGGCCGTGTTCTTCAGCACGTCCTTCTTCATGTTCCAGCGTCCTGAAACAGCCCAGATGGGCGAGAACTCCTCGTTGGCACGCGTACCAAAGAGGTTGGAACGTTCGCCACGCAGATGGACATTGAAGATGTAGGTGTCCTTATAGCCATAGCCACTGGTGGCATACCATGCCATTTCGTTGGTAAGCAGACGGTTGCGATAGCCCAGTCCTTCCTTCGATGCCATAAACGACGAGTAATACATTGAATAGGTGGTGGGCACCTGATCGAAGTAACCGCCAAACTCGGTGAAGTAGCCGCGGCGGGTGATGTTGAAGCCCTTGTACTCTGTTGACTTTGCCTCGATACCGGCAGAAGCCGTAATCAGGTGACTACCCTTCTGACCGAGTGTCTTCATGAAGTTGGCCTGCAGACGGGCCGTGTAGTCGGTGTTGCGTGTCTCTTCGCGCTTCAGCTGACCGCCGACGGGACACATATCGTTGCGCAGCGAACGGTCAGAGCGAAGGTTGTTGATATAGTATGTATCCTTGGTGTAGTATTCCTCGTGCGTGGTATTCTGAATGCCATAAGCCAGAACTGCGTCGATGTTCAGACATGGCAGCACCTCGTAGCGCATCTGAGCGCGGAGGTTGATGGCATTACCATCGGTGTTGTCGCCCGAGTTAGCCATCTCGTTAATGATGTTGTAGTCATAGCGGTTGCCATACATGTCAACACGGGGATAGTAGAACAGAGAACCGTCGGGATTGTGCGAAGGCATGGTGCGGCTCATGTTGTAGGCGTAGTCCATCACGTTGATGTCCGACGGTGTGTAGGTGCGCTCAGTGGTGTTGGCAGCCAACTGGAACTGAGAACTGAACTTGCGGTAGTTGGCCGAGAGGTTCAGCATGGCCGAATAGCGGTCGTTCTTCTCTTTCTTAATAGCACCATTCTGCTGGTTATAGCCCACCGAAGCATAGTACTTGATGTTGGGCGAGCCACCAGAGAGGCTCACGGTGTGGTTGTGCGACAGGGCGTCGTGGGTCAGCAGTCCGAGCCAGTCGGTGTTGACGCTGCCATAGTAGTCGGCACGCTGCTTAAATGTGGCGTAGTCGATGTTGCCACTATAGTAGTCCATCAGTGCTTCTTCATAACCAGACCACTGGGTCACATTATTATAGTACATCTTACGGTCTATCAGTTCCTTGCTGACGTCCAGTCGCTCGGCAGCGTCCATCATATAGATGTCGCGGTCAGAGTAGCGGGGACGACGGGTAAAGGTGAAGCTGCCGTTATAGCCCACGGAAGGTTTGCCAATCTTACCCTTCTTGGTGGTGATCACGATGACACCATTGCCGGCCTTGGCACCATAGAGCGCGGTGGCAGAGGCATCTTTCAGCACGTCAATCTGCTCGATGTCGTTAGGGTTCAAGCCCGAAATGGCGTTGCCCAACAGATTGACGAAGTCTGGGTCGTTGATGCTCTGGGGATCAACATTCACTGGATCAGAAAGAACGATACCGTCGAGCACCCACAGTGGTTCGCGATTGCCGAGGATGGTTGAGGTACCACGAATGCGCAACTTGGGCGCAGCACCCAGCTGACCGCTGTTAGGCATGAAGATCATGCCTGGCACCTTGCCTTCCAGCATCTGGTCGATGGTGTTCATACCAGGATTGATGATGTCGTCCATCTTCAGGGTTGTAACTGCCGACGTGAGTTTCGAACGGTCAATGGTCTGGTAACCGGTGACGATGACGTCGTTCAGTGTAGCCACATTTTCGTGCATGACCACATCAATGTTTGGACGGTCAACGAGCACCTTCTGCTGCTTCATGCCGATGAAGCTGAAGCAGAGCACGTCCTGCTCGTGCACCTCGATGCGGTAGTTACCCTCGCTGTTGGTGACGGCAGTGCCCTTCTTACCCGAAACTGTCACGGCCACTCCAGGCAGAGGCTCGGAGGCCTCGTCCATGACATGACCTGCTACAACGATCTTCTGTGCATCGGCATTGGCCTTGCGTATCACGGCACAGTCGCCATCCCACACCACCTCCAGGTCCAACTGCTGACAAAGACGGGCCAGGAAAGCGGCCACCGTTTCGTTCTTGGCCGTGATGGTGGCCTTCTTACCTTTCAGCAAGTCGGCATTATACACATACGTAAACCGGGCCTTTCCTTGAACTGACTCCAGAATTTTAATCACATCTACATTGTTGTAGGTTCCTGAGAAGCGTTGTTGCTGTGCCCACGAGGCGTGAAGCGAACAGCATACTAACGTAAGCGTAAAGAAAAGTCTTCTCCCTTTAGCAAACAGCCTCGGGAGCGCAGAAAAACAATTTTTAATCATTTTTTTGTTGGTTAAGTTTTTGTTTATTTATTAATGAATGGTGATCTTGCTTCCGTCAATCTCGTAGTCAAACTCGTCGGTCAGCCCCATCTTCTGCATGAACTCATCGACGGTCTCCGTTCTCCGGCATTCGCCCGAGAAACGGATGTCTCTGACGTCGGCCTTAAACTCCACCTCGACGCCATAGATGCGTGCTATCTCGGCCATGATGGCCTCCAGTCGCTGGTTGCGGAACACGATGAGTCCGTTGCGCCAGGCCGATGCTCTCGGGTCGCTGATAGGCTGAATGGTGATGTCGTTGCCCTCTTTCACGACTTCCTCGCCCGGAGCGAGCAGGTAGTCGTTGTCGCCTGCACTAAACATCACCTGGCCCGAGTAGAGGGCCACGCCAGCATGGTTGGCGTCATAGCTTCTCACGTTAAACGTGGTACCCATGACGGTTATCGTGCCTGCGCTGGTGCTCACCTTGAAGGGGCGACCAGTCTTCTTGACGTCAAAGTAGGCCTC
This sequence comes from Prevotella sp., assembly GCA_024695815.1. Taxonomy (GTDB): domain Bacteria; phylum Bacteroidota; class Bacteroidia; order Bacteroidales; family Bacteroidaceae; genus Prevotella. The sequence goes on from JAILHK010000006.1 coordinate 44,944, forward strand.
ACCCTCCAGATAAACGCGCCGGCTGAGGTCCATTCGGTTGGGGAACTTCAATTTAGAGCCCGAGTTCAGGGTGATGGCAGTACCGTCGGGCAGTGCTATCTGGTATTGCCGTCCGTATGGCACCACCAGTTCCAGGAGCGACTCTTCTTTGTCAGAGTTATTCATAGCAATACCACTCTCGGTGACATAGGCCGATGTGCCCGCTACATCCATGTTGTCATCAGCATGGTCGAGCAGGATAACCTTGCCCGTGCTGGTGGTAATAACGGGCACCGAGTCTGTCAGTGCAGGGATGTGCTTTTCCAGCATCGCCATGACCTCATGAGACGGTTTGTTGTCGCTCATGAACGGTATCATCATGATAAAGCCGGCAAAGATGGCAGCTGCCGCCCAAGCCACATAGCGCCGATATGCCACGGGGCGCTGCTCATGGGTATTGCGAAGAAACAATTTATAGGCTTTTTTGATGTTGTATTTCTGGTAGTGAGCCAGTCGTTCGGAAACCATGGTGCTGCGATAGAAGTGGCGCACCTCTTCCAATCGTGGGTCAGCCTGTTGCTCATCTCGGGCAATGGCGTCAATGGTATCTATAAAGTGTTGCTCGTCGGCTTTCATACTTTTACTTTTTTAGTATATTATGCAAAAAATCGTAAAAGTATTATCGATAAACCCAAAAAAGTGATATTTTTCTATAAAAAGCAGATCAGAGGGTTGTCTTTAGCATACTTCCTCAGCGACTCGATAGCCTTTGCCTTGCTCTCCTTGACCGTACTGAGGCTAATCTGCAGAATCTCGGCAATCTCTGCCCCAGTCTTCCCTTGTATAGACAAGGTGATAACCTCACGCCGACGCTTGGGCAACTGCTGTATGCCCTCATATAATTGTCTCACCAGTTCTTCTTTTACCGCCATGGCAAAGTCGTCCTCGTGATGCCCCAGAGAGATGGCGTCAGATATCTCGACGTTGACAAACTGCTGGTGGTCGCGCAGGTGGTACAGCGTGTTGTTATAGACAGCCCTGTAGAGATAGAACGACAGGTGTTTCTGACTTTCAAACGTCTTGTCGTTGTTCCATAGCTTCATCAAGGTAGTCTGCACGATATCCTCAGCCAGCATATCGTCGTGCAGCAAGTCGCTGGCGAAAGCACACAAAGGGGCGTAGTAAAAGTCAAAAAGAACCTTCCATTCTTTTTCGTCTTTATTGTTTATGTGTTCGATACGCAGACTAGTTTGCATTGTGTACTTCTGAATTCGTAGCAAAGGCTGAAATTTGCCATATCAGAACTTTCGCCTACCTTAGAAAAGTATTTCGACATCAAGCGAAATCATCAATAGCATGGGGGCAAAGGTACAAATAAAAACTGAAAAAGAAATCCTTATGGTGGAATATTTTATGTGAACAATCCAGATAGTGCCACTTCTCCATGTCTTTCCTCCTTCCATTCAAGGAGGAAAGACAAATCAAAAGTGGCACTTTGAAGATGGAAAACAGCTGCTATTGCGGGGCAATAGTGGCCGTTTGGAATAGCAAGAGTGGCACTATTGATGCCAATCTAGAGTCTAGAAACACTATTTCTAAAGTCTAGAATGGGCGGTTCTAGAGTCTAAAAGTGGCAGTTCTAAAGTCTAGAAATGGCAGTTCTAAAGTCTAGAACCAAAGCAATAGTTTCTGTTCTAGCCCCTGGAAAGCCCACATCTAGCCGCTAGAACTGCCACTTCTAGGGGCTAAAACGACCGCATCTAGCCGCTAGAATTGAACTTTCCAGGGGCTAGATGCGGAGCAAAAGTGCCACTATTGCAAGACAAAAGTGGCACTATTACACGACAATACCTAAGCTATGACTAGGCGAAAGCGCCACTATTAACAAGAATAGCGGCACTTTTATGTCAGGAAATCAATAGGAATAAGCTATTATCTTTTTATTCAATTCCTTTTTCATAGCTACAAATAGTTTTTAGTGATTATTGGTTTTTTGTATTACACAGAATTCTTCGTCACTCCTTATTCACAATCTAAGGAGCTTGTCTTAGAGGTTGTTAGCTTTTGGCTCTCTATATTTAAAAGAGATGGGTATCGTATATTTCACATTCACGAGATGCCCTCTATGCTTTCCCGGTTGCCACCTGGGCATGTGCTTAATAGCATACAAGGCTGCATTGTCTAGACAGGGACAGACGCTCCGAATCACTTTCGGATTGCATACCTTGCCATCTTTCCTGACAACCATAGTCACAACGACCCGCCCCGACAGCTTATGGGTTTGAGCATAAGTCGGGTAATACACATTCTCTGTCAAGAATTTATTCATTTCCTCATCACCTCCAGGAAATAATGGAAAATGTTCGACAACACTCATAACATTATCTGCTGTCAGAGTCGTATCGATGCCATTATCCTCATCAATATCGATAACCATATATGACGTCTTCTCTTTCTTGACCTGATAACGAATATCATGTTGACGTTCCCTTTCCGTGTTGAGGTCTGAAATAAAGTAAACAGAATACCAGTCTTTTCCTCGTGGGATAACCTTCAAAGTCGCCAAATCCGTCGGTGTGCGGTCATAGTTGTCATAGATGACGTAACGATGGCGTTCTTTGTTCAACCTGTTTATTTTATCACAGCATGCTTCAGTCATATACTGGTTCAAATCAACAGAATTCGACGTGAGAATGTCTGTGTACGCATCTTTCAAAAACGCCACAGCTCCCTCATCATACTTCTGTGCATAACTGCTACACACAACAATGCACAGCAAGCATATCAAATACAATTTCTTTTTCATTTTTATAGTCACTTGTTTTGTTTCGTTTTTATTTTTACTATCGACCTTCGATTATGTATTTATTAGCGTCACGAACCATACTATAGCTACCATTATACTATACAGAGCTGTCATAATATCCCATACCTTCTGATTCTGATGTTTCTCCTTTTCAAATCGTGAAAAGTAATACAGATACCGATCTCCCTTCCAAAAAAAGTAATATGAAAACATATAATCCAACAATGCAGTAAATATGATATAAGTCCCCAAATAGTGAACAAATATTTCTTTGAGTTTATAACCAAATGCAATCACCAGAATATTCGTAATAATCATAATCGGAAAAATGAATATTATATACATCATTGCATAAGTGTTATGCATTATCATACCATCGGAATCCTCGAGCATTTCATACGACCCTTTCACACACTCTTTATAGCTATTCCATCCGTATCGTTCCCTCAAATTCTTACGTACTATCGGCAACAAAAGCCATGGTTTCAGAAGCGACACAACTATTTTGTTAAAAATACGATGGTCGATAAATTTACATATCCTATTAGCAGAATAATAAACTCTGTTACAAAACACAATAAAACTATTTATTTGCATTTCATTGCTTTGATAATTCAATAATGTAATCAGCTCCTATCTCGCCAAGTACAGCACCACCTAAGGCACCAACAACTCCTCCAACTAAACCACCAACGGGTCCGAAATAGCATCCAGCTAATGCACAGTATTTCGCGCCAACCATACTACATGCCCATATGCTTGCTTCTGACACGGCAAACAAACAAAACAAATCAAAAACAGTTTCTTCTTCATCTGTTATTTATAGTTATTTGTTTTAATTGGTGTGATTAATATCTTGGTGCAAATGTAACAAAAAAGAGAATACTAAAATCGAAAAAACAAAACAAATTTATAAGTCAAATAAGTCAAAGAACCTTTTTGACCAATATTTTGCATTCTCGTACGCAATATTTTTGTTTTTTCATCCCTCAATATTATGTCCTTTCGCCATTACCATGCACAACTTCATTACAAAATCATGAAGAATTCTTGAAATCAGCAAGCGATATATGGATGCAGTTATCTCATAATTTCAAAAAGACAGGAATCGAATACTGTCTTAATTATTACAGTTCATTATTACTTAAAAGTAGAGTCCCTCTAAATCTAATACAAGCCTGGAAAATTTATTCTAGTTTTGTATTAGATTTAGAGGGACTCTACTTACTATTTCTATTTATTAAAACGTAGCAAGACGGATTCCAACTTCGCCTTGATGTCGGCATCGGGATATCCATAGGGTGTTGTACAAATGATTCTCAAATCGTAGTCTTTGAAAACCTCCTTGCAACAGTCCTGAATGTCCTGTTCACCGATTTCATACTGGAAGTATTTTTGTGCTAGATAATTCTTTAAAAGTGGTGTAGAATAGAGAAAATTGTCTTTGATACATGAATGAGTATCCATAACTACATTTTCACGAAGATCTATCAATGCCTTTTGCTGAAGCTCCTTTCGTTTTTCTATCGACATCGTGTCTGGCTCAACATTCACCCCATTAAGCATGATATCATCCAGTTTCTTCGTAACATCATCTATGTAGTTCTTAAACTGACTCTCGTCTGCATACAGGTCTAGTCCAGCCACGAATTTTATATCAAAAAGAGGACTTTCAAAAAGCTTATCGTTTTCGTCCATAGACGACTCCACATATCCTTTAAAACAGGAACGGATATTATCACAAAAACGTTTGTATATCACTGCTTTTCGAACGCTGCCCAGATTCTTTGTTTCTGATAGCGCTACACGGGGTTTCAAGAAAAGAAACTGAACGACAAACATTGGAACATCTTGTTTTACCATCAACAACTTATTGTCGATCAATTCATTTACACTTCTCTCAGGAGCAAGCAAACTTGGGCGACTGCCAAATTTTTGCTTTATCATATCAACGATATTGGCAGGCGCTTTGCCAAACACATACAGGCACTGATTTTGTGGGGCATACCATTTCTGGTAGTATGCTTCCAACTGCTGAAGTGTAATACTGCGAATACTCTCAACTTGTCTGTTAGCCCATTCGTCAGGAGTACATCCTTCAATAAATGCTGCTTTCAAAGACTCTTCCTCAGCCTTGGGAAAATCGTATCTTCTATTATTGATTTCATTCACAAGAAGTTCCTTCTGGCGCTCCAACTCTGAAGAAGAGAAACGGGCATCCCCAGCAATTTCAGCCAACAAATTCAGATACGACGCTACGAATGTTTTATCGTTTCTTAAGCGAAACAAATTATACTCCGTACATCTGTTTTCTATTTCTGAACAATAAGCAGAGACTCCAGGGACAAGACCATGAGCTGCACGAAACTGAGGGAGCCGTTGCAGTTGCAGTTCGTCGAGCTTATTCTTAAGCACACCGTTCGAACCTACAGTCAGATTCTCTGAGCAAAGCATCCTTTTTAATAAAAGTGATATACCAGGAATACCCCCTTCATCGTCGGTTCCCGATTTCTGGATGAGTCGTAGTTCCAGTTCGTTACTAGGATTATCGTTATTACATATATAATAGCGGAAGCCATTGTCCAGAACGCCCTGGTAGATATTCGACGAGTCGGTCACGAGAATGTCCTCATACTTTACATCCTCTGACTGCGCCAACGCCTGGATGGCGAAAGCACAAGCAATCGAAAATAATATAAGTTTTGTTTTCATATTGATATTCTTAAATCTATTATGATGGTATAAGACTAATTATTATATTGTCTCAAAAGGGATTTCAGTTTCTCTGTAATCTCCTTTTCAGGATAATCATAAGGAAGGATACATTCTATCTTCATAGCAGACTTATTAATGAACTTCTTGAAGTAATTCGAGACATCCTTACCACTGAGTACATACGACCAGTAAGCATCGGTATCTTCCTTCTTATAGAGTGGCAAAGAATAAACGAAGCATCCATCAAATTGCATTAATGCAATGGAATTATCCCTACCATCTCCTTCTTGCAATTTTTTCATAGCTTTTACACGATGTGCCACAACTGTTTTCTTTTTAAGTGTATCTATGGGCATTGACACCTGAACACCGTTATTCTTAACATTATGCAAAAAAGCAGTCACACTATCAACAAGAGCAAGGAAGCCTCCGTCTGCTTCTTCTTCATTGATATTGCATGCAAAGTCCATCTCCAAAGTTAATCGTTCTAACGTCTGACAATTAATAGTCGAACTAAATGCTGTATTTCTGTTCTTCATCATATTATCACGCAGTGTGTTACATCCTTTTTCCAACGCAAAGCAGTCTCTGAAGAGTTTTATATTTTCTTTCTCCGACTGCGTCAGTAGAGGCTGTGTCATAAGTAGCATAATCTTACATTCTGCTTTTCCATGTCTTTCGATTACCAGATCATTCTTATTATAATCTATGGTTGTTGATGCTGGAGTAGGTATAGCAGGGCGCTTACCGAACTTTCTTTTAATCATATCTTCAACACCCTCAGGGATATTACCCGATACCAGAAGACACTGATTCTGAGGATGGTACCATTTTCGATAGAACGTCTCTAGTTGAGACTGCGTAATCGATCTTACACCTTCCAACCTCATTTTCCGCCATTCGTCGGGATTATGTCCAAACTTGAAAACTGCTTCAAAAGAATCCATCACTCTTGAATAAAAAGTGTAATTCCTGTTTGAAACCTCGTTGAGCAATCTTTCTCTCTGCTCTTCTATGTCCATGGTACAAATACTGGCACCACCTGCGATATCAGATAGTATATCCATACATGAATCAGCACGCGCCAGTTCAGGCTTCAAACCATACAAGTCAAATTTCATATAATTAGGAGTTGTATAAGCATTGAAGTCCTTTCCGTAGTCCATACCAAGCTTATTCAGATAACTCCTTAATGTATCTCCTGTAGCCATTACTCGATTGGCCGTCATCATCATGTGCTCCAGAAAATGCGAAATCTCTGTTGTTTCGTCATCATAACACCCAGTTTTCTGCAGCAGACTCATCTGAAGATGATTCACTGGTTGCTTAATGATGTAATACTGGAAACCATTGTCCAGCGTACCATGAATAACTCGAGAGGTATCTCTCAAAAGGAAATCCTCATATCTGAGATTCCCAGTTTTCGCCATTGCCTGAATTCCTAGAATACAGGCAAGAAAGACTAAAAGTTTCTTTCTCTTCATAAGTTTTAGTTTTTATATCCTAATCGTTGGTTATAGATACACAGTGGTTGTGGAAAGAAGAGAAAAATCCCATCTTTCCATTTAGCAATCCGCAGTTTGACATGAAACTGGAGTACAACATCAATCGGCGTGCGATTGACGACAGCTCAGCTGACGCGCTAAGGTTTTTAATATTGGTCATTATTACTTTTGTTTATAGGTTGACTATTTAGTCATTGATTGGGTACAAAAGTAGAAATAATTAAGGAATCAGCCAAATGTTTTTCCAATAAAAAATCGAACATTTTCGAACATTTTCGAACACGTAAAATGAACATTCGGCGAATTCTTCGATGAAACCGACATTTTTTGAAGCAAAAAGAAATCGCTATCAAGCACCTTTTTTATATAGAAAATCGAGAAATAAATGATGTTTTTTCTTTCCATCCCACCCCAAGCAAGCTCTTCAGCCATTTTTTAGTAACAAAAACCTCAAAAACCCGCTTCTGTTGTTGATGGTCCTTTGGCCCATCTGTTTGTTGCCAATGCTTCATCGAAGCCAAGCAAGCTTGCCTTCGCCGCCGCATTACCACCAAACCGCCTGACGGCTACAACAACAGAAGCGAAAAACCAAGAAAACCGCCTACGGCTTGGTAAATATTAACTGTGAGTAAGGCTTTAGAATCCAGATAGGAAAGGACAGAATTACTCCCTCCCTTGGGAGGGCCGGGGTGGGGTTCCCCCATTGGTTTTCAGGACCGAAGGTCCGTGGTTTTTCCTTTGTGAGACAGAAAGCCCCAGAAGGGGCATGGTGTCAGTGAGAAGCCTGATGTGAACTTGTTCACAAGAAGGATTACCACTGGCAACATGAAAATCTCGACAGAGATTTCTGGCTCACAAAGGGGTATTTCTGTTTTTTTTCTATAAAACAAGCGAAAAATGAAAGGTCTCAGAAAGCTGCATTTATCGGTTTTTGTTCAACAAACACAGACTGAAGACGAACCACTAAGGCGGTGCCGATTGGACTGAGACAAAAAATCGGGCTCCAAACCTTTTGGCTGGAGCCCGACAAACATCGAGATATCGCTGTGCGATAGTTATCCTTTGACGATCTTTTTAGATTGATGACCGTGTTTATTCTGCACTTCGATGACATACAAGCCGGAAGGCATCTGCGTGGCATCGACGATGATGGTGCCGGTGCCTGTGCCCTTGAGCATCTGCACGCCATTGGCATTGACCAGTCGCCATGTGTAGGGCTGACTGTCGGGGCTCTCTATGCGGTACATACCGGGAGCCTCGGTGGGCAGGAAGAGAAACTCGACGTCGGCCGAAGCTGTGACATTTTCGATACCTGCTGCATCGCCAAAAAGGGGCACCTCGGCCTCGGTAGAAGGCATGCTGCGCGCAATAGAGGGCCAACCGTCTTTTTTCCAGACAATGCGGTCGAGATAGGTGACACGACCCAGGTTGACATTGTCTGAAGGGAAGCCATGATAGAGCACCCAGGTCTGGCCGGCATCGTCTTCTACAAATTCGGAACAGTGGCCGGGGCCATAGACCTCAGGACTCTTGTTGAGCAGAGGCGAGAAGTTGTCGCCTACAGCTGTGCGTCCGTTACGGTCGAGATAGGGTCCAAAGATATCTGTTGCACGCGTCATCACCAGTCGGTAGGTGCTGTTAGCACCCTCGCAACATGATCCTGCCGAGCCGATGAGGTAGAAATAGCCATCGTGCTTGACAATCATGGTGGCCTCAATCAGTCCGCCGGCAATCTTCTTGGGTGTGCAGCCCTCTTTGATGGCCAGTCCGTCTTCAGTGAGCTCTACGCCATAGATGTCGTGGAATGAGCCCCAGAACAGGTAGTTGTGGCCATCGTCCTGGATGAAGAAGGGGTCGATGCAGTTCTCAATGCCTACCTCGCTAGAGAGGAACAGTTTGTGGGCGCTGTGGAAACCACCGCCGGGGCGACTGCTGACAGCCACGCCAATGCCGTTTTCCCAGGTCTTGCCCCACTCCGACTTGGAGTAGTAGAGCACATACTGGCCATTGATGTAGTTGATGTCGGGTGCCCAGATGCCACCATTAGGACAGTAGTCCATGGGGCGTGTAGCATCGGTAAAGGCCGTGCCGACATAGCGCCAGTTTACCAGGTTCGTTGAGCGGTAGATGGGCACATTGTGCGTGTCTTCGGTGGCATACAGATAGAAATAGCCATCGGAAGCCTTGATAACGCTGGGATCGGGCAGACTGCGATTAATGACAGGGTTGTAATAGTAGTCTTGCGCCAGGCTGAGCGACAGCTGGCAGCAGACAAATGATAATGCAACAAAGAATCTTTTCATTATATTAATTTAAGGGGGAGTTAAGAAATGGAAGCCGAAGGGGAATGATGTGTTTCCCCTTCAACTCCCAATTATACTCCAGTTAGAACTTACTCGAACTCGAGGTGCAGGTCGTCGGCCAGCAGGATGAGCTTCAGGGTGTGGACACCCTCGGCCTCGGCAGGTACCTGCCACTTGTTATCAGAGCCGCCCTGTGTGCGAGGACCGTCGATGCCAAGCTCGGTCATGGGGTTGGCACCATTTGAAGGTGCGAAGAAGAACTGACCACCGTAGTCGCTCTCCAGACCAATCTTGAACATACCTTCAGAGCCATCCTTTGCAGAGTGGAACTCGCCTGTCCAGGCATAGATCCAAGGCTCGCGCAGACCGCCAACCATCTCGAAGAGACCAGCTGAGTTGTTGGGGTTCCAACCTACTGAGCATCCGTCGCCCACAATCCAGATATGGCCGGGACGTGGCAGTTTGACCATCTCGACGATGCGACAGTCGTTATAGCCGTCGTTCAGGTCGATGATCATGGTGCGCTCGCCAGAGGCGGTGGTTGAGAAGGGCTCATAGGCACCATCATTCACATACTTCATCTTCTCGCCGCCATCAAGTGCATAGACAGGATACTCGTCGGTGGCACTGGTGCCGAAGACAAAGGTAGAAGGTGTCATGACTGCATTGTACTGGTAGATGCCCGAACCGGTCTCTACCTGCTCCAGACGCTCGGTCTTTGTAGCACCTGTGGCATTGTCGGTGATGCGGAGGTAGAGGTAGGTGGGGAACTTCTCGTAGCAGGTGACCCAGAAGTTTGTTTCAGACACTACGGGCTTGACAAACTTCTGCTCGTTGAACACGTAGCACAGCAGCTGGGCAGTCACCTCGATGGGCATATCGGGGTGGATCCAGCGCGACACGATGTTGTTGAGCTCATTATGAGTGAAGCTCTTGGTAGTGCCATTGCCCATGGGGATGGTGTCAGAGATATGCTCGGTCTTAGAAGCGGGATCGTAGAAGCGCAGGAAGTAGGCCACAGAGTCGTTGGCAGACAGAGGACTCTTGACAGCATCCCAACTGAAGGTAACGGCTGTGGCTTCGCTCTGAGACTTGTCGAGCTGGATGCGCTCCTGAGAGCATGTAAGGTTCATCTTCATGCTGCCAGACACGTCGGGCACCTGATAATAGGTGGGGTCTTCATTACATGAGGCCAGCATGGCAAACATGCAAACGATACTTGCGAAACTAAATATCTTTTTCATAACGTTCTTTCTTTGATGTTGTATTAAAACTGGTACACTCATGATTATTCGTCTCCACCTTCGGTATCACTGTCGGTATCACCGTCGGTAGTAGTCTTGTCCCAGAAAGGAGGCTGATGCAGCTTGGGGTTCTTGTCGGCTTCCTGATAGTAGATGGGGAACCAATAGTAGGCAGGACGCCATACGCGGGTCATGAACTTGGTGCGCTTGAAGAAGTCGGTCTTGTTGTCGCCCTGGGCGTTCATGCCGTAGCAGGCACCGTTCATCTCGGGGATGTCTTCGGCCAGCATCAGACGACGGATGTCGAACCAGCGGTTGTTCTCGCAGCTCAGCTCTACGCGGCGCTCCATATAGACAACCTTACGAACAGCCTCCTGGGTATTGTCGATGTGGATGTAGTCGGGATCCTCGATGGTCACAGCATCGAAGGTGTACTGACGTACGCCGGCACGCTCACGAATCTTGTTCAGATACTTCAGCGACTCCAGACGGGCAGCGTCGGTGTCGTAAGCCTCGTTCTCGGCCTCGGCATAGTCGAGGTAGGTGAAGGCCAGACGATAGATGAAGCCCTGACGGTCGGTGATGGTTCCCTCCTTGTAGTTGTCGGTCACGCAGAGACTCTTACGAGCCAGGTAGCCGTTCTGAGGAGCATCGTGGGGAGATGACGACTGGATGTTGTCGCGACCATCGTAGAAGAAGTCGTAGGCACGCTCGCCGCCAGTAACGCAGAGACGTGAACCGTGGAATGAAACGGCATTGTAGAAACGGGGCTCACGGTTGCAGTACATGTTGAAGATACCCTTGCCTGTGATCTCGCCGGGCTTGCCGGTGCCATACTGCCAGGTGGTCTCATCGGAACGATCGTCGATCTTGTTAGAGAAGCCAGCCTCGCTGTAGCCAGAGTTAGGATCGCTGATGGGCAGACCATTCTTGGTGAAGAATGCATCTACGTAGCCCTGGTAAACACCCAGACCGTTACCACCACCGTACTCACGAACAGAAACGCAGCGGAGGAAGGTGTTGCGGTAGTCGTTGCCCTTGGTCACAGGGAACGTGATCTCGCGGTTGCCCTCAGCCCATTTCTTGATGTGCACATTATAGGTTGACATGAAGGGGTCGATCTTGCCGTTGGGACCCTGCTCGGTGTAGAGGGCATAGCCTGCTTTCTCGGCCTCGTCGATACAGAGCTTACAAGCCTCGGCAGCCTTGATCCACTTGTTGTGGTCATAGACGGGATTGAAGATCTGCTCGCCCTTGTCGTTTTTATACTTAGCATACTCGTCGGCAAACTTCTTGTTGCCGTTGACCAGTGGACTGGCAGCGAAAAGCAACATGCGTGAACGCACGGTCAGCGCCATGATCTTGTTGATACGACCATACTTGGCGGGGTCGCTATAGATGGCGGGCAGCGCATCGGCAGCCTCGAGCATCTCCTTGTCGCAGTAGTTCACCACGTCGTCGAACTTTGACTGACCGGTCATCAGTGTAGAGATGTCGGCATCGGTAGCGGCAATCGTGTTGCCTGTGAAAGGCACACCACCATAGTTCTCGGCCATGAGCCACCAGGCATAGGCACAGAGGAACTTCACCTCGTTCTTCATGTTGTCAACCTCGCTCTGTGGCAGATCGTGGTCGGGCATGGCATGAATCTTCTGCTGGAAGATCAGACCATGGCGCACATAGAGGGGCATACGTGACCAAAGGTCGCCATCCCAAGGAGAGTTGACGGTCCATGAGCCAGTGATCTTATCAATCACCTGAGCCCAGTCCCACTGACGCCAGCGCTCTGAGGGCACCATATCGTCTGACATGATCTCGTAGCCATCGGCAGTGAGCGACCACTTGTCGGGTTTGTGAATAACGTTATAGACGGTAGCCAACCAGCCATACACCTTGTCGCGGTTGGAGAACACCATGTCAGTGTCGAGCTCGGTATCGGGCTCCTTGTCCAGATAGTCGGCACAAGAAGTGGTGAGCTGTGTGAGCGACAGGGCCATCAGTCCGGCCGCCATATATTTTTTGAATTTAAATGTCTTCATAATTCTTTAATGCTTTATACGATTAGAATGTGATATCAAGACCAAACATAACAGAGCGGTTGAGCGGGTAGTTCAGACCGTTGCTGGTAGAAATCTCGGGGTCCCACAACTTGAACGAAGAGAGGCAGAACAGGTTGTTGCCGCTGACAAACACACGACAGCTCTTGCCATAGATAGGCTCGATCCACTCCTTAGGCAGGGTGTAGCCAATCTCGATGGTCTTACAGCGCAGGAAGCTCATGTTCTTCTTCCACCATGTAGAAGCACGGTAGTTGTTCTTGTTAGGACCATAGGTCAGACGAGGCCAGAAAGCATAGGGATCCTGGTTGTCGTCGGTCCAGCGGTCGTCGATATACATAGAGTAAGCATTACCCTCGGTTGTGGTACCACCACCAGGGAGGAAGTAAGGCTGACCACCAATGATGCGGTACATGTCGCCAGAACCCTGGAAGAAGAAGTTCAGGTCGAGGTTCTTCCAGCTGACAACGCCACCGAAACCATAGACGATACGTGGGTTGAGTGTGCCACCGATGAAGCCTTCATCCTTGTCGTCGATGACCTTATCGTCGTTCACGTCAACATACTTGATGTCACCAGGCCATACGGCAGCAGCACCTGCATTCTGATGAGGAATGCCTTCGAGGAGGATCGGATTGCCGGCACCGTCGAGCTTGAGTGAACCGTCGGCATTGAGTTCAAAGTCGCTGTAAGCAAACAGACGCTCGGCTGTGAGACCATAGAGCTCACCCATCGAGCGACCAGTCTGGCGCTGGTGTGCGGCCTTGGCCTCAGGTTCGTCGTACTCAGTAATCTTGTTCTTGGCAAAGGTGAAGTTACCATAGGCTGAGGTGTACCAGTCCTTGTTCCACTGCTTGTGGAAGTTGAGGGTGAACTCGATACCCTTGTTCTCCATCTTACCATAGTTAGCATAAGGCTGGCTCTCGTAGGGGATACCACTCTGTGAGGGCACGCTGCTACGACGCATGAAGATGTCCTTACGATTCTCGGTGAACACATCGAAGGTGAAGTCGATGGCATTCAGTGCAGAAATCTCGAAACCGAGGTTCTTCTTCAGTACGGTCTCCCATGTCAGGTTGGTCACACCATACTCTTTCTCCTTGATACCAGAGGTGCTACGCTGACCGGTGGTACCCCAAGAGTAACCATAACCATCATCATAGCCCACAACACCGAGGTATGCGAAACGACGACCACCAATGTTATCGTCACCAGCCAGACCGATGCTACCACGCAGCTTGATCTTGCTGAAGGTTGACTTCATAGACTCCATCCAGGGCTCTTCGCTGATCAACCAACCGAGTGCGAATGAGGGGAAGAAACCGAAGCGCTGACCCTTGGCAAAGTTCTCAGAACCGTTGTAACCGAAGTTGAACTCAGCCACGTAGCGGTTGTCGTAGGTTCCAGACAGACGTCCGGCAACACCCTGCTTGCGGTAGTCCTGGATATCGCCACTGTCGTAGGCCTGCTGGTTGTAGAGGAACAGAGCATCAACGTCCATCTTGCCGAAGCGACGGCTATACATCAGGTCGGCCTCGAGATAGATATTGGTGTTACCATACTCACCCTTAGAATAGTGAGGCATGGACTCGTCACCCGTCTGATACTGGGTGTAGATGAGGTTACCCTCAACGTCACGGCCAGTGGCGGGGAACACGGTGCTCACGTTGGTGTTGCGGCCGCGCTCACTCTGGTTCCAGCGGTCGAAGCTGAACAGCACCTTAGCCTTCAGGCCTTTGGTGATCATCTTCAGATCCTGCTCTACAGAGAAAAGGGTCTGCAACTTAGAAGAGGTGCGGAAGTTATAACCACCCTGAGTCACATCGAGCCAGGGGTTAGAACGGTTTGACACCAAGGGAATGGCACCATCGCTATAGCGTGCGGGATAGGCGAACGGCAGCGTCATGAAGGCATGGTCGAAAGCCACGTTGGTGTCAACGCCCTGCTTCTTGAAGCGGTTCAGATAACCACCGATATTAACGCGCAGCAAAGTGGTCTTGGTGACGTCCATATCGATGTTGGTGCGCAGGTTGAACTGCTGGTTGTTGGTGGCATTGTCAATAGGCAATGTCTTGTCCTGCTCGAGGATACCACCCTCTTTGAAGTAAGAAGCCACGATAGAGTAACGAAGGAAGTCGCTACCACCGCTTACATCTACATTACCACGTGTGGTGTAGGCATGATCCTTGGTGATGACATCAATCCAGTTGACATCGGGATAGAGGTCGGGGTCATAGCCAGAACGTGTGCGGTCGATACGCTCTTGTGTGAAGGGAAGTGGCTTGCCATCCTGGGCAGCTAGAGTGTTCAACAGGGTCATATAGTCGGGAGCATTCAAGAACTCGGGGAACTTGGTGGGCTCGCTGATGGCGTGCTCTACGTGGAAGCGTACCTGTGGAGCACCAATCTTACCACGCTTGGTGGTGATGACGATGACACCGTTAGCACCACGTACACCATACATGGCCTGGGCAGAAGCATCCTTCAGCACTGAGAACGACTCGATCTCGGCTACATCGACATTGTTAAGGTCGCGAGCCACACCATCGATCAGCACCAGAGGGGCGTTGTTGCCGTGGAACGTTGACATACCACGAATCCAGAACTCTGAATCGTCGTAGCCAGGCTCACCAGAACGCTGGATACCAATCACACCGGCCAGCTTACCAGCCAGGTTATTAGATAATGTACGCGTAGTACCGAACTGCAGCTCGGCAGGTTTGATGGTCTCGATAGAACCGATGATAGAAGCCTTCTTCTGGCTGCTATAACCGGTAACCACTACCTCGCTGAACTCGTTGACGTCTTCCTCCATCTGAACGTTCAGCAACTTGGCGCCATTCAGCTTCACCTGCTTTTTCTTGAAGCCCATGTAACTGAACTCCAGCATGGTGTTGCTCTTGGTGGGAGCCATGATTTTAAACATACCATCGAAATCTGTGATGGCGCGTACATCAGAACCAACCACCGTCACGGTAACACCGATAAGGGGCTGTTTCTCACCGTCGGTCACCAAACCGGTCACCTGTGCTTTGTTAGCACTCTGTTGTACATCAGCGCGGGCCTGCTGAAGTGCAGGTGCTGCAACCAACATAGCCATTGTGCACAGCATCATGGTGCCAGTTGGCAGCCATTCTTTGCAAAACTTTGATAATTGCTTTTTCATCATACTTACTTACGTTTTTAGCTATTAATGACTTTTGTGCAAAATTAAGCATATTTTAAAATAATAACTAAGGAATAACGGTTTGTATTAATGGAAAACGATTAATACAATTTGTAACGGTACTGATAATCAAGCAATTAAAAAAAAGTGCAAAGCGGTTTTGTATAACCGAAATATTAGATTTTTGGCGTTATACAACACAAAAAAAGGTAGCCGAAGCTACCTTTTTTTAAGCGGAGAGGGGCTCACACCCTCAAAAGTCATCTTGACGGGTTTGATAAATCCTTGGTCGTCGAACTCTAATTTATCGATGCAGGTGACGCGGTGATCGCGGCCTGTGTCACCCAACGGACGACGGTGATAAACGATGTACCACTCGTCGGCACCGGCCCCCTTCACCACCGAGTGATGACCAGCGCCGGTGGCCACTGCTGGGTCTTGCTGCAGAATCTTGCCGATGCGCTTGAACGGACCCATGGGAGAGTCGCTGATGGCATAGGCCACACTGTAGTGGGGACCGCCCCAGCCGCCTTCACTCCACATGAAGTAGTACTTGCCGCCACGTTTCAACATGAAAGGACCCTCAACATAGTTCTCGGGAGTCACCTCTTTATACATGGTTCCATCGGCAAACGGCTCCAAACTGAGAAGGTCGGGGGCCATCTTTACCATGTTGCAATGGCCCCAGCCACCGTAGTACATATAGTACTGACCGTCGTCATCGCGGAACACGAACTGGTCGATGGGCTGTGCACCATTCACAATATTCTGAATCAAGGGCTTGCCAAGAGCGTCCTTGTAAGGGCCCTGTGGCTTCTTGCTGACTGCCACGCCGATGCCGCCAACCTCGCCCTCGTGGACGTCGTTGGCCGAGAAGAACAGATAGTAGAGACCATCTTTCTCGAGAATGGCTGGTGCCCACATGGCGCGACGTGCCCAACTGACATTCTCGCTGGTGAGCACGCGTGAGTGTTTCTTCCACTTCACCAGGTCGCGAGAAGAGAACGCATCGAAATACAACTGGTCGTCATACTCGGCAGAGAAGGTGGGGAAAATCCAATACTGGTTGTTGAGTACAGCAGCCTCGGGGTCGGCATACCACCCCTGGAACAGGGGGTTACCGCTGGTGCGCACCTTCTTGGCATAGGTCATAGAACCTGCGCACACTAGCAGCGAAAGAGCAAAAATTATCTTCTTATACATATATTCTATCTTATTATCTTACCATAAACTTCTTATGACCACGGATATAAAGACCGGGCTTCAGAACCGAGCGGTGCTTCACACCGGTCAGCGAATACCACGACTGGTCTTGTGGTTCTGTCTGGCTGACTGCCGACGTGATGGCGGCGGGATCGTCCACACGACTCAGCATGATGACGTCGATATAGGGAGCACCGCCATTGTCGTTACCAAACGTAATGGTGTTGCTGCCAGCCTTGAGCGTCACCTTCAGGCGCTTCACCTTGGCCTTGGCTGCATCCAGGCTGCCCGTGCTCTCGTAGGTGGATGATACCTTGGTGCCATTGTTCACACGGATGTACATCTGACGGTTCAGCGAGTAGAAGTAGGTGACGTCCACATAGTAGTCGCCTGCCTCTACGGCATCGTACTTAAAGGTTATCGTATTGCTAAGGCCATTGCCGATATTGCGGGCATACATACCACCTGAAGCATCGTCCGACTGACCCAGCGTCACCTGTCCTGTGGTCACGGCATGCTCAGCCTCCAACTTGTTGAACACGTCGCTGAGGTAGCTGACCTCTATCTTTTCAATCTCGGGCAACTGATTGCTGCTGTTGCTGAAACAGAGACTGTTCTCGCCTGCTTTAAGCGTGGTGAACAGCATCCGCTGCCCCTGTGCACTACCCGTGGCAGCCAATGTGACTGATTGAGCTGCGCCGTCGCTAATAGTCAGCGACTGGGTGGTCTTGCTCTGGGCTCGGTAGAACAGCTTCACCAGGTAATGACCGGCACGCTCTGCCTGATAGGTGAAGGTGATACTGCGCTGCTCGTCGCGCTGGGCATCGGCCGATGAAATGGCCGTTTTTTGCAATTTGCCGACAGGAACACTGAAAGCAGCAGCCAACGAAGCTGCACCACCGAAGGCACACCCCTGGAGGCTGTAGTCAACCGCATCGTTGCCAGTGCCGAACATAAAGTCCTCGCTGGCCTTGGTCAACCAGGCGGAATGACCAAACGAACGAGAGTTCAGGTTGTTGTAGGCACGCGCTGCGTTGGCAAGCACCCACTGCTGGTAGTTCTCGTTGTTGAACTCGCGAGCATACAGGCCAGCATAGCGCATCAAGATGCCCTTGAAGCCCTGGAAGTCGCCATCGGCACTCTGACAAACATGGATAATGCCTTCGTTATTACAGAGGTCAACGCGCGCTCTGTTGATGATCTTGTCAGCATCCTGCTTATACTGTTCGGTACCGTAATGGCGGTACAACAAGATGGCAGCACCCAGCATGGTGCCCTGGTTGTAGCTAGAAACCCAGTTGTTGCGACTCTTCACCGTCAGTGTGTTGGGGTCGAGTACCACGCTGTCCCACACCTTACCGGTAGAGGCTTCAAACAGATACTGACGCTGGTTCTGGTACAGTTCGCGAGCCTTCTCAAAGTAGCTCTCGTCGCCAGTGCCCATGCCAAGATAGCATGCAGCCACCTCGGCAGGACCGTTGATACACGAGTTGGTGCCATTACGATCGCCTGAGTTCTCGGCCCAGCGCAACATACCTATATATCCCAGATAAGCACGATTCCAAATCGTGTTGAAGTTGATCTTGGCATCGTTCAGATACATCGTCTTGCCCGTCAACAGATGAGCACGGGCAGCAGCGATGATGAGCCACATCACATCGTCGTTGAAGTCGTGGCCATACCACTTATAATCATTCTCATAGACCAGCTTGTTCCAACTGCTTCCCACCTTTTGTTTCAGATAGTTATAACAAGACTCGAAAACGTCGAGCACACGGCTGTCGCCGGTGGCCTCATAACAGTCAAGGATGCACTCGAGGGTCTCTGCTTCGCCCCATCCGCCGGCACAGAACGTGCGGTAGCCCGTGCCGCGATCCTGCATATACTGCTGCAGATAGCCGCTGAGCATGCGCTGACGCGCCGTTTCGTCGAAGGTGGTCTGCGGCTGAACCTCCTCAATGAGCCACAGCGTACCTTTTCTGCTGATCACGGGCTGACGACCTTCTGCGGGGGTATTCAGACTGAGCGACAACCTTTGTTTCATGGTATAGCAGTCTGCCTGACTGGCATCGGCAGTCAGTGTCCAGCCAGTCTGGTTGGCAACCTGTGTCGAAGAACCATTACTACTGTCAAGATACTTGCCTGTATAAACATTGCGAAAAGCAATCATCTCTTCGCCAGCATCCTCGGCTATCCACTGCTGAACGGGCAGGTTGGTCTCGGTCCATACCACCACAGCGGCATTGGCGTTGGTGTTTGCATTGCTCGACATCAGCGATTTCGTGGCGTCGGCAACCGGAGCAATACGATAAGTCTTGCCCACCTCTATAGACCCCATGGCTATAGCGGGTATAGCCATGAGGAGAAGACTAAACAAAGATTTCTTCATGATTTACTGCTTCTGTACTTTCTTTAAAAGCTCCAGTTTTCCTTCGTCAATCAACTTTAGGATCAGTTCACCGAAGAGAGAGTTCTGCCAAGCAAACCATGAACGCGTATAGTTGGCAGCATCATCCTTGTGGAACGACTCGTGGATGAAGCCAGTGCCGTTGTCGGTGTTTACCAGCTGCTGTAGGCACCACAGGATTTCAGCGTCGTCCTGACTGGTAAAGGCCTTCATCATGACAGACATAGGCCATACCATGTCGTAGCCCACATGAGGACCACCGATGCCTTCGCCAGCCTTACCGCTGAAGAAGTAGGGGTTATCCTTGCTCCACACAAAGCGACGGGTGTTCTGGTAGATAGGATCATCTACGGGCACATCGCCCAGATAAGGCATTGCCAGCAGGCTGGGCACATTACTATCGTCCATCAACAAGTGGTTGCCGAAACCATCAACCTCGAAAGCATAAATCTTGCCATACTTAGGATGGTCATAGACCGCATATTTCTTCAGAGCCGTCTCTACCTCGTTGGCCAGCACCTTGCACTCCTTAGCCAGGGTGGCATTGTGGTTCACCTTGGTCAGCACCTCGGCGGCCTTGCGCAGAGAGGTCACTGCAAAGAAGTTAGAAGGAACCAGGAACTGGAACGTGGTGGCATCGTCTGACGGACGGAAAGAAGACACAATCAGACCGACGGGGTTGACGGGTGTGCCGTAACCATTGTTGCTGGTGGTATCAAACTGACGGTTGGTCTTACGCTCAAAGTGGTAAGGACCGTGGTTCTCCTTGCGCTGCTGCTCGCGGAAGGTCTGCAGAATCTTCTGCATGGCCTGCTGCCACAGGTCGCCAAAGATGCTGTCGTCGCCCGTCACCAGCCAGTAATAGTAGGCCAGACGGATGGGATAGCACAGTGAGTCGATCTCGTACTTACGCTCGTGCAGCTCCAGCTTCATGTCGGTATAGTCGCTCTGCCACTCACCACCGGTAGGACCGATGTTGAATGCGTTGGCATAGGGATCGATGATGATACACTTCAGCTGACGAAGAATCGTGCCGCGCACCATCTTACGGATGTCCTTATCCTCCTTGGCAAACTGCACGTAGGGCCAAACCTGTGCGCCAGAGTCGCGCAACCACATGGCGTGAATATCGCCGGTGTAAACGAAGGTGTCGTCGTCGCCCTCGCTATCACTGTAGTGTACGGTCGTGTCCAGCGTGTTGGGGAAACAGTTCTCGAACATCCAAGCCAGGTAGGGTGCATCTTTCAGGAGCTTCTTCACCTCCTTGATCTTCTTCTCGATGACCTCTGCATGGAACAGACGCTCTTTGGCTGCCGGGCGTCGGCACACCTTAATGTTATCAGCAGGCACAGCAATCTGGTCTGCATACTTCATTGATACTTGATTGTTTTGCGCCGCCACAGGCACAGCCATGGCGACCATTACTGACAAAGCAATTGGTTTTAGGTTCATAAAATATATTCTTTTCTCGTTACTATTCAGTTCAGTGTGCAAAATTACACATTATTTATGGGATGAGAAAGAAAAAACAAGTCAAAAAACAAAAAAAGTGTTACGGAAAGGGTCTAAAGGAAATAAAAGTCTGTACCAACCCTCTGGCGAGCAGATAGATGATGAATGCCAACCATAGGGCGTGGTTCTGCATGACGGGAAACAGCCACCAATAGACCAGGAAGAAGCACAGGGCTGCCACCAAACAGGAAATGAGCATGCCGCGCGTCTTCAGCGTGCCGATGAAGATGCCGTCCCACACAAAGGCGGCCATGCCGGCAAAGGGCACTGCCACTGCCCACCACATGAAACCGGTGGCCGTGTGCACCACGTCGGCATCGGTGGTCAACAAGCGGAGTATGGTGGTACCGCCGAACTCATATACCAGCGTAAAGAGCGTAGCCACTATCACGCCCCAACCAAAGACATAGCGGATGGTGCGCTTCAACATGGACTGGTTGTTGGCACCCAGATAGCGCCCTGCTAATGCTTCAGCGGCAAAGGCGAAGCCGTCCATCACATAACTGAAGAACATAAAGAACTGCAACAGCAGTGTGTTGGCTGCCAGTATCTCGGCTCCCTGCATCGCCCCCGCCGAGGTGAAGTACAGGTTGACCGCCACCAGACAGACCGTACGCAGGAAGATGTCGAGGTTGATGCTGAAAAAGCGAGCCAACCCCAGCCGGAGCTCACGCCACCGCGAGGGATGACGCCTGAGCAGTCGGCCGTAGTACCTGAGTATCAGGGCGATGCCCGCCAGGAATGTGGACCACTGTGCCACCATCGTGCCCAGCGCCACACCGCGTATCTCCATGCCAAAGCCAATGACCAGCACGAGCGACAAACTGATGTTGACCACATTCTGTCCGATAGCCAGCAGCATCGGAATCCGTGTGTTCTGCATGCCTATCAACCACCCCATCAGCACATAGAGCCCCAACATGGCAGGCGCCCCCCATATACATATATTATAATAAGAAGCACAGAGCGGTGCCACCTCGGGCGTCAGCTGCATCAAAAAGAACATCAGTCTGCGCAAAGGCCATTGCAACAACACAATCAGCAGTCCCACCGACAGCGCCACCAGCAAACCGCGACGCAACATGGTGGCTGCTACCTGCAACCGCCGTCCGCCGAAAGCCTGTGCCGTCAGTCCGCTGGTGCCCATGCGCAGAAATCCGAAAAGCCAATACATCACATTGAAAATCATGGACCCTACGGCAATGGCACCAATATGGCGAGCGCCCCCAACATGGCCCATCACCACTACGTCGCAAAGCCCCAAAAGCGGCACTGTGATGTTCGAAACGATGCTCGGCACCGCCAAATTTATAATTTTTTTGTTCAACGACATATCCATTTCGAGTGCAAAAGTAATAAAAATCAGCAAGATTGCTTAAAAAAAGTAATGTATATTGCACAAAAGCACCCTGTGTGTGCACACAAAAGGTAGTTTTCTTAAAAAAAATTTGCGTAATTGAAAGAAAATGAGTTACTTTGCACCCGATTTTGGAGAAAACTGAATCACATTGAACATAAGTATTAACAATTAAAAGAAAAAAATCATGTCAGAAATTGAAAGCAAAGTAAAGGCAATTATCGTTGATAAGCTCGGTGTTGATGAAGCAGAGGTTAAGCCCGAAGCAAGTTTCACAAACGACCTGGGTGCAGACTCTCTGGACACTGTAGAGCTCATCATGGAGTTCGAGAAGGAGTTCGGTATCTCTATTCCCGATGATAAGGCCGAGAAGATTGGCACCGTTGCCGATGCTATTTCTTATATTGAGGAGAACGCAAAATAAAGTTTTTCTGAATGAAGTAATGAAGAATGAAGAATGAAGAATTTGCTGCCTCCTCTTGCGTGGTAGTAAGTTCTTCATTCTTCGCTTTTTGTATATGCACAAAGATTCTTCATTCTTCATTCTTCATTCAATATTAATATTATGGAATTAAAAAGAGTCGTTGTAACAGGTCTGGGCGCAGTTACGCCAGTGGGCAACACTCCCGACGAGATGTGGAACAACCTCATCAATGGCGTCAGCGGAGCAGCACCTATTACACATTTTGATACCACAAATTTCAAAACCAAGTTTGCTTGTGAGGTGAAGAACCTCAACGTAAACGACTTCCTGGATCGCAAGGAGGCCCGCAAGATGGACCGCTACACTCAGCTGGCCCTGATTGCTGCCAAGCAGGCGGTCGAGGACTGCGGATGGAACCTTGAGCAAGAAGACAAAGACCGTATCGGTGTTGTCTTTGGCGTAGGTATCGGTGGTATTAAGACCTTCGAAGACGAGATCACCTACTATGGTGTTCATCGCGAGGATGGTCCTAAGTTCAACCCCTTCTTCATCCCTAAGATGATTGCCGACATCGCTGCCGGACAGATTTCTATCATGTTCGGTTTCCATGGTCCCAACTACATCACATCTTCAGCATGTGCTTCTTCAAGCAACGCACTGGCCGATGCCTTCAACCTGATTCGTCTGGGCAAGGCAAACGCTATCGTAACCGGTGGTGCCGAGGCAGCTATCTGCGAGAGTGGTGTTGGTGGTTTCAATGCCATGCACGCCCTGTCAACTCGTAACGACGAGCCTGAGAAGGCTAGCCGTCCTTTCAGCGCTTCGCGCGATGGTTTCATCATGGCAGAAGGTGCCGGTTGCCTCATCCTCGAGGAACTGGAGCACGCCAAGGCCCGTGGTGCCAAGATCTATGCAGAGATGGTTGGTGCAGGCATGAGTGCAGACGCTCACCACATCACAGCTTCTCACCCCGAAGGACTGGGTGCTAAGCTGGTGATGAAGAACGCTCTGGAAGATGCCAACATGAAGCCCGAGGATATCGACTACATCAACGTACATGGTACGTCAACCCACGTAGGTGATATCTCTGAGGCCAAGGCCATCAAGGACGTCTTTGGCGATGCAGCCTTCAAGCTGAACATCTCTTCAACCAAGTCTATGACTGGTCACCTGCTCGGTGCTGCTGGTGCCGTAGAGGCTATGGCCACCATCCTGGCAGTGAAGAACGACATCGTTCCTCCCACCATCAACCATGAGGATGGCGATGAGGATCCTGAGATTGACTATAACTTGAACTTCACTTTCAACAAGGCACAGAAGCGCACCGTACGTGCTGGTCTGAGCAACACCTTCGGTTTTGGCGGACACAATGCCTGTGTTGTATTCAAGAAATTTTCAGATTAGTGAGCAAAGTGAAAGCGCGCTTTCACTTTCAAACGAAAGAAAATTCACCGAAGATAAGTATGAAGATTAAAGATATTATCGACCGTTTAAAGCTCCCTTTCCGCAAGGAAAAGGAGCTTTATTCTTCTCTGTATGCCATCATCGGCTTCTACCCCCATAACATCAAGTACTACAAAATGGCCCTGACACACAAGAGCTCAGGAAAGCGCAACGAGAAGGGCCGTCCGCTGAACAACGAGCGCCTGGAGTTTCTGGGCGACGCACTACTTGATGCCGTGGTGGGACACATCGTCTATGAACATTTTGCCGGCAAACGAGAAGGATTTCTCACCAACACCCGCTCGAAGTTGGTGAGCCGAGAGACTTTGGGAAAACTGGCCCAGGAGATGGGACTCACCGAACTGATACAGAGCAGCGGCACACAGCGCTCACACAATAGTTATATGGCCGGCAATGCCTTCGAGGCACTGGTTGGCGCCATCTATCTGGACCAAGGCTACGATGCCGTCATGACGTTTATGAAGCAGCGCATCCTGGCTCAGATGGTGAACATCGACAAGGTGGCCTATAAGGAGGTTAACTTTAAGTCGAAGTTGCTGGAGTGGACTCAGAAGAACCGCGTTCGCATGGACTTCAAGATACAAAAGGAGACACAAGACGAGAACGGCTCGCCCGTGTTCTGCTTCATCGTCATGATAGAAGGTGTGGAAGGTGGCAAGGGTCAGGGCTTCTCGAAGAAAGAGGCCCAGCAGAACGCCTCTAAGGAGACGCTACAGCGCCTGCGTCGCGAGCCACAGTTTATCGACGCTATCTTTCTGGCTAAGTCCGAGCGCACCAAGATGGAAGAAGAGCCTACAGCCATTGCTCCCGATTTGGAGAAGGAAAAGGAGTTCATCATCCCCACCGAGAAGAAAGAGAAGGCAGATATGCCTCAGAAGGCCGAAGCCCCTCGTCCTGCCGACAAGCAGGAGAAGGCTGCTGAAAGCGATGTTGACGAGTTCGACCTTTCCGACATCAGCCATCAACCCAAGGAACAGTCACGCGAAGATATTATTGCGGCAGCCGAAGCCGCTGCCTACGACGCATGAAGACAGCTATCGTGGGAGGCGGCGCAGCAGGCTTCTTTCTGGCCATTAACCTGAAAGAGCTTTGTCCAGGAATGCAGATAGACATTCTTGAAGCCGGTTCACGCGTACTAAGAAAAGTAGAAGTTTCGGGCGGCGGGCGCTGTAACTGCACCAACTCTTTTCGTGATGTTACAGACCTGAAACAGGTTTATCCACGCGGTCACCGCCTGCTGAAACGCCTTTTCAAGCAGTTTGACCACCGCGCTGCCTATCAATGGTTCGAGCAGCGCGGTGTCAAACTGGTCACTCAGGAAGACCAGTGCGTCTTCCCTCAATCACAAGACTCACATACCATCATCAACCTGTTTCTCAGCGAGGCACACCGACTGGGCGTCAACGTGCGCACCAACCACCGTGTGCATGCGTTAGAACAGCTCGCCGACTACGACTTCGTGGTCGTCACCACTGGCGGCATGTCGCCACAGTCCACCCTGTTGAGCAACCACGACATCGAGACACCCGTACCCTCGCTCTTCACCTTCAGCATCGACGATGCTAAGTTGCGCGAGCTGATGGGCACCGTGGTCGAGGCCAGCGCCATGATACCTGGCACTAAATTCAGAGCTTCTGGCGCTCTGCTCATCACCCACTGGGGTATGAGTGGTCCCTGCATCCTCCGACTGTCCAGCTACGCCGCAAGGGCACTCAGCGAAGCCCGTTACCAGATGCCTCTGTCTGTCAACTGGACGGGCTGTACCGAGCATGAAGTACAGCAGGTTCTCGACGAGATGATTGCCGCCAACGGCCAGAAACAGCTGTCGTCTGTCCGTCCGTTCAACCTCCCCACCCGACTTTGGAACTACCTATTGGAGAAAAGCCTCGGCAGTCGGGCACACGCCCCCTGGGGCAGTCTGAACAAGAAAGAAGCGAACCGACTGATCAACACGCTGGTCAACGACACCTACCCCATCCAAGGCCGTGCCGCCTTCAAGGACGAGTTTGTGACCTGTGGCGGCGTTGCCCTGTCGGCCGTCAACCCCTCGACGCTCGAGAGTCGCATCCAGCCACACCTCTACTTCGCCGGCGAAGTGCTCGACATCGACGGCGTCACAGGCGGATTCAATTTCCAAGCCGCTTGGACCACAGCCTACACCGTAGCCCAAGCCATCAGTCAATCAGTAAAAGCTTAGTTACTCGTCTTATCCAGCTTCATCAACAGAAGCCCGATAAGAATCCAAATGATTTCACGCACACGGCAGATGATGCTGACAAAGATGCCGAGGGCTGCCGAGAGTTCCATCACAGCGATGGACACCACGAAGCCACCTTCCTGCACACCTATCTGCATGGGCAACCATCCTATCAGGTTGGCCAGCAACGAGGTGAACGACAGTATCAGCACTGAGTGGAGGAACGTCAGCATCAGGCCTCCCATGCCACCGCCACAGTCGATGCCGAACAGCAGCAGCATGAACATGATTTCCAGGCTCTGAACCACGCGCGACAGATACTCCAGCAGCAGACTGCTGTAGAAGGCACGCTTGTCTGTGTTGTGCAGCGCCGCTATCTGCTCGTCCACATGGTGCAGTGTCTCGGCGTGCGTCTCCAGCATACGTGCGCTCCAGTTCTTCAGTCCCGGCACCTTACCAATCCAGCGCACGCCCTTCACCACCAGTCCCTTGCGGTAACCACGCGAGAAAAGGTAAAAGGCCACCAGACAAAACACGATGGCCAGTGCAAACATAAAGGCCATCACCGGCGTCAGTTTCAGGTCGCCGATGGCCACCAGGGCCAGATACAGGAATATCGATGTGAACCAGAACCAGAAATGGGCAAAGATATGCATCATGGCATAGAGCACCACCGACGAGGAGGCATGCTCCTTGCTCATGTCGCGCGACAGTGCAATGATACGGTATGGCTCACCGCCAAGACCGCCCACAGGTGTGGCGTAGTTCAAGGCATAGCCCGTGATGGTGAGTCGAAAAATGCGCCAAAAACCCACGTGCTCGTCGTCGCTGCTCACGCTACGTATCACGCTCTGCCACGACAAGGCGTTGATGCCATAGACAAACACCCACACGCCCACAATCGGTATCAGCCAGTAGCCTGCGTGACAGATGTGCTCCCATAGTTCTACGAAACTCACGTCGAAGGTGAACATCATCACCACGACAGCCAATACACCAATAAAGAATAAGAAATTATTGATTTTCTTTTTAGTCCACGTCATGTGTATGCCCGTTCTTTTTTTATACTACCTAAGAGAGTTTCTCTGCCATCTTCTTGCAGAATGCCTCATGACGGCGGTTAATCCACCATGCAATGAGTCCCAGACCGATGATCTCCCATAGGAAGTTCATGACAGGCACATCCAGTAAACAGAACAAGAACAGGAAGGCCGAACGGAAGTTAAATACAATCATGCCCACACACTTCACCAGTGGCTTAGAGTAGGCATGCAGCTGTGCACGTACATCGCGTGGAATCTGGTCGGAAGTGCCGAACCTCTTCCTCAGCACCGTCATCAGGCGCTGGAACTGCGGTGTCACCTTCTCCTGCTTTTTCGTATATTCCACGTACTGCTGCTGGAACAGTCGTTCGACGAAGGGAGCATCCTTCGGCATCTGGTCCAGTATCTCCTGCTGGCGCTCCGAGTTGTCGAGCTCGCAGCCCTCCTCACCCTTCTGAAAGAACAGGTGCACCTGTATGTAGTAGTCGGCCAGACGCTGTTGACCTGCCAGACAATGCAGACCGGAATAGGCAGCCAGAGCAAACACCACGATGGTGGCAATGATGGCATTCGTAGGCGTGTCTTCGATGCCCAGCCATCCGAACTCGATGTCGTGATGCTGGTAGAAGCGCCATATCAAAGCCAGGTAGATGGGCGTGAACCATGCAAAGCCGGCCACACCGTCGAGGATGCGCCCCTTACGACTCTTCTTGCCCGAGATGCGCGCCAGCTGACCGTCGGTACAGTCAAGGATGTCGCCCACCATCAGCAGCAGGATGCCCACCAGGTTCAGCAGCAATCCTGCCCACGACTCATAGTGGTAGCTGCCGTGTGCAAAAAAGAAGCAGCTGGCAGCGCCAAACACCATAGACCATATCGTCACCGTGTTGGGGTGAATGCCGAACTTATTAAAGAATTCTGCCAGATAATAGCATATTGGTCTTACTATATAAAGGTCGAAAACATCCTCTGTTTCCGTCGATTTTAGGCTTTTTAGTATTTTCTCGTTCATTGTCTTTTTATAAAAAACTCCGCAAAGGTACTAATAAGTAAGGAAACATGCAAATTATCTTTAAACAAAAATCATCCAATGATAGTATTATCAATGGATGATTTGAATTAAAATGTGGTTATTTTATTGATTATTGATTATAGATGGTTTCAGTAAGACCTTTCGAAGTTATCTTAACAACAACAGAATTCTTTCCCGTCATATTGTCATTACGGACAAAGAATGTCAACTGTCCTCCAAATACAGGCATCTGACGAGAGCCTAAAGATGTCAGGCAAGTTGGGTCTCCATTGGCCATACCACAGAATGTCGCCTTCCCCCTGACAGTAACATTTATCAGATTATTGCTTTGCGGACAAAGATTTCCGTTTTTATCTGTAATAGTGACCGTAAACATCGCTAATGATCCTTCACGCACAGATGAAACCTGAATAGCAGCGGGACGTCCTGCCGTAGATATCTTCTTTTTATCTGCTACCTTCCCATGTTTGTCATAAGCGACGACCTCTATGGTACCCGGCTCGTATCTGACATCATCCCAAAAAAGTCGATATCGACGAAGTATTGCTAACGAATCTGACTCCGAGGACGCATTATCACATTTCTTCTGGCGGCCCATGCTCTTTCCATTAAGAAACAACTCTGCTTCGGGGTAATCCGTATAGACCATCACTGGGGTTACCTGTCCTTCCCTACCCGGCCATGTCCAGTGAGGCAGAACGTGCAACGTATGACTATCAGTGTTCCACACGCTGCGATAGAGATAATAGCGGTCTTTGGGCAAGTTTGCCAAATCAATGATTCCAAATAAAGAGCTATGACTTGGCCATGCATCATTATTATAAGGCGTGGGTTCACCCAGATAGTCAAAGCCAGTCCATACAAACTGTCCTATATACCAGGGATTGTCATCACTAAGTGCAAAATCAACATCTGGCACATTACTCCATGAACAGTATTCCGTATCATAGCCCGAAGACTGATGGTCTGAGTAGGTAGCCATCGCTTTCAGGGCGAGCGGAAACTTGTAAACACCGCGTGAGCTAACCGTTGATGCCGTCTCAGAACCAAGAATTAAACCCTGATCCCATTGTTTCCATGCCTTGGCATAGTTCCATGTATTGTAGTTGATACCAGGAATATCAACGGGAGCTGCGAAACCATTTTTCAAAACGTAGGGTATCTGATCCATGCAAACAGTGACAGGACGTGTATGATCCTCTGCATGTACAATAGCCTGCAGATGCTCTACCATACGGAAGCCCTTTTCGTCACGTTGATTAGGAACCTCATTGCCGATACCCCAGAGTATCACACATGGTGCATTGCGGAAATGGCGCACCATATTACGTAGTACATTGTCGGCCTCTTCGGCAAAGAAATGATGGAATCCATTTTCGCATTTAGGAGCATCCCATTCATCAAATGGCTCTATCATGAGCATCAGTCCCATCTCGCTGCAAAGTTCAACAAGCATGGACGAAGGCAGGTTATGTGAAGTACGGATAGCGTTACACCCCATGTCCTTTAACATCTTCAAACGCATACGTATGGCATCCTTATCAACAGCGGCCCCAAGAGCGCCAAGGTCATGATGGACGCAAACGCCTTTTATCTTTGTATGCTGGCCGTTGAGAAAGAATCCCTCATACGGAATGTATTCAATGTTTCGAATACCGAAACTGGTCGTGGTTTCGTCAGTAACTTTCCCCTGTACGGATATCTTTGTACGCAAGGTGTATTGACTAGGACTATCGACAGACCATAATTTTGGATGGCTGATGCGAAGATGATGCACAGCCTTCAATTGCGAAGTGGGCGCATACTGTTGGGTATAGTTCTGCACTACATCGCCATTGGGAGCCACCACCTCTGAACATATCGTCAAACTATCCTGACGATTACTATTGACGGAAACTGTGACCTTGACGATGGCATAATCGCTCTTGACAACAGGCGTAGTAACCTGTATGCCCCACTGCGGCACATAGCTGGCACCGGTTTCTACCAAGGTAACTGGTCGGAAGAGTCCTGCACCAGGATACCATCTTGACGAGTATGCAGGATTATCAATACTAACGGCCAACACGTTATCCCCTGGGCATACCATCTCAGTGATATCAACACTGAAAGCACCATAACCATAAGGTTGAAAAGCAACCTGCTGACCATTGACATAAACATGCGCACGACTCATGGCACCTTCGAAGTAAAGCCACGTCCGTCCTGATGCCTTTACCGTGAAATGCCTGCGATACCAGCCTTTGCCCATATAGGGCAGTCCTCCCGTTCGTCCCGTCTTTAAATGAACCTTCTTCTCACCATTCTGTATGTTGCGCACAGACTGTAGGTCGTTGTTGCGATCAAAAGGCTTATGAATGGCCCAGTCATGTGGCACACTGACGCGCTGCCACCGGCCGTCATCATAATCTTTAGCCTCAGCACCAGGTGCATCACCCAGCAGGAAGTGCCACCCGTCTGAAAGCAAGGTCTCACTTCGCTGGGCAAATGCCAGAGCTACCGACTGTGATAACAATAGGAAGAATAAAAGTCTTTTCATAATTTGATGTCAGCATTGAGAACGATATCAGCCGAAGAACGACCTACCATGATACTGAATACGCCCGGCTGCATACGGAAAGACTCACTGATGACATCATAATACATGAAAGCATCTCTGTCAAGCAATACAGTCACATGCTTACTTTCACCTGGGCGCAGTGAGACCTTCTCAAAACCCTTCAGTTCCTTAACTGGACGCACAACGATGGGTTGTTGCTCACCAACATATACCTGTGCCACTTCCTTGGCCTCCTTTTTCCCTGTATTAGTGATGGTGAATGCCACTTCCACCTGACCATCAGAGAGTTGGTTCACCTTCAAGTCACTATACTTGAAACTGGTATATGAAAGACCGAAACCAAAGGGGAACAGCGGCTTGATACCATCACGCTCATAACCACGATAGCCCACGAAGACACCCTCACGATATTCTACGGTTCTTAATTCACGCGCCTTCGTATTTTCATTGTAATTGGCGGCAGAAGGGTTATCCTCCAAACGGCGTTCAATAGAAATTGGCAGACGACCACTGGGCGAGAGCTTTCCTGTTAGAATCTCAGCTAAAGCCATTCCTCCCTCCTGACCAGGATACCATGCCATCACGATACCCTTGACATCATTCATCCAACTATCCATCTCAACACCACCTCCAGCATTGATAACCACTACAGTATTCGGATTGATTTCTGCCACTTTCTTTATCATTTCACGTTGGAATTCTGGCAACATGAAAGGACGGTCGAAGCCCTCACCTTCGATACTGCTATTAAAACCAACAGCATAAACCACATTATTGGCTTTTCGCAGTCCTTTTCGAAGGATATCCTCGTTAAGTCGTTGTAGCGTGAGCTTAATGTTAGCAGAAGAGATATTGTCAAAGTATTCAACCTCCAGATGATAGCCTTTCTTTCCCTTCAGATGGAGAGTCTTCTCACGATAGGAATAAGCATGATTTCCCCAGTCGGCAGCCACCTGTTTGCCATTAATCTTGATGCGATAGCCATCATCACCACCAATATAGATTTTCAGTGTCTCATCTTTCTGTGGTTCATAATAACCAGTCCAACGCACTGAGAAAGTATCAGTAGGCATTCCCTTCATCGCACAACCATACTCCCAGTCGAAGTCAACCTTCTCATCAACACGCAGGGCAAAGGGTTTTCCTTCGAGTGACTTATTGTTATAGTAAGCGCCACAAAAGCCTTTCTCCGTCTTGGTGCTATCAGTAAAGACCTCCGCCTGAATATTATCGAAGATGACATCATCTGTCAGCATCATCGTTTTTTTACGAAGTAAGGTCATACCCTTACAGAGTGATGTGGCATGGAAAGGTTCTACATTACCACTACCACCACCCGTTGTAATCTCACTGGCATTTGTACCCATGACAGCAGTAACACCTTTCAAGGGCAGCACATCTCCTTCATTGCGCAACAGCACAATACCCTCACGAGCCAGTTCCAGAGCTGTTTGAGCAGACTGTTCATAATCCAAGGGTATAGACTCGTCTTTCTGCTGACGGTCGAAGAGTCCGAAACTGATGATCGTCTGTAGGATATGCTTCACCTTCTCATCAATGACACGTTCATCTACGGTACCATTCTTCAGTGCCTCCTTCAGGTTGTCCATATTCAGGAACTTGCCTTTAGGCATCTCTAAATCCAATCCATTATTGGCAGCTGCAATAGAAGAATAGACCGACGTCCAGTCCGACATCAGGAGACCTTCAAATCCCCATTCCTTACGCAATACATCGCGGTTTAGCCATGCATTCTCCGTGGCATGAACGCCATTGAGAAGATTATAGCTATTCATAACTGCTCCTACACCAGCCTTAGTAACCGCCGTTTTAAAAGCAGGAAAATAGATTTCGTAAAGCGTACGACGATCTATCTCCGAGTTGACATGATGGCGATTCCATTCCTGGTTATTACCTGCGAAATGTTTGATGGTTGCCATTACACCTCTCGACTGCACACCTTTTATATATTCACAAGCTATCTGACTGGTAAGATACGGATCCTCACCAAAATATTCATAGTTACGGCCACACAGCGGTGAGCGATAGATATTGACACCAGGTCCCAACAAAATACCCACACCACGGGCACGAGCATCATCACCAAGACTTACGCCAAGGCGATGGAAGAGGCTGCGGTTCCATGTTGCAGCACTAAGGATTGAAGCAGGATAGAGCGTGCTATGAGGCGCATGATTACGCAGTCCCACCGGACCATCGGCCAGCAATACTGTGGGGATTCCAACCCTTGGTATAGCTCGTAACGAGAAAGATGTCGCACCCGAGAGGTAAGACACCTTCTCCTCGAGCGTCATATTCTTTACGATGGCATCAGCACGTTGCTTTGCCTCTTTCGTAATAGGTTGCGCAACGGAAAACAAAGAGGAGCAAAGGAAGGCTCCGATAATTAAGAGTCGAGTCATGATATTTTTATTTAATTGTTATTTCTACTGATTGATTACCGGCCATGATGATATAGGTTCCAGGTTCCAAGACATTATTTCCCTCACTATCCACAAAGCCAAGATCACGTGTGGTATTCAGATGGAATGTGTAGTTTTCGCTCTTTCCTGCTGGGATATCCTTTTTTGCAAAGAACCTCAACTCCTTAACAGGACGCGTCAATGGTGCATACTTGCAAGTCACAAAGCCAAGTACCGTTTCCTTGCCATCCAGCTTACCCGTATTACGAACAGGTATGGTTACTTCGAAATCCTCGTTTGCCTTCAGTTCTTTCTTCGATATGCTGATAGCTCCATACTGAAATGTTGTGTAGCTCAGTCCATATCCGAAAGAATAGAGAGGTGTGCTGGGAATATCCTGATAGAAACCCTGATGATGGCGTGCACTGGCACGCTGGTTATAGTAGATTGGAATCTGACCAGACGTATACGGGAACGTGATAGCCAACTTACCGGATGGATTGATACGTCCAGAGAGGATTCCTGCCAACGGTTTTCCGCCAGGAGTACCGGGTTGCCACATCTCAACGATAGCATCAGCCAGCGGTTCCATGCGATTCAGCTGCAGGGGACGTCCGTTACTCAGCACAAGCACTATCTTTTTACCCGTATCACGAAGATGTTTCAGTAAGTCCAACTGTATCTGAGGTAGCTCGATGGTAGAGCGCGATGTATTCTCACCGCTCCACTTGCGGCGTTCACCCAGACAGGCAATGACAACATCGGCCTGCTGTGCCAAGCGTATAGCCTCCTCAAACCCCGCAATATCTTCTCCTTCAAAGTCGCAACCTTTGGCATATCCTACTATGGTTTCTTTTCCGAACTCATCCATCAAAGCTTCCCATATCGTTGTCACATCCTTTTTTTCACCATGGCCCATCCAACAGCCCATCATTTCCTCCTGTGCTTTCGCTAAAGGACCAACGACAGCGATACGCTTACCGCTCAGTGGCAGTAGCGAATGTGTGTTCTTCAACAAAACCATCGATTCTGCCGCCAACTGCTCTGCTGTTTGACGGCTGTCCCCACGCAGGAATCGACTATTGTCAACAGGTTCTGGTGTATAAGGATGCTCAAACAGTCCCAATTCAAATTTCAGGGTGAGGATACGCCTTACGGCATCATCTATCAACGACAAGTCAACAGTCCCCTTCTCTACCGATTGTCTCAAATGCTCATCATAAGCATGCGACATCATGTCTATATCAACGCCTGCCTTTATGGCCATCTCGCCTGCACTTCCAAGGCTAGCAGCAGCACCTTGGCTTTTCAACTGGGCGATAGCAGCCCAGTCCGACACCACGAAACCTTCAAAACCAAGTTTGTCGCGCAGCACATCCCGCAGCACATAACTGTTTGATGTCACAGGCGTGCCGTTCAGATTATTAAACGAGCTCATAATCGTAGCAGGTTTCTCCTTCATACACAGGCGATAGGGAGTGAGATAAGTATCCCACAATGTTTGTTGCGACACCTCCGTATATACATAGTCACGTCCAGCTTCCGAAGCGCCATAAGCCACATAGTGTTTCAAACAGGATGCGATAGAAAGACTGTCGTTCAACGATGAGCCTTGATAACCACGCACAGCAGCAGCACCCATCATACCGTTTAGGTAAGGATCCTCGCCATAGCCCTCTGCCACACGTCCCCAACGAGGATCATGAGCCACATCGACCATTGGCGAGAAGGTCCAGTCAACGCCCGACATCCTTGACTCCTGAGCAGCCACACGACACGACTGCTCCGCCAACTGTTCGTTGAAGCTGCAGGCTTGTGCCAGAGGTATAGGAAAAATGGTACGGAATCCGTGAATAACATCGTGTGCAAAGAGAATTGGGATGCCAAGCCGCGACTTCTCCATAGCCGTGCGCTGCATCATGTTGCGCAACTTTGGATCTGTACCGAAATAGATCAGCGACCCCACTTCTGCAGGTATGTTTACTACTTCACGTCCCTTGTTGTTCTCGATATTATTACGTCCAAGTGTGAACTGCACCAGTTGCATGATTTTCTCGTCCAGCGTCATCCTACCCAACAAGTCTTCCACCCTTCTTGAAACAGACGCTGCTGTGTCCTTATATACAGGTAACTGCTCGCGGATAGCGAGTGATTGCGATTTAGAGAAAGGCGTCTTTGCTTTCTGTGTATAATAATCATGCATGATATACCATGCTTGTTTTCGTTGTCCCTGGTCAGACACCAGTCCCTTACGATTCCATCCATCCTGATTGGTAGGATGCAGACGGGTAGGACTACGGAAGTCGAAGAGTATCCATGGGGAAACGCCACAGAGGTTATCGATATTCTCAAACATCGTCAGGTTACGGCGATAGAGTTCTGCCTGATATTCCTCACTCCAGCTACTTGCCACCTCCCTGTCGCCATGTTGTCCATAGAGTGCTTCACAACCGAACTCTGAGATAAAGAGAGGCTTTTCCTTAGCAACATCCCAGAACAAGTCCTTTGGGTTCTTCGGCCATGCCGCATACCAACCCATATATTTATTAATACCTATCACGTCGAGGTTGTGATAGAAGTCATCATCCATTACAAAGCGGTCTTTCTCCGAATCATAGGCAGCTAGATCGTAGGCAGCAGTGAAGAGACGGGTAGAGTCCATTTCCTTACCAACACGCAGCAACTCACGCAAGAAAGCATTACGCGCAGGCGTATTCTTTGTCTCATTGGCAATTCCCCAGAAACAGTCTGCACAACGGTTGCGGTCGCGACGAATTGTCTCGCGCAACATATCCGAAGCTTTGGCAAGTGTTTCCTTGTTGCCGAAATCTATATCCTGCCATACAGGAATCTCCTGCCAGAGCATGATGCCCATTTTCTCTGCCAGTCTGACAATATACTCATTCTGCTGATAATGCGCCAAGCGCACCATATTGACGCCAAGTGCCTTTGCCTCTGAGAGCAGCATCATAGCATCGCCCTCGCTATAAGCGCGCCCCATGCGCTGAGGTATCTCCTCGTGGAAAGAAACAGAACGAAGGAACGTCTCCTTGCCATTTAGATATATGCGCGTTCCTTTTACCTCTATATTACGAAAGCCTATCTCATCCTTCACCTCGTCGGCAACAGTTTTTATCGTCACCGCATAGCATTTAGGCATCTCTGGCGACCAGCGCTTCAGGCCCTTGACCTTTATACGACCGCAAGCCACACCCTCACTGTCAGTCTTCAACTGGAGGTGTTGCTTCAATTCGGGAATCTCCACTTGTACGTTTTCCCCTGCTATGGTCTTCGACAGTTCTACCCGAACATTGATAATATCAGGCAAGTGTTTGTCCAACTGAACAACATAATCACTGATATAGACCTCCGGCACACTGACCAACATCACATCACGCGTGATACCGCCATAGTTCCACCAGTCAAACGACATTGCAGGGATTGCCTCCTTGCGTCGTGTATTATTCACTGCGATGCACAAGAAGTTACTTCCTTCTTTTAGTTGGCTCGTAACATCCACTTGAAAAGGAGTAAAAGCACCTTCGTGCTCCATCACCTTCTCTCCATTCAGGTAAACAGCACAGCGATTGCTTACACCCGAAAAATAAAGTATCTCCTTACCAGCCCTCTTCGGTTGATAGTCGAAGTGACGTGCATACCACACCGTTCCCTCGTAGTATTTCAGTTCCGCAGCCTGACTATTCCAGTCGCTAGGAACATTCAATCGAAGCCCTCCCTCGAAAGAGAACTCGTAGAATTCCTCTTTCGTCTGTGGCTTCGCATTCTTATAGACCGACATCCGCTCGCCCGCGCTAAAAGGATCAATAAGCGCTGCCCACTTCCCGTTAAGACTCGTACAACTTCGACCATAGACATTAGCTACATAAGAGGTGGCTGCAACAGCATGGGTGGCACCTATTATAATATAT
The DNA here is from genome assembly GCA_024695815.1 of Prevotella sp. Taxonomy (GTDB): domain Bacteria; phylum Bacteroidota; class Bacteroidia; order Bacteroidales; family Bacteroidaceae; genus Prevotella. Next base: position 82,271 of record JAILHK010000006.1, read on the forward strand.
AAAAGGAGAATAGCAATATTTCTTTTCATTTTCGATGATAGCGATATAATTGATAATCATTCTTTTCAGACAGTGAGAAACGTATCTTTCCGTCTGCTTCCACAGAGACCTCTGTCGAGGCACCCGTTCCGAAGACAGGTTGAAGTAGCAAGCGGTCGCCTTCCTTCAGCCAAGTCTTCATCAGAGCACTATTTGCCTCGTTGTCTTCACGAAAAACAAGCAGGAAACCCTCTTCATCGTTCAGGATAGACTGAAAGCCAGTCCATGAGCGTCCGTCCGGCTCGTTTCCTATCGGAAGAATACAACCTTTATGCAGTTCTTCCTGGACCTTTCGATACTGCTTAACAACCTTTTCCGCATCGAATGCTGCATCTGGCAGATTCTGCGCTTCCATCCATGCCAATGGCTGTCCGGCCATTGCCACAGCGAAAAGGTAGTCGAAACGATAGTTATGGGGAGCAAAGACATCATTCTCAGGATACTTGTCCTCGTTGCGCCACTTATTCAGGAATTCCACTTGCAGACGCTCAGTGGGAACATAGCGCGAGAGCTGCCACAAGTTGCGCAACGTCTGATAGGGATAATAGTTACCCCAGTCTGTATAGCGATTCTCCAAGAACACGTTGCCATATTCAGCAAACATGTGATAGCCACCTCTGCGACCTGCTGTAGCGTCCAGATTAAACATCACCTCCTGATGACTCTCCTGCATGACTTTGTCAAACAGCCTTCGCAGGTTTTGCTCAGCCCGTTTGGTAGGAATCTGCAAACCGTCAATTTTGAAAATAGTGATGCCGTATTGTTTCCACAATGCCAAAATTGCATCAGCATCTTTCTGCCAGTCGGCAAAATCATTCTGGATACTTGGGTTATACCACAAGCCAATACGAATGCCCAACTGCCGTCCTTTCTCCACAATTGGTGTCAAGCCATTGGGAAACTTGATGGTGTCCGGCATCCAGTAGTCTGCTTTTTTCCATATATCATTAAAGGAACCTTTCGCCACCTTTGAATTGGGGCTCTTGCCTATCTGCCAGCCATCATCCAACTGAAACACACTAACACCTAAACGAGCAGCCTTATCCAGCTCAGCAAGACAGAAAGCCGCATCTATCTTGCTATCCTGACTGCGGTCGCCCCACGTGTTCAGCATCACCATCTCGTCGTTAGCACGCTGACATATACGTGCCTGTTTCTGATAACCACGCAGGTTTGTCAAGGCATCTAAATCGCTACCGTCGTACACCCCAAGTACCACACCATATGTAGGCACCCATTCCGTTGGCGAGACATCCTTAGCAGTCAAACCAGTACCCGTCACCTTGAAGGTTCCGAAGTCCGTACGGAAGTCATAACCAGGATAGTGAAGTTGTGTACTGGAACAAGGAGCCTCTTTCAGAAAAAAGAAGCCATCATTAGAGATTCCATCCTTTGCAAAGAGCAGGTTGCCACGATGAGAACTTTCTCTATAGGGAATAAACGAATGCTCACTTACCAGATTATTGTTCCAGTCTGTATAGTCAAGAAACTCCACCGTACGTGTCTGCCAGTGATGACCACCCAACTCCAAACGGTCGAGCACGGGCACCTTTACTGCCACGCTCATATCTGCCGTCGATTCAATATTCTTTCTATCGGCGCCTGAAACTTCCTTCTCCGTCTGCTGTCCTTCAAGTTGACCTCTTAAATAGGTCTGACAAGCAATGGCAGCTACATCATCATAGATGCGATACTCTCGGATCACATCCAGTTTGCCTTTAAAGAATGATACCTTTACTGACAGATAACCATTATGTAGTGAATTTCCAACAACAGCCTCTGTTTCAAGATGACCATCGCGTGCCTCACCTTTCACCATGAGCATATCAGGATTCTTGCCCTGTGCCGACAGATAGCGACCGTTCTTCTTATTCAGCAGACCAATCGTCTTCAAGTCTCCACCATTCCATAGGAAAATGCGTTCCATGTAGTCATTACCCATTCGCAAGGTATCATCATTTAATTGCGCATAGCCCTGAAGAAGCGACGGCTTCTTGGGTTGGTCGAGCATAATGTTGGGAGCGTTGAAACGTTGGTTGTCTGGTGCATCCTCTGCACCCGCACCAGCCTGCATGAGCTGTTGCAGTTCAGGGATATATCTCTCATAGACTCCGCGTGGACTCACACCATATTTATGGCATAGCGAAGCTGCCATTCCCACCACTTCGCCCATCATGCCTGTGGTACGCATGACGCGTATCGTGCCCAGTGCCACATGCGTGCAACTGATGTTACGTCCTGCCATAAACAGGTTGCTGATGTTACGAGAGTAAAGGCAACGATAGGGTACGTCATAAGGATGAATCCAGTTGTGCACAGTCCTGGTTTTGAACTCCTCACCGGGAAAGTACTTCGTATTCGCCGGGTCAGGAAAGTGCAAATCGATAGCCCATGTGGTACAGAACGAGGCATCCTTGTGCTGTATGTTATTATCAATATCGTTTTGCGTCAGCACATAGTCACCCAACAGTCGGCGTGATTCACGCTTTCCCTGCACATAGCCCAACCAGTCGAGCTGACGACGCGCATACTTGTCTTTACGTTTGGATCTGTTCTTCAGGAAGCTCCAATTGGAATAAACCACAAACATACCATAGTCGCGGATTTGCTCCGCCTGTGTGATCTGGTTCTTGTTCATACCTGTCTCCCAGGTCCATTCACCATTAGTGACAAACTGCGCATTCTGTTCATTGAACGCCATACCATATTCAAAGAGAGGAAAAGCCACGGGTTTATCCGTTGGCTTAGAATACCATTGCAACGAAGAGCCCATCACAAGAGTATCAGCATACTCAGGTGCCAAACTCTCGTTGTACTCATAGCGAGCCTCTCGTCCCATAGAATAGTCGGCACCAGCCAATGCGCCTATCGTTCCGTCACCCGTGCAGTCTGAGAACAAGCCTGCCTCGAGGACTATACGTTGTGCAGTCTCAATTTGTTCTATTACAACATGGTCTATCCGATTATTCGTCGTCTTCACGTCGATGGCACGGAAGCCTGCAAACAAAGTGATATTCTTCTCACTGAGGATGAAAGAGTCTTTCTTTTGGTCTTCATAATATTCGGCTGGCATGGCATTGCCACTTCGTGTGTGACCAAACTCACGAATCATGCGTCCCAGTCGCGGATACTTACCCGTCTCACTGACACCACTCAGATGAACGCGCACCTCCGATGAGTTGTTGCCGCCCAGTACGAAACGGTCGTTGACCAAGGCCACACGCAGATGCTGACGGGCTGCAGCCATCGCTGCACACATGCCCGCAATGCCACCACCAACAACAACAAGGTCGAACGTCTGTGACTGGTCTGTCTGCACCTTCTGCAAGCTTCTGCGCCACGCCGTGGGCTGTGCAACGGCATTGGGGTTAAAAGTCTTTGATGTAGTCAGCAGTATCGCGTCACAACGACCATCGAAGCCTGTCAGGTCGTGAAGAGCAAGCTTGGTCTCTCCTTTTTCCAATTCCACTTGTCCTGCCTCTTGCCAATACCATCCATGACCGATAGTACCCAACTGTTCTGAACGGAAGTTTTCACCTATGGTCAACTGAAAGGCGCCAGGTCCTTTCTTTCCTCCACTAAAAGGAGCTGTCCAATTGTACGTACGCACATAGACACGATACCTTCCACCCTTCTTTACAGATAATATTGTCGTTGCATCTGCCACGGGGGTTCCCAGTCCGTGAGCCAACAGATAGGGCGACCCCATCAGGTTCATGAACTGCTGATCAACGGCCCAGCCACCTTTGTTCTGGAAAGCTTCCGTCTCAATCAGGATATCTGTTGCACCTATCAGTAGTGAAAAGCCTATAGAAATCAGAGATAAAAGAAATCTTTTCATCGACGATAATACTGCTTGTATTGTATTTTATATTATTGTTCTTTTTGTAAGCTTTGTCCTATGACGTTATCAAACCTAAAGTTTCATGTGGTCAAAGCGATGCCTTGATATAACCATTTAGATTATTTCGCTCAGCAATATAATTTATTTTGCCGTACTATTTAATTTATTTTGGTCGGCAATTTAAATTGTATGTCAAGCCTACAGTTGAAGTTTGGCACTCCGAAACTGCAGGTTTGACCATACAAAACCTTTCAAATAACAATTACTTCACGGTCACATCCGCTATCTTCACCCAGCCATCAGAGGTCAGCACCTCATCACGGGCCGATATACGGATACCTATCTCATTATCCTTCTGTGTATCAACCAAACCAACGGCCCATGTGTATTTACCTGCGGCAACATTGCTCAGGGTGATATCTGTCTTATAGGTATGGGGTGTTCCCTTTACCCATTCGTTGATCTGCGGATTGTCATCAACAAACTGATAAACGGGCTTTTCCTGTGCGTCGAGAAGGGCAAAGCAAACTTTGTATTTCTGATTCCACTGAGGAATATTGGTGGGACAATAGCCCCATCCCAGGTTTGACCAGCGATGCACAATAGATACCTTTCTACCTGAATTAGCTGATGTAGGTACTGAAATCTTATCGGCATACAGACGATAACCACCCTCGGCAATGAACTCCTTGACCAGATTGAATGCGGTGTTAAACCAAGAGTGTGTCTCACCAGTATTAACATTTGACGAGAAACGAAGGTCCATCATATTTACATTGGCACCTTTACCCTCGTTAAACTCACCCTGTCGCACCTCAGCAAAGTTATTATAGCCATCACCCTTGATAGAGTTTCCATGAGAAGACTCTACCCAACCACCTTCCATGACGAAAGGCGTCTGATAACGATATTTTGCAGCGATGCCACGTTCCCATGCCTTATAGTAATTCTTCATACCAAAGGCATCATGACGCAAGCAAAAACCTTTCTTTACCGCACGATCAATCAGTTCCTCTGACTTCTCCAAACCATTATCAGCCGTCTCATTGGTGTTAAGCAGACAACGGTGGTAGTTGATCATGATAGGCACACGCTTGAAAGCATCGACCATGAGGTCGGTAATCCACTCAAAGACTGCCTCACGGGGAGAAGCATCACCGGTAGAGTAAACAAGCGTATGGGTTTCACCCCACTTTCCGAGTCCGAAACCACTAACGAACTGTGTAACCTCCGGGTCATCGTATTTGGCAGCAAAGTCGCGCAGGAACTTTTCGTATTTCTCCTGAAAAATAGGATCATCAGGATAAGGTGTCCACCCCTTGAAACTACCTGTAGTTGTCTCATAATATTTTGCTCCAGCTTCCCTTACATACTCCGGCGAGAAGTTCTCGTGCTTGTCGCGTGAGTCTGTCACAAAGGTCCAGGCAATCTTCAGTCCACGTTCCTTTGCGCCCTTCATGAGCATACGGAATCTACGAGCAGGAGCTGTATCCACATCATCCTGCCAGATATACTTTCCTTCCTCGGGATTGAACTGCGACCAGGCACCACGCATATACAGCGTTGTTCCGTAGTCAGAGACCTTCACCTTACCTTCGGCCGATTCAAAGTTATCATACAGTTCCCAGAAATTATCCATCATGCCATCGCCAATACCGGCATAGATAACCCATCCCTGCATGGGATTCTCTTTCTGAATCTTATAACGTTCGGGTTTGAAGTTTACTATCTCGTTACCACTGATATTCCAATCTACGGTAGCTGTTTCCTGTTGCTCATCCTCGGAACACGAAGTTCCGAGAACGGGCATCAGAGACATTAATACGCCTACGATGAGCGTATATTTACTGAATAATCTATTGTTCATCATCTTGTTTTTTACTTAGTTGCAAATGTAACGGTGAGCTTCTCAATGTCAACAACAACAAAGTTGCAGTTCTCAGGCAGCAGGAAGAAGGCATAACGGTTGTCACCCTGACCCTCTACCAGTCCCTGTGGGGTACTGTTCGTAACCTCTACAAAGCCATTATGATCGTTACGCTTGGCGTCAGCAGTAGAACCATAGGCATACACATTATTGTTATGGTTAGAGACACAGAACTTCACGGCACCCTTTGGATTGTCTCCGCCAATGGCAGCTGTCTCGCGTGGCAGAATAGCGCCTTTGTAAACGAATACATTAGGATTAGCCAGACTCTGTTTCAGCGTATAGGCCTCTTGATAACCATCTGCAATATTCTTTTCCTGATCATCGCAGTTTTCAGCAAAACCGGTATCGTGGGCAAAACTGTTGAACGAACCCCACATCCAGAGTTTGACAACCTCCTGTGTATATGGGTTCTTGCCAATCGTCGTGTTGTTATATGATACGGTCTTGTTCTTCAAGTCTGTGGCAGGAGAATAGATGATAATGGTCTTCTCCGCTACGTTGACGACAATGCGGTATGTGCCATCAGCAGGAATGGTCCAATAGCGCTGGTTTGTCTTGGTGGTCTGAGCCAGGGCAAACGAAGCTGAGGTGCCATCAGCGATTGCATGATTGTCTGCCTCCTGTGGAACAATAGACATCTCCTGAGCTTCATTGTATGTCAGAGGTATGTAAAGCTGACCAGCCTTCAACTCGCCACGCCAAGCGTATAGATTCTCATTCTCAAGTGTCTGCTGAACCTCTATCTGTTCACCACCAGTTGCACTACCTGCCAAGAACATCTGATCGGCCTCCACAAGGGCGCCTGCAGCCAGAATACGAACCGTCTTGGCACGCAGATTGATGTTAACGCGATAGTTATCCTCTTCTGTGATGACCCAGCTATTAGCCTTTGCCTCATCTGTAATCACACATGGCATATCGCCTGTTGTGATAGCCTCATCAGCATTCAGCGGACCGACCGCATTCTGCTCGTCGGCATAGATAACAGGGAAGTTTATCTTACCAGGCTTGAGGTGCATCGTACCTGTATAGACCATATCGTCATCACTCTTACTGAGTTCTGCACGACCATCGGCTACAGCCGTACCATCTACAAAGAGCTGATCAGCCAGGAACTGCTTAGGACCATAGGTCTTCACCGTGAATGAAGCAGTCGATACATCGGGCACCTTCATCTGCGGACCTTCGAAAGAAGCCGTCACCGTTATGATGACCTTGCAAGGAGAACTTGTCATCTGTCCGAAGTGTTCCACCAGCATCTGCTGCATCTCTGCATTGGTATAGGAACGCGAGAACTTTCCGTCATCCTCATATTCCACAATATCCTCAGCAGCACTGCCATCAACAGAGAATTGATATTTATAGACGGTAATGTAATCATTACCATAATCATGTGCGGCGCACCAACTGAAATTCAATGCAACATCATCAGGGTGGTCTTCGTCCAGTTTAATATATTCTGGTATATCGGAGAACTGCATGTCTGAATGATTTCGCGACAACCAGTTGTCAATCTCCTGATCGCAAGATGCCAACAACAGGACCAAGACTGCCGAACCTAGCATCTTTGCATATTTCATTATGTTCTTATTCATATACTCTTCAAGTTAGACTATTAATAACCTTCGTTGTTTGTAAGTGCTGGACAGAGTTCCATATCGTGTGTAGGAATAGGCCACAACATCTGACGAGCAGGGAACTTACGCTCTGCACCCGTTGTACACAGACCAGCCTTGAACAGAGCAGAGAAGTCTGCCAGTCCATCTTCATCAATCATAGGAGTCATGCCCCAGAACCAGTTGCCCTTGTTGACCACATTTGTCAGCACAGCATTGGGATCCATGAGCAAGATATAGTTATAACCATTGAGTGCCTTCTCTGCCAGATTCCATCTCATCAAGTCCTGCAGACGCTGGTTCTCCATAGCCATCTCCATGCGGCGCTCTATGCGAACCTCATAGCGCATCTGCGACTGGCTGACAGCACTTACGGCAGGATATGCCGTTGTCTCGCTCTTGTTGACACCATAGGCACGTGCTCTTACCTGATTAATACAATCGGCAGCAACATCCAGGTCTTTATTCTGCTCTATCAGCGCCTCTGCATAAATCAGCAGCAGGTCTGCATAGCGCATAATCACATAGTCTTGCTCTACCTTCAGTCCGTTGTCCATCCAAGTAGCATCGATGCCTTTTTTCCACAACAAGCCATTGTAAGAAGTGTATTGAGCCACAATACGTGTATCCTGATTTGACTGCAGTTTACCTGTAGTATAGTTCATGATTTGCGTAGCAGCAGGACTCGGATTGAACTCATATCCGCAATGATTAGTGCCAAACTCAACAATGGTCATTGCACATCGGGGGTCACGGTTCTGGAATGGATTATGAGGATCGAACAGTGGCGACTCGTCAATAGGCTTTCCATCGGTACAGAGGAAAGCAGCGAGCAAATCCCATGAGGGATTATAAGAGCCATAGCCTCCTGCGTTACGTGGCAGTGCGTTCTTGACAATCCATGAGTCCAGAACCACATCATTCTCTATAGAACGTGGAAGAACAAAGATTTTCTCTGGCACATTCTTGGTCTGCTGTTTGAACAGATCCGAGAAGCTGGGATAGAGAGAGTACTGATTCAAGGCAATACACTGAGCAGCAGCCTTCTCTGCAATGTCATAGTCGTGCATATAGAGTGCATAACGAGCCTTCATAGCCAGCGCTGCTCCCTTGGTAGCATGAATGGTTGAACTCAGGGAGTAGCTCTCAGGCAAGTACTCGATAGCCTTGTCAAAATCATCATAAGTCTTCTGCTTAACCCCATTCTTATCCATGCGTCCCATGCTCTCTGCCTCTGAGATGGTCTTGGTCTCATCCATGTAAGGCACATCTCCATAGAAGAAGGTCAAGTCGGCGTATTTACATGCACGGCAGAAGTATGCCTCACCGGCATAGCGGTTGCGTGTCTTCTCGTCGCAAGTAGCCTTGTGAATATTCTCAAGCAACGTGTTGCAGCGAGCTATCAGCTTATAGCTCTGGTTCCAAAGAGTATATACCTCATACTGCTGTCCGTTGAGCGTAGCGTCGAGCACACAACCATTACTACCTGGGTTACGGTTTTGCAAACGGTAGGTTGTATTGTCAGACCATTGCTCAGAGGAGTTAAGGGGCTCCTGCCAATAGCCCAGGATATAGAATTCGTTGGTTGCCATCTCGAGTTCATTCTCGGTAGTATACCAGGCTGCGGTATTACCCTGTGACTTGGGGACAAGGTCCATATCCTCACATGCTGTGAATGCCAACAGGGCGGCTATGATAATTGAATTTTTTACTTTCATAGAATGGTATGTTTAGAAATTGACTTGTATGCCAAAGAGCAGTGATGTGGTAATAGGATAAGAGCTAACGCCCATTTCAGGGTCCCACCCTTTGGGGAAATTGCTGATGCAGAAGAGGTCAGAAGCACTTGCATAGACTCTCACTTTCTCTATCGTGAGGGCATCCATCCACTTCTTAGGGAGTGTATAACCCAGCGAGAGGTTTTTCATTCGCAGATAAGCACCATTGAAGATCCAGTGGTCTGAAGTGGCATAGTTATTACTCTTCGACACACTACTCAAACGGGGATAGAAGGCAGATGCATTCTCCTCCGCACTATTGAGCGGACTCCAGTAGTTGCCCTCAATGATTGAGGGGATGTTACCATAGTTATCGCGCAAGGGCTGCACCATGGCTGTCTCTAAGTATGAGTTCTGCTTACCTACACCCTGGAAGGCCATATTCAAGTCAAATCCCTTCCATTCAGCACCTAACTGTATGCCAAACTGATAGCGAGGCAGTGAGTTGCCAAGGGGAACACGGTCGTACTCTGGCGATATTTTTCCATCGGGTACACCGTCAGGGCCACTGATATCGCGGTACTTCAGGTCACCCACAGTTACTGTTGTTGCCGTACGTGCAGAGTTGTTCACCTCTTCCTGTGTCTGATAAATGCCCTCACACACATAGCCATACCACTCATTGAAGAGTACACCTTCACGTTTTACCTTTCCTCCACTGATGATATCGGAGTTATTCAGGTAGTCAATACGCGACTTGAAATCAGAGAGATTTAAAGTTACATGGTATTTGAGATCAGCAATATGGTCGTTCCATGTGATATCCAGATCCCATCCCTTTGTTGACATCTTACCAGCATTGGTATTAGGATCGTTGTAACCCATGGTATAAGGAATCTGGATAGCCAACAGCATATCGCGTGTCTGCTTCCAATAATAGTCGAAGGTGAAACGCAGACGACCGTTCAGGAAATGGGCATCAAGACCTAAGTCGGTAGAAGTGGTGGTCTCCCATGTGATGTCCTCAACAGGCAATACCGACGGACGAGCTGTCTTTCCTGAAACCACAGAGCCATCGGCCATATAGAAGAAAGAGTTACCAAACGACATCAGAGCCATGTAGGGGAAGTAGTTACTGCCTATGCGCTCATTACCCAGCATACCCCATGAAGCACGCAACTTCAGGTGTGAGAGATAACCTTGATTTGTGATTTTCTTCATGAAAGGCTCTTGGGTCATCACCCAACCAGCCGAGAACGAAGGGAATGTTCCCCAACGATAGTCCTTGGCAAAACGAGAAGAGCCATCATGACGCACATTAGCCTGGAACAGATAACGGTCGGCATAAGAATAAAGTACACGTCCGAAGAATGAGTTTGATACATACTCAGAACCAGTACCGCTGTTATCCTTGAAGTCTTCAGGACCAATGTTCAGATAGGGATAGCCTGTCAACTCATACTGGTCGCGTGCTGCACTAAGGCTCTCCGACTCTGTAGAGTAGTTCTCATAACCTGCCATCAAGGTCAGGCTGTGGTCTCCAAAGGATTTCATATAGTTGGCAATAATCTGAGATGTTACGCGCCAACTCTCATTACGTGATTCTGTCAGTTTGTTGGTTGCATAGATAGAACCGGCATCAAAGTAACCCCCAAAGGTATTGGGGTCGTCGGCCAGAGTATAGCCACAAGCCAACTTGAAGGTTTTTCCTTTGCTATAGTTCAGATAGGGCGAAACAATGGCTTGCAGTGAAAAGCCATCGAAAGGTTTAATGGTAATACTTCCCTTACCCTGAAACTGAGTACTGCTGTTATGTGAGTAGCCACCCTCAGTCAGCAAGCCATAAGGGTTAGCGCCACTCTTTCCTGAAGCCAGACGTCCGTCTTCCCATGATGCAGGATAGATGGCAGGCATCTTACGCATGTCACTAAAGGGATCGTAAACGGTATTGTCGCTCTTTGCATGGCGCAGACTGAAGTCAATGCTGGTAGACAACCATTTGTTGATGGTGAAGTCGTTGTTGGCACGCATCATATAGCGCTTGAAGCCACGACCATCATACAGTCCGTCAACATCATCGTATGACAATGTGACCACAGAGCGTACCACCTTATTACCACCTGTCATGGTCAGATTGTGCGAGCTACGAGGTGCACTGGACTTCAACATCAGTCCCTGCCAGTCCGTAACAGGATACTGGTCTGGGTTGGTTTCATGATAGCGCATCCAGTTCTTTGTCTGGTCTGCCGTATATACCTGAAACAGTCCGCCTGAAGGATTATCATTATACTGCAACTCATTGTTCATCTCCAGATAACGAGTCACACCCACCATGCTTGGCTGTGTGGTTGGGATCTCAAGACCCAGCTCACCAGTATAGTGCAACGACAGCTTGCCCACATCCTGACCACGCTTAGTGGTTACAAGGATAACACCTGCAGCAGCCTTGGCACCATAGATACTGGCAGCAGCAGCATCTTTCAACACGGTGATGTTCTCTACATCGTTTGAATTAACATTATCCAGCGAACCTTCCACACCATCGACAATAACAAGTGGTGACGAGTCGCCCATGGTGGTGACACCACGCACATGGATACTGCTGGCGCCACTGCCAGGAGCGCCACTGTTTCGTCTTACCATGATACCAGAAAGCGAACCCTGCAAGGCGTTGGACAACTGAGTATTGTGTCTTGCCACCAAGTCTTCACCCTTCACAGCACTCACAGCACCAGTAAGATCCTTTTTCTTCACCGTACCATAACCAATGACAACCAGTTCTTCAAGACTGTTGCTGGTCTCAACCAAGGTTATATCGTATTTGCCACTGGCAGCTATTTTCACTTCCTGGGTGTTGAATCCCATATAGCTTACCTCTATGACATCATCCTTTCCACACTCAATCGTATAGTTACCATCCATATCACTGATGGTTCCCTTACTGCTTCCTTTGATCTTCACCGTGGCACCCATGAGCGGCTCACCGCTCTGGTCCACGATGTGTCCTGTCACAGTGCGAGGCTTATCATCATTCGCTGCCTTGCCAGAGGTCTTTGCCTTCTTGGCACTTGCAATGACGATTTGCTTTCCGTTAATAGTGTAGGACAAAGAGGCAGTGGCACACAGATCTGCAAGAATCTTCTCAATGCTGCGTCCCTGCAACTCAATAGTCACTTGTTCACTCAGGCGTTTTTCCACGGCCTGATCGTAAACAAATACATACTTACCCTGTGCTTCGATATACTTAAAGACAGACTTGATTGTTGTTTTCTCAGCCTTCAGTATATACATCCCGTTTGCATGGTTCAGCGTGATAACGCCTGCCCACATCGGAGATGCGATAGTCAGGGCTGACAACACAACCAACGCTGCCAATCGCTGACGACATAGGGATTTGATTCTGAGTGTTCTCATACAATAATAATATTAATAGTTTATGTTTAGATTAATGAATACTCACATTGTTTATTATTAGCCAGCCATTGTGGAGCAGACTTTTATCAACAGCTATCTCAAGAGCAGGCCTGTTTTCTTTAGTCACATCGACCAGTGCCACAGCCCATTGATACACGCCCTTTTTCAGTTCCTTAGAGCAAAGCGTTACTTTACTGGTAGAAAAGTGCCCCTTTTCCCATAGAGAAAGGTTACTTTTCTCATCGAGAAGTACCGCTTTTACTTCACCGTCCTGCAACAGAGCATAGGCAACCTTGTATTTCTGGTTCCATTGTGGGATATTGGTAGGACAGTAGCCCCATCCCATATTGGTCCAAACGGAACTGATTGTTACATCCTTAGCGCCGGCTTTCACCCTGTCTGGTACAGTAACTGACGAGGGATAGAGTCGATAGCCCCCTTCTGCCACAAAGCGTTTAACCAAATCGAAAGAGGTGGCAAACCACGAACGAGTCTCGTCATTCACGCGCAAGTCCATCATGTTCACATGGGCTTCCTTCGCATCCAGATACTCTCCCAAGCGCACATCCTCAGGATGTCCCTCACGATACTTTCCGCTGGGATCACGCCAGTAGCGGTGATGAGCTCCTGTTATCCATCCACCCTCCATGATAATGGGGCGACGGAAGTTCCATTTCTCAGCAAAGTCCTTTTCCCACTTTTCATAATAGCCAGTCATACCAAACGCATCGTGGCGCAGACTATAACCTTTATTAATAGCATCCTCGAGCAATGCCTGACTACGCTCGTGAGGTGCCGACCAGCTAATCGTGTCGCCTACTAATCGATGATAGTTGATAATCAGGGGTATCTTTGTGAAGGTCTTCGTGTAAAGGTCGGTAATCCAGTTGAACACCTTCTCCTTATTACTATAGTCACCATATTTCACACCATGAGCCTCGCCCCATTTTCCAAGTCCATAGGCATCGATGAAGTCCACCTTGTCGGGGTCATTGAAAGCAGTGGCAAGCGCTTTCAGGAACTTGGCATATTTCTCTTGAAACACAGGATCATCGGGATAAGGCGACCAAACAGAAGGGTTGTTGGGGTCTTGGAAGCCACAGGCACCAGCTTCCTTCACATAGAGCGGCGTATTCTGTCCTTGGTCACGACTATCCACCACAATACGGAAGGCCAGTTTCATGTTGCGATCCAACACACTTTGGAAGAGCCTGCTAATGCGGGAATCAGGATTCTGCCAAACATATTGTCCCTCCTCAGGCTCCAAAGAGCTCCAAGAGGTACGCACATAGCACGTATTGGCATAGTCAGAGACACGGACCACAGAGTCTCCCACACTCATTTTGTCATACCCCATCTTGTCCCAGAAGTTCTCGTCCCACGTTCTTCCCATATACATCACCCATCCGTTTAGCGGGTTGCGCAAAACGCGAGTGCTATCAGGCAAGAAAGTGGTCGTAACCATCTTGGCTTGAAGCGCATGGCATGCTGCCATCAGTAAGATAGCAAATAATTTATATCTCATTGTCTTAAGGTTGGTTTCTAGTATAATATCGATTTGACGAGAGAAGACTCCATCAATGGAAATCGGTGCCAGCCAGTGCGTTAACCGACTTTATCACATCGCGAACATCCTTCTGATAAACCAGTTTTCCATACAACTGGATATCAGCATGCATATCATCAACAGTATAGTTTGTACCGTAGTAGTCATTAATTCGAGTCATCACCATACCCAGGTCTTCACCATGTAGGCTAAGCACCCCGTTCAGCCAACCGGCATATTCCTGAGCATCTACCTCCCGAAGACTCTTGAAGGTGCCATTTTCCAATTGCAGCAATTGGTTAGGACGCATCGTCACGGCATCATTATTACTTGTCGTTGCCGATACACAACCCTCTATAAGCACCACCTCTGTCTGATTATTACTATAGTGGTTGACACAGAACTTGGTACCCAGGACCTTGACACTCACGCCATCCGTATTAACAATAAAGGGATGATTCTTGTCGTGTGCCACATCAAAGTACACCTCTCCACAGGCATAGACCTCACGGCGCTCACCATTGAAGACCTTAGGATACCTGACCTCTGAACGCGAATTGGCAATAATCTTTGTACCATCGCTCAGCATAATGGTCATCTTCTCACCAACAGGCACCTTGATGGAAACATACTCCAGCGCAGCCTGACTAATCAGCGTTCCTTCGTCAACGCCCATTGAAGAGCGATAAGCAAAGAAACTGAAACTCATCACAAGGACAACAGCCAGCGAGGCTGCCAACGACAAAATGACACGACGGCGCGACTTCCTCTGGTGTATCTTGCGGAAGGTGAGCTGCTCTATCCTGCTCAGGTTCACGCCCTCAGGCACTCCGTCATCAACGAAAGCCTTGAGTTTGCGATCCTCCAGACTATCGCCATAAGCATAGTCGGAAAGGGCATTCCCTATGTTGTTATTATCATTTCTTTGCATAGTCATATATTATATGTATGTGTTGACGTTTTTAATAATTGCCTGTCATTGAGACTATCTTCCCGTCCTTGGCCCTGTCACCATCTCTTCGTCCAAGCAGTTTCTTCTTCAAAGCACTCATGGCGTAGGCAATATGGTAATTGACCGTTGCGAGTGTGATGCCTGTCAGTTTGCATATCTCCGCATAAGGCATCTGGTCTATCTTCGCCATATAGAAGATACGCTTGCACTTCAGTGGCAGTCCCTCGATGGCTTCGTGCAGCGAATTAACCTCCTCTTCCGAAATCATGCTGTCCATTGGTGTCAGCATGTGAGGGAACTCAAAGTTGGGAAAGTCATCAATGTTTATTTCTAACTTCTTCTTTGAGGTCTTACGCATCAGCGAGATCACCTTGTGATAAACAATAGTAGAAAGCCAAGCGTTGACATTATCTATTTCCCCCAGCGACTTACGGTGTGACCACACCTCCAAAAAGACATCACTGACCACCTCCTCGGCACTCTCCTTGTCGCCAAGCATACCATATGCCTGAAAGTACATTCGCTCGGAATGCTTTCGCATAAAGTGCTGAAGGGCTAGCTCGTTTCCCTTCGAGATGAGGATTAGTTCTCGGTCTGTCTCAGCCATTGTTCAGGGTTTTCTACTAATCATGACGCAAAAATAATAAAAATATATAGTACTCTTCTGCATAAAATTTATTTTTTTCTTTCCTTCATGCTTTTCTGCCCTTTCTTGATAGCCTTAAACCATCGTTTTGCCATCCTCTTGGCTCCCTTCTGATTAGGGTGAACACGGTCGTGAATAGTCATTGTTCGCCAATCATGTCCTGTTGCCATGTCAACCAGGAACAGATGCTTGTCGGCACCACCTGTCACCATCTCGGCAATACGTCTGTTTAGTTCTGGGATATAACTGTATTTAGGCAGCTTCCCACTAGGTGTCACCTGTGCAATGAACACCAATGCCTCGGGGTTAATAGTATGAATCGTACTGATGATATGCTGATAGGCCTTTATCATTCCGTCCACAGGTTGTTGATCTGCGAAATGATTATGTCCGGCATGCAGCAGAACGATATCTGCAGGGTACAAGCGATAAATGCTATCCACACGCACCTCTATAAACTCAACAGGTTTGCCACTAAAGCCACAATGACGCAAAACCCCTGCAGGCGTCTTGCGTTCTCGCGGACCAATGAAGTCCACCTCATAGCCCTTTCTTTGGAACAACTGCCATAATGGATAGAGGTATGAGTTGAACTCATCACCACCTTCTGTGATCGAATCACCCATACCCATCACAGAGAAACGCTTCTCCTGCGTTTCTGCCACCATAGTGACAGACATCAGCAGGAGAAGCACGAAAAAAAATCCTTTTATTGTCAACCTACTCATCTTCAGCAAAAACACCCTTATAGTTACACCAGCCATTGTCCTCTTCCAGTTCCTCTTCCTCAAAATCACAAGTTCTGGACAATTGCTCCGAAGTAGTCACTACATTGAAATAGCTGGCAGCTATCATGCTGGTACATTCTATCTTCGTCACTTTGACACTACAGGGTATATATGTCTTTTTACTCATAATCGTATATGTATAAATTAAGGTAATTATAGTTTCTGGCCTACGACATTGTATTTAATGCCATTCTTCATCATGACGATGCGACCATTCTCTATGAACTTGCCACTACGCTTCGTGCCACTATTCTGCAAACCTTTCACACTTGCTGCCTCATTCTCGAATGATACAAACGAGCGGGCTTCAGAACCACCCAGCACCAGATAGGCTCTATGTGCCTTGTTCATAAAGGCAGCACCACCAGCCTCAGCATAGTAGAATCCCAATCCACTTTCGCCATTGGCCAACTTGTAATGCTTACCATCGCCTGTTGTCGTCTCTGCAACGTCAGAACCCTTCAATAAGTTGGTGGGAGCAGCAGATGCATTCGACAAATTCAGTTCTGGATAATATTTTCCGTCATTACCTTCCACATACAATGCTGTGCCTGCAGGAACATCATCGCCAGCATCATAAGTGGTTCCAATAGTCAAAACACCAGCAGTCTCACTTGAGATTGTTTTACCTACTAAGCCAACAGGCATTGTAAAGGGAGCACTGATATAGTATGTGCCAACACCTACATTTGTGATATTAATAGCAGGTACGATATTCGTATTAGAGTTATTGTCTTGGTCAATCAAACAGTTCGTATATGTTACAGACCTGTTTGACACATCTCCCCAAAAGACCGCAGCACCACTTACTGCCGTATTATTATACATCAGCGTATTGTTTATAATCAGTTCGCGCTTATAGCTTGATTCTGATTTTCCACAATAGATGGCGCCTCCATTACCCGCAGAGGTGTTATTTTTAAAAACAGAGTTATTAATGGTCAGTGTCTCTCCATGCTGCAACATAACCAATCCTGCAGCAGCATTAGTGGTAACAGCACAATCCTCAAACAAGCAGTTGTTGATGGTAGTAACACCTTTATTATTACTACCTGAAGTCAGACGCATTACTGCGCCACGGCTGCTGGCAGAGATATTCCTGAAGGAACAATCATCAACCACTAAGTTGGCTGTTCTTGCAAGAATGGCACCTCCGCCATTACCACTATTCGCAATATCACTGAAATGACAATTTCTTATAGTAACCGTTGCAGAACACTCATTAATACAGATGACTCCAACTCCATTTGTGATAACATAATTATTGATAGTGAGAGAAGATGGTTGATTCAAAGTGTATTTCTCAAAATCAATATTATCTATTGTCACGAATCTATCATCGTTCAGTCTTGTTACTACACGTATCAGTCTGTCACGGTCTGCCGTTCCATCATCATCGGTATCACCAGTAAAGACTGTTCGTTCTGCACCTGTGGAGCCATGAAACTGTACTCCCCAACGTACCCATATAGTAGAGGCGCAAGCATATTTTCCTCCTGCAAAATAGACATTATCATCATTAGCAAAAGAAGTTCCTGAATTACTTTCGCTTGCCCTATCTTGGAACGTAGCTAAATCCCATGCATTCTCCCAACTGGAACCGTCTTTTGTTCCGGCTCCTGCAGGACTGACATAGTAGTCGGTAGCTGATGCGCTGAGTGCGCAAGCAGCCCAAAGGAATGTAGTTAATAAAGATTTCATCATATCCTTGTTTTTATTTTCTGAATAGTTTCTTGTTATTCACGATCACGAGTCCCTTCGTATCTCTTGAGACACGCTGACCTAAGAGATTATAGCACTGATTGGGAACAGGAATCCCTTGTTTCATATCAGCTATACTATTGATGCCACTGCTTACCGAAGTAACCACAACATTATTGAGCAGCACCCATCCATTGCTCTTATACACATCTGCTACAGAGACATCAAGACCTATGGCATTGTTGTTCGTCTTGTCTATCAGTCCTACTGCCCAGGTATAGTTTCCAGGCTGAACGCCCGTCAGTGAGAACTGTGTAGAGAAGCTCTGATCATCGTTTTGTACAATGGTCGAGAGATCACTATTCTCTGCTACGAAGATATTCCTCACCGTGTTTCCCTGCAACAGCGCATAAGCAACCTTATATTTCTGGTTCCACTGTGGAATATTGGTCGGACAATAGCCCCAACCACTATTAGCCCATACCGACGACAAGGTTACATGTCCGCTTGAGGTCATCATCGAAGGCACAGTGACTGTCTTAGGATAGAGATGATAGCCACCCTCGCGCATAAAGCGTTTCACCAGATAGAAAGCATCGTTAAACCAAGAATAGGTCTCACCACTCGTGATGTTGGAGTTGTAGCGGAAGTCCATCATGTTGGCATGAGCATCCTGCGCATCAGTAAACTCACCCAGACGAACATCTGCCCAATCGGCATAACCATCGTTGTTCATCGGACTGTTTCCGTGTGAGGCCTTCACCCAACCACCTTCGCTCAACACAGGACGCTGGTGGATATACCTATGCACATAGTTCTTTTCCCACGTGCTATAGTAGGTCTTCATGCCCATCGCATCATGACGCAGGGAGAAGCCGCGAACCACGGCACTGTCAAGCAGGCGTTCTGAGTTAGGATCATACTGAGTGCCGTTCCATTCCGTGCCCGTCAATATCCAACGGTGATAGTTGATAACCACAGGTACCTGAGTAAACAGCGAGGCATTGAGATTGGTAATCCAGTTGAACACACTCTCACGTGGTGTCATGTTGCCCGTAGAGTATCTCACCGAGTGACCCTCGCCCCACTTTCCAAGACCTGTTCCACTGATAAACTGTACGCGCTCTGGGTCGTTATATTCCTGAGCGAAAGCAGTGAGGAACTGTGCGTATTTCGCCTGGAAGACAGGATCATCGGGATAAGGTGACCACACCTGCGTGCTTCCTGTCGTGGTGGTAAAGCCCTGGGCACCGGCATCGCGCACATACTGCGGCGTGAACGTGTCGTGCTTGTCGCGACTATCTGTAATAAACGAAAAAGCTAGCTTCAGGTTGCGCTGTTGGGCTCCGTTCACTAGCATTCTCAGTCGTTGGGCAGGTCTTGTGTTACAAGTGCTCTGCCAGGCATAGACATTCTCTTCCGGATTGAAATAGCTCCATGCGGCACGAATGAATAGTGTGGTAGCATAATCACTGACGTTCACCTGTCCTTCTGAAGAAGTGAAGTTGTCGTACTGTGACCAGAAGTTATCTGAAAGACCATCACCCAGACCAGCATAGATGACCCAACCCTGCATGGGGTTACGGCATCCCTCGGTATCATCTACTTCAAACGATGTAGTTGTTTGCCATGCGGGAACCACTCCACCACTGTAGGCACCAGGCAATGTACCATCCGTGCGCTGGGCACCAATCTGGTCAACAGTAATATCGCTGAGGATGTTCCATGTTGATACCCTGTCACCAGTATCCTGACTACTATACATACTGCTTGCAGCTTGAGGAACTACGACCTGCAACTGATTCAGCTGGTTGGTGCCAAAAACAGTGCTATAGGTATTTCCCACGTAGCTGTCGGTATTGTTCCATGCAGTCAGCTTGGCATCAGCCCCACACACATTATAACCTCCCGATACGAAAGTGGTGACCGCACCCTTGAAGTTATAAGGGGCGTTCGTCGCATCGCCCACAACAATTGAGTTTGCGAGATAAAGCTGAGCCTTGTCCGCCATCTCTATCTGCGAGCCGCCAGTATTGCCTGCCAGTGTAGAACCAACTATATAGAGTTTGTTTTCGAAACTACCCTTACCATTCGTATACACCGCACCCGAAGCTGTTGAGGTCGATACATTATTAGCGATGGTCGAGTTGACGATATATAGCACCTTACCATGCTGAACCAGCACAGCAGAGCCTATTCCTTCCGTCACCGTGTTATTATAGATGGCACAACGGTTTAGTACCGATGTTCCTTTCGCATTGCTATTGGAAGAGAATCGCAAGGCTGCACCACGCGCCTTACAGATATTATTATAGAACTGGCAATGCTCGGCTATCAAACGACTATATTGCGAGGTAATAGCCATACCTCCCAATTTTCCCGTACACTTATTGCCGTAGAACCGACAGTCCTCAACCTTTGCATAGCCACAGTCACGCAACAGCAAAGCACCATGATGCTCACTGTCTGTGTTATCGAAAGCGCAAGTAAAGTCAATGCCAGTAATGTTGACTGCCTTGATCGTCTCGCCATCGGCAGTCTGCGTATTAAAGAACATAATGACGGACAAATCTCCACTGTCGGCCGTGTCATTGCCATTCCTGTCGCCAGAGAACACCGTAGGCGTTGCCGACGGGTATGTGGGAGTTGTCGTAACGGTACCTGTCAGGTTAGGTGCATAGCCACCTATAAACGTATAGCCATTCGTGGTCTGCAATTGAGCAGTCGGCTTATACACACCACCGGCAAAATGAAACGTGTTACCACTCTCGTAGCTATTGATGTTGGCACTCAGCGTGCTCAGCGACATGGCATTGTTCCAACTGCTTCCATCACCACTACCCCTACCATCAGGACAAACGAAGTAGTGGGTATTGCCTGCCCGGTTCTGAATATAGCTCAGATCCGTAACGGCATAAGGGTTCTGCACAGCAGCATGAGCAGATTCCTGTGATGCCTCCTTAAACGAGGTCGAAAGACCAGTAGGCGTATATTTATTGCCCACCACACTCTGACCGAAGATTGCCTCGTACCAAGTGCAGGCAGCCGTATAACGACCATGAATCACATTCAGGTGATAGCCGTCGCGGTTCATGTTGTCACCAATGAAGGTTGTACGGGCATTCTGTATGGCAGTACCGCAAGGAATGAGCAGATCCATCCCGTGCTCTTTGAAAGCATTGGTTGTGGCATCAATGATGGCCTCATACATCTTCTGCTGGTCTTTGTCGTATTTGGCGAAGTCGCTGTGCGTAGAGTTCTGCGCATAGGCCCAGGTCTGATGCAGAATCAGCTTGGCCTTAGGCAACTTCTCCTTGACATACTTTATCAGTTCCGTGAGATAAGGCTCGTAGGTGTCATACTGTCCCGACATGCCACTCACTTGTTGCAGACTCACATAGTCCCAGGTCTCATCGGCCAGTGCCTTTTCAATGGTCATGCTTCCCGTCTCGACCTTCACGCCGTCAAGTCCTATCTTGCGATAGGCATAGTCGGCCGTGTTATTCACCATATTGTTATAATGACGTTCCAGCGAACAGCCACCAATGTACATATTGCCGATAATCAGCTGTTTACCGTCAGCCTCAGCAATTTCATGCAGATACTGTTCTACAGCATCCTGCGAAAAGCTATTTCCAATAGCTAGCACTTTTACGACGTCTTGTGCCGCTGCCGTCCTTAGAACAAGGAACAGCAGCACAAGTAACGTCATCCTAAAACTTACCATGAAAAAACTAACTACTAACTATTATAAACTACTAACTACTTTCTTACCATTAAGGATGATGATACCCTTCTT
Source organism: Prevotella sp. (assembly GCA_024695815.1). Classification (GTDB taxonomy): domain Bacteria; phylum Bacteroidota; class Bacteroidia; order Bacteroidales; family Bacteroidaceae; genus Prevotella. The sequence goes on from JAILHK010000006.1 coordinate 104,264, forward strand.
GCCTGAGGTCACACGCTGACCGTTCAGGTTGTATACCACCTTCTGCTGGTTCTGTGCACCAACGGTCTTGATAGCATTGGTATCATCACCGCCATCATCAGGATTATCATCAATTGCTGATGGGGCGAAATCATAGGCACCAATGACATTGTTTTCACGAACGGCGCCTGTCTGGTCCAGGGTTATATCTGCAGCAGGGTTGATAGCAGGATCGAGCGCCTCGACAGCAGCGGCGAAACCCTCCATGGTCTCGTTCTTTGCAATAGGAGCCAGCACACCATCGGTCAAGACATTGTCACCAAATACCTCCTCACGTGTCTTGTCGGTGATGTTACCCTGCAAAGCGATGCTGTCGCCTGCGGTGATGCCACCCAGCACGATGGAGTTAAGGATATTAGCTTTTGATTTGGCGTTCAGAAGGATTTCCATCTGGTCGGCCTCAGCCTCAGCAGCCGAACTGTTGTCGGCAAAGGTGCAAGACACCACATTCAGGATGCGACTGTAGTTACCATCGGGAGCAGTACCGTCCCAGATGCAAGAGCCCTTACCATTCACCTTATTATTAATAAAGCTGCAGTTCACGAAGTTCATCTGCTGACCATGCTGCATCATCACGATACCGCAAGGATCACCGGCAGCACCCGTTGCCTCGTTGTCGGCAAACAGACAGCGCTCAAAGGTGGTCCATCCTTTCTTGATGTCACCCTGCAGGCGAGCCACCACACCACGGTTGGCAGCTTTATTGCCCGTAAAGGTACAGTCAACGACCTTCAGCGTAGAACGCTTTGAAAAGAAGGCGTTGGCACCCTGACCCGTATTGACAAGGTCCTTGAAGTTACACTTGCTGACGGTCACCTCGGCACCACAGTTATCCAGATAGATAGCGCCTTTCGTGTCGTTACCTCCCTGGGCAATATACAGACCTTCGAAGTCGATATTTGTAATGGTAACACATTTCTCTGTTGTTCCCACACCCACAGCGGTGTTTATCTGGAACACGCGGTCGCGGTCACCCTCGTTTATTTCTCCATCACCATTGGCATCGCCATTGAATACGGTGCGCTCAGCACCCTCGGCGCCAATCAGGTTGATGCCCATCTTCACATAGAGTGTAGCTGTGGGCACATATTTGCCAGCAGCGAAGTACACATTATCACCATTTTGAAAGTTGGCTGCGTTCGCACTGTTGAACTGTTCCAGCAGTTCGTCAATACCCCATGCATTCTCTGCACTGGTACCGTTCTTTTCACCAGCACCTGCAGGACTAACATAATAATCAGCAGCTGAAGCAATGGCTGGCGTTGCCATTACAAGCAAGGAAAGTGTAAAAGTTTTTAGATTCATAAGAATAGTGTATTGGTTATTGAATAATAATAAAAAAGATTCTACCTATAGTGACGCAGCTTCTCGAAAAACCTATAGGTGGGAAGCAAAAAAAAATTGGGCCACGGTCAAAATGCCGTAGCCCAAACTGTCTGTTTGCTGACTTTTTTATCAGAACGAAACCTCGTCGCACCAGCGCACAACTGGTTTCCCGTCTTCGAACTCTATGGGTATCCAGATGTAACGGGCATCGCGGGGATGGCGCGGGCGCCAGATGTCGGCCATGAAGATATGACGGCCATCATCGAGCGTCAACACGTAAGTGCTCTGTCCGCCGAAGGTCTTCTCGGCCTTGGGTCCACGACAGGGATTGGGGTGCTGCGTCCATGGGCCCCAGATGCTGGGTGCCGAGAACATGCGGGCCTCGTTGGGGTCCCAACCGGTGCAACCCGAGGTAATCATCCAGTAGGTGCCGTCGTGCTTGAAGATGGCCGGTGCCTCGTTTTGTCCGCCTGCTGCCACACGGGTGTAACAACCGGTGTGATGCAGGTAGTCGGCCGTCAGCTCAGCCACGTGCAGTGTCATGTTGTCTTCCGACGAGAAGATATGGTAGGCCTTGCCGTCGTCATCCACATAGAGCGTCATGTCGCGCGCCATCTGGCCTGTGGCGAAGTCGCGCTTCACGAAGAGTCCGTTTCGCAGGGCTTCATACCATGCTGGCGTCCACCACTTCTCAAAATGGGCCACGTTGAGTGTGTCTAATAGCGCCTGACTCTGTGCGTTCTGCATTTCCACAGGCCACGTGCCCGCATTGGCCCTTTGCGAATACAAGAACTTATAAGGTCCTTCGGGGCGATCAGCCACGGCCACGCCATAGCGGGCGGCAGCGTAGCCCCGTCCTTTCAGTTCCAGGTGGAACCACATGCAGAACTTCCCCGTCACCTTATTATATATTACCTTCGGGCGTTCCAGTATGCAGCCGCGTTCTATGTCGTGGCCACGCTCGTCGCTGACGCTCAGTGCCACACCACAGTTGCGCCAGTTCACCAGGTCTTTCGAGGCGTAGCACATCACGCCCACCAAGGCATTGCTGGTATGGTCGTCCTTATGTTCGCCAAACCAATAATACGTATCGCCATACTTCATGACGCCGCCACCGTGGGCATTGATATGGCGTCCGCTCTCGTCACGCCACAGTGCGCCATTGGCAAGGGTGCGCGGCTTCTGTTGTTGCTGGTTCCAATACTGTTCCAGTCGCTTGGCCTCTGCCTTGGTGATATGAATCACCGAACCGTGCTTGGGCGACTTCACCCCCTTTATCTTCATCACGCCCTCGTTGAATCGGCCCAGCGGCTTGAAGGTCTTGAAGTCGGACGTCTCCACAAAGCCAAAGTTATGAGGGTTCACGCTATAGATGTCGTACATCACCACCCATTTCTTCTCGCCGATGCGTTTCCACACATTGGGAGCCTCACATCCGCTACGCTCGCCGTCTATCTGCTCGGCATGGTAATCGTCGAAGTGGTTGATGCGGTCACTCGTCATATACTTGATGCCGCCAGGGTTCTCTTGCGACACATAGGTCATGAAGTAGCGGCCGTCGGGCATGGGACAGATGTCGGCGTCGAGCACCTGTGTCTGCTCGTCGGGGTATTCAAAGAGCAGCTGGGGCTCGGTCTCCAGTGTGGTGAAAGCCTCATCGGCATAGCTATAGTACAGCTTGGTGCGCTCACCGGCCTTCTCACGGATGGTGAAATAGACCATGGGCTTGCCCACCGTGGGGTCCCAGATGGTCTGCGGTGCCCAGGCACAGCCTATCTCTCCAAACTTTTCTGGAAAGAGCTTATCAATGCGCGCCACATGGTGTGTCCAGTGAATCAGGTCGTCGCTGGCCATCAGTACCAGTCCACGATTGTTGCCCCAACCATACCTGTCGGGGCGCTCCCACTGTGTGGTGCGGAGTCCTTTCTGCTTGCCAAACACATGCAGGTCGGTCATGGCTATATAGAACTTGCCGTTGGGTGCCCGGTAGATGTGTGGATCGCGTATGCCATGTTGCTCGGCGATGCTGTCGCCTGCAATGATGGGTTCGCCATTGTTCACGGGTGTGAAGTTATAGCCATCATAGCTGATGGCCATGAACAGCGAGTGGGTGGGGTCTGTGAAATAGGTGAAGAGATAGGCCCCCATATCTTTCTCGGTGAGTGCGCGTTTCTGCTTGCCCATTGCCGGCATGACGGCCAGAACGGCCAGGAGCAAAGAGTACAGGATATGTTTCATTGGTTAAGGGTTTTTATTTGGTTTTTACTATCAGTTTGTCGCCACTGAGGTCCACCTCGAAGAAATGCGGGATGCGGATGGTGCGACCCTGCGCATCCTTGGAATGGTGGTGCACCGACATCATCCACTGGCCGTCGAAGCGCTGGAACAGCATCGAATGACCGAACCCTGGCGGTGTGATGGGTTCGGGCTCCTGTATCCACGGTCCGTCCAGCGTCCCACTCTCGGAATAGGCCACACCTTGTGTATATACATCATAGATCCACGAGGTCCACAGCATGCCCAGCCTGCCTGTACCGGTGCGGAAGAGCCAAGGCCCGTCGGTCACCTTGTTCCAGGTGATGCGTCCCTCGTCGTCCTTCTCACGGCTCCAGGGTGAGTCGCTGGCACGGAAGAGCACCTTCGGTTCTCCAATGGTGCCGCTAAGGTCAGCCTTCAGCTCTATCTTCTCGATGGTGCCGTTCCAGTTTTGCAGCCATTCGCCGCAGAACACCATATAGGGTTTGCCGTCACTATCGCGCCAGAAGGTGCCATCGAGTGTAGGACGGTTGGCAGGCAGATAGGCAGCATCGCCAAAGGCACGATAGGGTCCCATGGGGTTATCGGCGCGCAGCACCTGCGAGGCGCGTCGCTCTATCACGTTGCCGCGCACCGAGTCTATCCTGACGGCCTGATTCGTAAACGTGGCAAAATAGTAATACCAGCCGTCGCCCGTCTGGTGCAGCTCTGCTGCCCATATCATGGGGTGCGGTCCCATCCACGAGTTGGGTTCAAACTCCGTCACGCGGAAGGGTCCCTCCCATATCTTCAGATCCTGGCTGCGCCACATCATGCCGCCCGTGCCTGTCATGTAATACAGGCCCGTCTTTTTATCGGGCAGCACTGCCGGGTCGCTCAGTCGGATAGAGTCTGTTGGCAAACGTCTGACCATCCATCCGCGAGGTGAACGGTTAGAATGAGGCTGTGCCATCGTCATAGGCAAGCAGACAAAGCAAAGAAGAAATACTAGTAATAGCTGTTTTAGTTTCATGCCGCAAAGATAAGCATTATTTCCTGAATTATGCTACAATAAGGACTTGTTAACTATCCTTTCCCCCCCAACATTGACAAGAAAAGAGCATAACGTGCTACAAAACGCTACCTTTTGCTTATACTCTATTTCTTGTAAAAAGATTTATATGTAATTGCGTTTTAAAAAAATTTTTTTACCTTTGCACCGCAAATGTTTTTAAAAATATTCAACTATAAGCTACATGTACAGAAAGATTGTTTTATCCTTGTCTGTTGCTTTTATGACATGTCCAAGTCTGAATGCACAGAATGAAGTTCGCTTCGCTTATGATGAAGCAGGAAACAGAGTTAAGCGTGAACTTGTGATAGCACGTTCCCGTTCTCCAAAGAGATCGTTCTCCAAAGAAAATGTCTATTATGAATAAGAAAATTGAATACTTTTTAAATGCCATACATTATTGTTTGTGGCTTGGTGATATAAAAATTGGAGATTTTATGGAGAGGATAGTAGATATTCTGCTTTCCCCTGTACCAAAGTATCTTTTTACAAAAGAATATAAGAAAAAGTATGATGAACGTATGTCAAAAGTACAAACGGCGAAGGAAAAAATCTTCTATGACAAGAAAAGCGGATACCATATAGGATGGGCCAATCATTGGTTTGGTTATCTCTATTCTGGATATCCTGCATTTCTATCCTTTATTTTTATGGGGTTCTATTTCAAATCATGTGAGGAGATGAATCCTCTCGTTGTATTTATTATCGCTTCTATTCCTATTGGGATCTGCTATATTCTTGCTTATAGGGCAGTTTTTACAAAAGACCGTTATCTAAAATACTTCAAGCAGTTTGAAAAAGAAGATGCGCAATGGCATAAAAAATGGAAGAGGATAACACTTGTTTTTTGTATAGGTTCTGTAATAACGACTCTCATGGGTATCGTTGCTATGTGGGGAGTTCTGCTTGCTTAAAAGCAATTAGATTAAAGACACACTAACAGAGGAGAAAGACATAATCGCTCGGCTCTGCCGCTTTCACAAAGCGAAGCGACTGAAAGAACAGACGAACATACTTTTTTTACGAACAAACTTTTTTTACGAACAAACGATTTAAAGTCGAGCAACCGTCATAATAAAAGGAGTGCATAACGAGATAATTCGCTATGCACTCCTTTCTATTTACTCCCCTCCATTCAGGGAGGGGCTGGGGGTGGGTCTCCTTCTCCTCCCCCTTGGGGAGGTCGGGAGGGGGTTGTGGTCTTTCGATTGTGGCTCTTTTCCCCTCTTATACACCAACTATTGCAAGCCAAGAGTGCCCCTTTCAGCTTGCAATAGTTATACTTTTGGTGTTCATCTAAAGTCTAGAAAGCTCATTTCTAGAGTCTAGAAACGGTCATTCTAAAGTCTAAAAGCACTAGTTCTAGAGTCTAGAAACGCCACTTTTAAAGTCTAGAATCAAAACAATAGTTTCTGTTCTAGCCCCTAGAATGATCACTTCTAGCCCCTGGATGGGCTGCTTCTAGGGGCTAAAAGTGGTCGTTCTAGGGGCTAGGAACGTCTCGTCCAGGGACTAGAATGACATCAAAAGTAAAGCTATGGCAGAATAAAAGCATAACTATTGCAAGACAAAAGTAGAACTATTGCAAGACAAAAGCATAACTATGACGGTGCAAAACTGCCCCCATCATCATGCCATGGATGGCTTACATGGATACACCACAGGGACAGGTTGTGAAAAAAAAGACAGGCGAAATGTTGGTGCTTTGACGGGAAATACGTACTTTTGCAGAGATGGAAGACTATATGAACATATCGGCATTTATGATAGGCCTCTCGACGGCCTTCTTTGCCGGCTTCTCCCTGCATATCCTGTTCTGGCGTAAACAACGTACACGCTTCCAGCATGTGCTGGGATGGATTATGGCCGTGTGGGCTCTATGGTGCCTAAAGGATATCGTTATCACCTTTCCCGGGATGTACACCACGAAGGTGCTTAACTGGATTTTCATCATAGATGCCTGGTCGGCACTGACCTATACAGTCTTTGTCTTCGAGGCTGTATGGCCCGAATGGGTAACAGTCAGACGTCTGGGCATGCAGTCGGTACCTTTTGCCGTCTGTACCTTATTATACCTGATATGGCCTGTTCAGGAAATCATCTATGCCGAGTCGGTGTTTCTCTGGTTCTATGCCTGGACTATTGTCATCATCGGATGGGTAAAGGCGCGTCGGCGCATCCGCTATGTGCGTGAGAACTTCTCCAATATTGACAGCATCGATGTGGCATGGCTGAAGCCCGTCTTCGTCTTCGCTGTCATCAGCCAGCTGGCATGGCTGTTTGCCTCGCTATATGCCACGGTAGTGGGCGATATTGTATACTATGTATCTGCCGTCCTGCTGTGGCTGATGGTGCTGCACTACAGCTGGGATTTCTGTCCTATCATAACAGAAAGGGAAGAGGAGAGAAAGCCTGTAAGAAAGAAGGGGGTACTGCCTATTGCCGAGGGAACACTGGAGAAGGTGATGGAGGAGCAGCGCCTCTATCTGAACAAGGATCTGACACTTGCTGACCTGGCTTTGGCACTGAACACTAACCGCACGTACATCAGCAACTACCTGAGTCAGGTTCGCGGACAGACCTTCTACGACTACGTCAACCAGTTGCGCATCGAGCGTGTCTGTCTTCCCATGCTGAAAGAGCATCCGGAATACACGTTGGATTATGTCGCCATGGCGAGCGGCTTCGCCTCTATCTCAACATTCCGCCGGGCATTCGTCAAACTGACCGGACATACGCCCCGCCAGTTATCCTCTAACCCCTAACAACCTCAATTTTCAATGCTCAGAAGAAATAGAAAATGAAGAGAGACTGCCAGGTTAGCAGTCTCTCTTTTTTCCGTTAATTTACTTCCAGTATTCCATAGATTACTTCACAAGCACCTTGTGACCGTTCTCTACCACTATGCCTTTATAGCCTTTCTTGATACGCTGGCCACTGAGGTTATAACGGATAGATGAAGCATTGGTTCGGTTGGACAACACGTTTTCGATGCCAGTTACGTCACTGGCAAACTGTAGCTCGGTAATCCACAGTTTTGAGCCCGGTGCCGATGCACCACTGCCCTCTGTGCTGGAACTCATGCCACTGACACTCGAGGTGATGTCGATATAGAAGGCGTTGATGCCCCAATCAAGATCGGAAGGGTCTTTGCCATTTTCGCTCTCGGAAAGATCGATGTAGCCGAAAGTCCAGTCAGACGCAGCCTCGGTTATCTTCTTGCGGAACTTCACAGTACGGGTCACTTGCGGTTTAATCACCAGGTCTTCGTTGAATTGGATGAACACCTGTGCTACGTCACCAGTCACGGGTTGGTATTTGTACCAGAAGGTGAGATAGCGTGCGGGAATGTTTTTGCAAGGCACGCCCTGTTCGTACTCGCTGCCGCTCATCTTTTTCAGGAAGCAGTCGGTGACTAACAGCGACGTTGTGACCACCTCACCCGGCATACCTGCCGCCGACATGTCCACCACCTTCGACTCAAGCAGAGCTGCCGTAGACCCCGCAGTTCGGCCTTCGGTCTTCGTCACGCAGCCAGGAGCCAGAATGTTGAATGTGTCCCAATAGCCCGACGGTGACGTGTAGCTTCCGCCACCCATCTCTGAGGGCAGGTCGCGCTCCTCCCAGTCGGCAAAGCTGCCGTTGGGCACCTGATACAAGGTTACTGGCGAACCTCCGCCCACTTTGCTGTCGTCCACTGTGAGGTTCGCGCCCATATTCACCTTATATTTGTTCCAAGCCTCAGCACTCTGCTGGGTATATACTATTACGGTGAAATTCGGTTGGGTGTTCACTACGTCAGAGCCGAGCATCAGCGTGCCCTGCACGTTGCAGTCGAACGTTTCCAAATGTGTGTTTTCCATGAAGATTTTGTCGGGGATAGCATAGTCTCCACCAGCCTCTATGCCGATAATATGCAGTTCGGTATAATCTTTGAACTGAGCCTCTTGCAATGATACATTCTTCACATATAGTCGCTTCACGTTGTTCTGTGCCGTCATTTCCTGACCCGCCATTTGCGACGTGTACTGACGGAACATCGGCTCCCAGTAATTGGGGTCGGTGAGGTCAGAGCCTTCGATATGTGCCAACTTGGTAGCGTCAATCGGTTCAATGGTGAGTTGGAACTGTGGCCCGCGGTCTGCCCATTCATAGGTGTCGAGCGTGAATCGGAAGTTGTTAATTTGGTTCTCGCCTACAAATGCCATATACGAGTCGGTGATAACGGGGTCGTGCAGCGTAATCTGCGCCTGTACACCCATTGCCAGCATGAAGAGAACCATCAGTAAAGGTAAAACTTTTGTTTTCATACGCTGCTGAATTTAAGTGAATATTATATTTAAGTGAATACTATGATAGATGATGTATTATGTAAAGACGGCCCGTCCCAACCATTTTCCATGAGGCTGGAACGGGCAGAACAGGTTCCGCACCGTGGTGCATATACCATCTTCGTTATCATCTTCTTGAAGAAGCTGACTTCGTGGTTGGGAATATTGATGATGATTGATGTCATGTCTTTATCAGATTTAAGGATACCAAAATTATGCGCATTAGAATGTTATAACAACTGCAAAGATACAAAATCTTTTCAATCATTGTCCATTTCGTCCGAAAAAAATGCAAAAAGCGGGCCAAGATGGGGTCACCTGCATAACCGTGTGGATTAACCAAAGATCTTGAGCAGTCTGAACATCATGGTTGTAGTGTACGCTCACACATGGTTATGCAGGTGACCCTGCTTAACTCTAAACTCTTCCTCCTGTCGTCCCTGTTTCTGACAGCATGTGGCACAGCCTCCATTTATTCATTTTAAACAGATTTTCATCAATTCATCACATGCATTTTCTATATCAGCAAAAGCTTCAGGAGACGAAATGTCCAATCCCATTGTCTCCCTTAGAATCCCAATCAAGCACTTCCGCAGTTCATCCTTTGATTGTAAACTCGATTCTATTAAATCAACGTAATTGATATACTCATCTTTTGCAATATCCTCAGGAACGCCTATTGGATTCCATTTCGCAAGGAATAATAGAATTGCCTGTTTTGTTTCTATTTCCATCCACAATTTTTCAAAAACAGCTTTATCTATGTACTGAACATCAAAATGATCTTCGTAATTTTGAAGAGTAAAGTCATTGTCCACCCAGTAACCAAGATTACTTTGGAAAGGACCAAAGACAATAACATGTCCATCCTTGTCCAAACCTATCTCACGGTTGGTATAATCATTCTCTTCATCATACTCAATAAACCATGTTTCGACATCATCGTATTTAGTGCCAAAATCAGGATTGGCCTTGGGAATTAATTTCTCCAAAAGCCACATAAATATCTTTTCAAGAGCAGAGGTTTTAGAACTCTCCATTCCCTCTTCTGAGGGCATCTTAAGCTTCAGGTACTTCATAATCTCCCATCATACGTCGTAATGTCTCTGCATATTCTATCTGACTTTCGTCCTCCCAGATTTCTTCCTCGCGACGTTTTACCAGTTCAAACTCGCGGTCGTTGCGTATCTTACCACGCGCGATGATCTTTCGGATGATTTCTGTCTCCTTGTCCTTCTCATCTGCTATGTTATGCCCAAACTTCTCTTTCAGTAATTGGTTTAGCTCGTCCATCTGCTTGGGTGACAACATATCTTCTCCGACTAAGATATTCATTTCCTTATATAAAGCCTTCATCTTTCTAAGGTTATGAGTCTTGTCGATATTGCCTATAACTTCCATTACGCCATATTTGCCATATACCAAATTTGAAAACTCGGAGTTTATGGATAATAAAAAATCGCAAATGGTTACACACCATTGTCTTAGAACAGAATAATCAGAATCCTTTTTAAGATCAGGGGGACTGGTCTTTGATTTCTTCAAATTTATTTCCATACATTTATTGTTTTGCCAACTTATATATAACAGAGTATGTCAGTCCGCTAACGCGTGACATTTGTCGAGGACCAATGCGGATTTCTTGCATAATATAACGGATAATATCGTACTTTACTTCTCTGAATTGAGAACAGCGTTCTTATCAAAGTCCAATAATCAGCATCTTCGTCAAAGATATTTTGACGATTTATACCACGTAACATTACATGATAGATACCTGTTTCGCTATGCTTTCGTTCTTTCCTCGGCATGGTGATTAATCTTTAATATATCCTACATAACGGAGGGAAGAGGCCTTTATTAAGTAACGAGGAACCTGTCCCCCTGTCACTATTCTAAGGGTATCTTGAAGTATATGGCTGGCCAAGCGTAGTCTTGATACATGGTGGCTGTCAGATTGTGCTCCGTTGCGAAATCTCCCAGTTGGTCTATTATCATCTGTTTTCGCCAGTCGTCGTCACTACTCATCTTATGGAAGGCTTCGTACTTGTCGCCGAATATCTTCTTGGCGCTGGGCAGGTTATCTGCTCCGTCGGCCACTTGGTCGAAGGCTATTACCTCAAATCCCATTTCAGTCTTGCGGATGTGCATCAGGCCAGGATGATTGCCGCCTGATACGCACTTCAGCGTATCGCCTACCTGATTGTAGTTGTGTATCCAGAATTCGCCCCAGTATTTTATGTCCTCAGGGTTGCTGTCGTCGATATCCACCTTGCTGTAGAAGGGCACACAGAACTCGGCCTGGGCATAATCTTTGCCAATCTCATTTACCAGATAACGTTTAATGGCTTGCTCATAGGTAATATCCTGGTCGTTTACCAGTACCACTTCCTGCTTCTCGAATTCCTTGTCGATGATGATGATGGAAACATACTGGCTCCAGTATGATTGTTTCTGTCCTACTTTAATGTCATAGCTATAGAAGAGGGTATCTCCCTTAGTTTCCACTTTGAGCGGATTGATTTCCATCTGCCATTTGGAGCCAGGTAAGAGAAAGTCCACAACAAACTGCTTGCCGAAGTCGATGGCTGTAGGCTTGCCTTCTTCACCCATCGTTGTGGCCATGTGGAAGCACTTATTGAAGTCCTCTTCGGTTGTTATTTTTACACTTGGTGTTCCGAGGTGATTGTAGAAGTAGTTCTTAGCTACCGTAAAGGGTATCTCACTACTTTCCTTGTTCTCTACACTCGTTGCCGTCTTGTTGTTGCAGGCTGCCATTGTCAGCAGCGTTGCAAAAGCGAATAAAACCTTTTTCATATTGATGTTTTCTTGTTGGAGATATGCTACGACATTTCTTTCATGAAGAATCTGGGGTTCTTAATATACACGCCACCAAGACTATCTACCGACAATTGGGCATTCGCAATAGAAGCCATACCAAACAGGCAGGTCATGGTTAATAGAATTCTTGCTTTCATTATTACTTATTTTTAGGTTTATGTTATTTAATTATTGCATTAATGCTTCTATATAACTGAGGTTACTGACCCCACCCCCTGCCCCTCCCCTACAAGGGAGGGGAGAGAGGCGGCTTCCTCTGCGGTTCTCCCCTCCCTTGTAGGGGAGGGGCAGGGGGTGGGGTCAGTATTGTTATTATTCATGTCTGCTTTCGTCTATTCGAAAAGTTTGCTGCA